>JBHHVE010000020.1:0-50616 GCA_046754085.1 Leptospirillia bacterium
CAGCGACCTCGGTGACCTCAACGGCCTCAGCGACCTCGGTGACCTCAACGGCCTCAGCGACCTCGGTGACCTCAACGGCCTCGGCGACCTCGGCGACCTCGGCGACCTCGGCGACCTCGGCGACCTCGGTGACCTCAACGGCCTCGGCGACCTCAGCGACCTCAGCGACCTCAGTGGCCTCAGTGGCCTCCGCAGTGCTTATGGCATCCATGGCTTCCATGGCAGCCACCATGGACGCCAGAGCAGCGTCCACGGACTGATTCAGGGTGCTGTCCAAGGCGGCATCCTGATGGGTACGGGTCGATGACACCGAGTCGCTGGCACACCCGGAAACTGCCATCAGGCACATCAACAGGCAAAGGAGCACGGGCATAAACCGTGTCCAGGCATTCTGCTGAACAGTATTGGAAAGCTTGATCCCCATCACCCTCCGTTTTCGGTTGCGGGACGCCGCAGCTTAAGGCGCGGATCGCAAAATTTGATGGTCCCCATTTCCATAACCACCCTGACCGGAAAAATACAAAACGACACAAGGGAACTTCCGGCGGAGAGGGAGCCCCTGTAGTGAAGATACCCCACCTGACGTAATCTGGCACTGTTCGGATATCATATTGTATGGCTGGAACGGACAGACGGCGCGGGGCAGTGCCAGACAAACCCTGCTTCCAGCATGTTTGCTCCTGTAACCGAAGTGAATTGTTGTCAGTGATCTCCACCACCACCCATAACCTCGCCTCCGGCAGCATCGACGTCATCGTGGTGGGTGGCGGCCACGCCGGGGCCGAAGCCGCCTCGGCGGCAGCCCGTATGGGGTGCCGCACCGTGCTTCTGACCCAGAACACGGACGCCATCGGCCGCATGAGTTGCAACCCGGCGGTGGGGGGCATCGCCAAGGGCCATCTGGTGCGGGAAATCGACGCCCTCGGGGGCCTCATGGGCCACCTTACCGACCGTTGCGGCATCCAGTTCCGCATGCTCAACACCCGCAAGGGACCGGCGGTTCGCGCCTTGCGCGCTCAAGTGGACAAGGACACCTACAGCCGGGCGGTGCAACAGGAACTGGCACAGACCCCCAATCTTGTCCTGCGGACCGCCACCGTGGATCGGCTCATCGTGGAAGACGGCGCCATCCGGGGGGTGGAAACCGATAACGGGGAAATCATTCACGCCGCCGCCGTTATTCTCACCACCGGCACATTTTTGAAGGGCCGCACCTTCGTCGGGCTGGAATCCCGCTCCGAGGGGCGGGTGGGTGAGGCCCCCGCGGAGGCCCTGTCCGACTCGTTCCGCGCCCTCGGGTTCCGCCTCGGTCGCCTCAAGACCGGCACCCCGCCGCGGCTGTTGCGGGACAGTATCGATTTTTCCGGCATGGAGTTTCAGCCGGGGGACGCATCGCCCCGCTTTTTCTCCCACAAAACCCGTGACCTGACCCTGCCCCAGGTAGCCTGCCACCTGGCCTGGACCACCCCCGAAACCCACGCCATCATCCGCGCCGGGCTGGATCGCTCCCCCATGTATACCGGACGCATATCCGGGATCGGACCACGCTACTGCCCCTCCATCGAGGACAAGGTGGTGCGCTTTGCCGACAAGGAGCGGCATCAGCTGTTTCTGGAGCCGGAGGGGCTGAATACGGACGAATACTACGTCAACGGCATGTCCACCAGCCTGCCGGAGGACGTGCAGCTGGCCATGGTGCGCTCGGTGCCGGGACTTGAGGCCGCCGAAATCGCACGCCCCGGCTATGCGGTGGAGTACGACTTCGTGCCCCCCACCCAGCTGTTTTCCACCCTGGAGACAAAAACCGTCTCCGGCCTGTATCACGCCGGCCAGATCAATGGCACCTCGGGCTACGAGGAGGCCGCTGCTCAAGGATTGATGGCAGGCATCAACAGCGCCCGCAAGGTACTGGGGCAAAAACCCGTGGTGCTGGGACGGGAAGAAGCCTACATCGGCGTATTGATCGACGATCTGGTGACCCGGGGCACCGAGGAGCCGTACCGTATGTTCACCTCCCGCGCCGAATACCGCCTGCTGCTCCGGCACGACAACGCCGCCGAACGGCTCATGCCGCTCGGCAAGGCGCTGGGGCTGATCACCCGGTCGGCCTTCGAGGCGTTTTCCGCCCATCAGACGGCGGTCAACAGTGAGATTGCGCGTCTGGAAAAGACTCGCATGGCCGCCCTCCCGGACTGGCGCGCATTGGGGGCGTCCGGTCCGTTGCCCGACCCCAAGGCCTCTCTCGCCCAATACCTGCGCCGCCCGGAGGTGAGCTATACCGCCCTGGCCGGGATCGATACCGAAGCATCCGGCCCGCTGGTGGGCGAGGCGGTGGAGGTTGCAATCAAGTACGACGGATATATCCGGCGCGAGAAGGGGCGCATTGCCCGCACCCGCAAAATGGAAGGGCGCGTCATTCCAAACGGCTTTGACTTCATCGGTATCCCCGGTATCTCCATCGAGGTGGGGGAAAAACTCAGCGCAGTGCGCCCCGCTACGGTGGGGCAGGCATCGCGCATCTCCGGCGTCACCCCGGCGGCCATCTCCCTGCTTCTGGTTGCCCTGGAGCGGCATTGCCCGACATCGGCCAACACCCACTGATCGAGGCGCTGACCCGGGGCTGTCACGCCCTCGGGGTGCATCCCGACGCGGTACAGCTTGAAGGGCTTGCCACCTATGCGGTGGAGGCCATGCGCTGGGGAAGGCGTATCAACCTGACCGGTGCCGACAGCGCCGAGGGGTTCGCCAGCACCCACATCATAGATTCAGTGTCATTACTGCCAAATCTCCCCATCAAGCCTGGTACGGCCTGGGCCGACGTGGGCTCCGGCGCCGGGCTTCCCGGTATTCCCCTCGCCCTGCTGGCCCCGGAGAGCCGCTGGAGTCTGGTGGAGCCGCGTGAAAAACGGTGGGCATTCCTGCTGCACATCAGCCACCGGCTCGGGCTTGCCAACGTTACCCCGGTGCGGGGCCGCGCTCCCGAGGCGCAGATTCCGGCGGGCAGCCTCGACGGCGTGGTGAGCCGCGCCCTGGGGCGCCCCGCCCTGTCCGCTCACGTCTGGTTAAAGCCCGGTGGGATGCTGGTGCTGGAAGCGTCAAATCCCGACGGCTGGGACGACGTACCGGACCGCTACCCCCTTACACCGCTGCCTCCGCTCCCCCTGAGGCTACCGGGCGTGCCCGACTGCCGCCATCTGGTGCGTTTTCTCAAAGTCCCCGCCTGAGCAGCGGGGCAAGGCCGCCTATTTGAAATCGCGCAACCGGAAGATCACCCCCGCCAGGGCGAACAGCATGCCGCCATAACCCACCGCATAGCCCAGCGACAGGGCGGTTTGCCCCCAATCCAGCGGTAGCCGGTAAGTCACTTCCAGCTTGTGGTTGAACAACTCCAGGTTGGGCAGCAGATAGTACAGAGCCGTGGTCACCCCTTCCACAAGCCGACTGCCGCTCTGGACCCCCAGGTCCTTCAGGCCCGGAGTCAGGTGACCGATCACAAACACCCCGAGGGTGAACATGCCGGACAGGAACGGCCCGGTAAAGGTGGCGAACAACAGCGCCACCGCGGACAATAGCGCAAGTTCCACCCATATCATGGACACGCTGTAGACGTACTGCACCAGCGGCGGCGGCTGGAACGCCAGCGCCACCAGAAACAGGACCGCCCCCATCACCCCGGCCAGAACCGCCTGGGTGGCCAGCAGGCCCAGGTACTTTCCGGCCAGAAAACCGGTGCGCCCCACCGGCTTGGCCAGCACCACATACAACGTTTTCCGGGCGATCTCGCGGGAGATCACCGCGACCCCCAGGAAGATGGCGATCAGGGCGCCGAAGAGGTGCACCAGGGTCAGTCCCAGGTCGAGCACCACCCGGCCGTTCTGCCCCATGGTCATCTGGTCCAGCACGGCGGATATCGCCACCAGCAGCACCACGAAAAACAGCAGGCTGTACAGGATACGGTTACGCACCGCCTCGCGCCAGGTCACTCCGGCGATGGCCAGCACGCACCTCATCCGGCCCGCTCCACGGCGGAAAGTTCATGCAGGAACAGGGACTCCAGGCTCTCCCGGAAGGGGGTGACCGACACCACCCGGCCGCCCGCATCGAGCACCTGGCGGATCAGCGCGCCGGACGCTTCCTCCGGCACCCGGAAGTGGCCGCTTCCGTCCCGCAGGGCCGCCGCCTCCGTCCCGGCCACGGAAAATCCGTCCGGCAGGCCGTCGGCGACCACCTCCACCTCGGTCACCTTGGGGGAAAGCAGATCCGCCAGGTTGCCGGTACTGCGCATCTCACCCCGGACCAGGATGGCCACCTGGTCACACACCATCTCGGCATCCCCCAGGATGTGGGTGGAGAAAAACACCGTCTTGCCACGCCTTTTGAGCTCCACCATGATATCGCGCACCTGCTTGCGCCCCACCGGGTCAAGACCGCTCATCGGCTCGTCCAGAATCACCAGATCCGGATCGCCGATGAGGGCCTGGGCCAGGCCGATGCGTTGCTGCATGCCCTTGGAAAAGCGGCTCAGGACGACGTTTTCAACACCGCAAAGGCCCACCCAGTCGAGCAATTCGGCAATGCGCCCGGCACGCTTGCCATGATCAAGACCCACCAACTCGGCGTGAAATTCCAGAAATTCGCGAGCGGTCAGATAGTCGTAAAAATAGGGATGCTCCGGCAGATACCCCACCCGCCGCCGCACCATCGGGTCCGCCGGGTTCGCCCCCCACACCCGGACGCTTCCCCGGGTGGGAGAGATCAGCCCCAGCAGCATCTTGATGGTGGTGGTTTTGCCGGCGCCGTTATGTCCCAGATAACCGAACAGGACTCCGCCGGGAACCTCCAGGGAAACATCCTTCACGGCCTCGGCCTGGCGCATCAGGAAGCCCTGACGAAATGACTTTGCAACGCGTTCCAGCCGGATGGCCGGCGCCCCCTCCGCTCCGCTCACCCCGCGCCTCCCTCGATCTGCGCCACGAACGCCTGCCGACGCTGTTGTATCCGGGCCCGCACGGCAGGGTCCTGAATGACTGTCAGCATACGATCGATGAGTTCCAGCATCATGCGCGGGTCACGCCCCCCTTGTTCCAGGTGTCCGGCCAGCCGCTGCAGGTAGGGTGGGGAGCCCGGAAGGTCCGCCGCCCGCCGCATGGCGCGGGTGGCGTCGGCAAAGTCGATGGCATGATACAAGTTGTTGAAGCCGTGGTAAAAGGGGTAGCGCCAGTCTCCGGGAAAGATGCGTTCGGCCCGCTCCAAAAGGCGGTTTGCGAGGTCGGGCCGATGTCCCTGGATGGACAGCAGGATCCCCCCGTAGTGGTAGGGCATCTGATAGATCGGGTCGAGGCGGCTGGCGCGGTCGAGCAGTTGGTATACGTGAAGAATTCCGCGGGGGTCGTTCAGCACCTCCTGGGGCGTGCCGACGATGCGGATCCAGTAGATGTCGGCGAGGGCGGGGGCGAATCCGCCCCCCAGGCCGGCCAGTTGCGACGCCGACAGAATCGGCTCCACATAGAGGGCGCGGTCGGATTCAATCTCCCTTGCTCCCCCTTCCAGTTGCAGCGCAAACAGCACCGCCACCAGGGCCGCGGCAACCGATACGATCGGCAGCCGCCAATATGAAACGCCTTGTATGCGGTCCATCTCCCTGTTCTTCCGCCGCCCTACGGGTCATCCGTGGCGGGCGGCTATTCTAGCAGCTGGCCCCGGCGTTGGTAATGTCGTCGCAGGTCTGGGTCGGAATCGGGGTGCTGTCGGTGATGATCCAACGGTCTATGGTCGCGTCATCATCCAGGTTGGCCGTGGCCGTGGCGGTAAAGGTCGTGGCCGTGACGTTGCTGAACGCCACCGCATAGACGCGGGTGCCTGTGGTGTCCATACCGATGACGGCCTCACTGGCGCCGTAGGTATTGTTATCGGCCAGGTAGAGCTGTTGGCTGGTATGTACCGCACGCAGTATCACCCGGGCCTCAGCCTGGCGGGAAGTCATGGCATTGTTCTGGAATCTGGGAATGGCGATGGACGCGAGAACACCGATAATGGCCACCACGATCATCAACTCAATGAGGGTGAAACCCTCTTCCCCGGAAAGGCGCAACCTTTCCTCATCACCATTTGGGTGCGTGCTCATTGGCCTGGCCATCCTCCTGCCTCACTTTATAAAAAAAGGGCCCGGACGGATTGTCCGGGCCCTTTGATCCTTACACCCGTCAGGCGTAACCAGCGATTAGCCGGTTACGTCGTTGATGGTGTTGTTCGGGTTGCGGCTGGTGTTCGCCACAGTCCAGGTATCGACGGTGGCATCGCTGTCGATGTCGGCCGTTGCCTGGTTGGTAAACGCCGTGTTGGTCGCGGTACCGTTCACCACCGGGCCGCCGCCCGGGCAAGCGGTGCAGGTCACGGTCTGGTAGTAACGGGGGGTGCTGGCCGGCTGGAAGCCGATCAGATGGACGGTGTCATCCGCGACGCCAGCCGCCATGGTCCAGGTGCCATACCCATTGTTCTCAGCGAAAAACGCAACCTGAGAAGTGTACAGACCCGAAAGCAGAACCCGCGCCTCGGACTGGATGGACTTGGCCTGGTAACGGAGGAAGTTCGGAATGGCCACCGCAGCCAGAATACCGATGATCGCAACCACGATCATCAACTCGATGAGGGTGAAACCCTTCTGATTACCAATACGCTTAAACATTGTGTCGCACTCCTTCAAGCATTGCGAAAAATATGACCTGACGGCCGTAAAACCCACGAATGTGTTTCTCATCGTCAATCCCGCCAAACTCCTTTAGGAATTTCACGGAGGGCATGGGTCTGTTCACGGTCGCCAGTAGGTCGGCGCCGCTGGAACAGAGATAAAGGCAAAGGCCATACCAAAACGCATTTAACTAGATAACAATCTGTTTTATAACGATTTATCTGGATGGCGACCAAACCGGGTCGTCAAAACCCCGACGGTATCGATGTTCAAAAATGTGCGGGATATGGAGGGCGGTAAATATCACCCCGGAGGGGCCGTACCGGAACGGCCGAGGGCGGTCGGCGGAAAAGTCAGGCGGCGGTCACGGGGACGTGATGGTGGGCACACCGGGAATGGTCTCCCCCGGCGCCACGATCTGGCCGATCACCTCCGGGTCGCCAAAACCGGCGTCTCTGAACAACTCGGCAAGCGCCTCGTTATCGGGCTGGAGAGTCAGGGCCTTGACCCACGCCTCCCGCGCCTCGACCGGTTTTTCGAGGGCCAGAAGGATGCTGCCCAGGTGCTCAAACAGAACCGGATCTTTCTCTGGAGATTTTTCAATCGCCTGGCGCTGAATTTTGAGGGCCTCCCGGTAACGGCCCTGCATATAGTAGGACCAGGACAGACTATCCAGGAAGTAGCCGTTGTCCGGCTCCTCCTTGAGCGCCCGCTTCACCAGTTCCACCGCCTCATCCAGGCGCTCCCCCCGCTCCGCGTAGGAATAACCCAGGAAGTTCAGGGCGCCGGCATGACGCGGATCTTCCTTGATCACAGCACGCATCTCCCGCACCACATCCTCGTGACGCTTGAGCTCGTAATAGACGGTACCCAGGGAAAAGTGGACGGAAGTGTTACCCGGGTCGACGGTCGCTGCACGCTCCAGGGTCGCGGCGGCCTCCTCGAAGCGCTTCATCTTCATATGACCCCAGCCGACGAACAGGTAGAGCTCGATCTCCTCCGGCAGCTTTTCCATCATCCGGCCGACGGCCTCCACTTCCCGCTCGAGGGACTCCTGGTCCCCGGCCCGGTTGGCAATGTAGCCCAGGTTGATGTGCGCCTGGTAGTAATCCGGATCCAACTCAAGCACCCGATGGAATGTCCGGCGCGCGTCCGGATCGTTCTGGGTCCGCAGGTACAGGCTGCCAAGCAACATGAGTGTCCGAATGTTGGAGGGCGTAAACGCGAGGGCGGCGGCGGCGGCGTCAATGGCCTCGTCAAAACGGTTCAACTCCGCCAGCAGGGTAGCCTTACGGTACAGCATATTCGGATTTCTCGGCACCGCCTCGAGCCCCCCGTCAATATGAACCAGCACCTTTTCCAGGTTGCCTTCCTGCAGATACAGCTGGATCAGGGCCTCGCGGGCAACGAAACTGCGCGGGTTGATCTCGCGCACCACCTTCTCGTACATGCGGATGGCCTTGTCGGCCCGGCCCTGGGACTCGTACAACGCGGCCGAGTCCAGGTAGGACGCCTCGAACAGCCGATCCTTGCCCATCGCCTTTTTGAACGCCGCCAGTGCCTTGCGCGAATTGCCCTCGGCCTTGTAAATACGCCCGGCGTAATAATCGGGAAGGGGGGATTTGCGATCAATCGCACGCGCTTCGGCAAGCACCCCGCGGGCATCGTCGAAACGTCCTTCCCGCAAATAGGCCATGGTCATCAGGTAGTAGGGCTTGACATCGCCCGGGTCCAGCGCAATCAACTGGCGGAACACCTCCCCGGCGCGGTCCACATCCCGCTCCTGCAGGTAAAGGGAGGACAGCAGGTTCAGCACGTCCGGGTCGCTGGGGTAGTAACCCAGCACTGTTTCCGCGGTCTCAATGGCGCCCTCGAGATCGCCGTTCCTGAGATAAAGCCGGGCGGCGCTGAGCAGCAGATCCCTGGATTCCGGCTGATAGGTCAGCGCCGCCAGGTACTCCGACAGGCTCTCCGCATACCGATGCTCGACCTCAAGCTGATAGCCTCGCATGAAGTGGTAGTACGCCCGATGATCCGCCGGAACAGGGGGGCGTTGCACCTTTTCCCGCACGTCCGCCTTCACCTCCACCGACGGCTCGGAGGGCGGCGGCAGCGTCGCACAGCCTGCGGCAAACACGAGCAGGACGGCAGCCAAAATGCTCGTCCCGCCCAATGCCGTCGTCCGCCATGGACACTGTTGCGTATTACGCACCGGGAAAATCATCTCTGTTCAGGTTAGGGGTGGCATCGGGGGCAAAGGCGTGAGCGGGAACGGGCCCATGGGGCCGCTACTTAGCCTGTGTATCGTCGGAACCACCGTTCTTGTCCTCTTCCGACTCCGCCACCCCCTTCTTGAAGCCGCGAATCGCCTTGCCCATGCCTTCGCCGATCTGCGGCAGTTTGCCCACTCCGAAGATAATCATGATGATCACCAGAATGACCAGGAGTTCCTGAAAACCGAGTCCGAACAAAGGCTTTACTCCAACAAGAAAAAACGCACCACGGCATCCATTATACCGTATGCACCTCCGTCACGAACGACTCACGCCCCGGCGGCGTATTCCCCGTGGGTCTCGTCCAGATCTTCGAAGCGGGTGTACTTGCCAAGAAAGGCCAGCTTAACCGTCCCGGTGGGGCCGTTACGCTGCTTGCCAATAATCACCTCGGCGCGGCCGCGTCGCCCGCACTCGCATATCCCCTCTTCCGGACATTCGCAATTTTTGTAGAATTCTTCCCGGTAGATGAACATCACCACATCCGCATCCTGCTCGATGGCACCCGACTCACGCAGGTCGGACAGCAACGGACGCTTGTCGTTTCTGCTTTCCACCGCGCGGGAAAGCTGCGACAGGGCCACCACGGGAACACCCAGCTCCTTGGCCAACGCCTTGAGTCCACGGGAAATCTCGGATATTTCCTGCTCGCGGGAGTCCGGCCCCGATGAACCGCGCATCAGCTGCAGGTAGTCCACCACCACCAGACCCAGCCCGTGCTCGGCCATCAGGCGGCGGGCCCGGGCCCGTACGTCATATACCGTCAGAGCGGCGCTGTCGTCGATGAAAATCGGGGCCTCCGTGAGCCGTCCGGCAGCCGTGGTGAGCTTGGGCCAGTCGCTCTTGGTAAAGCGTCCGGTGCGCAGCTTGGAGGCGTCCACCCGGGCTTCGGAACAGAGCATTCTGGTGAGCAACTGTTCCTTGCCCATTTCCAGGGAAAACACCGCCACCGGCACCCCCGACTCCACACCCACCTTCTGCGCCATGGTCATCGCCAGCGCCGTCTTGCCCATGGAGGGACGTCCGGCGACGATGATCAGGTCGGAGGGCTGGAAGCCGGCGGTCATCTCGTCCAGCTTCCTGAAGCCGGTGGCCACGCCGGTGACCAGCTCCTGGCGCTCATACAGCTTTTCGATGACCGCAAAGCTGTCCTTGAGGATGTCCTTAACCGGCACAAAATCGGCGGTGAGCTGCTGCTCGGAAATGGCAAACATCGAACGTTCGGCGAAGTCGAGCAGTTCCTCGGTGTTTTCCGGCTCCTGGTAACTGCGCGCCGCGATCTCGGTGGCGGTGTTGATCAGGCCCCGCAGCACCGCCTTCTTGCGCACCAACCGCCCGTGGGCACGGATGTTGGCGGCGGTGGGGATCTGCTCGGTGAGCTGCGCCACGTAGCCCGCGCCGCCCACTTTCTCCAGCTTGTCAACGCCGCTCAGGTACTCGGTGAGGGTGAGCAGGTCAATGGCCTCGTTACGGCTGTTGAGCTCCATCATGGCGCGGAAGATTTCCCGGTGAGCCTCCCGGTAAAAATCGTCCTCGCCCATCACCTCCATGGCCTTCAGGATGGCGTCGTTCTCGATCAGAATGGCGCCGAGAACGCACTGTTCCGCCTCCAGATTCTGGGGGGGAACCTTGTGAGTGGGGGTTTCGGCACTCATGGCACCGCCCTCCTCTCCTTGCGCTTGGCCGATACCAGGTCGTCCAGGCTGACGGCGGTTTCCCTGTCCTTCTCTACCAGCACCACACCGTCCGCCGTGGCCCGCAGTACTGCGTCGGCCCTCTCGCCCGGCAGCGCCGCCACCGCGCACAGCCCCTGCTCCCGCAGGCGGACGGCAAGCCGGTGCGCGTCCGCCGACGCCCCCTCCACCACATAGTCCACACCGCTGCGAGCGTCATCGATGCCGCAGCGGGTACGGGCCTCGATCAGCCGTTCCACATCGAGGGCGAAGCCGATAGCGTCCATGGGATGGCCGAAACGGCCGACCAGATCGTCGTAACGGCCGCCGCCGCCCAGATCAAACCCCAGGCCCGGCACCAGCACCTCGAACACGATTCCGGTGTAGTAGTCCAGGTCGCGGATCTCCCCCAGATCCACCAGCACATGCTCCCCCATGCCCCGCTCGGACAGCCCGGACACCAGCGCCTCAAGGTGGTCCAGGGCATCGTGCGCCCCCTTGCAGCGGGTCAGGTCGCGGGCCGTGGCGAACACTTCGGTGCCGCCAATTAACAAGGGAATCCGTGTGATCGACTCAACCTGTGCCCCGTCAACCCCGCGGGACAGAAGCAACGCGCGCATGGCGGGCACGTCCTTGCGGAACACCGCCTCGGTCAGGGTGTCGTTATCTTCGTCGGAAAGCGCGAGCGCCTCCAGAATGGCGCGGAAGTAGCGGGAATGGCCCACAGCCACGGAAAATCCGGTGATCCCCAGATCGCGCAATACGGTCATCAGCAGGGTGATGATTTCAAGGTCCGCCTCAAGCCCCCCGGCGCCGAGCAACTCGGCCCCCACCTGGAACACCTCCCGCGGTCGGCCCTGATGGGCTTCGGCATGGGCGAATACGTTGGTGGCGTAGCCGTAGCGGGTGGGGCGGTCGGCCGGGTCCTGACGGGCGGCGGCCAGACGCGCCACCTGGGCGGTGGCATCGGGACTCACCACCATCAAGCGACCGTCCTGGCGGTCCTCCAGCTTGTAGCCGCGCTCGATCATCTCGGGCACCAGCCCCTGGGACAGCACGTCCAGATACTCGAACAGGGGGGGCACCACCTCCCGGTAGCCCCAGCGACCAAACGCCGTCAGCACCCGCGATTCCACGTCGCGCTTACGGGCGGCAAGATCCGGCAGAAACGAGGCCACCCCCTGGGGAACAGCGGTGCGCGGCAAGTCGGTGGTGCGGCTCATCGGACCCCTCATAACAATGCGAGCGGAAAACGGATGGCGAACGCCGCCTTCATCATACCTATTCTGGCGCCCGGTTTGGACACGACTTTTGAATTGATTTCCCCGGCGGCGACTCTCCGGCCCCGGACCACCCGGTGGGGCTCGAAACACGGGAGCCTCGACATAAACAGGAGCCGGCCCCGGCATCCCCGTCGCTGCCGCTCCGGGCCCATGCCCGGCAGCCTTTTCGCGCCCCGGCATCCCAGGGCGGCTTTTAAAGGAATATCTGTTTGACGGACAGGATGTTCGGGATCGCCTGCAGGGCCTGCAGCACTTTGTCAGGCACTTTCTGATCCACGTTCACCACGGCAATGGCGCGTCCACCAGGGGCATCCCGACCGAAATTCATCAGCGCGATGTTGATGCCCAGGTCCCCCAGCACCGTTCCGATGGCGCCGATCACGCCCGGGGTATCCTCGTTGGCCAGGACCAGCATGTAGCCTTCCGGCACCACCTCCACCACGATGTCGTTGAGTTCGACAATGCGCGGCTCGTTGCGGCTGGTCAGAAGCCCGATCACGCGGTTGGACTTGCCCCCGGCCTCGGCGGTGATGGTCAGGGTGGAAGCCATCACATCCGCCTCCGCCTCCTTGACCTCCACCACCTCAATGCCGCGCTCCTTGGCGATCAGCGGGGCATTCACGAAGTTCACGGTGTCGTTCAGAATCGGCTGCAAAAGCCCCTTCAACACGCCGATGGTAACCGACGCCACATCCAGGTCCGCCACCTTGCCGCGGTACTCGATGGTGACCCGGTCGAGGCCGCCTTCATAGACCTGGGACAGGGCGCCGCCCAGCTTCTCGGCCAGGGTGACGTAGGGCGACAGGTGCGGCACCAGTTCCGGGGCGATGGAGGGGAAGTTCACCGCGTTCCGGATCACGCCGCGCACCAGGTAGTCGGCGATCTGCTCGGCCACCGCCACCGCCACGCTCTCCTGCGCCTCGTGGGTGGACGCGCCCAGGTGGGGGGAGCAGATGAAGTTGTCCAGGGCGAGCAACGGATTGTCCGGGTCCACCGGCTCGGATTCAAACACGTCGAACGCGGCACCGGCCACACGGCCCGATTTCAGGGCCTCACACAGGGCGGCCTCGTCCACCAGCCCGCCACGGGCACAGTTGACGATGCGCACCTCGGGTTTCATTTTTTCGATGGTGTCGGCACCGATCATGTGCTTGGTCTCGGCGGTCAGCGGCGTGTGCAGGGTGATGAAGTCGGCGCGCTGGTAAATGGCGTCCAGGGTGGTCAGCTCGATGCCCTTCTTCTCCGCCTGTTCCGGGGACAAAAACGGATCGTAGGCGATCACGTGCATGCCAAAGCCCTGGGCCAGCCGGATGACGTGGCTGCCGATCTGCCCCGCGCCCACCACGCCCAGGGTCTTGCCGTACAGCTCGACGCCCATGAACTTGCCCTTTTCCCACTTGCCGGCCTTGAGGGAAGCGGTCGCCTGGGGCACGTTGCGGGCCAGGGAGCAAAGCAGGGAGAAGGCGTGCTCGGCGGTGGTGACGGTGTTGCCACCGGGGGTGTTCATGACCACCACGCCACGCTTGGTGGCCTGGGGGATGTCGACGTTGTCGAGGCCGCTGCCGGCCCGGCCCACCACCTTGAGTTTGTCCGCATGGGCAACGATGTCGGCGGTCACCTTGGTGGCACTGCGAACCACCAGACCGTCGTAGTTGCCGATGATCTTGGCCAACTCTTCCGGGCTGTTGCCGGTGCTCACGTCGACCTGAATGCCCTCCCGCTTCAGGATCTCCTCCACTTTGGGGGACATCTTGTCACTTACCAGCACGCGCAGATCGGACATCGGATCGCTCCTTGGGACAAAAAGTTCGCGGACGGAATTACTGAGCCTGAAGCAGCTCCTGGGCGCGCTTCACACCAGCGCCCAGGTTGATCTTGCCGCCCAGGGTGGCGATCGCCATCTCCACCGCCGACACCGCGACGATGGTATCGAAGGTATCGGCGTAGCCCAGCTGGGCGACCCGGAACACCTTGCCCTTGAGATGGTCCTGACCCCCGGCGGCGGTGACCCCGTACTTGGTACGCAGGGTCTTGTAGATGTCCTGGCCGTCGATGCCCTCCGGGGCACACACGGCAGTCACCGCCGTTGAAGGTGTGCCGGTCGGGAAAATCTGAAGGCCGGCGGCCTTCAGCCCCTCGCGGGTGGCATTGGCCAGACGTTCATGCCGGGCAAACACGTTTTTGAGGCCTTCCTCCTTGACCATGCGCAGTACTTCCTGAAGCCCCACAATGAGGGAAACGGCGGGGGTGAAGGCGGTCTGGTCACTCTCCAGGGATTTTTTCTCCTTGGCGAAGTCGAAGTAGAAGCGCGGGCAGGTGGAGGTGGCATTGAAGCCCCAGGCTTTGTCCGAAACCCCCACGAAGGCGAGCCCCGGAGGCAGCATGTAGCCCTTCTGGGAGCCGGAAACCACCACATCCAGACCCCACTCGTCCATCGGCACGTCGGTGACGCCGAGGGCGGTGATGGCATCCACCACCGCGAGGGTGTCCCGGTTTGCGGTGAGTTGGGCGATGCCCCTGACGTCGTGGGCGGCGCCGGTGGAAGTCTCACTGGCCTGCACGTAGACCGCCTTGGCGTCCGGATGGGCGTTTAGCGCTTCCTCAACCTTGCCCAGGTCGACGGACTCGCCCCAGGTGACCGGAATCTCGATCGCTTCCATGCCGTAGGCGGCGAGGATTTTGCCCCAGCGCTCACCGAACTTGCCGCCATTGACATAGATGGCCTTGTCGCCCGGGGACAGGAAGTTGGTCACGGCCCCTTCCATGCCGCCGGTACCGGTCGCCGCCAGAATAAGCACCGGATTGGCGGTCTGGTAGAGGTATTTCAGGTCCTCTTTCACCCCGGCGAACAGCTCGACAAAGTCGGGGGAACGGTGGTGGATCATCGGCGCCGCCATGGCATTCAGCACGTTGGGGGGAACCGGAACCGGACCGGGGGCCAGCAGATACTTTTTAATACTCAAGGGGCCAAATCTCCAACAGGGTGCGGGACGGCATGCGGACCGAACAACGTGCCCGCCGCAAGCCATCCCGTAATGCGCCTCAAACCCGTCCACCCGTGCATGGGGAGGGAGGTAACGGCAAACTCCAAAAAGCGGGCTATTTTATGGGAACGGGGAAGCCCGGGTCAACGTTTGTCATGGGCGCAAAACCAAAGCCAGCGGCAAAATAAAAGGGTGGTGGTCCGGACCAGATGGGATCGACCCCCCCGACCTCCTGACGGTCTATCAGCTCGATCTCCCCCTTCACGGCGGGTTCCGCACTCACCCACCTTCCACGTCTATTCGTTAATGAAAGGCGGGAAGGCGGCCTCCCAACTGGAATAAAACAAGGGGTTACGTTATGTAACGAGATACTCCCGGACACCTATTTGGATACAAAAAAGCCCGCCGAACCTTTTGTTCGGCGGGCTTTTTTACTTTTCCGGACGTTGCCGAAAGATTAATTGGTGGAGCCGGGGGGGATCGAACCCCCGACCTCCTGACTGCCAGTCAGGCGCGCTCCCAACTGCGCTACGGCCCCAAAAGGAATCCCGCATTTTAGGATGCGGCCCGTGATCCTGTCAACGCCCACCATGACCCGGCGACCGGGGCGTCACCCCCAGTTCGATCAGCAGCATCGAAACCCGATCCCGGATGTTGTCGCGAATGGCGCGGAAGCCGTCGTTCACCAGATGGGGAAATTCCCGACTCAGCTCCGCCGGGTCCGGAATCGGCCAGTGGGCCCGCTCCACATGGCGCGGGAACACCGGGCAGCTCTCTTCTGCCTCGCCACAAACCGTGACAACATGGGTCATGTCGCCGTCCTCCACTGCCTCAAGCCCTTTGGACACATGGCCCTCCATGGACACCCCCACCTCTTCCATCGCCGCCACTGTCATGGGGTTAAGGGTACCGGGCCGCACTCCGGCGGATGACGCCCGCACCGCACCCCCGCCCAGATGCCGCAGCCAGGCCTCGGCCATCTGGCTGCGGCAGGCATTCTCGGTACAAAGAAACAGCACGTGAAGCGACGGCTGGCCAGGATTCGGTTGCGTCATAAGACATGCCGCCGATCAGAAGTTGAGATAGACGTCATCCTCGGGAATCCCCATTTCCTCCAGACGCGCCTTAACCGCCGAAACCATGGGTGACATGCCGCACACGCATGCCAGGGTGTTATCCGAAGGGATTTCGATGTCCTCGAGAATATGCTGCACATAACCCACGTAGCCGCTCCAGTCCGCATCCTCGGGCTGGCTCATGGCCTTGTAAACCTCGATATGGGCACGCCACTTGGCGATTTCGGCCCGATACGGGATGTGAAACGGAGAACGCGCCCCGTACAGCAACATCACCCGCTCGCCGTATTCGTGCCGTGCGGCAAGGATGGAACCGATCACGCTACGCAGGGGCGCAATGCCGGACCCCACACCGATCAGAATGACGTTCTTGCCGAGCAGGTGCTCCCGTGGAAAACCCGGCCCCTGGGGGTCGCCGACCCGGAAGCTGCCCCCCGGTTTTGCACCATAGAGCGCACCTGCGGTGCCCACGGCCTCCTTCACCAGAAACTCCAGGCAGTTGGTCTGCTCCGGCGCGCTGGCGATGGCGAAGTAGCCGGGTTTTTCACCGTCCGCCTCGATCTGCACATACTGACCGTATGTGAATACAACCGGCTTCTCCGACGCCAGGGTCACATGTCGCATCTGCAGACCTTCCTGGCGAACATTAACGACCCGCATCAAATCCCCGCCTGACGACATAAGTCCCTCCCTCAAAAGTGGGGTGCCTGATCCGCCGCACACCCCCGCCAACCCATGGTTTCGGCAACCAGTTTCCCAATATTACGTTGATTTATGTCCATTACAACAGCGCCCGGAAGCAAATCTCCGACCGGCACAAATCAAAAAAACAACCCATATCATCCCGATTTATAAGTAAACATACTCATAATTGGCCAAAATAATTGGCCGCGGTCCAGCCCTTGCTTTACTTTTAATGAACAGCTTTTGCGGCCGATGCCGGAATTCGTCATGAACCTGAACCTTTTGCCACACCATCACCCGCACTTCGTCGACCGGCGCTCCAGGCACGTCGCCAACCGCCTGCGCCGGTTCATCAATAACTACTGGCTGGTGCCGGTGGTGGTGGTTTACCTGCAATTGCTGACCGCGCTCATGGGCCTTCAGGGGGGACCAAACGCCAGCATCATTGAGCGTAACCAATCGTTTTTTGAGGGAATTCCGCTTGCCACATCGATCATCAGCCACGATTTTCCGTTTGCCCTGATCGGCCACGGCAAGGCCCTGATCCACCACATCAACGGCGACGCCACCCTCCTGACCCCCGCCGAGGTGGCTGCGGGCATCGCTCCGCAACAACAGGCCATTTATGCCCGGCTATGGCAGTCGCGCCTGGAACGGGATACCGAGGTGGGCGGCATTCTGAACCTGAATGCCGACGACGGCATTCAACTGGCGGAGATTCCCTCCTCCAACGGCAGGTTTGTGCGGGCCATCCGGGGCATGACCCCCGAAGCCGCACTGGCATACCTGCAGAGTCCCGACAACCAGAAGCTTGTGAGCGCTCTCTCCGGAAACTTCTCACTGCTGGACCGGGTGGTGCGGGTCAGCACCGACAAAACCCTTCCCGAACAGGCGCGTCACGCCACCCTGGACAGCTTCATTCACACCCTGAGCGTGACCTCCGAGGCTCGCTATATGCTGTATCCCAATGAATTCAAGGCGGTGCTGGGGCGGCTTGAGGCGTGGCGTTACCTCGGTACGTTCCATTTTCATAACGAGTTGCGCACGGCCCCCTCGGATGCCGACTATCAGGCAAGCTATGACCAGCGCCAGTTCGTGTTTTGCATCACTGAGAACGGCTTTGACCTCCACGACATCCTGGACGGCGTCGCCACCGTGCACCACTTCGAGGTCCCCCAAACGGTGAGGCTGACCTCCCCCCTCTAATGCCGCCTTAGTCCCGGTGCGGCACCGCGCTACACCGCGGCCCGCTGCATGCCGCCGTCCACCGGGACATTGGCTCCGGTAATCCAGTTGGCGTGGGGCGATGCAAGGAACAGGCACACCCCGGCCACATCGGCGGGCGTGCCAATACGCCCCAACGGCACCTTCGCCGCCTTGCTCTTGACCAGAATCCGCCCCGCCTCCTCCACGGAAACCTCCTCCCGCCCCGACAGCAGGGTCGCCTCCCGGTCCCAGCTCTCGGTCCAGATCGGACCCGGCGAGACCGAATTGACGTTGATACCCTCCCCGGCCAGCTGCATGGAGAGGGATTTGGCCAGGTTCACCATGGCCGCCTTGGTGGCGTTGTAGTGGGGCCACACGCCGGTGGGTTGCTTGGCCCCCAGGGAACCAATGAACAAAATCCGCCTGCGCTCCGAATCCCGCAGCAGCGGCAAGGCGGACCGCACCAGGCGGACCGCCGACATGACGTTCACCTCGTAGCTTTCCTGCCAGGCGGAATCGCCCAGCTCCTCAAACCCGGAAAACTCCACCACGGCCCCGATGTTGTTCACCAGCACGTCGAGTCCGCCGTGGAGGTTTTCCACTTCCCGCATCAGGGCGGTCACCTCGTCCGGCTGGGTCAGGTCGGCGGGAAATCCCATCGCGGCGCCACCGGCCTGGGTGATGCCGTCCACCGCCACTTGCAAACGGTTGGCCCGGCGGGCGGTGAGCACCACCTGCGCGCCCTCAAGGGCGAAAGCCTCCGCGATTGCCCGGCCGATCCCCTCGCTGGCGCCGCTCACCAGCACGACTTTGCCACTCAGATCCAGATCCATCGATCCCCTCCGCCACGCCCGCTCCCCGCCGGAGCCGCTGTTTCATAAATTGTCGAAAACCCACAGAGAAGCATAGACAACCCAGCCCGACGATACCAGCCCGACCCCGGCACAGGCGGCGGTCCGGCGGGGTCCGCGGGGGACATGCACACGGGTTGTAAAGCCTTCGCCCCTTCGGCGGGCCCAGGGCGGGACGCGCCCTAGAACAGGGTATAGATGAAGGGTGCCACGGCGGAGCCCTGGGACAGCACGATCAGACTGCCCAGCAGCAGCAACACGATAATGATGGGCGCCAGCCAGAACTTCTTGCGCTCGCGCATGAACGCCCACAAATCCTTGATCAGATCGAACATCTAGTACGGCCTTTCCATCTTTTCCCGGGGCGAGACCGTGCTCTCGGAGCGGTAGCTGTCGGCAGTGCCCCGACCCCGCATCAACAGCGGGCGCTTGCCCAGCATCCGCATGACCAGCCCCATGGGCATGACCAAACAATAAAACACAATGGCGAGCAGGATGCGGGTGTTTACCCACCCCACCGCATTTCCGACCCGCATCCAACCCCGATACACCGGGTTCAGGGTGGCCGGAAGGGCCAGTGCCCAAACCCACAATACACCGCTTACCACCCACGGCCACAAGGGCAGAGTCTGCCAGGTGCGCCCCGCAAGCCACGGGAACAACAACCCGAACAGGGCGGCAAAGATGGCGCCGGTGATCAGCCCAAACTTACGCAGGCCAGCGGCATCCTGTTCCGGAATATCCATCATCGGCAAGTTCCTGAAACCACCCCATCCATCGGAGTCATTCCCACAAAGAGGAGCCCTTTCCACCATACGGGCCCGACCATCATAACAGCCATGGAAAACAACCTGCGTTAACACCCACAGCGAGTATTAATCGAGTTCGAACTCGTCCTGCCAGGTATCGTCTTTTTCCCATGCGGGCTGGTCCGTCTTCTTTAACAGAAAATTCTCCAGCACCAGGTAGTCCATTTCGGTGCGCATAAAGCAGCGGTAAGCGTCTTCCGGGGTGCAGACGATCGGTTCGCCCCGCACGTTGAACGAGGTGTTCACCAGCACCGGACAGCCGGTGCGCTGGTGAAACGCGGATAACAGCCCATGGTAGCGGGGGTTGGTCCGCTGGTGCACGGTCTGCACCCGCGCCGAGTAGTCCACATGGGTGATGGCCGGTAGCCGGGAGCGGGGCACGTTGAGTTTTTCAATGCCGAACAGCCCTTCCTCCTCTTCGGTCATCGGAATGCGGAGACTGTCTTTGACCGGCGCCACAATCAGCATATAGGGGCTTTCCGCATCCAGTTCGAACTGGGTTTCAACCTCCTCGGCGAGCACCGATGGGGCAAACGGCCTGAACGATTCCCGGTATTTTATTTTGAGGTTCATCACCGACTGCATCCGGGTGTTTCTCGGATCTCCCAGAATGGAGCGGCCGCCGAGGGAACGCGGGCCGAATTCCATGCGCCCCTGGGACCATCCGATCACATGGCCGTCATCCAGAATTTCCGCCAGGGTTTCAAAGAGTTCGGAGTCATCCAATCGGGTGTATTCGGCACTCACCGAGTCCAGGTAGTCCCGAATTTCCGGGTCCGTCTGGCGGGGACCCAGATAGCTGCCCCGCATACGGTCGCCATCGGCCGCCGGACGCGGCTTGCCATGGTACTCGTGCCAGACGGAAAGCGCCGCCCCCAGCGCGCCGCCAGCGTCTCCGGCGGCGGGCTGGATCCAGACGTTCTCGAACGGCCCCTCCCGCAGGATGCGGCCGTTGGCCACGCAGTTCAAGGCGACGCCGCCCGCCAGGCAGAGGTTCTCCACCCCCAGTTCCCGATGTACGGTGCGGGACAGGCGAAGCACCACCTCCTCAGTCACCGCCTGGATGGAGGCGGCGATGTCCATCTCACGCTGACTGATCGGGGTTTCCGGAGTACGGGGGGAGGCGCCGAACAACCGATCAAAGCGGCGGTTGGTCATGGTCAGGCCGGTGCAGTAATTAAAATACCGCATATCCAGGCGGAAGGTGCCGTCGTCCTTCAGGTCCAGAATCCTGTCAAAAATCAGATCAACGTATTTCGGTTCGCCATACGGAGCAAGGCCCATGAGCTTGTATTCGCCCGAATTGACCTTAAAGCCGGTGTAGTAGGTAAATGCGGAGTAGAGCAGCCCCAAAGAATGGGGAAAGTCGATCTCCCACTGGGGGGTAAGCCGATTACCGTCGCCCAGCCATATGGAGGTGGTGGCCCACTCGCCAACCCCGTCCAGGCACATGACACCGGCCCGCTCAAACGGGCTGGGGAAGAAAGCCGAGGCGGCGTGGGCCTGATGGTGCTCGGTAAACAGAAGCGGCGGCAAATCTTTTTGGCCAATTCCCGAAGTCGATACAAGCTCCCGTTTTATAAGGGTTTTAAGAAAAAGCTTTTCCTTGATCCAGACCGGCATGGCGGACAGGAACGAGCGAAAGCCGTTGGGGGCGTAGGACAGGTAGGTTTCCAGCAGGCGCTCGAATTTCACCAGCGGCTTGTCATAGAACACCACCTGGTCGACACCGTCGAGGCCAACCCCGGCCTCGGCAAGGCAGTACGCTACCGCCTGCGCCGGGAACCCCGGATCGTGTTTTTTACGGGTAAAGCGCTCCTCCTGCGCCGCAGCCACAATCTCGCCATCCCGCACCAGGGCGGCGGCACTGTCATGGTAAAACGCCGATATACCGAGAATGTTCACCCGATTTTTCCTGCCCACAGTTCGCGCCACAAAGGCGCCCAACGATTATTCCACGGTGCCCACGCAACCACCTCTGTCTTTGGAGAGGCCCATTAATCTACTGATAAGTCATACCTGTTCGCAAGGCGGAGCCGGTACGCCGGACCGCTCTTTCCGGCGCTTTTGGAGGAGGGTGACAAGGATGTTCCACGTGGAACATTCCATCTTCGGGAATCGATGTGATATTCTGCGAGTCGCCCGCCAATCGATGGCCGTTAGGCGGGCATCACGACCCCCAGGTCCCTTGGAGAGGGGAGGCGCGAATGGGCTTCGTTATTTCAGTGTCCAACCAGAAGGGCGGCGTGGGCAAGACCACGAGCTCGGTTAACATCGCCGCATCCTTGGCGGTGGCCGGCCACCGCACCCTGTTGATCGATATGGACCCCCAAGGCAACGCCAGCAGCGGCGTTGGCGTCGACGGCAGAAGCCAGCCAAACACCATCTACGATGTCCTGACCGGCGGTTCAAGCCTTGCGTCGGTCATCTGCGCCACCGAAATTGAACGTCTGGCCGTGGCGCCGTCCCATGTGGACCTGGCAGGCGCCGAGGTGGAACTGGTGTCCGAGACGGAGCGGGAAATCCGGCTTAAAAGAGCCATCGCGACCGTTCGCGACCAGTATGATTATGTCCTCCTGGACTGCCCGCCCTCCCTCGGGCTGATCACCGTCAACGCCCTCACCGCATCCGATGCGGTTCTGGTACCAGTGCAGTGCGAATACTACGCCCTGGAGGGACTCGGCCACCTCACCCGCACCATTGACCTGGTGCGCCAGCGCCTGAACCCCACCCTCGATCTGGTGGGCATCCTGTTGACCATGGCGGACCGCCGCAACAACCTGTGCCGCCAGGTGATCGATGAGGTCCGGCAGCACTTCGGCGAAAAGGTGTTCGGGCCGGTCATTCCACGCAACATCACCCTGGCAGAGGCCCCCAGCCATGGACGGCCGGTGTTGCTCTACAACATCACATCCATCGGTGCCCAGAGCTACCTCCAGGTGACCGAGGAGTTGATCGCCCGCACCGAGACACCCTGCATGGAAACCGCGGTATACGCCGCATCCTGACCCCCAGTACCCATTAAATATCCGCACGGGAGAGGCAGCACATGACCACAACACGCCAGGCATTGGGAAAGGGCTTGGGCGCCCTCTTGGAAACAGTCGATGCCGCCAGCGGCGTCCTGCGCGAGATTCCCGTCTCCGATATTCATCCCAACCCGTACCAGCCGCGCATGGTATTCGACGACCACGACCTGAAGGAGCTGTCCTCCTCCATCCGGAAACAGGGCGTGCTGCAACCGGTCACGGTCCGCAACCGGGCGGAAGGCGGATACCAGCTCATCGCCGGTGAACGCCGCTGGCGCGCCGCCAAGATGGCGAAATTGACCTACCTGCCAGCCCTGGTGCGGGCAAGCGGCGACGAGGAATCCCTGGAACTGGCCCTGGTGGAGAACATTCAGCGCCGCGACCTGAGCCCCATGGAAGCCGCCCAGGCCTACCAGCGCCTGATGACCGAATTTGGCCTCACCCAGGAACAGGTGGCCCAGCGGGTCGGCAAGGACCGCTCCAGCGTGGCCAATACCACCCGCCTGATGAACCTGCCGATGGAGGTGCAGGACCACCTCCAGGCCGAGCGCATCAGCTTCGGCCATGCCAAGGCCATGCTCGGCATAGATCGGCCGGACGAACAGGTGAAGCTGGCCCGCCGGATCATCCTCGAACGGCTCTCGGTGCGCCAGCTGGAAGGTATTGTCGCGCGCATCCGGAACGGTCAGAAGCCACCGGCCCGCCCCACCAAAACAGCGGAAACCACCGCTCTCGAAACACGCCTGACCGAACACCTGGGCACCCGGGTGTCCGTGTCCGACAGTAAGAAGTCGGGCAAGATCGAAATCCGCTATGGCAACCCCGAGGACCGGGAACGCCTCCTCGCCAGACTGCTTTCCGGGGATACATAGCGCCCGATATGACCCCCCCTGCGCCGGTCATGTACTGAATGGAGAGACGCAGCATGCATATTCTTCTGGCGGTAGACGGCTCATCGGGTGCGCTAAACGCCGTACACACCGTGCGCGCGCGCTTTGGCGCCGGCACCCGGATCACCCTGCTCCACGTTCTGAGCCGCTACACCCCGTCCCGTTCCCCCCTGCCCGACACTCTGCTGGGCGCCCTGCGCGATGAGGAAGACAGCAGCGCCCATACCATACTGTCCGAAACCCGGGCGCTGCTTGAAGGAAATGGATTCGAGCTGACGGACCACATCGCGGAAGGCCATCCGGCCCAGGAGATCACTCGTGTCGCGTCCGAGTTGAAAACCGACCTGATCATGATGGGCGCCCTTGGGCTGACCGGCTGGATGCGCGCCCTGCTTGGCAGCATCTCCCTCACCGTGGTCAAGCACGCCCCCTGCCCGGTGTGGGTGGTCAAACATCCGCCGGAAACCCGCCCCCTGCAGCTCCTGCTTGCCACCGACGGCTCTCCCGACGCCCGCCATGCCCTTTTGTTCCTGGGAGATCTGCCGTTTGCCGCCGACGCCCATCTGAACTTGCTGCACGTGGTGCCGTCCATTAACGAGCAGTTACAGCTCTCCGGAGGGCCCCTTGACCCACCGGTGCTGACCCCCCTTTACGAGTTGGGCGACCACTTCCACCTGCGGGGCAAGCACCTCTTGAAAGAGGACATGGAAACCGCCTCCAAAAGGTTCGCCCAGGTCCATACAGCCACCGCCGAAGGTGACCCGCGAAGGCATATTCTCGATCACGCCAAGACAATGGAGGCCGATCTGATCGTGATGGGCAGCAAGGGGCTGTCGGGTATCCGCGAATTTTTCCTGGGGAGCGTCTCCCACAATGTGCTCAAACACGCCCATACGTCGGTCATGATCGTCATGGCGGAGGAATGACCGAGCCCCTCGCGCCCACCCGCCGCGCCCTCACCATTGCCGGCTCCGACCCCTCCGGCGGCGCCGGTCTGCAGGCGGATATTGCGGTCTTTACCCGCCTCGGCACCCATCCCATGGCGATACCCGCCGCCCTTACCGTGCAAAACTCCATCGGTGTCAAGGCCGTCAAACCCCTTGATGCGGCGCTCATGACCGAACAGCTTGCGGCACTGTTTGCCGACATGCCGCCCCACGCCATCAAGACCGGCATGCTTGGCGACGATGCCACCGTATTGGCGGTGGCCCGCGCCCTGCCCGACACCGAGCTTCCACCCCTGGTGATCGACCCGTTGCTGCACGCCAGCAGCGGACCGCAACTGCTGACCGATCAGGGCTACGATACGCTGGTCACCCGGCTCTTTTCCCGGGCCCTCCTGATCACCCCTAACCGGGACGAAGCCGAACGGCTGTGGGGGCGGCAGGTGGCCACCCCGGAAGATGCCGCCCGCTGCGCCGCCGACCTGCGCGACCTGGGACCCCGCGCGGTACTGTTAACCGGTGGTCACCTGGAGGAAAAGGGCACCGTCGTGGACACCCTGGCGGACGAAGGGGGCATCACCACCTGGCGCCATCCACGGCATCCAGGCCCGACGCCCCACGGTACCGGCTGTGCCCTGTCGGCGGCCATTACCGCCCATCTTGCCCTCGGCACACCGCTCAGGGAGAGCGTGCGCCGCGCCCTCACCTATGTTATTACCGCCATCCGTACCGCCAATTCGATGGGCAGCGGGCGGCCCTACCTGGGCGACGGCACCCAAAACCTGCTCGACGACTCGCCCATGGAACCGGACGAGGTGCCCCATGAGCACTGAAGCCCACACCCGACACGCCGGCGCCGTGCTTATGGTGGGCTACGAGGGTGATCCGCAGGCGGTGGAGGCGGCCCTGTCCGACGGCCGGGCGGGGGGGGTCATCCTGTTTTCCCGCAACATCGAATCGGCGGCCCAGGTGCAGGCGCTTACCCGCAGGTTCCGAAACGCCGGGGGCGACGCCCTGCCGATCGCCATCGATCAGGAGGGGGGAAGGGTGGCCCGCCTTTCCGCCGCCGGACTTCCCCCGGGCCCCGCCGCCCGCGAGGTGGCGCAAGGCGGTCCGGGGGCAGTACGCCAGTGGGGACGGGATACCGGGCGCGCCCTGAAGGCGTTGGGCATCAACATTAACTTTGCGCCGGTGCTTGATGTGGACACCAACCCGGACAACCCGATCATTGGCGACAGGGCATACGGCAGCACGCCGGAACAGGTCATCGAACACGCCAGGGAAGCCATTCGCGGCCTTCTGGAAGAAGGGGTGTTTGCATGCGGGAAGCACTTTCCCGGTCACGGTGATACGGACCTGGACTCCCACCTGACACTGCCCACAGTCTCCCACGGCGCCGAACGGCTCGAACGGGTGGAGTTGGCGCCGTTCGCCGCCCTCGCCCACGAATTGCCCGCAATCATGACCGCCCATGTGGTGTACCCGGCTTGGGATCCGGAACATCCCGCCACCCTGTCCCCCACCATCCTGACCGACATCCTGCGCCAGCGCCTGGGCTTTACCGGCGTGATCGTATCGGACGACCTGGAGATGGCCGCGGTGGACCGCTCGGACACCCCGGACAAAAACGCGGTGGCGGCGATTGCCGCCGGTGCCGATTTTCTGCAGCTGTGCAAGACCGAAAAAAAATGGCGCGCGGCTTACCAGGGATTGGTGTGGGAAGCGGAGAAAAATCCGGCATTTGCCAAACGGCTCGCCGACGCCGCAGCATCGGTACGTTCGGTGTTCTGGAAAGACGCCGCCCCGGTTCACTAAAACCGCTCCAACGGTTCGGAAAATTGTTCCGACCCGACAAAGGGTGTTTAGTAAATACTAAACACCCCATGAAAGCTCTCGAAGCGCCCTGAACCAACCTCTTTTCAAGGTTTTTTCAAAGATTGGCCAAGGGTCGGGGTGCGGCCACGTCGAGATCGTCCCTCTGACGGCCTGTATGGGCTTTTTCGGGTTTTTTTCACCGGTGTGGCGTGCCCGGCCGATGGCTTACTTGAGTTGAACCAGGGTCAGGCGGTTGGGGGTGGCCTCTTCCACCACCTTCACACCGGGGACGCCGTATGCGTTCGCGCCACGCATCTCCACCGCGTTCTCCGGACAGATCTCCTTGCACATGTAGCAGCCGATGCATTTGTCCGGCGCCACCGTATGCAATCCGTCCAGTTCTCCGGTGATGGCATTGGTGGGACAGACATCCCTGCACCAGGTGCAGCCAGTGCACGGCTCTTCCAGAATGAAGCTCTTGGGACGTATCCCGCTGAAATCGAGAATGGTGTCGTCGGGGCATTTGGCGACGCACAGGCCGCAGTCGGTGCACTTGTCGTAATCGATCTCGGCCAGAAACGCGGTGATCTGGATGGCTTCGTAGGCACAGACCTTGACGCAGATGTCACAGGCGATGCAGCCAACGGTGCAGACCTTCTTCACCTCCGAGCCCTTATGGGTGGAATTGCACAGGATCTGAATGTCGCTTTGTGCCGGGATCATTTCGATCAGATCCTTGGGACAGGCCGGGGCACACAGGGTGCAGCCGGTGCACTTGTCGTCCAGCACCACGGGGATGGCGTTGGCGTTCATGTACATGGCATCGTAGGGGCAGGCCGCCACGCACGAGCCCAGGCCCAGGCAGCCAAACACGCAGGCCTTGCCGCCGCCGGACACCAGCACCGCGGCGTTGCAGTCGTCCAGCCCCTGATACTCGAACGACCGGCGCGCCTCCTGTACACCACCGGTGCAGAAAATGCGGGCCACCTGCTTGATGCTGGCGACCGCCTCCACACCCATAATCCGGGCCAGGGAGATCACCGTATCATCCCCCCCCACCGGACAGGCGTTTACGCCGGCCTCACCCAGATTGATGGCCTCGCCGCACGGTCGACAGCCGGCAAAGCCACAGGCGCCGCAGTTGATCCCGGGCAGGGCCTCAAGCAGCTCTTCCAGACGGGCGTCGGTCTCCACCGCGAAGCGGCGCGCCGCAAAGCCCAGGCCGATGCCCGCGACGGCACCCATGCCGCCCAATGCCAGAATGGCCGCCAGCATGACCTACCCTCGCACCAGGCCGGAAAAGCCCATAAATGCCAGGGACAAAATCCCCGCCGTGATCAGTACGATGGCGTTGCCTTGAAATGCCCTGGGCAGGCGCGCCAGCGCCAGGGATTCACGCAGCCCCGCCAGCAACACCAAAGCCAGGCCGAAACCGGCAGAGGCCGAAACCGCAAAGGTGAGGGTGGCGAGAAATCCGTAGGATTTCTGCTGCACCAGGATGGCCACCCCGAGAATCGCGCAGTTGGTGGTGATCAGGGGCAGAAAGATGCCCAGCGCCTGATACAGCACCGGGCTGGTTTTCTGCACCACCATCTCCACCAGTTGCACCAGCGAGGCGATGACCAGAATGAAGGTGATGGTCTGTAAATAGGCCAGTCCGAACGGCACCAGCACCAGTTTCTGGATCAGCCAGGTCACCAGGCTTGCCACAGTCATGACGAACAGGACCGCCATGGACATGCCGACCGCCGATTCCATACGCCGGGAGACCCCGAGAAACGGGCAGATGCCGAGAAAACGGGCCAGCACGAAGTTATTCACGAACATCGCGCTGACGGCGATCAATGCCAGTTCACCCGCCATGCGTCAGGTCCCCGGACTCGCCTGGTTGTGGTTGATCGCGGCCAACATCAGACCCATGGCGATAAACGCACCCGGAGGCAGAATAAACAGCAGGAAAGAGGGGTACGACGCACTGAATATGGAGGCGCCAAACAAGGTTCCAAAACCCACCAGCTCACGCACACCCCCCAGCGCCAGCAGCGCCAGGGTAAAGCCGGTGCCCACCCCCAGGCCGTCGACAATGGCGCGCACTACCGGCCTTTTGGACGCGAAGGCGTCGGCGCGGCCCAGCACAATGCAGTTGACCACGATCAGCGGGATAAACAACCCCAGGGTCTTGTGCAACTCATAGGCGAAGGCGTTCATGGTCAGGTCCACCACCGTGACGAAGGTGGCGATGATCACAATGAAGCACGGAATCCGCACCGACGACGGGATCAGGTTGCGGATGCTCGATACGCTGAAGTTGGAGGCGACGATGACCGCCAGGGTGGCAAGCCCCATGGCCAGACCGTTGATCGCCGTGGTGGTCACCGCCAGCGCCGGGCACAGACCCAGCATCTGCTTGAACACGCCGTTTTCGCGCCAGATGCCGCGGGTGAAGTCGTCGGCAAGTTCTCCCAGGGTAAACGACGGCGGCGCCGCTACCGCTTCCGGGGCGGGCGCCGCCGGGGCTTCCGCGGACGCGGCGCCTGAAGTTATGGCTTCAGATATCATGGCCGGGGGCGGGGAAATGCTTGTGGGATCGGACGCCATACCAAGTTGCCTGCCGCCCGCCCGACGTTGGGCGGAGCGGTTTTAATCTACTGTAATCGCCACCGCCCGCCCGGACAACTAAACTGTTTAACCGTTAAACCGTGGTCCTAATTACATCACCCGGACAGGGGGGACTCCCGGTCTCTTATCGGCAAAATTTTGCACAAACTTCAAGACCTTGCTTCACCGCGCCGACGACCGCGCGGGGGGTAATGGTGGCGCCGGTGAACTGGTCGATGTCACCGCCGTCCTTTTTCACCGCCCATTCGGTGTTCGCCAGGTTGCGGCCCCGGAAGGCGGGCAGCCATGTGGAATCTGTCACCATCTTGTCCCCCAGGCCCGGGGTCTCGGCATGGGACAGGATGCGTACCCCCAGGATGGAGCCGTTGTTGTCCACCCCCACCATGACGCCGATGTTGCCGGAATAGCCGTCCGGCGCGGTCACCTGCAAGGCGGTGCCCACCACCCGGTCACGCTGACGGGCCAGGTACAGGGTGATTACCTTGCCGTCGTCAGTGGTGATCTCGCGGGTGTCCTGATCCGGGGAGTTGGTGTGCGGGGGCAGCACCGAATCGAGGGCACGCAGCACTTCACGCCGCTTTTCCTCCGCAATCGGCCCCTCGGTGACGCGGTTCACGAAGGCAAGGATCACCGCGCCGACGATGCAGACCGCCATCAAGGTCATGGCCATGCGGCTCATGGGGCACCTCCGCCCGACGCGCGACCGGTGCCGTACAGCCGGGGCACGGTATAGCGGTCGATAATCGGTACCGCCGCGTTCATCAGCAGGATGCCGAACGATATGGCTTCGGCGTAACCACCCCATTGGCGGATAATGATGGTAAGCAGCCCGGCGCCGAATCCGAAGATCAGCCGCCCCCGGAAGGTGAGGGGCGAGGTCACCATGTCGGTGGCCATGAAAAACGCCCCCAGCATGGCACTGCCAACCACCAGGTGAAACGTGGGCGGCATGTAGCGGGAAGGGTCGAGCCACCAGGAGATGCCGGAAACCAGGGCCATGGCGCCCAGCATGGCGCCCGGAATATCCCAGGTGATATGCCGCCGCCACAGCAGGAACAGCCCGCCAAGCAGCACGGCGAGGGCGCTGGTCTCACCGATGGAGCCGGGGATATTGCCGAGAAACGCCGCCATCAGGTCGGTGTTCGCGGCCTCGCCCAGACCCAGGCCGCGGATGCGTGCCTCCTGAAGCTGCCCCAGGGGGGTGGCGGTGCTCACCGCATCCAGCCCCCAATGGCTCGGCGTGTACCAGGAGGTCATCTGCGCCGGAAACGAGATCAGGAGCACCACCCGGCCCAAAAGCGCCGGGTTGAACGGATTGTAGCCAAGGCCGCCAAAGACGTGCTTGCCAAGGCCGATGGCCACCAGCGCACCGATAATACACAGCCACCACTCCGCCTGGGGCGGCATGGTCATGCCAAGCAACAGACCGGTGACGGCGGCGCTGCCATCGCCCAGGGTAATGCGGGTGTTCATGGCCCTCTGGCAGGCCGCCTCCACCGCCAGGCAGGCCACAACGCACAGGGCCAGAACCCACAGGGCGTGCAGACCAAACCAGTAGACCCCCACGGCGCAGGCGGGCAACAGCGCAAACAGCACGTCGCGCATGATTGAGCCCACCGAGATGCGCTTTCGCACATGGGGGGAGTAGGAGAGGGTGTAGGCCGGAGTCTCGTCCGCCGGGGTTTTTGTACTCCTGGTTGGCTTTTTAACCGGTTTTTTTTCCGCCGCCCCGGCTGTCGGCTCAGACTTCTCCACCGGGCCCCTCGGGGTGTTCCCGGAGGGGGTTGGCGCTTCCGGCGCCGGGTTCGGCTCGGGGGTATCCGGCTTATTCCCGTCCATCACGCGCCCGCCTTCTTGCGGGCCGACTGCACCTCGGTCTTGGCGAAACGGATCATCTGCACCAGCGGCCGATAAGACGGGCAAACATAGGAGCAGCAGCCGCACTCGATGCAGTCGAATGGGTGATAGCGCTCACTCTCGGCAAACGCCTGCTGCTCGGCACACACGGAAATCATGTTGGGCAACAGGCCGATGGGGCAGACGTCGATGCAGGCCGAGCAGCGGATGCACGGCCGGATGTCGCCGGTGTCCGCCGCCTCCTCCGGAATAACAAGGATGCCCGAGGTGCCCTTGAGTACCGACACCTCCAGATCGTACTGGGCGATGCCCATCATGGGACCGCCGAACACCACCTTGCCGACCTTGCTGCTGGTCCCGCCAAAGTGCGCCACCAGCACCCTCGCCGGGGTGCCCAAGCGAACCCTGGCGTTGCCCGGCCGGGTCAGACCCTCGCCGGTGACGGTGACCACCCGTTCAATCAGGGGCCGCCCGAACCGAACCGCATCGTACACGGCGGCGGCGGTGCCGACGTTCTGCACCACCACCCCCACATCCACCGGCAGGCCGCCGCTCGGTACCTCGCGTCCGGTGAGCACGGCAATCAGCTGTTTTTCCCCACCCTGGGGGTATTTGGTGGGTAGCACCCCGAGGGTCACCGGAATGCCGAAATCAACCGCGCCAATGGCACGCTCCATGGCGGAAATGGCGTCCGGCTTGTTGTCCTCGATGCCGACGATCACCTGCTCCGCGCCCAGCACACGCGCCATCAGCCGGATGCCCTCGATGATGGGATCGGTCCGCTCCAGCATCAGGCGGTGGTCGGCGGTCAGGTACGGTTCACACTCCACGCCGTTGATGATCAGGGTATGGACCGGCTTGTCGTCCGGCGGCGACAGCTTGACCGGGGTGGGGAAGGTGGCGCCGCCCATGCCCACCACCCCGGCCCGGCGCACCCGCTCCAGAATATCCGCCACCGGACGCTCCAGATAATCCGGCCACTCGGCATTCTCCGCCGAGGCAGGCAACGGACGGTCTTCGCCGTCCGACTCGATCACCACCGCCTTCACATGACGGCCGCTGGGATGGGCAAACATACCAATGGCGGTCACCGTACCGGAGATGGTGGCGTGTACGGTTGCGGACACCATCCCCGGCGCCTTGCCGATCACCTGGCCGGTGCAGATCACATCACCCACAGCCACCACCGCCTCGCACGGCTGGCCGATATGCTGAATCAGGGGCACCACCACCCGCTCCGGCAGGGGCAGGGTCTCCACCGGGGAGCTTGCGGCCAGCCCCTTGTGGTAGTCGGGGTGGATGCCCCCGATAAAGGATCGAAACCGCCGGATCACGTTTTTGCCCGCTCGCCGGTGGTGTTTTCAGGTGTTTCGGGGAGCGCCTCATCCCGCTCCTGACCGTCTCGGATGAGGCGCTTGATTTCGCTCAGGAAGGCGTTGACGTCCTTGAACTCACGATACACCGAAGCGAACCGCACATAGGCCACAGGGTCCAGCTCGTGCAGTGCCTCCATGATGCGTTCGCCGATAAATCCGGATGATACCTCGGCCTCGGACTGCTCTCCCAGGGCCTGCTCGATACGGTCCACCACCGCCTCCATGTCGGCGCTCGACACCGGGCGTTTTTCGCAGGCGCGGGCAAGCCCCGACAACACCTTGCGGCGCTCGAACGGCTCGCGGTTACCGTCTTTTTTGACCACCAGCGGGGTCAGCCCCTCGATGCGCTCGTAGGTGGTGAAGCGCCGGCTGCACCCCAGACACTCCCGGCGACGGCGGATGGAGCTGCCCTCCTGGCTGGCGCGGGAGTCCACCACCTTGTCTTCGGGGTAGCTGCAGAACGGGCACCTCATAACCGGTGAGCGGATCCTTTCTGCAACCGGTGGTCCGGGGGAAATGCGGGCCGGTTACACCGTGCGGGTCGGTCGGGCAAGGCCGGAGGTTACGGCCCGGGGAAGCGGGCGCACAGGGTTGAAACCTCGCCCCGCACCTCGGCGATACGGGCGGGATCATCGTGGCGCTCCAGAATCCGGTGGATCATGTTCGCGATATCACGGGATTCGGCCGCCCCCATACCACGGGTGGTGATGATCGGGGTGCCGATGCGAATGCCACTGGTGACGAACGGCGAACGGGTATCGAACGGCACGCCGTTCTTGTTCAGGCAGATGCCACCCGCCTCAAGGGCCGCTTCGGCGTCCTTTCCGGTAATCCCCTTATCGCTCAGGTCCACCAGGAACAGGTGGTTGTCGGTGCCGCCGGAAACCACGTTGTAGCCCAGGGCGATCAGCGCCTCGGCCATGGCGACGGCGTTTTCGATCACCTGTGCCTGATAGGTGCGGAAGCCCTCGCCCTGGGCCTCCTTGAGGGCCACCGCCTTGGCGGCGATGACGTGCATCAGGGGGCCGCCCTGCATGCCGGGAAACACCGCCTTGTCGATCGCCCTGGCAAACTCCTCCCGGCACATCACCATGCCGCCACGGGGGCCGCGCAGGGTCTTGTGGGTGGTGGTGGTGACAAAGTCCATGTGGGGGGAAGGGGAGGGGTGCAGACCCGCCGCCACACCGCCGGCGATATGGGCGATATCCGCCATGGACAAGGCGCCCACCGACCTGGCGATGGCGCCGAAGCGCTCGAAGTCGATGATGCGGGAGTAAGCCGAGGCACCCGCCACCATGATCTTCGGCTGCACCCGGCGGGCGATCTCCTCGACCTCGTCGTAGTCGATCATGCCGGTTTCTTTGGCCACTCCGTAGGACTCCGACTTGTAGATCATGCCGGAGAAGTTCACGTGGGAGCCGTGGGTCAGGTGGCCGCCGTGGGCCAGACTCATGCCGAGAATGGTGTCGCCGGGCTGGATGGTGGCCATATAGACCGCCATGTTGGCCTGGGAGCCGGAGTGAGGCTGGACATTGGCATGATCCACCCCGAACAGCGCCTTGGCGCGCTCGATGGCCAGATCCTCGCACATATCCACGAACTCGCAACCGCCGTAGTAGCGCTTGCCCGGGTAGCCCTCGGCATACTTGTTGGTCAGGATCGAACCCTGGGCCTCAAGGACGGCGGCGGACGAGTAGTTTTCGCTGGCGATCAGAATGATGTTGTCGGTTTCCCGACGCCGCTCCGACTCAATGGCATCGTAAACGGCGGAGTCGGTTTCTTGCAGGCTCATGGGCGGGATACTTCCAGATCGTGAATCTTGTCGATGCGGCGCTGGTGCCTGCCGCCTTCAAAGTCAGTGGCAAACCAGGTACGGACAATCTGCATGGCATCAGCCGCATGCACCACCCGCTCGCCCACCACCAGGATGTTGGCGTCATTGTGCTCGCGGCTCATGCGAGCGGTCATCTCGTTGTGGCACAAGGCGGCGCGCACGCCAGGAAACTTGTTGGCGAGAATCGACATGCCGATGCCGGTGCCGCAAATCAGGATGCCCCGCTCGGCAGTGCCGTCCGAAACCGCCCCCGCCACCTTCATGCCGAAGTCCGGGTAGTCCACCGACTCCTCTGTGAAGGTGCCCATGTCGGTAATTTCCAGGCCCAGTTCCCCCTGAACCAAGTCGATAATCTGCTGCCGGAGGAGCAGCCCCGCGTGGTCGGAAGCAATAACGATGGGAGGTTTTGATGACATCGAAAAAGTGTCGCGCGCACGCGTCCTTAGCTTGAGACCGGGGATGACAGTGGACGGGAAATGGTAGTGGAGCGGGGCGGAGCGGTCAAGGCGTTCACGCCGCCGGATCGTGCTCTGCCGCCACCCGGGCTTTTGCCCCGCGCCGCCGCAACACCACCCAGCGGATCAGGCCCGAGGAGGTGTAGGTCACACCGATCAAAAACAGCACCAGATGGGGCTCCGCAACCACCGCGATCAGGATCAGCACACCGGAAACCAGATTCAGGAACGGGTGCGGCTCAGCGGTCTGGCCACGGCCGTAGGGCACGGTGGAAACCAGAAGAAACGACAGCATAAACACCAGGAACAGGGAAATCCCCGGCATGGCTTCGCCGATCAGGCCATACCGGGTCTCGAACAGCACGGTGGCGCAGATCATCCCGGCGGCGCCCGGCGATGGCAAACCGGTAAACAGCTTCGCCTTGGTGCCCGGGTCGTCGCTCTGGGAAACGTTGTAGCGGGCCAGCCGCAGGGCGCAACAGACCAGATAGAGGCAGGCCGCCGCCCAGCCAATGCGGCCAAACCCCTCCAGGGCCCAGGAATACATGAGAAACGCCGGCGCCACGCCAAACGAGATCAGGTCGGCAAGGGAGTCGTACTCCACCCCGAAGCGGCTGCCCAAGCCCATGGCGCGTGCCACGCGCCCGTCCAGAATGTCGAAGATACCGGCCGCGACGATGGCGAAACCGGCGTGCTCGAACTTGCCCTGATACGCCGCCACCACGCAGTAGAACCCGGCGATAATGTTACAGGTGGTCAGCAGGTTGGGGATCAGGTAGATTCCCCGACGTTTGGTTCCGTTTTCCATTATGGCAACTCCCCAAGTACGGTCTCTCCGGCGCGCACCTTCTGGCCAGCCGTAACCTGTACCCGGCTCTCGGGCGGAAGATAGACATCCACCCGGGAACCGAAACGGATCAGGCCAAAAATATCACCGGCCTTGCCCTCCAGCCCCGGCCTGGCCCAGCAGACGATGCGCCGGGCAACGAGCCCCGCGATCTGAATGAACAAAACCCGGTGACCCTCCGGAGTCTCCATGGTAACAAGGTTACGCTCATTGTGCGTACTGGCTTTATCGAAATTGGCGTTGATAAAGCGTCCAGGAACGTACCTGACGTCGGTCACGCAGCCGGTCACCGGCAGACGGTTCACATGCACATTGAACACGTTCATGAAGATCGCCACCCTGAGGTGCGGCCCACCGGCGTCATCGTGTTCCAGGGGTTCCACCCCGAGCACCCGGCCGTCGGCGGGGGCGATTACCAGCTTCCCGCCTGCGGGCGTAATCCGTCGGGGGTTCCTGAAAAACCAGACCACCCATACCGTGAGCAGCACAAACAGCGCCGCGGTGACAGCCCACCCAAGCCAGAGGGCGGCAACGGTAAAGGCCGCCGTAATCAGGATAAACGGGTATCCCTCGCGGGCGATGGGTGCGCCTTCGGCGGTGGTTTTCATATGGGCATCTCTAGTTCGAGCAACTCAGCACCCGGAGCGGGTGGAGGGTGCCCCAACTCGCCATGCCGGATGTCCCGGTTTCTTTGCTTCCGCAGCGTATGCCCGGCAAGGGTTTTCGCCCCCCGGGCGTTCCGGGGTTAATTCCTGCTCTGATCGACGATCTTGGACTTGCCAATCCAACTCATCATACCGCGCAGACGGTCTCCCACCTCCTCGATCTGGTGAGCCTTGCCCTTCTCGCGCAGGGTGTTGAAGTTCGGGTTGCCGGCCTCACACTCGCTCAGAAACTCCTTGGCGAACTGACCACTCTGGATCTCGCCCAGGATGCGCTTCATCTCCGCCTTGGTCTCAGCGGTGATAATGCGCGGACCGCGGGTCACATCGCCGTACTCCGCGGTGTTGGAGATGGAGTAGCGCATATTGGCGATGCCGCCCTCGTAGATCAGATCGACGATCAGCTTCACCTCGTGGAGGCACTCGAAGTAGGCCATCTCGGGAGCGTATCCGGCCTCCACCAGGGTCTCAAAGCCGGCCTGGATGAGGGCGGTCAGACCGCCGCACAGCACCACCTGCTCGCCGAACAGATCGGTCTCGCACTCTTCGCGGAAGCTGGTCTCGATAATCCCGGCGCGGCCGCCGCCATTGGCGGAAGCATAGGCCATGGCGGTCTGCTTGGCGTTGCCGCTGGCATCCTGATGCACAGCGATCAGGCTCGGCACGCCGCCACCACCGACGAAGGTGTGGCGCACCAGGTGGCCCGGCCCCTTGGGGGCGACCATGATGACGTCCAGATCGGCGCGCGGGTCGATGGACTTGAAGTGCACCGAGAAGCCGTGGGCCACCGCCAGGGTCGCGCCCTGCTTCAGGTTCGGCTCCACCTGATCCCGATACAGGGCGCCGTGGTGCTCATCCGGCACCAGAATCATGACCAGGTCGGCGGCGGCGACGGCATCGGCCACCTCGGCCACCTTGTGTCCGGCGTTCTCGGCCTTGGCCCAGGCGCCGGAACCCTTGCGCAGGGCGACGGTCACATCGACCCCGGAATCCTTCAGGTTACCGGCGTGGGCATGACCCTGGGAGCCATAACCGACGATTGCCACTTTCTTGCCCGTGATCTGGGAAAGGTCGGCGTCCTTGTCGTAGTAAACGTTCATGATTTTTCTCCCACCCGGCCCATTTAAGCGGCGCCACACGCACGCTCCGCTGCCGGCTTTTGTATTTATGCGGTCTTGTTGCTTTCCCGCGCCACGGCAACCTTGCCGGTGCGCACCATTTCCTTGATTCCGAGGGGCCGGAGCAGGTTGATCATGGCGTCGATCTTGCCCGAGTCTCCGGTGACTTCGACGGTGTACGAGTTGGCGGACGAGTCCACCACCTTGGCCCGGAAGATATCGATGATCCGAAGCGCCTCCGCCCGATCCTCCGCCCGGGTGTGAATCTTGACCAGGGCGGTCTCCCGGTTCACATACTCGCGCCCCTGGGTGTCCACCACCTTGATCACGTCCACCAGCTTGTTCAGCTGCTTGGTGATCTGCTCGATGATGGCGTCGTCGCCGTGGGTCACGATGGTCATGGACGACACCGAACTGTCGGTGGTGGGCGCCACCGAAAGGGAGTCGATGTTAAAGCCGCGCGCCGAAAACAGGCCGGCTACACGGGACAGGGTTCCGGCACGATTCTCTACACGGAGGGATAAGATGTGAACCATATCCGCTACCTCTTGCCGCCGCGCGCCGGGGCTTTTTTGCCCGGCTTGGCCTTGTCCGTCCCGGCGCCTTTTTTCGGCACATCGTCCGGATCGCAGAACACCATCTGGTGGTTGGCGGCGCCGGCGGGAACCATCGGGTAGACGTTCTCGAACGGCTCCACCTCGATGTTGACCACCACCGGTTTTTTGGTGGCAAACGCCTCGATCAGGACCCCTTCGACCTCTTCCGGCTTGGTGGCCTTGAGTCCCACCGCACCGTAGGCCTCCGCCAGTTTGACGAAGTCCGGGGTGGTGTCCAGGTAGCTCTGGGAGTAGTGCTCCTCGTAGAACAGCTGCTGCCACTGACGCACCATGCCCAGGTAGTGGTTGTTCAGGATGATCACCTTGACCGGCAACCCCTGAATCACCGCGGTGGCCAACTCCTGGATGTTCATCTGAATACCGCCATCACCCGCGATGCAGATCACCAGTTGGTCCGGGTGCGCCGCCTGGGCCCCAAGCGCCGCCGGAAAACCGTATCCCATGGTGCCAAGGCCTCCGGAGGTAAGGAAATTCCGGGGTTCGTCGAACTTGTAGTACTGGGCGGTCCACATCTGATGCTGGCCCACGTCGGTGGCGACGATGGCGTTGCCCTGGGTCAGTTCGTAGACCTTTTCGATCACATACTGGGGCTTGATGGCGGCACCGTCCGTGCTGTACTGCAGGGGATGCTCCGCCTCAAGTTCGGCGAGACGCGCCTCCCACTGGGCACGCTCGGCTTCGTTGTAGAGGGACGTTTCCGATTTTTCCAGCACGTCGATCAGGGAACTCAGCACATGCCGGACATCCCCCACGATGGGCACATCAACGCCGATATTCTTGCGGATCGAGGTGGGGTCAATGTCGATATGGATGACCTTGGCATTGGGGATAAACTCATCCACCTTGCCGGTCACCCGATCGTCAAACCTGACCCCCACGGCAATCACCAGGTCGGACTCGTACATGGCCATATTGGCCAGGTAGGTGCCGTGCATGCCGAGCATACCGAGAAAATTCGGATCGGATCCCGGAAATCCTCCCAGCCCCATCAGGGTATTGGTGACCGGGCAACGGAGAATATCCGCCAGTTTTTTCAATTCCACGGAAGCGCCTGAGGAAATCACCCCGCCGCCGGTATAGAGCACCGGACGTTTGGCGTGTTTAATCATGTTGGCGGCTTTTTTGACCTGCCCCTTGTTGCCCTGGATGGTGGGGTTGTAGCTACGCAGATAAACGGTTTCCGGGTAACTGAATTCGGTGGTGGCAAAGGTCACGTCCTTGGGCAGATCGATCAGCACCGGGCCGGGTCGGCCGGAACCGGCGATGTGATATGCCTCCTTAATCACCTGGGCCAGGTCTTCAACCCGCTTCACCAGAAAGTTGTATTTGGTGCAGGGAATGGTGGATCCGATGATGTCCGCCTCCTGGAAGGCATCGTTGCCAATCAGCTGGGTCGGTACCTGACCGGTGATACAAACCAGCGGGATCGAATCCATATAGGCGTCCCACAGGCCGGTCACGGTATTGGTGGCGCCGGGACCGGAAGTCACCAGCGCGGTACCCACCTTGCCGGTGGAACGGGCGTAGCCTTCGGCCATGTGCATGGCCCCCTGCTCGTGACGGCACAGCACGTGACGCAGGTCGGTTTGTTTGTAAAGGTAGTCGTAAAGCCCCAAGACCACCCCGCCGGGATAGCCGAAGAGGGTGTCCACACCCTCCCGCTTAAGACTCTCGATAAGAATTTCAGATCCGGTGAGCTTCATTTCAGATCCGCCCGCAGCACGTTCTCGTGGTTGACGAACCGACCGTTCCCGGCCCCATTGGAACGGGGGAAGGGTCGATACGACTTCGACCCGGTCATGTCACCGGATCAGTCTTCTTTTTCTTCGCTGGCTTCGGCCACGTCGGATACAACGGCCTCAGGTGCGTCGACGTCGGATGGGCCAGCTTCGGATGCGGCGGCCTTCGGGGCCTCCGTCTCGGGGGCATCCGATACGACGGAAACGCCGATCTGCGTGGTGATGCCCCGCCCGAGATCGACCTTGACGGTGAGGTCCCCGACAGACTTGATATGACCGTCCAGACGGATGGTCTTACGGTCCAATGCGATTCCCTTGGCGGCGAGGGCCTCCGCAATGTCCTTGTTGGTCACCGAACCGAACAGCTTGCCGTCCTCACCCACCTTGACGGAAATAGTGACGGAAACACCCTCGAGTTCGGCAGCCTTGCTCTTGGCCTCACCGATACGCTCGGCAATTTTTGCCTCAAGCAGGCGGCGCTCATGCTCAATCTGAGCCACGTTACGATCGGTGGCGGGAATTACAAGCCCGTTCGGAATCAGGTAATTGCGCGCATACCCGGCCGCAACGTCCTTAACGTCGCCAATATGGCCCAGGCTGTCCACATCGTCTTTTAAGATCACCCTCATGACCCGGTCACACTCCAAAAAACAGTCTGAAAAGAAGCGTGGAATCATACCCGCATCCCCACGACCCAGTCAATTTCCCCCTCACCTTTCCCGAATGTGTTTTTTTCGGCCCTCCCGATCCCCCTGAACCCCGGGGATTTGTCACCGGGGTTTCTTCCCAATAAGAGAATTAAATAAAGCGTCGTAATCCATAGGGGGTGTGGATTGTGTGAATATGATAAATATCACTTAATTTTCAATTGGTTACATATATGTATAGTTTGTGGATAAGAGGGTCTTTCCAATCCACAGGGAATGACGCGAAAAACTCCCCAAATAGCTTGAATGAGGTGCCTGTTTTGCGGTACATTTCACTCCACGGCACCGGGGCGTACTTGGGGCTGTGAATGAACCACGAACAACCATGTGGACAGGCTGACGGGTTGTGGATTTTTATATAAAAATCAAACATTTACACAGAAATAACCCCATGTCGGCGGTTTGGCGATTTCTCGTAACGTCCCGGTTTTCAAATAAAAACGATTGTTTTCCACAGGTGTGGGCAACGGTGTGCGAAAGTGTCGTTTCGTGTCACTAGGAGATTTGGACCAGGTCTGGCGGGAGAGCCTGGAGCTTATCCGCAAGCGGGTGAACCCACAAGCGTATCACACTTGGTTTAACTCGGTTTCCCTGGTGGGGATCGACGACGGGGTGTGCAGGGTGGGAGTGCCCAACTCGTTTTTCGTCGAGATGATGTCCGAGCCGTACTCGCCGTTGATTCTGGATACCTTGAGCACCGTGACGACCCACTCCCTGGAGCGGGTCGAGTATGTGATTTCGGATGAGATAGGGGTTCTTCCGGCCAAAACCGCCGAAACCGAAACCGAGGCCGCCGCCGGAGAGGCCGCCGCTGTTTCCTCGGCACCACGACCACCCCGGCTCGGCGCCACCGCCCGGGACACCGTGCGCGGCTATCTGAACCCCAAATACAATTTCGATCAGTTCGTCGTCGGCGCCGGCAACCAGTTTGCCCATGCCGCCGCCCGCGCCGTGGCGGAAAACCCGGCCAAGGCTTACAACCCGCTGTTTATCTACGGCGATGTGGGGTTGGGGAAGACCCACCTGCTGCATGCCATTGGCGCGCGCATCCGGGACAGCCGTGGCGGCGGGCGCATCTGTTACCTGTCTTCCGAGCAGTTCACCAACGAGGTGATCAATTCGATCCGTTACGACCGGATGGGGGACTTCCGCGCCCGTTACCGCAACTGCGACGTGCTGATTATCGATGACATCCAGTTTATCGCTGGAAAGGACCGCACGCAGGAAGAGTTTTTCCACACTTTCAATACGTTGCACGAGGCGCGAAAGCAGATTGTGCTCTCCTCCGACCGTTTCCCGAAGGAAATGCCGGATCTGGAAGAGCGGCTACGCTCACGCTTCGAGTGGGGCCTGATTGCCGACATTCAGCCCCCCGACCTGGAAACCAAAATCGCCATTCTGCAAAAAAAGGCGGAAGCGGAGGGGATCGACATCCCGGCGGACGTGTCCATGCTGTTGGCCACCCACGTCAACTCCAACGTGCGGGAGCTGGAGGGGGCGCTGATTCGTCTGGGGGCTTATGCCTCCCTGACCGGCCAGGAGATCACCGTGGACCTGGCCCGCACCAACCTGCGGGACGTGATTCGTGATGCCCAGAAGGTGGTTTCCCTGGATGAAATCCAGCAGACGGTGGCGCGTTTTTTCCACGTCAAAGTGAACGAACTGAAGGCCAAGAAGCGCACCAAGGAGCTGGTGTTGCCCAGACAGGTGTCCATGTTCCTGTGCCGTCAGCTCACCGAGCTGTCGTTCCCCGACATCGGCAGGGGTTTTGGCGGTCGCGACCACACAACGGTTATGCATGCCTGCCGCCAGGTGGACAAGATGGTGCTTGAGGACATGAGCCTGAAAGCCAACGTGGACGAGCTTCGCCGAAGAATTTCAGAGGGTACTTAAAATAGAGAAGGTATATCTGGCGTGGGCGCTGCCCCGTCATTTATGGAAGGGGATGTGAATATGAAAATCCGGGTCGATAGAGCTGAACTGCTGGCGGGGCTGTCCCGTGTGCAGGGTGTGGTGGAGCGGCGCAATACGGTGCCGATTTTGTCGAACCTCCTGCTGGAGGCGGATACGGACGGTATCCACATCTTCGCCACTGATCTTGAGATCGGCCTGCGCGGCAGTTACGCCGCCGAGGTGATCGATCCGGGTTCGGTGACCGTATCGGCGCGCAAGCTGTTCGAAATCTGCCGCGAGCTGCCCGACGGTCCGGTGGAGCTTTCCGAGGAGGAGCAGTGGGTCACGGTGACTTCGGGCCGGTCCCGCTTCCGGGTGGCGAGCCTGCCCTCCGGTGACTTTCCGCCGGCGCCGGAAGCGGTCGGGGAGGCGCTGGTTCCCGTGGATCGGGAGGTGTTCTCGACCATGATCAGAAAGACCTTCTTCGCGGTGGGCGATATCGATACCCGTTACGTGTTGAACGGTGTGCTGATGACCGTATCCGCCGATGCCGCCGGGGAAACGCCCTTCAAGATGGTCGCCACCAACGGCCACCGTCTCGCCATGATCGACCGGCCGATTCAGGTGGACGGTCCCCTTGAGGTCTCCGCCATCGTACCCCGCAAGGCGCTGGTGGAGATGCGCAAGCTGCTGGATGAGGACGAAGGCGCCATCTCCATTGGTTTTACCGACAAGCGGGTGATTTTCAAGAAAGAGAACGTGACCCTGGTTTCCCAGTTGGTGGAGGGCACCTTCCCGAGCTACGAGAAGGTCATCCCGAAGCAGGCGGCCACCTCGGTGGCGCTGCCCACCGAAGCGGCCGCTGCGGCCTTCCGCCGGGTCAGCCTGCTGTGCCAGGAGAAGACCTGGGCGGTGCGTCTGGCGCTCGCGCCCGGCACCCTGACCCTCTCCTCCAGCAACCCGGACCTGGGGGAAGCCACCGAAGAGATCCCCATCGAGTTCGAGGGCGAGGGCTTCTCCACCGGTTTCAACGCCCGTTACTTTATCGACGTGCTGCAAAACGTCGATGGCGATACCGTGCTTCTGGAAACCGACGACCCGCTGTCCCCATGCGTAGTGCGCGACCAGGGCGACAGTGGCTACCTCACCCTGGTCATGCCCATGCGGCTGTAATATTCCCGGGCCGCCCCCCGGGAAATTCCGGGGGGCGGCCCGCATATCGTCCGACTTGCCGACATCAAAAACGTTCCCAGTGAAAAATGTTCTGAAGGAAATCGCGATTCATGACCCAATCCACCTCATACGGCGCCGAACAGATCAAGGTACTGGAAGGGCTCGAGGCCGTTCGCAAGCGGCCCGCCATGTACATCGGCTCCACCAGTATCGACGGCGTGCATCACCTGGTTTACGAAGTGGTGGACAACTCCGTCGATGAGGCCATGGCCGGCTTCGGTAAGGAGATCGAAGTCACCATCCACATCGACAACAGCGTGACGGTGTCGGACCGGGGTCGCGGCATCCCCACCGGCATGCACGCCACCGAGGGTAAACCGGCCGCCGAGGTGGTGCTGACCACCCTGCACGCGGGCGGCAAGTTCGAAAACGACGCCTACAAGATCTCCGGCGGTCTGCACGGCGTCGGCGTGTCGGTGGTGAACGCTCTGGCGGAAACCCTCGAGGTGGAAATTCACCAGCATGGCAAGGTGTTCCAGCAACGCTACCACCGCGGCGTCCCCCAGGGTGAATTGACCGTGGTGGGGAAGACCCGCCGTACCGGCACCACCATCACCTACCTGGCGGACTCCGAAATTTTTCCGGAGCGGGAGCACTCCTTCGACGTGCTGTCCCTGCGTATGCGGGAGCTGGCGTTCCTTAACAAGGGGCTCACCATCAAGATTGCCGACGAGCGCACCGAGCGCGCCGAGTCGTTCTGCTACGAAGGTGGAATTCTGAGCTTCGTGGAGTACCTGAACGAGAACAAGAAGACGTTTCACCCCCCGGTGTACATGGAGAGCACCAAGGGCAAGGTCAGTATCGAGCTGTGCTTCCAGTTCAATGAGAGCTACTCCGAAACCCTGTTCTCCTTCGCCAACAACATCAACACCAAGGAGGGCGGTACCCACCTGGCCGGGTTCAAGGCCTCTCTGACCCGTAGCGTCAACTCCTATGCCACCGCCAACAACCTGTTAAAGGGGGTTAAGGAGAGCATTTCCGGTGACGACATCCGGGAGGGTCTCACCGCGGTGGTGTCGGTCAAGGTGCCCCAGCCCCAGTTCGAGGGGCAGACCAAGACCAAGCTGGGCAACAGCGAGGTGAAGGGTTATGTGGAGAGCGCGGTCAACGAGTATCTGGCCGAGTACTTCGAAGAAAACCCCCAGGTCGCCCGCCGCCTCATCGACAAAGCGGTGAATGCCGCCCGCGCCCGTGAAGCCGCGAGGAAGGCCAAGGACCTGATTCGCAGAAAGAACGTGCTGGAGAGCAGCACCCTGCCCGGCAAGCTGGCCGACTGCTCCGAGAAGGACCCGGCCCACTCCGAGATCTACCTGGTGGAGGGAGACTCCGCGGGCGGCTCCGCCAAGCAGGGGCGCGACCGGCGCAACCAGGCGATTCTGCCCCTCAAGGGCAAGATCCTGAACGTGGAGAAGGCGCGCTTCGATAAAATGATCGCCTCCGAGGAAATCCGCTGCCTGATTACCGCCCTCGGCACCGGCGTCGGGGAGGAGGACTTCGAGGTCGATAAGGCCCGCTACCACCGCATCATCATCATGACCGACGCGGATGTGGACGGGGCGCACATCCGTACCCTGCTTCTGACCTTCTTCTACCGGCAGATGCCGGAGTTGATCGAGCGCGGTTACATCTATATCGCCCAACCGCCCCTGTTCAAGGTGAAGAAGGGCGCCAAGGAAACCTATCTGAAGGACGAACGGGCACTGGCGGACCACTTGCTGCAACTGGTGGCCGCTGACGTTTCCCTCAACATGACCAAAACGGGGCCCGCGTCCGGTGTGCGGCTGAAGGCCGTCATTGAGAAGGTGCAGCAGTACGAGGATCTGATCGGTCACTGGGACCGGCGCGGCTACCACGACGCGGTAATGCGGGCGCTGTCGAGCAGAAACGACCTGTCCCGTGCCGCCTTGCGTGACCCGGAGCGGCTGCCCGTCATTCTGGAGAAGGTGCAGGCGTACCTGAGCGGGCATTTTCCGGAGCTTTCCGCCGAGGTGACCAGCGAGCCCGATCCGGAGCACGCCTCCCAGAAGGTGGTGGTGTCGTTCCGAAAGGATGGCGTCCCCAAGCGCACCGTGGTGGGCGAGGCCGAGATCGGCTCCGCGGAGTTCAAGCAGGCCAAGGCCGCGGCACCGGAGCGAATAGGCATCGATGGGCCGCCCTATACCGTCAGCCACAAGGGCAACGAGCAGACTTTCGCCACCACCCGCGAGGTGCTGGAGTTCATTTTGGAGGCCGCCAAGAAGGGGCTGAACATCCAGCGCTACAAGGGTCTGGGTGAGATGAATCCGGATCAGTTGTGGGAAACCACCATGGACCCGGAAACCCGCTCCCTGTTACAGGTTGAAATTGGCGACATGATCAAGGCGGACAGCATCTTCACTGTCCTCATGGGGGACCAGGTGGAACCCCGGCGGGCCTTTATCGAAAAACACGCCAAAGACGTCACCAACCTGGACGTCTGAAGGCATCCCGAACACCGAATCACGCGCAAACACCAGCGAATAAGGCGAGTAAGTACCCATGTCCATGGACACCAGACTTCCCATCAACATCGTCAACGAGATGCAGAACTCCTACATCGATTACGCCATGAGCGTGATCGTGGGGCGCGCCCTGCCCGATGCCCGTGACGGTTTGAAGCCGGTTCACCGCCGGGTCCTGTACGCGATGCAGGACCTGGGGGTCTCCTGGAACCGGGCCTACAAAAAAAGTGCCCGTGTGGTGGGTGACGTGATCGGTAAATACCATCCCCATGGAGATCAGGCGGCCTACGACACCATCGTTCGGCTGGTGCAGGACTTTTCCATGCGCTACCCGCTGGTGGACGGCCAGGGGAATTTCGGCAGTATTGACGGTGATTCCGCCGCCGCCATGCGTTACACCGAGGTGCGCATGCAGCGCATCACCGAGGAGTTGCTTGCCGATCTGGACAAGGAAACGGTGGACTTCGCGCCCACCTACGACGGCTCCATGGAAGAGCCGACGGTGCTGCCGGCCAAACTGCCCAACCTGTTGATCAACGGCTCCTCCGGCATCGCCGTGGGCATGGCCACCAACATTCCGCCCCACAACCTGAAAGAGGTGGTGTCGGCCCTCACCCACATGATTGACCACCCGGATGCCACCATCTCCGACTTGATGGGCTACATTCAGGGCCCCGACTTCCCCACCGGTGGTTTCATCACCGGCGATTCCGGCATCGAAAGCGCCTACAACACGGGCCGCGGCATCGTGAAGATGCGTGCCCGGGTGAGCGTGGAGACCAACCCCAAGAACGACCGCCACAGCATCATCGTCAGCGAACTGCCCTATCAGGTGAACAAGGCGCGGCTGATCGAAAAGATCGCCATTCTGGTGGGCGAAAAGAAGATCGAGGGCATTTCCGACCTTCGGGATGAGTCCGACCGGGACGGCATGCGCATTGTCATCGAACTCAAGCGCGGCGAGATCCCCGAGGTCATCATCAACAAACTCTACAAGTACACCGACATGCAGTCCTCCTTCGGGGTCAACATGGTGGCCCTGGTGGACGGGCAGCCGGTGCTCCTGAACCTGAAGAGCGCGCTGACCCACTTCCTCGATCACCGTCGGGAGGTGGTGATTCGTCGCACCCGTTTTGACCTCAGAAAGGCCGAGGAGCGAGCCCACATTCTGGAGGGTCTCAAGGTCGCCCTCGATAACCTGGATGCGGTCATTGCTCTGATTCGGGAATCCGAGTCGCCGGACGTCGCCCGCGCGGGCCTTATGAGCGAATTTTCCCTGTCTGAGGCCCAGGCCCAGGCCATCCTCGACATGCGCCTGCAGCGCCTCACCGGTCTTGAGCGGCAGAAGCTGCTCGACGAACTGGCCGAGCTGATGGCGAGGATCGCCCACTACCAGAAGGTGCTGTCGGATACCGGCATGCTCATGGGGATCATCAAGGACGAACTGGGCGATATGGTGGCGCGCTATGGCGATGACCGCCGCACCGAACTTGTGGCTGAAACCGGCGATATCTCCATCGAGGACATGATCAAGCAGGAGGAGATGGTGATCACCGTCTCCCACACCGGCTATATCAAGCGGGTGCCGGTCTCCACCTACCGTTCCCAGCGGCGTGGCGGCAAGGGCAAGGTCTCCATGTCCACCAAGGACGAGGATTTCGTCGAACAGATGTTCGTGGCCGACACCCACGACTACCTCATGATCTTTACCGACCGGGGCCGGGTGCACTGGGTCAAGGTGTGGGAGGTGCCCGAAATGAGCCGCACCGCCCGCGGCAAGGCCATCGTCAACCTGCTGCTGCTGGAGGAGGGGGAACGGGTCACCTCGGTGCTGCCCATCACCACCTTCCGCGACGACCGCTACGTCGTCATGGGCACCGAGCGGGGTGTGATCAAGAAAACCGTGCTGTCGGCCTACGGCAACCCCCGTGCGGGCGGCATCATCGCCATCAACCTGGACGAGGGCGACCACCTCATCAGCGTGCGCATCTCCGACGGCAACCAGAACATCCTGATGGCCACCCAGAAGGGCATTGCCATCCGCTTCCCCGAGTCGGATGCGCGCACCATGGGCCGGGCCACCCGCGGCGTGCGGGGCATCTCCCTCGCCAAAGATGACAAAACCATCGCCATGGAGGTGGTGCATGACGATACCAGCATCCTGTCGGTCACCGAAAACGGCTTCGGCAAGCGCACCGTGCTGACCGAGTACCGCACCCAGGGCCGTGGCGGCAAGGGCATCATCTCGATCAAGACCGGCGAGCGCAACGGCGATTGCGTGGGGGTGATGCCGATCGGCCACGACGATCAGTTGATGATGGTGGCCGCCAGCGGCAAAATCATCCGCATGAACGTCAAGGACATCAAGACCATCGGGCGCAACACCCAGGGGGTGAAGCTGATCGATATCGAGGGCGATGACCGGGTGGTGGCGCTGGCGCAGCTGGCGGAAAAGGTCGGCGATGAGGGACCGGAGCAGGGGGGCCTCTTCAACCCGAAGGGCGCCGCTCCCGATGACACCGCCGGTGCCCCGGATGATGCCATCGCCTCCGATGATACGGTCGATGACGGCGGTGATGAGGCCTGAGGCGCCGTTTTGACCGGATCTATCCAGCAACAGCCCCTCATGATGGAAGCGGGCAGCTCCCACCGGGCGCGCATCGCCTCGCGGCTGGATATTTCCCGCTACACCCCCATTCTGCGTACCCTGCTGACCACGGACGGCACCGTGACCGAGGTGCTGGCCGCCTACCACGGTGAGGAGGTGGGGGTGGCGGTGCTGGCCCAGCATTACAGGAGCTATGAGGGCAAACATAACCCGGAGCTTGCAGCGCCCATCGGTATCCGCATGCTGGAGCGGGACATTACCCTGCTTGGCAAATCCTCCGGCCGGATCTATGCCGCCGCCCATTCCCGCATCATCCCGTCCCTGCTGCCACCCGGCATGCAGGAGGGGTTGCTGGCCGGGAAAGAACCCCTTGGCAAGCTGATGCTGGATCATCGCCTGGAGAGCTTTCGCGAGATTGTGTCCTGCGGCCGTTCTCGGGTGACCGATGTCCCGGCGCTGGGGGAGGCCTGCGTTGCCGCCCTGGGGATTGATCCGGAAGACACGGTGGTGTGGCGCACCTACCGGGTGATCAGCGGTGGCCGGCCGATCATGTCGATCACCGAATACTTTCCCGAGGTGCTGGAATGACCCCGGCGCTTTTCCGGTGGCGGGTGGCGTCGGCTTTTCTGATGGTACTCGCTTTTGGCGGGGCACTCTCCCTGATCGCCCAGGAAGGTGAAACCCCGGCTTCACCGGCGGAGCGCATAAAAATCCTGAAACAGCGTGCCGCCGACAGCCCAAAGCCTGACACCTGGTTTCACTTGGGGCGTCTTCAATTCGAATCCGGCGATCCGGCCGAAGGCTTTCGTTCTGTGGCCCGGGCCATCTCCCTGGCCCCAGCGGGACACTATGCCCAAACCTATTTTGTCCACCAGTTGGGCAAAAGCGAGTTCAAGGAGCGGGTCACACTGCTGGAGGATCTGCGCAAGATCCTGCCCGACTACCCGCCGCTGCTCGAGCAACTGGGGTGGCTCTATCTGGGAAAGAACAAGAACGCCGAGGCTGAAAAGCTGCTCAAACACTGGGTTCAAATCCGTCCGGACAACCCGGAGCCTCACACCCGTCTGGCGGAGTTTTACCGGGTCAGCGGCCGTCTGGAGGAGGCGGTGGCGGAGTTTGCCAGGGTTCGGGAGCTCTCCGGTGAGAACAGCTACGCCCTGCGCCGCCTGGGAACCCTGTACCGGGAGTTGGGTCAGTTGGACCGGTCTGCCGAGGTACTGACAGTTGCCATCTCCTTGCGGGCGGATCACGCCGCGGCCGCGCGCCGCCTGGGAGAGTCCTACAAATCCCGGGGTGATGCCCAACAGGCCGGGAAGATGGAGGCCGCGGCCACCGCCGTGACCCGGCAGACCGACGACCTGAGGGCACTGATTGAACTGGGCCACACCCGCATGGCACAAAAGCGCCACACTGATGCGGTTGACGCCTTCCGTACCGCCGCCGGGCTGGACCCGGAAAGTCCGGTGTTCCAGGTGCTTCTGGCGGGCGCCGAGGCGGGCGCCGGAAACATGAAGGCCGCCGAGGCCAGCTACCGCAAGGCGGTGGCCCTCGACAAGTTCAACCTTGAGGCCCAGCTTGGTCTGGGAGAACTGCTTCTGTCCCAGGGGGATGCCAAGGGGGCGTTGCCGCACCTGCGTGAGGCCTCAAGCCGCAACGACCGCAACCCGGATATGCACTTTCTGGTGGGCCGGGCCGCCCTTCAGGCAGGTGATATGAAGGTGGCCGAATACGAGTACGACAAGCTCAAGCAAATTCGCAGCACCACCCTGGCCAAGGAACTGGGCGAGCTGATCAAAAAGCAGACCGCCGCTCCCTGACGCCCGCCCCCGCGCTGCCCCGTGAGCGGGGGCGATTTCGCACAAAAAACACACAACTAAAACCTCGTTTCAGCCGATGAGATGAGATGGGTGGATGGCGCTTTTCCGCTGTCATCTGCCCCTTTCATTATCGAGGCCGCATATGAGCGAGATTTTCATCGGCAGACAACCCATTTTCGACCGTGAGGTCAACGTCGTCGCCTACGAGTTGCTCTACCGGGACAGCATGGAAAATCGCGCCAACATTACCGATTTTGACCAGGCTTCCAGCGAGATGATCTTCAACGCCCTGATGGAGTTCGGGCTGGACCGACTGGTGGGGCCGCACAGGGCCTTCATCAACCTCACCGAGGGGGTGCTGGTGGGTAAGCAGGTAGAATCCCTGCCGCCGGACAAGGTGGTGCTGGAGGTGCTGGAGAGCGTGGGGGCCACCGCTGAGGTGGTGGCGGCTTTGGAGTCCCTCATTGAGAGCGGTTTTTCCATCGCCCTGGACGATTTTGTTTACCAGGAGTCGTTACGGCCCCTGGTGGACCGCGCCGAGGTGATCAA
>JBHHVE010000021.1:0-46783 GCA_046754085.1 Leptospirillia bacterium
TCACTCCCTTATTCAACCCGCCTCGTTTGTCCCATGAGTGCTGACGACGGACAGATACGCCACACGCCCTGTGTTATATCGACCTCGACCAGTTCAAGATCGTCAACGACACCTGCGGCCACCACGCGGGCGACGAATTGTTGCGCCAGCTCACCGCACTCTACAAAAAACATGTGCGTCATACGGAGCACTTTCCCGGACCGGATGGAGATCATCTGGAGCCGGCCCTGGCCCGGCTCGGTGGGGACGAGTTCGGGCTGTTGCTCTATAACTGCCCGCCGGCTGGCACGCGGACGGTTGCCGAGCGGCTCATCGAATCCACCAAGGCGTTTCGGTTTGCATTCGGGGATCAGCAGTTCAGTGTGGGATGCAGCATCGGGCTGGTGTCCATCCAGCCGGACAATGAAGGCGCCGCCCAGGTGATGAAGCAGGCCGATAGCGCCTGTTACGTTGCCAAGGAAAAGGGGCGCGGGCGCGCGCATCTGTACGAACCGGACGATGAGGACATCGAGGCGCGGCACCTCGCGGCACAGTGGGCGCCGCGAATCACCGAGGCGGTCGAGACCAATCGCTTTAAAATCTATTGTCAGAAAATCGCTCCCCTGCTGACGGAGGAGGAGGGCGACCGGTTCGAGATCCTGCTGCGTTATCAAACGGATACCGGGGAGATGCTCCCGCCCGGGGCTTTTCTCCCGGCGGCGGAACGCTTTTCCCTCATGCCCCTGATTGACAAATGGGTGATTGAACAGACGTTCAACGAGTTGGAGATACTATATGGGGCGGGAAGCGAAAAGACCCTGACAAGCGCCTCCATCAACCTCTCTGGCCAGACCCTTGGAGAACCGTGGCTCCTGGAGCATATCTGCCGGCAGTTCGACCCGGGGTCGATGCGCCCCGACCAGATCTGCTTCGAAATCACCGAAACAGCCGCCATCACCAATCTGAACACCGCAACCCGCGTCATGGGCGAACTCGCCGATATCGGGTGCCGGTTTTCCCTGGATGACTTTGGTTCCGGGCTTTCCTCCTTTTCGTATCTGAAAAATTTGAGGCTGGATTACCTGAAAATCGATGGCAGCCTGGTCCGTGACATCGCCAACGACCCGATCGGCCAGGCCATGGTCACCTCCATCAACCAGGTGGGCCATGTGATGGGGATAAAAACCGTGGCGGAATGGGTCGAGGACGATACCGTGCTTGCAATACTCAAGGAGATCGGTATCGACTACGGACAAGGTTACGGAATCGGAAAGCCCCTGCCGCTGCTGTCCATTGGTGCCGAGATCCCCTCGAAAATCCGGTCCATCTAGAAACGAGCGGCCCGCCGCAGGCTTCGGATGGACGGGGGCCGTCGCCTCCGCATCGCCGGGCACGCGTTCTTGCGGGCGGCACAGGCTTTGGAACGGTTCCGAACAACCTGAGAGTCCGCCCTCAAACCCTTCTGGCAGGTTATTCCCGTCCGGGTTCGATTCCGGGGTTCCGACACCCGTTTATTAAATTGAATGCGACTGTTGGCGGCGCGGTCCGGTGGCTCTGGCTCCGAATCCCCCTGCCCCCTCACCCAGGGGAGAATCCGGGCAACCCCTCCCCACAACTTTCTCTCCATCTCCAACGTTTGTGTCGCAACCCCGACATTGCGGACACCGTGGAGGCATCCACACCACCTTGTTGATGCCCACCAATAAACCAATGTTTTCAACGTGTTTTAAAAAAAAGTCCGCCACATGCACGACTGGCACGAAATGTGTGAATGCACAGGGGAAAACAAATCTACCCCCCCTTGCATGAGAACAGGACATAACGACGATGAAAAAAGGTTTTTTGCAGAGCGGTCACTGGCCCACGCTGTTTTCCGCATTTCTCTATTTCGACATGAGTTTCATGGTGTGGGTGATGCTCGGTCCCCTCGGCGTCCACATCGCCAGAGACCTGGGCCTGTCGCCGTCCGAGAAAGGCCTGATGGTTGCCATCCCGATCCTGTTCGGCGCCCTGCTTCGGGTGCCCCTGGGCACCATGGTGGACCACCTGGGGCCCCGGCGCACCGGACAGATCGGCCAGGTGCTGGTGATCGGGGCGCTGACCTGGGCATGGCTTGCGGGCCTGCCCACCCTGGGCTCGGTCTACGGCATGGGAGTATTGCTTGGCATCGCCGGGGCCAGCTTTGCGGTGGCGCTGCCGCTGGCCTCCCGCTGGTACCCGCCGGAATATCAGGGCATCGCCCTGGGGATCGCCGGGGCGGGCAACTCCGGCACCGTGTTCGCCGCCCTGTTCGCCCCCAAGCTGGCGGATGCGTTCGGCTGGAATACGGTCTTTGGTCTCGCCATCATCCCGTTGGCCGTCACCCTGATCGCTTACTCCATGATGGCCAAGGACAGCCCGGACCAGCCCGAGGCGCAGCCGGTCGCCAGCTACTTCAATGTGCTGAAGGACCCGGACACCTGGTGGTTCATGTTCTTTTACTCGGTCACCTTCGGCGGCTTCGTCGGACTCGCCGGCAGTCTGGTGCTCTACTTCAATGATCAGTACGGGCTCACCCCCGTGACGGCCGGCTACTTCACCGCCGCCTGTGTGTTCGCAGGCTCCATGTTCCGCCCGGTCGGCGGCTGGCTGGCAGACCGGATGGGGGGCATCCGCGCACTTCAGGCACTGTACGCGCTGGTGGCGGTGAGCATGCTGGCCATCAGCTTTTCCCCCGCCTCCAGATGGGCGGCACTGGGCATCTTCTTCATCGGCATGATGGCCCTCGGCATGGGCAACGGCTCGGTGTTCCAACTGGTGCCCCAGCGTTTCCGCCGTGAGATCGGCGTGATGACCGGACTGGTCGGCATGGCGGGTGGCATCGGCGGATTCTGGCTGGCCTCCTCCCTCGGTTTTTCCAAGGAATACACCGGCAGCTACCAACTCGGTTTTCTGATCTTCGCGGGACTTTCCATACTCGCCCTGGTCGGCATTTCCGGCGTCCGTGCCCGCTGGCGCACCACCTGGGGCTCCCCCACGGTCACGGCGGCCAAGGTCTGACATGCCGCGACTGGCGGACAGATGCCCGGCTGGTGGGCTTGCCGCCGGGGTGGAAGTGCTCCCCGGCGGCGGCGCCCAGGGCGCCCTCTCCATCACCCTCGGGCAGGCCAGTATCACCGGTCGCCGGGAGCAAAACGAGGATTTTTACGGCTGTTTTACACCGTCCGATGCGCTGCTCAGAACCAAGGGTATCTGCGCCGTGGTGGCGGACGGCGTCGGCGGCAGCCTGGGGGGGATGGAAGCCGCCCAGACCTCGGTCAGATCCCTGCTCACCGACTATTACTCCACGCCGGAAACCTGGAGTGTCACCAAGTCCGTCTCCCGGGTGCTCGCCGCCACCAACAGCTGGGTGCATGCCGAGGGACGCAAAAATCCGCGACTTGCCGGCATGGCCACCACCCTGACCGCGCTGGTGCTGAAAGGCAGCCACTATTTCGTCTGCCACGTGGGGGATTCACGGGTCTATCTCCTGCGGGACGGACTTCTTCGGCAACTGAGTTCCGACCATGTGCACCCCATGCCCGGCGACCCGGACATACTGACCCGCGCCATTGGCCTGGACACCCACCTGCGGCTGGAACTGCACAGCGGCGAACTGCATCCCGGCGACCGTTTTTTAATGGTGACCGACGGCGTGACCGGGGCGCTCGACGACGACCGGCTCATGCAGATCCTGAGCGCCGGAACCGCATCCCGGACCATCTGCGACCGCATGGTGCAGGCCGCCTACGAGGCCGGCAGCACCGACAACATCACCGCCCAGATGGTTTCCGTTTTATCGGTCCCCGATGCGGCTTCGGAGGCGCTGGCCGCCACCGCAACCACCCTGTCGGCGGCACCCCGGCTCGATCCCGGCACGGTCATCGACGAATTTCGCATCGAACGGCAACTCCATTCCGGCCGCGCCAGCCGCGTTTATCTCGCCACCGACCTGCGCCGTGACATCGAAGACGGCAGACCGGTCATTTTGAAGTTTTTGCCCCGGTCGGCCGCTGACGACCCGGTGGCGGTGGAGCGCTTTTTGCGGGAGGGGTGGACGGGCGGACGCATCCGCTCGAACCACGTGATCCGCACCCTGCCTTTGAGCCGGGGCCGCCGCAGCGCACTCTATTACGCCATGGAGTATGTGGCGGGCGAACCCCTCTCCGGACTGCTCGCCCGGCACGGTGACGCCATGACCCCGGAGCGGGTGGTGGAAATCGGTTGCCAGCTGGCCCGCGCCCTGAGCGACCTGCACCGGCTCGGGGTGGTGCATCGGGACGTCAAACCGGAGAACGTCCGGATCACGCCCGAGGGACGGGTGGTGCTGCTCGACCTGGGCACGGCCCGGGTCGAGGGCCTGGGCGAGGGCGCCGCCGCACGCCCCGAAGGCCCGCCCGGCACCCCCAGTTACATGGCCCCGGAATTGTTCCAGGGGGAGCCGGGGAACGAAACCAGCGACATCTACGCCCTGGGTGTCACCCTCTACCACCTGCTCTCCCGGCGCTACCCCTACGGCGAGGTGGAGCCGTTTTCACGCCCCTCGTTCACCACACCGACGGCACTGCGCCAACACAATCCGGAGGTGCCGAAGTGGCTGGAGTGGGTCATCGGCCGGGCCACGGCAAAAGAGCCGTCGAAACGCTATGCCAAGATGACCGCCCTCTTGCATGCGCTGGAGCACCCGGACGCGGTGGTGGTCGAGTTTCAGCCGCTGCTGGAGAGAAACCCGGTGCGCTTCTGGAAATGGGCCTGCCTGGGCATGACCGGCCTGTGCGCCGTGCTGCTGAGCCTGCTGGCCCGATCAGGATAAAGAGACTCCGCTTCATGTTCGACGACATCACCCCACTTAAGAGCAACTACCAGGACCGCATTCCCAAGGTGCGCGACAACCCGGTGGACCACTGGAAATACACCACCTGCGGCTATTGCTCCACCGGCTGCGGCATCGAGGTCGGGGTGCGGGACGGCAAGGCCGTCACCGTGCGGGGCAAGGAAGGCCACCCGGTCAATGACGGCAAACTGTGCCTGAAGGGCATCTGGGAGTTCGAGGCGGTGAATGCGCCAAACCGGGCCAGGCACCCCATGCTGCGGGATTCCATCGACGCGCCGTTCGAAAACACATCATGGGACAAAGCCTTCGCCCGCACCGCGGCCGAGTTTACCCACATTCAGGAAAAATACGGCAAGGACGCCGTGGCGGTGGTCTCCACCGGGCAGATCTACACCGAGGAGTTTTACACCCTCGGCAAGCTGGTGCGGGGGGGGCTCGGCACCAACAATTATGACGGCAACACCACCCTGTGCATGGCTTCCGCCGTGTCCGGCTACAAGCGCAGCTTCGGCGCCGACGGTCCCCCCGGATGCTACGATGATTTTGACGACACCGACTGCCTGCTGGCATTCGGATCCAACCTGGTGGAATGCCACCCGGTCATCTACTGGCGGCTGAAAAGTGCCCTCGAAAAACGGCGCTTTCCGGTGATCGTCATCGACCCGCGGGTCACCATGTTTGCTCAGCTTGCGGACATTCACCTGCCCATATTTCCCGGCACCGACGTGGTGTTGTTGAACGCCCTCGCCCATGTGGTGATGGAGGAGGGGCTGGCAGACCCGGACTACATCGACCGGCACACCAGCGGGTTCGACGCCTGGCGCAAGGAGGTCGCAAACTGGACCCCGGAAGCCGCCGCCCCGATCTGTGGCATCGCCCCGGAAAAAATCCGCCAGGTGGCCCGCATCTACGGCGAGGCGGGAACCGCCATGTCGATCTGGACCATGGGCATCAACCAGTCCACCCACGGCTCCGACGGCGTGGTCGGCATCAACAACCTGGCCCTTGTCACCGGCAACGTCGGCAGGCCCGGCGGTTCGCCCCTGTCCATTACCGGCCAGTGCAATGCCATGGGCACCCGTGAGTTTTCATCCTGTTCGGGCCTGCCCGCTTACCGGTTGCTGGACAACCCCGACCACCGTCAGGAGATTGCCGACTTCTGGGGGGTGGACGAAGCCACCTTCCCGGCCACCCGAGGCCGCACCATGACCGATATCTTCCCGGCCATCGAGGCGGGCGAGATCAAGGCCCTGTGGTTGATCGCCACCAACCCGATGACCTCCATGCCCAACACCCACCGCATCGCGGACACCCTTAAAAAGCTGGAGTTTCTGGTGGTGCAAGACGTGTTCCACCCGCTGCCGTCCGCCGAGTTCGCCCACGCCTTTCTGCCCGCCGCCATGTGGGCCGAAAAGGAGGGGAGCTTCACCAACAGTGAACGCCGTGTGAACCTGGTCAGCAAGGTGGTGGAGCCTCCCGGCGAGGCGAAAAGCGACCTGGATATTTTTCTGGGGGTGGCCGATGCCATGGGCATGACCCACATGAACGCCCGCACTTCGGCTGAGGTGATGGCCGAGATGGGTCAAATCTCGGCGGGCCGCCCCTGCGACTACTCCGGCATCAGTTACGACAAGCTGAAAACGGCGGGGGGTATCCAGTGGCCCGCGCCGGAGGGGGCTGATAAAAAAACCACCGGCAGCCCCCGGCTCTACACCGACGGCGGTTTTCACCATGCGGACGGCAAGGCCAAACTGATCCCGCTGCCGTTTGCCGATGACAACGAGCGGCCGGATGACGCTTATCCGTTCTGGCTCAACACCGGGCGGGTGATCGAGCACTGGCACACCCGCACCAAAACCGGCCGCATCGGCAACCTCAACAAGTTCTCCCCCATCCCCTACGTGGAGATGAATACCCGGGATGCCGCCCGCATCGGTGCCGCCTCCCTCGACTTCGTGCGGATTGCTTCCCGCCGGGGCAGCCTGGACGTGATGGTGCAAACCAGCGAGCGGGTGGCCCCCGGCATGGTGTTCATCCCGTTCCACTTTGCCCGTGGCGCCAACCTGCTCACCCTTGGACTGCTGGATCCCCACTCCCGTCAACCCGCCTTCAAACAGGGTGCGGTGAAGCTGGAAAAGATAGACCGGCCCGCCGCCATCACCCAGGAGGTGTGAGCATCATGGCCTCCGAATTCGCCCCCGCCCGCCAGATGGCGTTTCATTTCACCGCCAGCAACTGTATCGGCTGCCATTCCTGCGAGGCCGCCTGCTCCGAGAAAAACGGTCTGCCGTCCCACATCGCCTGGCGCAAGGTGGGCTATGTGGAGAGCGGCACGTTCCCGGACTACCGGCGCATGAACATCTCCATGGCGTGCAACCACTGCGAAGACCCGGTCTGCCTCAAGGGCTGCCCGACCCGCGCCTACGTAAAGTACGACGACACCGGCGCGGTCATTCAGGATTCGGACGTCTGCTTCGGCTGTCAGTACTGCACCTGGGTCTGCCCCTACGGCGCGCCGGTGTTCAACCCGGAGGCGGGTACCGTCTCCAAATGCAATTTCTGCGTCGATCGTCAGGCGGTCGGTTTAAACCCCGCGTGTGTGGACGCCTGTCTGGGGCATGCGCTGGATTTCGGCGCAAAGGACGAACTGGCGGCACGTTTTGACGGTAACGACATCACCCTCCCCGGCTTTCCTTCCCCTGCGATCACCCGCCCCAATGTGCGTTTCCAGTTCGACGGCGTCCATGCAGAAACCTACACCCGCCCGGACAGCATGCCCCTGTCCTACGTTGGAGCGGGAGGCTCAGACCATCGACCGGTACCGACGGAAAATAGCGGTGCGCAGGAAGGTACGCCGCCCCTCACCTGGGCCGGGCTGCAATCCTCCGAGTCACCGCTGGTGGCCTTTACCCTGATTGCCCAAGGGGTTGTGGGGGCGTTCGGGGCGTTTCTGCTGACCCTGTTAAGTCCGGCGCGTCCGGTGCTGGACACGATTGGCGGGGCGTTCCTGTTGCTGCTGTGCGGGCTGCTGGGTTACGGCCTGTTCACCTCCACCATGCACCTGGGCAGGCCGCGCTACTTTTACCGGGCCATGAACAACCTGCGGCACTCCTGGGTGAGCCGCGAAATCCTGTTCATGGGTGGCTTCATGACCCTGCTGTGCGCCTTCACCGGGGCGTGGTTTCTTGCCCTGCCTTTCGTCTGGGCCGTCGTGACGGGGGCCGCGGCGGCGGTGTTTGGCGGCCTTGGCCTGTTCTGCATGGTGAAAATTTACCGGATTCCGGCACGCCCCTATTGGAACCACACCCATACCAACGTGGCGTTTTTCGCCAGCGCCCTGATCCTCGGCCCCCTGGCGCTGGCGGCGGCGGTGTTCTTCGGGAACGGCCTGAGCGGTCCGCTGAGCGGGCAGACCACCCATGTGCTGACCGCCTGTGCCGGGCTCGCCCTGGCCGCCGGGGTCGCCGCCCGCCTGTCCGCCCACCGTCACAGGCGTGACCTGTCCGGCTTCGGGGCGGAGGCGGGTGCCTCCCGAATCCTGCTTGCCGGAAGCCACGGACGGGCGGCACAGGTACGGGAACAGTACGCAACCGTTCTGACCAGCCTGCTCGCCATGTCACTGGCGGCGGCACTCGCGACCGACGGTCCGCTGGCCGTCGGCCTGTTCACCTTGGCCGCCCTGATCGCCGCCATGGTGCACGAGACCCTCGACCGCTTCCTGTTCTATCTGGTGGTGATACCCACCACCATGCCGGGGGCATTGTTTCTCAAGAATTCTGGATTTGAAGCGCTGGCACGGGACACCGGCCTGGCAGCATCCCCCACGGTGGGTGTGGTCATGGACGGCCACTCCCATGATGCACAAACACCCCGTCCGGCACCGCCGATGCGGCCGCTCATCAGCATCACGTCACCGGTTCCCAAAGAAACACCCGAAGCGTTCTGACCCGGGGTCCGCCGGGGACGCGGAGCGCCCGGCACGGGAATCATGCGGCAAGCCGCTATCGACGGGGTTTCAGGCAATGGTATTAATCAGTGGGCCGAAAGATGCGGGCCGAGCGGCGGCGGCCTGATAGGCTGCCACACCGCCGGTCGGGGCCGGCCCACCCGCCGGAGATACATTCTCGGACGGCGTCGCGGCCCGTTCCCGCGCCAGTTCGTGCAGCCGGGAAAAATCGATATTGCCGTCCTGATCGATAACCTGCCCCGCGGCTTCACCCACATTTTCACGGATCCGGTTTTCGAGGGAGGCCTCCGGCGTATGTTCGGGCGGCTGGGTGCGCTCTGCCGGACCGGGGTTGTCAATACCGCCAACCCCGGCATTCACCCGCTCCAGCGCTATATTTTGCAGGTTGTCCCGCTCCTGACGCAGGGCGGACAGCTGCTCGGGGGTGACGGCGCCACAGCCGCCCCCCACCTGGGACAGACCCATGCCGCTCATGCGGCGCCCGGATACATAAACCTGCCCATACCTGAAGCCTTCGGCAGGTTTCGGCCGAAACTTTAGGATTTTTCGAAAAATTCAAAAAATGCGCCCCGGCAACCCGGGGCGCATTTTTAGCCGCCTTTGGATTTGATCAGAATACGGTCGCCCGGCCGCAGCACGCTTTTGGGGGTCAGGTTGTTCCACGCCATCAGATCCCGCAGGCGCACCTTGTACTGGTTGGCGATCTTCCACAGGGAATCGCCGCTCCGCACCCGGTGCCGTATGTCCTTGGTCCGGTCCACCGCCACGTAATTCCGCCCGGACGGCACCAGGATCACCTGGCCCTTTCGGATCATGGTGCGCCGACCCATGTTGTTGGCATGCTGAATGGCGGATACCCGGGTGCCGTACTTCTGGGCGATGGTGGATAGGGATTCGCCGTTTCTGACCCTGTGCCGGACCAGATAGCCACCCCCCATGCCCTGGGCCTTCTTCGCCCACAGTTCGTGCTCGGCCTCGTAGATGGCACCAAAATTGGCCGCGAACAACGCCTCGCTACCGGCCGGAATACGCACACTGTAGGGCTTTTTGTCCGGGGGGGTCAGACCGCGGCGCAGTTGCGGGTTGAGGAACTTGATCTCCTCCACCGGCACGCCCACCGCACGGGCGATGGCGGACAGTTCGGTGGCGCCGGTCACAGTCACCTTGTCAACCGCATAACCGGCGTGGGGTTCCGGCAAAAAGCCGTATTCCTCCGGGCTTTTGGCGAGAATGGCGGCGGCCATGAATTTGGGGATATAGTCCCGGGTTTCCTGGGGCAGGGCGTAGGCGGCGCGCAGGTCCCAGAAGTTATCGACACCGAGGCGCTTGAGCGCCGCAGCCACCCGCCCCTCACCAACATTGTAGGAGGCAAGGGCCAGCATCCAGTCGCCAAAACGGCGGTACAGGTCCCCCAGGTACTTGGCGGCGGCGTGGGTGGCAAGCTCCACGTCCCGGCGTTCGTCCACCCAGTAATCCTGCCGCAGGCCGTAGCGCTTGCCCGTGGAGGCGATAAACTGCCACGGGCCGCTGGCGCGGGAGCGGGAGTAGGCGTACGGATTGAAGCCGCTCTCGATCAGGGCAATGTAGACCAGATCCTCCGGCAGGCCGTGCTCGGCAAAAATCTCCCGCATCATCGGAATGTAGCGGCCGGAACGAATCAGGTAACGGGAAAAGGTGGGGCGCATGCGGGTCTGGAAGTATTCCAGATAGACGTGCACCGACTCGTTTACCTCCACCGGCACATCGAAGGACAGGTCGTTCAACGGATCGAGGGCGGCGCGTTTTGGCAGCGGCGCGTCTTCCACCCTGGGCGGCACATCGGTCGTCAGGGGGGGGATCACCTCGGCGTCGGGCACCACCACCCTGGAAGCGGCGTCATCCTCCGGCGCGATACGCACACTGTCCTGGGGGTAGCGCAGGGAAACCACTTCCATGCCCATACGCACGGTGGAAGGCAGATCACCGTCATCCCACGGCACCGCCTCCTCTTCGAACACCCAATCGGAAGGGGTGGGCCACGGCTCGGTCACCACCAGATCCACCACGCCGACTTCCTCCCCCGCACCGTTTCCGGTATTGAGCATGGCGTCCTGCGGTGTGACCAGGGTCGCCACCGGCACCTCGGATTTCGCCGAGCGCGCGGCCTTCGGTCTTGCCGTCGCACAAGCGGTGCAAAGGGTCAGCAGAGCAAGCGCCGCAAAGGCGCGAAGCAAGGTTCGATCAGTCATTCGTGTTCCATGTTCCCAAAGGGGGCGAGACGGCGGGGCGGTATACAAATCAGGAGGCCGCGATTCTAGGCAGGCAAGGAACCGATGTCAAATGCCCCTGATCCGCCTGTTGCCCCTGTTGGCCCATCCGCCGGCGCCCTCACTCCGCGTCCGTTCTCCATCCAAGTCTTGCGGCATTTTCCCAACGATGCAAGGCGGACGGAATCCCCACTTTCCTATCGGCTGGCCCGGAGTCGCACTTTTGTCCTAAAATTACAGGCTTGTCGGTTTACCCAGTCTGGTGAAAGCACACGTGAACACACTTTATAACTGTCGACTGTCGTTGCGGTCCCTCGGTCCCCTGCTATTGGTGCTCACACTGTGTGCCACGCCGGCGTCCGCCCAAGATGACTTTGTCGATCTGTTCTCCCGGGCGGAGGCGTTTCACGAGTCCATCGGCACCGCCCGGGAACAGGCCCGGCAGGCCGCCCTTGAGCGCCGCAAGGTGCTGGGCCAGTTGCTCCCCAGCCTGGACGTGAGTTGGTCCACCACCCGGCGGGAAGAGGAAAAGACTCGCACCATCGGCGGCTCCACCTCGGTCATCCGCCCGGATCAGACCGACCGGGCCACGGTACAGGTGGGACAGACCTTGTACACCGGCGGCCGCGCCAGCAACCAACTGAAAATCGCCACCATCGCCCAGGTGGCCGGAGAAGTCGAGTTGCGGGCCGCCCGCGAAACGCTTTTGTTCGATGTGGCCGAGGCCTATTTCGGGATTCTGAAAGCCCGTGAAGACCTGGCCACCGTGTCCGACCGGCTTACCGGCATGCAGCGCCACCTGGACGCCGCCAAGGCCCGGGTACGACTCGGGGCGGATGTGCGCGCCTCGGTGCTGCGGATCGAATCGGAGGTGGCTCAGCTTGCCGCCGAACGCCTGCAGGCCGAAGACCAACTGACCTCCGCCCACGAAGCCCTCGCCACCCTCACCGGCGGGTCGCCCGGGGTGGAGCCGGGGACGCCCCCGAACCTGGACGCCATTCAGGTCGTCACCATCGGCGACCCGGTGCTGTACGCCCTCGGGCACCGCGCCGACATGCTGGTGCTGGCGGGGGAGGTGCTGGCAGCGGACATGGGGGTGCGCTACACCACCGGCACGTTCCTGCCCCTGGTTGAACTGGAAGGCAACTACACCTTTGAGGACACCACCTCGGACTTTGTGCCGGAGGAGGATGCCTCCGCCACCCTGACCGCCAGTTGGAACCTTTACAGCGGTGGCGAACACCTGGCCGAGCGGCGGCGCGCCCGCTCCGTCCGAATGGAGAAGCGGATGGACCTGGCCCGCACCCAACGGGAGATTCGCATCGAGGTGGAACAGGCGGTGCGCGGCGTAAAGGTCGCGGAGCGGATTGTCGAGGCCCTCAGCGACGGCATGACCTATGCTCTGGAAAATCACCGCATCGTCAGCGAGACCTACAAGGCAGGGGCCGCCACCTATCTGGATGTAATCGACGCCAGCGACACACTGGGCGATGCCCGCCGGGAGCTGGCCCATGCCCGTTTCGACTACAGCCTTGCGCTGCTCGGCCTCGGTCGCGCCAGCGGCAGCCTGCTTACGGTGGTCGGCGAACAACCCGAAACCTACCCGGAACTCACCCGCTGGATGGATGATTCCCCGCCCTGACGCGAACAGATGGAACTCGCCTCACAACTGGTACGGGACTACGGCTATCTGGCGGTATTTATCGGCACCTTCCTGGAGGGTGAACTGATCCTGGTCAGTGCCGGTTTCGCCGCCTCCCAGGGGCTTTTGGCGGCACCGCTGGTCACACTGGTAGCGGCCGTCGGGGCCTATACCGGCCACATCGCTTTTTTTGCCCTGGGCCGCAACAAGGGAAAAGACTGGCTGTTCGGACATCCCCGCCTCGGCCCGCACGCCGGAAAGGCCGACCGGGTACTCGCCCGCTACGGCCTCGCCAGCATATTTCTCCTGCAATACCTGTACGGCGCGCGCATCGCCGGGGCGATCCTGTTCGGTGTCTCCTCGTTCAGTGTGCCCCGTTTTCTGGTATTGCAGGTGCCCAACTGCATCATCTGGGCGGTGCTGGTCACCACGATCGGCTACCTGCTGGGTGCAAGCCTCGAGGTGGCGATGGCGCGTCTGTCCTTTGTGTCCTTCGGCGTTGTGCTGCTGATCGTTGCCGCCGCCTTGGCCGCCATGGGAATATCGCGGGCGCGGCGACGGGGAACCGGCTCACGGTAGCCGGGGCGGCGTCTCGATCAGGGGGTCGCCGGTCAGTGCCGCCAGAAACGACACCAGGTCGGCCACCTCGGCATCCGTCAGCTTGAATGGATGCAGGTCCGGGTCCAGGTTGGGGTTGGGTGTGGCCCCATCCATGTAAAACCGCACTACCTGCTCCAGGGTGGCGAAACGCCCGTCGTGCATGTAGGGCGCGGTCAGGGCAATGTTGCGCAGGGTGGGGGTGCGGAAGCGGCCCCGGTCTTCCGCCTTGCCGGTCACCGCCATCCGGCCCAGGTCCGGGTCGGGGCGGTCGATGCCGATTCCGATGTTGTGAAAACGAAAGTCGGTCAAATCGGCGGCAAAATCGTCGAAACGGTGGCACTTGGCGCAGTTGGGGCCTTCCTTGTCACGGAACAGCTCCATGCCGCGCACCTGTGCGGCGCTGAGGGCATCCTTGTCGCCACCGAACTTGTAGCGGTCAAACGGGCTGCTGCCGGAGATCAGGGTGCGCTCGTAGGCGGCAATCGCCTGAACCACGTGATCAATGGTGAATTCGGCGGTGCCGAACACCTGCTCGAACTGGGTCACATAGCCGGGAATGCCACCCAGGGTGGCCACCACCTGCTTGTGGGTGTTGCCCATCTCGATCGGGTTGATCATCGGCCCCTTGGCCTGCTCTTCAAGGGATCCGGCGCGCCCGTCCCAGAACAGGGTGTCGCTGTAAGCGGCGTTAAGCACGGTGGGGGCGCTGCGTCCACCCACCTGACTCTTTACGCCGAAGGCAAACGAAAGTCCGTTGCTCCAGCCCAGCTTCGGGTTGTGACAACCGGCGCAGGCCAGGGTGCCGTCGACTGACAGGCGCGGATCGAAAAACAGCTGTTTGCCGAGGGCGATCTTTTCCGGGGTCTGGGGGTTGTCCCTGGGGATCGGCACCGGGTCGAGTCCCATGGGCGGCTCGCCGTAACCGCCCATGTCGATCTTGACGCTCTTGACCGCGGGCGCCTCGGCGGCGGCAACATCCGTTATCGGGAGCATCCATCCACACAGCACGACAAGCACCCCGCCAAGACCGCGCCATACCCTCCAAATCCGTGGCTGATGCATCACAAACTCCATCTCCGGAACGCCGGGGAGCGAAAAAGCCCGCCGGGCTTGGGCCCGGCGGCGGCAAAAGAGAAAAACCCGGACGGGCCAACCCTGCCTGCACCACAAGGTGCCCCTATCAGGTTACTACAGGGACGGCCTCCCCGATTAAAAAACCTCGAGGGTGGCCTGAACACAAGGCGGAAGGCGCATATGCCTGAATGTCGGGGTAGGACAACCGGCCCACGGGGGAATCGGACCGCTATCGGCAGTGTTTCAGGGGATCAGTTCGCCACCCCACTTGAGCTTGGTGCGCAACACTTCGTAGTAGTTCCGCTCCGGCGATACGATCAGGTGGAGGCGGTTTTCCGCCGCCCGCATATGGATCATGTCGCCGGAACGCAGGGAGAAGCCCACCTGCCCGTCAAAGGTGACCATGGAGGCCTCCTCGTCGCTTGTCAACTGGATCTCGATCTGGGCGTTGTCCGGCACGATCACCGGCCGGTTGGTAAGCACGTGCGGACTGATCGGGGTCAGCACCATCACATCGCTGGCCGGGTGTACGATCGGCCCTCCGGCAGACAGGCAGTAGGCGGTGGAACCGGTGGGGGTGGCGACAATCAAGCCATCGGCGCGCAGGCCGGTCATGAACTTGCCATCCACGCTGACGCGCAGGCGGATCATGCGCGCCAGGGTGCCCTTGCTCACCACCACGTCGTTGAGGCAGTACGAGGAGGCCACCAACTCCCCCTGGCGCAGCACCTCGGCCTTTAGAAGCAGGCGTCTTTCGATGATGACATTACCAGCAAGCACCATCTCCAGGGTGGAGATCATCTCCTCCCGGGGCACCTCCGTCAGAAAACCGAGCGACCCCAGGTTGACCCCCAGAAGCGGTACATCGAAATCCACCATCAGGCGCGCCATCGACAGCAGGGTGCCGTCCCCGCCCAGCACCACAATCAAATCCACCATTCCGGGGATATCGGACTTGCGGTGCTTGGACTCTTCTCCGATGAGTTTGGCGGTCATGGAGTCCATATAGGACTCCCGTCCCTGCTCCTCGAGCCAGGCCAGCAGTTCCCGGATTGCCTCCGCCGCCCCCTCATGGTGGAGCTTGGCGACGACGCCGACTTTTTTGACCGGAAGGTTCACTTGCCTGCCTTTACGGGGTGTCTGCTGCGCCGGGAGCGGGCGCGTCCGCCTGACCGGCAAACTGTTCCCGCAGGGTTTTGGCCTTGTGCCTTGCCCGCTCCGCCTCTTCGCCCATGCCTTTTTTGCCGAAGGCGATGGCCAGATTCTCATGGGCCTTGGCGTTGTTCGGCGTCAAGGCGATGGTCTTCTCCAGGTGGAGGATCGCCTTGTCGAAATCGCCTTTGTCCAGGTAGGCGACACCCAGGTTGTTGTGGGCGCTGGCCAACTCCGGGTGACCTTTGACCAGGTGTTCCCAGATGACGATGGCCTGATCCAGCTTGCCGCCGGAAAACAGGGCGTTGCCCAAGGTCAACTCCACCGGATACAGGCTTGGATCGGCCTTGATCGCCGCCGCCAGGTGCCGTTGCGCCAGATCCATGTTACCGGCCCGGTAGGCAATCTGGCCCAGGTAAACATCGGCCCGCGACCGCTCGGGGGCATCGATAGGGGCTTTTTCCAGGATCGTGCCGAACCATTCGATCGCGCTGTCCAGATCACCCCGCTTGAGGCTATCGACCCCTTTCTGGAGCATCTCGCTGTAGTTCACTCCCTGACGCTCCGCCTGGGGCGACTTGCCGTCATTACTACAGCCCGCGACAACAAGCCCCGACATCAAAAGCGCCGCCAGGAACAGAAATCCGCGTGCACGTGTCATCTAAAACATCCTCCCATCCGAACCAAGGACCAACACTCACAAAGCCGCCCGTTCAGCAAGAGCAGTTCTGGAAGAGTAGGCCAGAAGCTATCATTCGTACCTTTTAACGTCAAATCGGCTGCGCCCGCTTCGCCTCCATGGCGCGCTGACGCTGCTGCCGGCGCATATCCCGTTCCCGGAACCTTTGATTGGCGGCATTCACCCCTTCCTGATAAACCGCTTTCAATGACTCAAAACCTTCCGCGTCGTCGTCCCGAAGCGCTTCACAGAGCGCCCCGTACATCTCCAGGCTGATACGCAGCGCCACCAGTTTGGCCTCCTGCGCCGAGATGTCCAGATGGTACAATTCGCGGGTTTCCGGCGCCTTTTCAAGGGCCTTCAGTTCGAGCATTTCCCGCTCGTGGGCGATGCGCGCATCCTGCAGGGAAACCGCTTCATCCATCCGGTCACCGGCTTCGCTCAACACCTTTTCCAGTGCGTCCGGATGGTTCCAGGCGTCTTTGGCGAAGATCGCTTCGTTGGCGTCCCGGGCGGCGTCAAACGCGCTGTCCACGGCGGTTTCCAGCCGCTCCAGCTCGACCATGGCAAGGTCGTAGTGATCGGGTTCGGCGATACACCCGGCGAGTATCGCCAGCATCAGCCACGGCCACAGGCGAAACAACCTCACGATGCGGTGCGGCGCGCCCCCTCCGGGTCCACCTGGGCCAGGGTCAGAGTGCTATCGGAGCCAGCCACCGCAAATGCCCGGCACATGGCACCGCCGATCTGCTCGGCCAGTGCGGCATCATCGGTCACCGCAAACACGGACGCCCCGGCACCGCTGATCGAACACCCCAGCGCGCCGTTTTCAAGGGCCGCCAACTTGACCTTGTCAAAGCCTTTGATCAGACGCGACCGCTGCGGCTCAATGACCACGTCGTCGATGGCGCGGCCAAACACGGTGGCGTCGTCCCTGGCCACCGCCGCCACCATGGAGCAGGCGGCCGCCATGTTATGGACAAAGCCGTCCTTTTTTACCGTGTCCGACAGGGTGCCGCGGCTGGCCGCCGTGAGCACCTGCGCCTCCGGGGTTACCACCACCACGTGCAGGGCGCTCAGGGTGCCGATCCTCCAGGCGGTTTTCATGGCCGTGTTGCACACCACCAGGCCGCCGTACAGGGCCGCCGCCAGATTGTCCAGAAACACCCCGCCGCTGACCGCCTTTTCGCCCTCAATACAGGCGGGCAACAGCATTTCCTTGGAATAGGGGTCGTCCAACAGGGCGTTGACCGCAAACGCTCCCGCCACGGCGGAGGCGGCGGAGGAACCCAGGCCGGTTCCCGGTACCCCCTTGTGGATGGAAAGCGCCACCCCGCGTTTATCACCGGCCAGCTTCAAAACCGCCTGGGCGGCGATACCCGCGGTGTTTTTCTTCGCATCCCGGGGCAGCTTGCCGCCGTCACCGGTAATGTCGACGATCTGCACTCCCGGCGTATCGCTCCACTCGGCCCGGACGGTATCGCCGGGGCCGGTGATGGCCATGCCGAGCACGTCAAAGCCGGGACCCACGTTACCCACCGAAGCGGGCGCAAACACACGAACACTCATTCGGTTCCCTCCCGTCCTGCCGCTTCCAGGACACGCTCGACAGGATTTTTCGTTCCGCGGCGTTCCGGGGTCATGATATTTCCTGGAAGAAGTCGTCCAGCTCGGCGGCCACCAACGCGTAGTTGACCGAGATGTTGTAGCGCATGATGCTGGCGAAGTTGTTGAAGATGGCGAAGTAGCGGGAATGACCCTCGGGTTCCTCGTAGGACACCACCGCCACTTGGGCATCCGCCCCGAGTTGTTCGAACTCCGGCGCGGTGATTCCGGCGGCGATCAGATCGGACAGGGGAAACCGTTTTTTATGTCCGTTGTTAAACCGCTCGGCCTGTGACCGGGTCAGGGTGATCTCCGCCCGCAGGGGTTCTCCGCTGCGCCAACCGTGAAGTTTCAGGTAGTTGCCAATGCTGCCTGCCACATCCGCATGGCTGGTCCAGATGTTGCGGTGGCCATCGCCGTCGAAGTCGCTGGCATAGGCCCGGAAACTGGACGGCATGAACTGGGGCATGCCAAGGGCACCGGCGTAGGAGCCGTCAAATACAAACGGATCCTCCCCTTCCTCGCGGGCCAGCAGTAGAAATTCGATCAGTTCCTTGCGAAAAAACGCGCGGCGTTTCGGGTAGAGCGCAAACGCCGAGTTGAGCGCATCGAAGGCCCGATACCCCCCCTTGACCGAACCGAACTTGGTTTCGATGCCCATGATCGCCGCCACTGCGGTGGCGGCCACCCCGGTGCGCGTCTCCACCTCGGCCAAAAGCGCCCGGTGCTCCTTAAAATAGGCCGCCCCCAGGGTATAGATCCTCGGCGAGATAAAGATGTTGCGATATTCCCGGTACGGCTTGGCCTCGGCCGGGCGCTTGAGCGTCTTGGGGACGCGCGGGTGCAGGGTGACACGGGAAAACCAGTCGTCCAGCCGGGCCCGTTCAAAGCCGTGTTGGGTCTCTAACTCATCGAGCAGTTCCCGGTACTCGGGACGTTCCAGGTAGTCGGCGATATACGGCATGTCCTCCTGAACCGTCCCGGCCCCGGAGGTCTCCTCGGCCCCAAGCGGCGTGACCAGTAACACCGCCGCCACGATGAGGAAGGTGGCCGGGAAACTCAATTTAACGGTGAACATGAAGGAACATCCTCTTTAATTGATCGTGAGCAGGTGGACAAAGTCACCCGATTATAGCCCCATCGGGTGCGGGGGACGACGACCGGACCGCGTATCTTAAGCAGAGCCTATCAGGTCGTGGGCAACGGCAAACCCGTGGCCGGTGATAAAGCGCACGAAATTGTCCCCGGCCAGGGGGCCGATGGCGTACAGTCCCTGGGGACCCACATGGAAATTGAACGGGTTTACCGGCAACGGCTCGATACTGCCCACGGTGCCCGGCGGCATGAACGATAGGTCGGGGGTACTACCCACCAGTACCGCCACCTGATCGACCTGACACACGGTCCTGCCCTCCGGGCCCTCAATGATACAGTAACCACCCTCCCCCACCTCGGTCAGGCGGCCGCCCGAAAAAGCCTGGTAATGTTCCGCCGGGGCACCCTCCATCCAGTCGGTCAGGTTCCGGTATTCGGGATAGATGCTGCGCAACAGCCCAGCCATGGGTGTCGCTTCCACCTCGTCGAAAAACACATGTACCACCTGCCGGCCCGCATCCAGGGCAAACAGGATGGCGTCCGCCGCGGACAGGCCGGAACCGACCACCAGCAATGTGCCGGTGCCGGTCTCCGGGGTGCGGTGGGTAACGATCCCCAGGTCTTCACCCGGTATGCCCAGGGTGTTCGGCCGGTCGTACATGCCGCAGGCCAGCACCAGGTTGCGGCAGGCGTGGGTGCTCACCTTGCCGTCCGCGTCCACGTCCACCTCCCAGCCGGTGTCGGTGGGGCGGGCCGCCACCACCCGCACGCCGGAGCGGAAGTGCTCGCCCAGTTTCATGCGGGCGACGAAGGCACGATAGTAATTGGCGATTTCGGAGCGGGCGATGCGGGCGTTGGGGTCGATCCAGCGGCCCTCGCTTCGGGCCCATTCAAACAGGGACCAGCCGGGCAGCTCCATCCAGTTGCCGGGACTCAAGGAGCGCATCTTCGCTGGCATGCGGTGCCAACTCCCCCCCGGATATCCCGAGCCCAGCACCATGTGGGGCACGGCACGGTCGGGCCTGCGTTTTAATTCGAGGGTTGAGGGAAGTACCCGTGGGGTATCCGCCGCCGGGTGGTGAAGCCGGTCGAACAACAATGCCGCCGGGTTGTCGGAGCGACCCTCAAGCCCCTCGTATAACGGCAAAAGCCCCCGCTCGAACAGGGAGGCGGAGCCGTCCGTCAACCGCCGATCCAGTTCCGGGTCCGGGTGTCCACCCTTGTAGTAGGGCCACCAGCCCGAAAGAAACAGGGACAGGCAGATTCCGGCGGGACCATTCCCGATAATGATCGTATCCATACTCACACCGGCGCACAGTGTACCTGAACAGGCCCGTCATTTTTCACTCAGGGCGGCGGACCAAGGATGTCGTCCAGAAATGTCACCAGCCGCTCTTGCATTCCGGTCCCGGGGGCAAGGGCCCCGATATGTTTTACACCGGGGACCGACCAGTAGGTCTTGGGCTCCCCGGCGACCGCAAACAGGCGCTCGGAATGGGTGGGCGGGATGGTGACATCGGCCTCGCCGTGGATGATCAACAGCGGAATGGGGGAAACATCTTTAATGAAGCGATAGGGGCTGTACCGGTCCGGCATCAGAAACGACAGGGGCCACTGGAGCGGCCAGGTGAGCCAGATATCCCCCAGTTTCTCCCGGGTGATGTCACGGTAGCCGTACAGAGGGCTTTCCAACACCAGTGCGCGGATGCCGCCCACAGGATCGGTGGCCACCAGATGCACCGAAATGGCCGCGCCGATGCTCTGGCCGAACACGATCAGGCGCGACGGGTCCACTTCGGGGCGGGCGCGTAATAAAGCCAGGGCGGCGGCGGCATCCTGGTGTGCCCCCGCAAGGGATGGTGAACCTCCGGACTTTCCAAAACCCCGGTAGTCGAACAGGAACACCCGGAAACCGTGGGCGGGAAGCCAGTACACGCTGGCCAGGTGAGTACTGATATTCTGGGCGTTGCCGTGTAGGAATAAAACAGTGCCCCGCTCCGTCCCTTGCGGGAACAGCATCCAACCGTGCAGGGGGGTGCCGTCGGTACTGGAAAACCCCACCTCCTCGAACTCCAGCCCGACCCGCTCCGGAGTCCAGCGCAGGTTGTGCTCCGGATAGAACAGAAGCTGACTGCACCCGGTCAACAGCCCGACGGTGCAGGTCAACCACAGACCCAGGTGCCGCAACCGGGAGCGGGCGCTCATTGTTAAAAATACCTGTTCACGGACACGGATACCTCCTCCACTCTTTCCCCGGCGCGGCTGCGGGCGTGCGCGCCGAAACGCAGCGCCAGGTTGTCGCCCGCCTGCCAGCGCAACTCCGCGCCCGTCTCCCGGCCGCTCAGACGCATGCCTGAAAAATAGTCCAGCGCACGTCCCCACAGGTGGGCTTTGGTGCGAACGGACAAGCGGGTCACCATGCCGATGCGGCCACCCGCCCCCACTGCGTGACGCGGCTTCAAATCATCTCCCCAGGCGGCATCAGCCACGGCAAACAGGTAGGCCACCGTACGCGGTTTTGTGGCCAGCCGCCAAGCCATTCCCGGCCCGGCGGAAAAGCGCAGGGCTCCGCAGGATTCGCAGCCGGGGGCATGTAGCCGCCGCCATCCGAGGGAGACCTTCCAGGAGCGCTTTTTGAAAAACCGGTCCCGGGGGGACAGGGAGAACAGGTCGAGCACGGTGAGCCGGTCCACCTTAACCCGGTCCGTACCCGGTTCATGCCGCACCGCAAGCTCCATGAAATCCAACTGGGCATCCGGCGCATATCCCGGGTCCGGGTCAAGCAGGTCGTGGTAGGCGCCCCGCACCGCCAACTCATAAAATCCCTTCCCGGCATGGCGGCCTCCGCTCAGGGTCGCCCGATGGGTGGCGTGACCCTCATCGGGGGCGGTTTTCGGTACCGGCACCGGCACCTTTTCGGGTGCGCTGTCCAGTTGGCTCATGTGGGTGAGCAGCAGGTGGCTCCGCTGTCCCCATGCTTCGGGGGCCTCCCGGCCCTTGTCCACGATGCGGTACTGCAACTGGGCGTGGGCGATATCGAGCACCTCGGCCTTCCGCGCCGGGGGAAGCGCCTGAAAGGACTCCCCATCAGGCGTCTCCCGACCGCTCGACAGCAGCACCGACAGGGTTCGCTCCCGCCGGGACAGCCGCGCCATCCGGTGCTGAATCCGGGTACCGCCAGCGGGGCGAAACGTCACCTCTGCCACAAGACCAGGCGTTTCCCGCAGGGCCCGAAGGGTATCGGTGGGGATGGTCCAGAAGTGAAATCGGCGGGTCAGGTCCAACTCCGGACGCGCCGCCTCAATCAGGGACAGCAGGTGATAAGAACAGTTTTCCTTGAAGAAATAGTAGCGAAACCAGGTGGGGCCCAACTCCCAGGTGTGGGCCAACATGCGCTCGATCTCGTCCGCATTCAGCCCGAGCCGGTACTCCCACAGGTCGCGGTTTTCAAACTCGCCGTAGGTCTTCACCTTGGCGTAGTAAGGCAACAGAGAAAAGCGGCCGGGATAGAGCCCCACCAGCCCCTTGAAGGCAAAACCGAGGCCGCCGCTGGTTCCGGGGTGGGCTTCATAATTGATGGCGTAATCGAGCAGGGGATCCTTGTCCGGGTGGTCGGTGCGCAGCAGGGTATGGCCGAACATGGAAGCCGGGTTGTTCAGGTAGGCGGAGGGAAACACCACCGTAACCGTCTCCGCGCCGAGGGTGCCGCGCCAAGCGGAATAACGCGGACAGGGCTGTGGGGAAAGCCGTGCCGGATCGAAGCCGAGCTGACTGTCGAGCCAACGGAAGCGGGCAATAAAACGGCACTGGGGGTGCTGCACCAAAGGATCGGAAGCGGGAGGGGCAAAGAACGCCCTCAAAGTGGCGGAAAGCTCCGCACCGGGGTCGGTTTTTCCGTGGGAAACGTTGAAAAAATCCGCCCCGTCCACCTCGCTTTTCATGCCCCCGGTCACGGTCTTTCTATAGTGCATCAGCACCTGCCAGTAACGCCTGCCGGACAGGTTTTGCGCCTCTGCCCGCGCCACCAGTTCCGCCAGATAGTCGGCATCCCGGGGGGATAGCGTGGGCGCGACAGGCGCAGGCTCAAACGGAACGGCGGCGGCGGGCCACGGGGTCAACGACAGCCCAAGCGCGGCATACAACAGCCCGGCGCACAGCCGGCGGCACACAGCCATTTTAACGCCGTCAGACATGAAAACAGGGAGGGGGTGGTTAATAAAAAGTGCCCCCGGAGATTCACTCCCCGGGGGCACCCAGTGGACGGTTATGCGCGGAACGCCCCGTTATTCAACGAGCGGTCCGTGGGCGGCCAGTTCATTGTCAAGGGCCACCAGGAATGCCGCGGAAGAGGTTTCCGGACCCGACACCAGGCGATCGAAATGCGACCGGGTGAAGGCCGAGAAGCGTTCCCGATCCGCAGGCGCCACATCGGAGAGGGTGGCCAGCGCATTCAGGTACTCACCACCGCCGACGGCGATGTCGTGCTTGATGTTGTCGAAGTTGACCTCGGCGTAGATGGCGCGCTCGTGCTCCTTCTGCACAATGCCGTCCTGCTCACAGCCGAGGGTACCGGAGGAGATACCGAACAGGTTGTTGGCCAAACTGCCGTTGGTGGTGGCCGCCAGGGTCTGGGGCAGGATGCCGCTCTGCCCTTTGAACAGAACGGTCCCGGCACCACAACCGGCGCCACTCGCCTCCGCAAACGCGGTGCCGCTAGCGGCCATCGAAAAGCCCAGCACGGTCGCTGCGATCATCAGTTTCTTCATAAGGTGCATCCTCCTAGTTATTGATGCGTTGTGCCGAAACAAAACCCGGCGCGGCCCCCCGACGGGCCGAGCGCCGCGATTAATAAAGCCCCCCGGTGCCCAACCCCGCCCCCCACATTTTAAAGGGCTGCCGACCGCTGTGCCGACACCTGAATGATCTGGAGAGTACCACCTGAAAACCGGTGGCAAAGGGTGTGGCAAACAGCGCCGGATCAACGTCGGAACAGGTTGCCCATGCTGGATCGGCTATCTCCCGGCTGCTGTTTCCCACCTGCTCCTCCCACTGCCAACACACCCGGAGGTGTGATCATGCGATGAGGCCCCACTCTAGAACCCGCCCGAACCGATTGTCAAACCGGAAATCGGGAACGTTATCAGATGCTGGCAACTACCTGTTTTTCAGTGAAAAGATACGTCTCCGGCAGCGGAAACCCGTTGAAGGTGCTGGCGTATGCGGTGGTGTAAGCCCCGGCGTTGGGGATGTATATCCGATCTCCGGCGGTGAGGTCCGCGGGCAGCAATTTCTCGGCAAACAGCAGGTCGGCGGTATCGCAGGAGGGCCCTGCCACGGTGGTCGGCACCAGAGGCCCGCTGCGCTCCGAAAACAGCTCGTAGTCGAACCCTTCCAGGGTCTCGGCAAGGCCCGTGAAGGCCCCCACGTCCAGGTAGATCCAACGGTGCCCCTTTCGGGTGGCGGTGCCCACCACGCGGGTCACCATCCAGGCGGAATCCCCCACCAGATAACGCCCCGGCTCGGCGATTACGGAAATCCCCGGATCCAGCCCCGCCAGGGATGTTTGCACGGTGTCGCCGATCTCCTCGATGGTGGGCATGGGGCGAGTGTGCTGCACCGGAAAGCCACCGCCCAGGTTCAGGAGCGTGGGGGTCAGGCCCGCCAGTTTCATGCGGTCGAGAATCAGCGCCGCGCCCGCGATGCCCGTGTGCCAATTGTCCAGGTTGCGGCACTGGGAGCCCACATGAAAGGTCAGACCGATCAGGGGCAGGCCGCGCGCGGCACAGACCTCGATGATCTCCAGCGCTTCGCCTACGGTCGCACCAAACTTACCGGTCAGGGGCCAGTCGCTGCCGGTGTTGGAAGTTTCCATCCGCAGGCAGAGACCGATCCTGTTCGACACCAAGGCGATCTTGTCGATCTCCTCCAGGCTGTCCACCACCATGACGGCAACCCCGCGCTCATGGGCGTCCCGAATCGCATCCAGCGGTTTGACCGGATTGGAAAAGATGACCTCGGTCGCTTCCACCCCGTACCGGACAAGTTGCTCGAGTTCGTGGATCGAGGCGATCTCAAAGCGCACATCCAGGCGTTTAAGCCGTTCCAGCACCCGGGGGTCCGGATTCGCCTTCATGGCGTAGTGGGGAGTCACCCCTGGCAGGGCCGCCCGGAAACGCGCCACCTTTTGATCGATTACACCAAGGTCGCACAGCAGATAGGGGGTGGGGCCGTCGTATCCGGCAGCATGGGCGCGCACCCGCTGGATATCGATCGGCGGTGCCTCGTACGCGCCCGCGCCTGTAGCAAAATTTCCAGTCAAACCCGGCATGGCAAACCAAAAATGATCCAACGGTGGAGACGCATCCCTTTCGGGGTGGCGCGCCCTGCCCGTTTTACACCAACTTACGCCCGTATGGCGAGTATTTACTCCAGCACGGCGCCTTTGGCGGCATTGGTGACCAGCTTGCGGTAACGTCCCAGCCAACCGCCGATATGGCGTCCCTCGGGGGCCTTCCACTCGGCCTTGCGGGCGGCGAGTACATCGTCCGCCACATCCATATCGAGGGTGCGGGCGTTCATGTCGATTTTGATGACGTCGCCATTTCGCAGCAGGCCGATGGGGCCGCCTTCCGCCGCCTCCGGCGAAATGTGGCCGATGCAACCGCCCCGGGTGGCGCCGGAAAAGCGGCCGTCGGTGATCAGCGCCACGCTCTCCCCCAACCCCATGCCGGCGATGGCGCTGGTGGGGCTCAACATCTCCTGCATGCCGGGGCCGCCGCGGGGGCCTTCATAGCGGATCACCACCACGTGCCCGGCCTTCACCTCACCCGCCAGGATGCCCGCCATGGCGGCGTCCTGGGAATCGTAGCAGATGGCGGTGCCTTCAAATTGCCGCATGGAATCGGCCACCGCGGCGGTCTTGATCACCGCACCCTCCGGTGCCAGATTGCCGAACAGCACTGCAAGGCCACCTGTCTCGGAGTAGGGGTTGTCGGCCTGGTGAATGATGAGACTGTCCTTGATCTCGGCATCCGCCACATTCTCGCCGATGTTCTTGCCGGTGACTGTCGGACACTCGGTGTGAAGCGCCTCCGGGTTCCGCTTAAGCACCTCGTGCATGATGGCGGGCACGCCGCCAGCGCGGCCCACGTCCTCGATGTGCACTGAGGACAGGGCGGGAGACACCTTGCACAGATGGGCGACCTTGGCGGACAGTTCGTTGATGCGGGTGAGGGGATACTCCACCCCGGCCTCGTGGGCGATGGCGATGGTGTGCAGCACCGTGTTGGTGGAGCCGCCCATGGCCATATCGAGCACGAAGGCGTTGTCGATGGCGCGGCGGTCCACCAGGTCGCGGATGGAGGGGCCGCCGCTTTTTGCCATCTCCACCACCCGGCGGGCGGCGGTGCGCACCAGTTCCCGGCGCTCGTCACTGGTGGCAAGCAGGGTGCCGTTGCCGGGGAAGGCAATGCCCATGGCTTCCATCAGGCAGTTCATGGAGTTGGCGGTGAACATGCCGGAACAGGAGCCGCAGGTGGGGCAGGCTTTGTCCTCGATCTCCTTCAAGCGGCTCTCGTCGATCTTGCCCGCCTTGAACTGGCCCACCGCCTCAAAGGCCGTGGCCAGATCCACCGGAGTGCCGTCGGACAGGGTGCCGCCCTCCATGGCGCCGCCTGAGACAAACGCCGTGGGCACGTTGACCCGCAGGGCGCCCATGATCATGCCCGGCACGATCTTGTCGCAGTTGGGAATGCAGATCATGGCATCCAACTGGTGGGCGTTCATGACGGTTTCCACGGAATCGGCGATCAACTCGCGGGACGGCAGCGAATAGCGCATGCCGTGATGGCCCATGGCGATGCCGTCGTCCACCCCGATGGTGTTGAACTCGAACGGCACGCCCCCGTGGGCGCGGATCTCTTCCTTGACGATGCGGCCAAACTCCTGCAGGTGCACGTGGCCGGGGATGATGTCGATATAGGAGTTGCACACGCCGATAAACGGCTTGCCCATGTCCTCGTCGGAGATCCCGCACGCCTTCAGGAGTGAGCGGTGGGGGGTGCGCTCGAAGCCCGCCTTGATTTCGTCGCTACGCATCATCGTCTGTTTCCCTCAAAAAAAGAAAAGGCGCCGGAAGCTCCCCTGGGAGCCGCCGGCGCCGGATCTTGCGGTCTTTGTATCCGGTGCCGGTCAGCCCTTGGCGTTGTAGCGCGCAATGCTCTCGCGAATCACCTTGCGCGCGGCCTTGGCGTCACCCCAGCCCTTGGTATCGACCTTCTTGTTCTCCAAGTCCTTGTAAACCTGGAAAAAATGCTCGATCTCCTTGAGGATGTGGGGCTTGATGCCGGACATGTCGGTCACGTCGGCAAAGCGCGGGTCCTCGGTGGGCACGCACAGAATCTTCTCGTCGTTGTCGCCGCCGTCCACCATGTAGAGCAGTCCCACCGGGCGGGCTTCGATGACACAACCGGGAAAGGTCGGCCAGGACGTGGCCACCATGGCGTCCAGCGGGTCGCCGTCCTCACCCAGGGTGCCGTTGATGTAGCCATACTCGGTGGGGTAATGCACCGCCGAGTAGAGCACCCGGTCGAGCTTGAAGACACCCAGGTCCTTGTCGTATTCGTACTTGTTGTTGGAGCCGGTGCAGATCTCGATGATCGCATTGACATAGCTCAGTTCGTCGTCGCCGGGAGGCAGATTATCGAGACCCATTACGGCATCCTTAACAAAACCCGGGTGGGGTAAAAAAACAAAAAAATAAAGAAATGAAGTCAGGAAATATACCGCGCACGGGCATCTCCATGCAAGGAACCTCCCCCGCTCCCGGCCTGAACGCCAAACCGGCGTTGCGGTATGATACCCGCCTGATTCCGGCTCGTTAGGGAGGCACGCATGCGGATCACGGTATATGGCGCAGGTGCGGTGGGCGGCTACTTTGGCGGGCGACTGGCGGCAACCGGCTATGATGTCACTTTCCTGGCGCGGGGTGCCCAGCTTGCCGCCTTGCAGGCCAACGGCCTGACCCTGCACAGCGTGGACGGCGACTGGTCCGGACCGGTTTCGGCGGTTTCAGCCCTTGCGGATGCCCCGCCTCCCGATCTGGTATTGCTCGCCGTCAAGGCCCGGGACGTAGCGTCCGCCGCCACCGACCTTGCCGCTCACCTGACGGACACGGCCCGGGTAATGGCCCTGCAAAACGGCATCGGCCACATTCAGGTGCTGCAAGACGCATTGGGGCCGGAACGGGTCATCGCCGCCACCGCCTTCATCGGAGCGCGGGTGGCGTCTCCGGGGGTGGTGCGCCACTCCGCCGCCGGTTTCATGCGGGTGGGGCGCTGGCCGGAGGGGTCGGACCCGGTGATCTCCGACCTGGTGCAATTCCTCACCAATCACGGCATCAAGGCCACCGAAAGCAGCGCCATTCGCGACGACATGTGGAAGAAGCTGATCTGGAACTGCGGCTTCAACGGTCCCTCGGCCCTCACCGGCAAGGCCATCGGACCCATGCTGGCGACTCCGGCCAGCGTCATTCTGATACGCGGCCTGATGGCGGAGACGGCGGCGGTGGGCAGGGCCCGTGGCGCGAGACTTTCCGACAACATCGCACAAAAGACCTTCGGCCAGACCGAAGGTCTGGCCGACTTTAAAACATCGATGCTGCAGGACGTGGAGGCGGGACGGCCCATCGAGAATGACGCGTTTTACGGATTCGTCTGCCGGGAGGGAAAACTGGCGTCAGTGGCAACGCCCCTGTCACAACAGGTGTTCGACGAACTGGCGAGGCGCTTCCCCACCCCATAATCATCCCCCACCTTCCGGCCTTCCGGGCTTATCCACTTCACCCATACGGCGGGCATCTAGGGGTCCAGCAACGCTTCCTCACTCCTGGGGGGGCGGCTCATCAGCTCCGCCAGGGCGTCTTTCGGACTCACCCCCTCGTACAGGGCGCGATAGACCTGTTCGACGATAGGCATCTCCACCCCCAGCTTGTGCGCCAATTGCCAGGCGGATTCGGTGGTTTTGACACCTTCGGCCACCATCTGCATGTCGGCCAGAATGTCGTCGAGCTTTCTGCCCTCGCCCAACTGCTTTCCCACCTGCCGGTTGCGGGACAGACCGCCGGTACAGGTCAGCACAAGGTCGCCCATGCCGGAAAGCCCGGAAAACGTTTCCGATTTTGCCCCCAGCGCCACGCCCAGACGGGTGATCTCCAGAAGCCCCCGGGTAATCAGCACGGCCTCGGTGTTGTGGCCGTAGCCCAGCCCCTCCACCGCGCCGGAGGCGATGGCCACCACGTTCTTGAGGGCGCCTCCCACCTGGGTTCCGATGGGGTCGGGGTTGGTATAGACTCGAAACGACGGGGAGGTGAACAGCCGCTGCACCGTCTCCGCCACCGATTCGTTCCAGGCCCCTACCGCCACCGCCGTGGGCGCGCCCTGGGCCACCTCCCTGGCGAAGCTGGGGCCGGAGAGCGCGGCGCAGCGCCGGCGCGCCGGATCCTTGCCGAGCACGTCCTCAAAAATGCCGGTGACGAACCCCAGGGTCTGAAGTTCCACGCCCTTGCTGGCGGAGACGATCGGTACCTCCGCATTCAGATGGGGAGCCGCCTGGGTAAACACCTTGCGGGAAAACTGGGTCGGCACCACCCACAACAGCAGATCGCGGGCGGCGGCGGCGGCAGCGGAAAGATCGGTGGTGGCGGACAGATTGTCCGGCAGGGTGAAGCCGGGCAGAAAACGGGTGTTTTCACGGGATTCATTGACCCCCGCCGCCACCTCTTCCTCCAGACACCAGAGGATCACCCGGTGGCCGTTTTCGGCCAGCAGCCGGGCCAGGGCGGTTCCCCAACTGCCCGCGCCCGCCACCGTAATCCGCACCGTCTCGCTCAAAGCCCTGCCTCCCAGCCGGTTAACGCCCGTATCTGTCGGCCGGTCGGGGCTAACGGCCACCACCGGACCGACCGATCAGAAAGGGCTGGAGAAGTATAGAGTGGGGCGATTTCCGCGTCAAACGGGACACCTTCACAACACTTTGTTTTTAAAGTAGAATTGCGAGGACAGGCCGCGACGAGGCTCCATGGACGGGATCTTTTCAATCTGGGACGCCTACCTGCTGGGGGCGTCGACCCTGGTGGGGCTGATGGTGGGCAGCTTCCTCAACGTGGTGATCTGCCGTCTGCCCATGGGCCAGTCGGTGGTGCGTCCCGGCTCCCACTGCCCCCTGTGCAACACCCCGGTACGCTGGTACGACAACGTGCCGGTGCTGGCCTGGTTGTGGCTGGGCGGCAAGTGCCGCGCCTGCAAGGTGCCGATCTCCATCGAATACCCCCTGGTGGAACTGGCCAACGGCGTGCTGTGGGGGCTGCTGGCCTGGCGCTTCGGATTATCCCCGCAAACCTTCGTCTACATGGTGCTGGCCTCGGCACTGCTTACCGGCGCCATGATCGACCTGCACCACCAGATTCTGCCGGACCGCATCACCCTGCCGGGCATCGTGCTCGGCTTGATCGCCTCCGCCACCCTGCTGCCCCAGGGCATCCTGCCGTCGGTGATCGGCGCCCTCGCAGGCGGTGGTCTGTTTTTCCTGATCGCGGTGCTGAGCCGCGGTGGCATGGGCGGCGGCGACATCAAGCTGATCGCCATGATCGGCGCATTTTTAGGCTGGCAATCGGTACTGCTCACGGTCTTTCTCGCCGCCGTGGTGGGCGGCACCGTGGGGGCGCTTCTGATGCTCATCGCCGGCAAGGGGCGCAAACACGCGGTGCCATTCGGGCCGTTTCTTTCCGCCGGGGCGATCTTCTGCATGCTGTGGGGGCCGGAGGTGATCGACTGGTACATGGGACTCAGCCAACCATGACCCAGATCGTCCGGGTAACCCTCATCCTGAGCCTGCTCATGGGGCTGGTTCTGGTGGTGCACCAGCACATCCAGGTGCGCGCCGCCGACTACATCATCACCGGCGCCCTCGATACCGCCACGGCAACGGCGGAGTGGAACCATGCCGCCGAGGGCACCCGCCTGCTGCTGCAACTGCTCGGCGCCGGGGCGGTCATCACCCTTCTGGTCTACTACCTGAGGATGCTGCAAGGGGCCGAGGTACGGCCCCGCACCTCCCTGGAAGCGCTGGCGCCGCTCACCGCCGCCCTCTCCGACGTCAAGGCGCGGGAGGCCACCCAGCGTCAGCAAAAGCGTGTGGCGGTGGCCCGCATGCAGGAGGTTCAGGCCAGCCACGCCACTATTGTCGACGGCATTACCAGCGGTGTGTTGACCGTGGACGGGAACGGCAACGTGGCCACCTGCAACCCGGCGGCACAAAAAATTCTTGGGTGGCAGGGGGCATCGCCGGTCAGCCGCCCGGTGCACGCCCTGTTCCGGGGCTGCCCGCCGCCGCAACTCGGCGACGCCACCCCCCATGCCAGGGAACGCCGCACGGAATTTCTCTGGCACCCCCAGGGCCGTCCGCCCCGCACCCTGGGTCTGAGCTTCTCTCCCATCGAGACCCCCCACGGACGCCTTACCGCGGTGCTGTTCACCGACCTGACCGAGATGATCCGGCTCAAGCATCAGGTGGAAATGCGCCGTCATCTGTCACAACTCGGCGAGGTCTCGGCGGGTATCGCCCACGAGTTCCGCAACAACATGGGGGCGGTGATGGGTTACGCCCGCCTGATCGGCCGCGAGGTCTCGGAAAATCCGGCCGCAAGCGAAGTGGTCACCGCCATGATGGCGGAGCTCACCGACATGGAGGGACTGATCCGCGACCTTTTATCGTTCTCCCGTACCGAGACCCTGCAACCCACGGAGGTGGCGCCGGGGCCCCTGCTGGAACATGTGGTGGAGGTGGCGGCGGCGGAGTTCGATGTGCGGGTGTCCGTGCATGTGCCCCCCGGCCTGCCCGCCCTTTGGGTGGATGAGAGCCGGGTGCGGCAGAGCCTCATCAACCTGGTGCGAAACGCCTGCGAGGCGATAGAAGACGACGGCCGTGCGGGCGGCGACGTGGGGGTGTCGGTCGAGGCCTGCGCCGGAGACGCCCCCGGAGTCCCGCCCAAGTGGCTCGCAATCCGTGTGCGGGATTCCGGCCCGGGCATTCCGGAAGCGGTGCGGGAAAAGGCGTTCCTGCCGTTCTTCACCACCAAGGAGAACGGCACCGGTATGGGGCTTGCCCACGTCAACAAGACGGTAACCGCCCACGCCGGGGAACTGCACCTCGCGGACGGGCCAGACGGCGGCGCGGAAATCACCCTCAGGCTGCCCACGGTCAATCAGAAGTCCTTTCCAGGCGCCAACACCGAGGACACCCCGTGAAGCTTCTGCTGGTTGAAGACAAAGACGGCATGCGCGACATGCTGACCCGCACCCTTACCAGCGACGGCTACGACGTTATCGCCCACGCCGACGGCGAAGGGGCGATGGCGGCGCTGTTCGAGCGACGTTTTGATCTGGTGCTCACCGATTTGCAGTTGCCCGGCCAGAGCGGCATGGAGGTGCTGGCCGCCGCCAAGGAAACCTACCCGGATATACCGGTGGTGGTGATGACCGCCTACGGCAGCATTGAAACCGCAGTGGAGGCCATGCGGCGGGGAGCGTTTGACTTCATCCCCAAACCGTTCGACCCGGACCACCTGGCCCTGGTCCTGAACAAAGCCACCGAGGCCCGCCGGCTGCTGGCGGAAAACCGGGTGCTGCGGCAGACCGCGCGCCACATGGGCGCACCGGAGATCATCGGCACGGCACCGGCAATCACCGACATACTGGAGGCGGTCGATAAGGTCGCCTCGGGGGACACCACCGTACTGATCACCGGCGAGAGCGGAACCGGCAAAGAGCTGTTTGCCCAACTGGTGCATGCGGCAAGCCCCAGGGCCGACGGCCCGTTCGTGGCGATCAACTGCGCCGCGATCCCGGACCAGTTGCTCGAATCGGAATTTTTTGGCCACGAAAAAGGCGCCTTCACCGGTGCCGACAAACGACGCATGGGCAAGTTCGAAGTGGCCTGTGGCGGCACCCTGTTTCTGGACGAGATCGGCGACATGGACATGAACCTGCAGGCCAAGCTGCTGCGGGTACTGCAGGACGGCGAGGTGGTGCGGGTCGGCGGCGAAAGGCCGGTGCCCCTTGACGTGCGGGTGGTGGCCGCCACCAATCAGACCCTCACGGAGCGGGTGGCCGAGGGCAAATTCCGGGAGGATCTCTACTACCGTCTGTCGCCGTTTCCGCTCCGGATTCCGCCGCTCAGGGAACGGCGTACGGACATCCCGGCCCTTGCCGTCCACTTCATGGGACGTTTCGCCGCCGAACTCGGACGGCCGGTGCAGCAGATTGCGCCCGCCGCCATGGACCGGCTCATGAGCTACCTGTGGCCGGGCAACGTGCGGGAGTTGCAAAACGCCATCGAGCGGGCGGTAATCCTGGCCGACGGAAATACCATTGAACAGGTGGATATTGCCGCCGCTCCGCAATCCGGCGGCGCAGGGCCTTCCACCGCCCGCGTGGCGGAAACCCCGTTCCCCATGGACGTCCCCCTAGGCGAGGTGGCGTCCGCCGCCCAGCGCTACTACGAAACCCGGCGCATCCGCCAGGTGCTCGACCTGACCGGCGGTAACAAGAGCCGCGCCTCGGAGATACTGCAGGTGAGCTACAAGACCCTGCTTTCCAAAATCAAGGAGTACGGCATCGAGCCCGACCCCCCGGGGGACACCGGGGGACAATAAATAGCCCGCCGGGCATACGCCGGGAACCGGTAAAAGCTGCATTCAGGGGCGCCAACAGTTCGAATTCCGCTCTCCATGTATGGCATGATTGAAAGGTTCGGAAACCTTCTGAAGGAGCGCGCCCCATGAGCCGCCTGTTCGTCTACAACTCGCTTGCCGACCACATCCTGAGTGTGCTCGCGGTTCTGCTTTTGGTGATGTTCGTGGTGGTGATGTTCGTCCACCCGTCCCACGGGTGAAGCCTGCGGCCTACTCGGACGTATTGGTCGCCGCCAGCTTGAGCGAGGCCCGTACCACCCCCCGCAGAATGATGATGCCGTAACCGAACAGCCAGGCGCTTCCGGCGGCGGTTATAAGCCCCAGCGGCACCGCCACCAGCGGGTGCCAGAAAGAATTGAAGGATTGCGCCGGGTCGATCCCGATCCACGCCACATAACCCAGTAACAGCGCGCCGAAGCCGAAGGTCGCGACCAGAGTGGCCAACATCAGGGCCGACACCGCCCACCAGCTCAGAAAGTGGCGCGCCCGCTTTTTGGCCAACGCCCGGCGGGTGTCCTCCGCACTCATGCGCCGGCCTCCGGATCCGGCCGCCACGGGACACGCCCTTTTTTAGGCTTGGCGGCCCGCTCCCGCTCCTGTTCGTGCCACTCTTCGTTCAACAGTCGGATCTTGCGCAGCAACAGCCCGCACCCGATCAGCAGCATCACCACCACCAACGCCATCTCGGCGATACGCAGGTCCAGTTCGCTCTCAAACGCCAGCAGCGCCAATTCCAGCTCGCTGGCCCGGCCCTCGGCGGCCTCGATCTCCCTCTCCACGCCGGTCACGAGCTCGCGGCGGACCATTCCCTCCACCGTGCCTACATGGGTCCAGCCCTCGGACAGAAGCAGGTTCAAATCATCCACGTTGCGCCCTTCACGGGCGGCATGGTCGATACGCGCCCTGGCCGCTTCCAGCCGATCATGGGCCTCTTTAAGGCGGGTCGCCAGAGCGGGGCTCAGGGTGCGATCCTCGGGCATCCGTACGAGACTCAGCATATAGGCCGCAAGCGCCCTCGACTCATTCGGTGGCAGATCGAACGGCGGCATGGCGGAGCCGGGCACCACCTGCGAGGGATTGGCAAAGTGTGCCTGGTGCCAGGCCAGGTCATGCCCCTTCACCTCACCCTCGAAGGTCAAATCCGGGCCAAGACTGCCGCCGGTGCCGCGTATCACGTGGCAGCCCACGCACCCCTTGATCGTAAACAGGGTGCGGCCCCGTTCGGCGTCGCTCACCCCGGCGGCGGCCACCACGGGCCCGGAAGGCGGCGGAGCGGGTACAGGAGAGGCGGCCGCCGCCGGAGCAGCCGGCGCGGCGGAACGTTTCAGGCTCACCATATAGGCGGCCAGATCCGCCAGGGCGTCTTCGGAAAGCGCGACCGGCGGCATGACCGAACCGGGGGTCACCTGCGCCGGATTGGCAAAGTGAGCGATGTGCCAGTCCAGGTCGTGCCCCGCCACATCGCCCTCGAACGTCAGGTCGGGGCCAAAACTGCCGCCATTTCCGCCAATCTTGTGGCAACCGCCGCAACCGCTCTCCATATACAGCTTCCGTCCCCGCCCCGCGGCGCTGTCCGGCGCCGGGGGGGGCGCGGCAAGGGCGGCGACCGCCGCGGCCTCCGCCTGTTCGGCGGCGGAGGGCATCAGGCTTAAGAGATAGTCGGCCAGGTGCCCTGCCTCCTCGGCATTCTCCACCCAGACCGGCATAATCGAACCCGGCACCACCCCCGCCGGATCCAGCAGGTGGCGGATGTGCCAGTCCCGGTCCCGTCCGGCCGCGCCTTCGGCGGACAGGTTGGGGCCGACTTCGCCGCCCTCCTCGCCAATGGTGTGGCAGACGGCGCAGTTCTTCTCTTTATACAGCCGTTGGCCCTCGGCCACATCGGCGGCGGCGGGCGCGGCCCATAAGGTCATGGACACCAAGGCACAAAGCAGGGTACGCAGGGTCATCAGGTCAGGTGTCCCCACAGGGTGAACCCGATGAAGGACAGCACCGAGATCACCCCCACAAAGATGGCGAACGGCCGCTTGCGCGGCGCCCGCTCCGGGTTGCGGTCGAGAAACGGCCAGCACACCAGCAACAACACCACCAGCCCCATGATCCCCACTCCGAGCAACTTGGGAGCCCACGCTCCCAGGGGGCGAAACACTTCGGCGAACTTGAGGAATTGGTAGGCGGCGAGGAAATACCACTCCGGCTTGATGTGGGCGGGGGTGGCAAACGGATCGGCCTTATCCAGCATGGGGGCGGGACTTACCGCCACCAGCACCACCATCAATGTCATCACCAAGAGCGCGGCCACCACCTCCTTGAGCAGGTGGTGGGGCCAGAATGGAATGGAACCGGGCACCTCCTCCTCCGGCATGAGCAGGTCGCGGGCGGAGAGGATACCCACCGGGAAGCCGTCCTCCACCACCACCAGATGGCGCACATGGTGTTCGATCATCTGCTGATTGGCCCGGTGCAGGGCGGTGTTGCGATCGATGGTCAACAGCGGGCTGCTCATCAGGTCGCCCACGGTCAGATCCTCGTTCACATCATCCGCCAGCACCCGCGACGCCAGATCGGTGCCGGTGAGGATGCCGACAAATTCCGCGCCCTCCTTCACCAGCAGGCTGCGGATACGCATGGTCCGCATCAGTTGAGCGGCCTCGCGGATCCCGGTGGCGGGGGACACCGACACCGGGTTGTGGCTCATGATATCGCCGGCGGTGAGCATTCCCATGGGCTGCCCCCTACAACGGCCCGGAGATGCCGAGGCGGCGGATCATGATGAAGTGCAACCCCAGCAGCACCATCATGCAGACCGGCATCAGCACCACGTGGAATGCAAAAAACCGGGTCAACGCCATTTGCCCGACGCTGTCCCCGCCCTTGAGGAAGTAGGTGATGTAGTCCCCCACGTACGGGATCGCGCCGGGGATCTCGGCCCCCACCACCGTGGCCCAGTAGGACAGTTCGTTCCACGGCAACAGATAGCCGGAGAAGCCGAACACCAGAAGCCCGAACATGAGCATGACGCCCACCACCCAGTTAAAGTCCCGGGGCGGCTTGTAGGCACCGTGAAAAAACACCCGCATGGCATGCAGCATCACCGCCACCATGATCAGGTTGGCGCCCCAGTGATGGAAGCCGCGCACCATCCAGCCGAACGGCACGTTGTTGGTGATGTGCGCCACCGACATGTAGGCCTGCTCCACAGTGGGGCGGTAGTATAAAAGCAGCGCCACCCCGGTCACCACCTGGATCAGAAAGATGAGGAAGGTGATGCCGCCGAAGCAGAACCAGAAATTGACGTGGGGCGGCACCGGCTTGCGCAGGGCGCGAGACAGTGCCGTGCGAAAATCCAGGCGCTCGTCCAGCTCGCCATACAGCACCCCGGTAAACAGGGACAGTACGTTGAGCAGGCTGCGGATGCCCTCCCCCCGGTAGGACGGCCCGGCCCCCTTTGATTTTTTCGCCATCGCCCTACCCCACGATCACGGTATCGCCCACCACCCGGACGTCATAACGTTTTAACGGCGTGGGCGCGGGCCCTTGCAGCACCGCACCGGCGACGTCGAAGCGCGAGCCGTGGCACGGGCAGTCCATTTCGCCGGTCTCTTTGTTCCAGCCCACCAGACAGCCCAGGTGGGTACAACTGAGCGCCAACGCCAGCACCGCGCCGTTGTGCCGGAACACCCCCACCGGATTGCCTTCCACCAGCACCTTGACGACATCTTCCTTATCCAGATCGGCGGCGGCAAACGACACCTCCCGTTCACCACCGGTACTGCGGCTGGCCTCCCGCGGCCAGACGTACTTGCCCGCCGCGTAGCCGGCTCCGGTAATACCGGCCATGGCCCACAGACCCAGGCTCATGTTGAGGATACGGTGGACAAACCGGCGCCGGTCGGCATCGGCGGGTCCGGGGTCGTCTTCGGGAAGGTGGTCAGGAATATCGCCGGTCGGTGCAGCCTCGTCCGTCACTTCTTTTCCTTCCACCAGTCCGGGGCCTTGGCCTCGTCCTTGAACGACTGAAGATATTCCACGATGGTCTCGATCTGCTCCTCCGACAGGTGAAGGTTCGGCATGATCGACGCCGGATTCACGCTTTTCGGATCCGCCAGATAGGCGCGCATGCGCTCCGGCGGGCTCCACGACGGGGTGCTCTGCAAGGGGGGACCCATCTTGCCGCCGCGTCCGTTCAGGGAGTGACAGGTCAGGCAGCCCTTGCGCTCGATCAGAATCTTGGCGCTTGCCGACGCATGCACAGCCGGAACATTGATGAGAAATACACCGATCAGAAACACGGCTCCACACGCCGCCAACACAAACCGTTTCATTCGCAACATCCTCCAAAAACCTGATGGGGAACCGGCCCGCTTGCAAACAGGGCGGCCACCGTGTTTCGATCCCAGAACGATCCCATAGTTTCGCTCCCTTGTCCAGCCGAAATAGTCCCCGCCCGAGGCGGGAAAACCTTGTTAAAGACCTCACCGACACAAAGATAAATCCGAGTCTCATGAAACACCCCACCACCACCCGAAAAATGGTCCTGTTCACCGGGTTTTTTCTGCTTTTCACCCCCCTCATCCAGGGCCATGCCCAAAGCGCTGACGACGACAGCTGGCGTGGACAACTGGGCCGGATGGCCCCCCTGAAGACCATGGCGGTGGGGGAATGCGCACCGCCCCCGGCGCCTCTGGGCGCCGGCGAACGGCCCACGTTCAACTGGGGGCACCCCCGTCCCCAGGGGGACAACCTGCTGTCCGTATGGGGCACACCGTCCGGGGATGTGTGGGCGGTGGGCGACCGGGGCCGGGTGATGCACTGGGGCGGGCGGCGCTGGAAGGTGAAAAACCTGGGGGTAGCCGACTACCTCGCCGGGGTGTGGGCTGCGGATAAAAAAAATGTGTTCGTCACCGGCTACAACGGCCGGGTGCTGCACTTTGACGGAAAACGCTGGTGGGACCACCCCACCGGCGTCACCAACGACTTCAACGGCATCTGGGGGTCGGCCCCGGATGACGTCTTCACGGTGGGCGACCGGGGGATGATTTTTCACTGGGACGGCCACTGCTGGAAACGCCAGGACAGCGGCACCGACAACCTGTTTTTCGGGGTCTGGGGATCGGGACCCGACGACGTCTGGGCGGTGGGCGGGCGCGGCCAGGTGGTCCACTACGACGGCTCCGCCTGGCAATCGGTGGATGTGGGGGTTTCCGCCCACTTTGTGTCGGTGTGGGGCACGGGACCGGACAATGTGTACATCGTCGGCGACGGCGGCGCCGTGCGGCATCTGACGAACGGCATCTGGCAAAGCGAGGACGCGGGAACACAGATGCTGTTGCGCTGGATCTGGGGCACCGGACCCGCCGATGTGTGGGTAGCGGGCGAGGAGGGCGTGGTGCGCCATTTCGACGGCACCGCCTGGAATGAGGTGGCAACAGGTACAAAAAGCGCCGTGCGCGGCGGCTGGCGTGCGCCGGACGGCCGCCATGTGCTGGTGGGCGACGACGGTCTCATCCTGTCCGGACAAGGCCGGACATTGGCCATTGTGGTGGGGGACACCCCGGAGGAGTTGTACGGGGTGGCGGGCCAGGTCGCGGTGGGCGCGGACGGCGTGGTGCTGGAGCGTCACCACGGTCGCTGGAAAAAGGGGCAGGGGCCGGATGCCGCGGCCCTGACCGGGGTGGCGGACATGGGCCGGGGACGTCTGCTCGCCACCAGCCCCGAAGGGCTCCTGATGCGCGACCGGAAAGGTTGGCACAGGATGGAAAGCACGGCCAAGACCCATCTGAACGCCGTGACCGCCTGGGACGATACGGCCATTGCCGTGGGGGCGAATGGCAACGTGCTGCGCTGGGACAAAAACGGCCTGACGGCGCTCCCGGCGCCCACTCCGGCCACGCTGTACGGTGTTGGCGGCACGGATGCGGAGCATTTCTGGGTGGTGGGTGAGGCGGGTACCGCATACCGCCGGGAAAACGGCACCTGGAACGCCCACCCGATTCCGACCGGCGAAACCCTGAACGCGGTGTCCGGCAGCGGCGTGGCAGTAGGCTGGGGCGGGGGCGTCTACCGCTATTCAGGGGACGACTGGCGGGCGCTCCAACCCGGCGGCGGTCTGGCCCTTCACGGCGTCTCTGACGACGGCCGGGGCACCACCTGGGCGGTGGGCGACTTTGGCACGGTGCTCAAAATAGAAGGGGATCGGATCACGCCGCTGGCGCCCCCGACGGGTCAGGTTCTGTACGGGGTATCCAGGGGACCCCACGGGCGCATGATCGTGGTGGGGGATGGCGGCGCGGTGCTGGAAGAGCGTGGCCGAAACAGCATCCTGATCAAGTAAATGCGCCCCGAACGGGGGCTTCATGGGCGAGTTGGTCTGCCCGCCTCGCGCCCACCTAGCCTTCGTCCGCCCACTCCTCGTACCAGGCCATCTGGATGGCCTCTAAAATGCCTTCGGAGGATTTGTTCGGGTCGTCCTCGAAGCCGGGTAAGTCGGTGATCATATCCTTCAAATCAGTGAAACGCAGATCCAGAGGCTCCTTGTCCGGGTATCGCTGGATCAACTCGTAGGCAATATCGTCCGCATCTTGCCAGTAAAGTCCCATCAGTGACCTCCCGCCTGTTCGCTGTTCATCATCACCTCGACCGTCACCTCGCCCGTGCCCTCAACCACCGCCTTGCAGGCAAGGCGTGAGTGCAGGGTCAGGCCCTTGGCGGTGTCGAGCCGGTCTTCCTCATCGTCGTCCATCTCCGACAGATTCTCCGCGCCGCTTTTGACCACCACATGGCAGGTGGTGCAGGCGCACACTCCGCCGCAGTTATGGCCGATATCGACACCGCCCGCAAGACCGATGTCGAGCAGGCTTCCCGGATCACCGTCGTGACCGTAGGGGTAGTCCGAAGGATCCGCCTCGATGGTCACCCCGGACGGTAGAAACGTCACTTTCGCCATTTAGTCCGATTCCCCGCCTTTGCCGCCTTTGCCGTCATGCTCAAGGTAATCGTTGACCGCCGCCTTGATGGCGTCCTCGGCCAGCACCGAACAGTGAATCTTGACCGGTGGCAGGTTCAGTTCGTCAACGATCTCTGTGTTCTTGATGGCCATGGCCTCATCCACGGTACGCCCCTTGAGCCACTCGGTGGCGAGGGAGGAACTGGCAATCGCCGAACCGCAGCCAAAGGTCTTGAACCTGGCATCCTCAATGATGCCGTCGGCATTGATCTTGACCTGCAGCTTCATTACGTCGCCACACTCCGGAGCCCCCACAACACCGGTTCCGACACCGTCTTCGTCCTTGTCGAACGACCCCATATTACGTGGGTTGTTGTAGTGTTCCAACACCTTGTCGCTGTATGCCATCGTCTCACCTCCAAAGACCGGGGGAAAACCGCCCCGGCTGTATTTGTCCGCGTATCACACACGCGGAAATAAAAAACATCAGGACCCCTAGTGGCCCTTCCAACTGACCTCACTCAGGTCGATCCCCTCCTTGGCCATTTCGTACAGGGGGGACATCTCCCGCAGGCGGTTCACCGTTTCGATGACGTGGGCAATCACGTAATCAACCTCCGCATCGGTGGTGAAGCGGCCGATGGAAAAACGAATCGAGGAGTGCGCCAGGTCCTCCGACACCCCCAGGGCGCGGATCACGTAGGACGGCTCCAGGGTGGCGGTGGTGCAGGCGGAGCCGGAGGAGAGCGCAACCTCCTTCAGGCCCATCAGCATGGACTCACCCTCCACGTAAGCAAAGCTCAGGTTGAGGTTGTGGGGCAGGCGGTGGGCCACGCTGCCGTTGACCTCAACCTCGTCGAGGACCGACAGAATGCCGTCCTGAAGTTTGTCGCGCAGGGCCGCGATTGATGCCGACTCGGTCTCCATCAGTTCCATGCACAACGCCGCGGCACGGCCCATGCCGACAATACCGGGCACGTTCTGGGTACCGGAACGCATGCCGCGCTCGTGGCCGCCACCGTCGATCTGGGGGGTGAGCCGCACCCGCGGCTTCTTGCGCCGCACATAAAGGGCGCCGATTCCCTTGGGACCGTACATTTTGTGGGCGGTGACGGCCATCAGGTCGATACCCATGGCCTGCACGTCCAGCGGAATCTTGCCCGCCGCCTCGGTGGCGTCGGTAAAGAACAGCACCCCGGCCTCCTTGGCGAGGGCGCCGATGGCCGCCACGTCCTGAATGGTGCCGATCTCGTTGTTGGCCGTCATCACCGATATCAGCACGGTATCCGGGCGCAGGGCGGCCTGAATATCCTGGGGGGACACGCGCCCCTCCTTATCCACGGCAACCTCGGTGATTTCCAGCTTGCCGGCGCGTTCCAGCACTTTGAGCACGTCCATGACCGGGCGGCTTTCAATGGCCGATATCACCACGTGACTGCCCTTTTCCGCATACATTTCGAGGGCACCCTTGAGGGCCAGGTTGATCGCCTCGGTACCCCCACTGGTGAACACCACCTCTTTGGGTTGGGCGCCGATCAGTTCCGCCACCTGACCACGGGCCTCATCCACCGCCTTCTCCGCCTCCCAGCCAAAGCTGTGGTTGCGGCTGGCCGGGTGACCAAAGTGCTCGGTCAGATACGGCATCATCGCCTCCAGCACCCTTGGGTCCAGCGGGGTGGTGGATTGGTAGTCCATGTAAATGGGGAGTTTCACACTCATAATTAAACGTCCTGAATTATGTACCGGGGTTCGACAGCGCGGCTTCGGCCATGTGGTGGACTTCCGCCACCGACATGCCCTCAAGCAGCGCCAGAATACGTTGTTGGATATGCTCCACCGGGCTGCGGATGGTGCAGGTGTCCGCCTGCATGCATACGGCGCCGGGGGCCTGCATGCAGTCGGCGATGCCGATCGGACCCTCAATGGCCGAAATCACCTCCGCCACCGAAATATCCTCTGGCAAGCGGGACAGGGCATAGCCGCCCTTGGGGCCGTTTTCGCTGACAATCAACCCATCCCGGGACAAGGTCTGAAGGATCTTGGCCATCATCTCCACCGGAATATGGTAGGTTTCGGCCACCTCCTTGGCGTTCACCAGGGAGCCGCCCGGCAGAAAAGCCATGTGGTTCATGGCCATCAGGGCGTAGTCGGTTTTTTTGGTCAGTTTAAGCACAAGCCTTCTCCCGATCAGATTGGTCGGCGACCAAAAGGGTCGGATTTAAATTACCATCGGTTTCAGCCCTGGTCAACCGGTGGTGGGACGACAAATTCCGACGTCCCCCTGTGATCACGGATTGCCCGGTGTTACGGGCCCTGCGCCCCCTAGGGGGCACGGCCCCGGCAGTCGCTTGCGTTGACACGGCATCCGCGCCATTGGCAATATGGGATAGATTTTCTGTTTTTCTAGCCCCAAACCATTTGAATGGTTCAGATCGCTTTTCCTATGAGACCCTTTTTCCGACTCGCCATTCCGGTCGCCTGTGTCGTGCTCCTGTCCGGCTGCGGCATCACGCAAAAAATCCGCTCCCTGGGATTTGGCGGTGATAAACCGGCTGCCGCACCGGCGGAAACACCCGCGCCGGAACCCGCGCCGGAACCTGCGCCGGAACCCGCGCCCTCTGCGCCTCCGGCAATGCCCCCGAGCGAGCCGGTGGAGTTCGAAGACATCAGTCCGGAACCCGCGCCCATGACACCCCCGGCGATGCCGCCGACCGCGCCGGTGGAGTTTGAGGAGGCGGAACCGGCCATGGATACGCCACCGCCCCCTTCCGAGCCAGAAACCTACGAAGTGCTTCTGCCCGAGGGCGCCTACCTGTTCTCGCCCCGCCAGCTGACCATCTATGAAGGCGATACCGTGGTGTGGAAAAATGTCAGTGGTCTCATCCACCTGTTTGCCTCCATCCCCGGATCGGATCCGTCCGGGGCCATGGAGATCGAGCCCACCGACCTGGAGGAGGGCGGCACCGTGTCCCATACCTTCAATAAGGCGGGAACATACCCCTATTTCTGCTTCATCCATAACCGCATGACCGGCAAGATCGTGGTGCTGCCCCGATGATGACCGGTCTGCGCAATGTGGGGCTTGCCCTCCTTGGAGGACTGCTGCTCTATGGATGTACCGCGAAAGCGGTGGAGCCGGTGGCGGAATTTGCCGTGCCGATCCCGCCGGATACGGAAGAGCACCCGATCGCGTTCGATTTCATGCCCAAAAGCCCCCTTGGCTATGTGGACTGGGTGGCCGCACTGCAACAGGGCACCATTACCCCGTTCGGTTCGATCAACGAGGGGGAGGTCGAAATGACCCCCATCGACTTCGATGTGGTGTTTCCGGTCAAGGGTGATATCCCGGACGTGGTCTACCCGCACCTGCCGCATACCCAATGGCTCGACTGCAGAAACTGCCACCCGTCCATTTTCAAAATGCAGGCGGGCAGCAACCCGGTCACCATGCAGAAGATCGTCGAGGGTGAATTCTGCGGACGCTGCCACGGCAAGGTGGCGTTCCCGCTGTACGATTGCGCCCGTTGCCACTCGAAACCCAAATAACAAACCACGCGCCCTTCCCGTGGGGCAGGTGGTGATACCCGGAATAAGTCTGACCCCGCAATGAACCGAACCGTGCTGCTTGCCGCCTGTCTGTGGCTGGTCCTGACCGCCTGTTCCAAAAGCGAGGCCCCGACCGCGCCCGAGGCGGCTAAACCCGCACCCGCGCCGGTACTGCACATCGTCAAGGAGCAGTTCGAGGTGGGCGCACATGCCTACGTGCGCAGCCTGAGCACCGAAGCCGACGACCTGTTCGTCGGCACCTCCACCGGGGTGCTTCAGGTAAACCGCAAAACCGGCGATATGGTGCGCACCTTCTCCACGGATGACGGCATGCGCAACAATTACGCCTTCATCGTGCGTCCCGGCCCGGACGACAGACTGTGGATGGGCACCAACGGCGGCGGCCTGTCGGTGCACACGGACGGCGCCATCCGGAATTACTTCCCCAAGCACGGGCTGGCCGACATATGGGTGTACGACGTTGCCTTCGAACCCGACGGCACCGTGTGGCTGGCCACCTGGGACGGCCTGAACCGCATCACCGGACCCCTCGATGACAAGTCCAGCTGGACCACCTTCAACGTCGCCGACGGCCTGGCCAACCCGTGGGTTTACGCCATCCAGATCGCCGAAGACGGCAGCCGCTGGTTCGGCACCGAAGGTGGTCTGTCCCGGCTCAAGGACGGGGTCTGGACCACCTGGCTGCACAAGGACGGCATGGGCGGCGACAACCCCAAGGCCCTGAAACGCAGCGACAAGTCCGGCTTCGGCTCCACCCGCGAGGGCGAGCACTCCCATGATCTGACCACCCTGGACGAGACCGGCAACGAGACCTACAACGCCAACTACGTGTTCTCCCTCAAGCTCGATACCGACGGCGATTTATGGATCGGCACCTGGGGCGGCGGCGTGTCCCGTTTCGACGGCGTCACCTTCACCAATTTCACCGAGGCCGACGGCCTTTCCGGCAACGTGGTCTACGCCATCGACCAGGCCCCGGACGGGGCGCTCTGGTTCGGCACCAACCACGGCGTATCGCGCTACGACGGTGTGCGCTGGCAGACCTATAACCGCGCCAACGGCCTGATCGGGGAAGACATCTATTCCCTGAAGGTCGATGCCGACCATACGGTCTGGGTCGGGCAAAAGGGCGGTGTCTCCCGCATGATCCCCATGCCCCACGCCTCCTAAGCGCCGGGATCAGCCCAATTGCTGCGTTGGTTGACGTACAGGAGTACGCCTTCGTCTCCTGCGCTCCTCCCGCCTTGCACTCGGACCACTCCCGGCGCTTAGGCGCAACTACCCGTAACTCACTGCCGCGCAGCCCAATTGCTGCGTTGGTGCGGTACCCGGGACTCCTGCCGCTTACGGGCGCACGCCCGGCGGGCCTTATCGCTCCCGGGCGACCCCGGGTTACATCAGGTTTTGGGGATCCACATCGATGTCGAGGCGTACCGAGGCGAGGCCGGGGGTTTTGTGGATTTCGTCCACCAGCCAGCGGGTGACCTGACGCACCGGGCCCGCGCGTTCGCCTTTGATGAGCAGGTGCAGACGGTGCTCGTCCCGCAGCATGGCGATCAGGGGGGGCGCCGGACCCAGCACGGTCACGCCGTTTTCCGGCAGGTGCCGGACCCGCTCCGCAATGACCCGCGCCGCCTGTTCGATGCGGTCCGGGGACCGGTCCCTGAGCAGCAGCCGGGTGGCGCGCCCGGCGGGGGGAAAGCCCACCGCGCCGCGCATGGCAAGCTCGACTTCGGCAAAACCCGCGTAGTCGTGGGTCACCGCGCACCGGATCGCCGGATGCTCCGGGTCGAAGGTCTGCAACACCACCCGCCCGGGACGATCACCGCGCCCGGCCCTTCCCGCCACCTGGGTCAGAAGTGAAAACACCCCCTCGGCGGCGCGGAAATCAGGTACGTGGATGCCCTGATCGGCGCACACCACCCCCACCAGGGTGACCCCCGGCAGGTTGTGACCCTTGGCCACCATCTGGGTTCCGATCAACACATCCGCATGGCCGTCGGTCACTTGCTTGAGGATATCCAGATGGGCGTTCTTGGCCCGCGTAGTATCCCGGTCCATGCGCAACAAGCTGGCCTGCGGGAACAGTTGCGCCACTTCCTGCATCAGCTTTTGAGTGCCGATGCCCACCGGTTTCAGATCGATGTTGCCGCAGTCCGGGCAGGATTCGGGCACCAACCTGCGGTCGTCGCAGTAGTGGCAACGAATACTCCTGTCCTTCTGGTGAAAAGTCAGGCTCACCTGACAGTGGTGGCAGGTCCAGGTGTGGCCACAGTCCGGGCACAGGAGCATCGGCGCATAGCCCCGACGGTTGACAAACAGCAACGCCTGTTCGCCCCGCTCCAGGGTTTCGGCCAGGGCCTTTTGCAACGGCTCGGTGACGACCCCCCCGGGCAACACCGATCGGTGTTCGCGCAGATCCACCAGTTCCACGCCCGGCAACGGCCGGGACTCGACCCGATCGGGCAGTTGCAGATAGAGATAATCCCCCCGCCTTGCCTTTGAAAAGCTCTCCATGGAGGGGGTTGCCGAGCCCAGCACCACCGGCACCCCGGCCTCCTGGGCGCGCATGATGGCCACATCGCGGCCGTGGTAGCGGGGGGTTTCCTCCTGCTTGTAAGCGCCGTCGT
>JBHHVE010000022.1:0-44652 GCA_046754085.1 Leptospirillia bacterium
GGTCATCGGCCCGCCGGGAAACCCCCAGGTGATGGAGTCGCCCAGGGCCGCAACGCGGGTGCGCACCCGCGCGCCGCCGCCACCGGACCCGGATACCGCGCCTTCTCCCATGGGCGGTACTGTACGAGGGCAGCGGCGGCCCGTCAAAACCGGAAGGGGGGGAAATACCCCGGTTCGAAAGAAATCTTTCGTCCGCTGTCACATTTTCGGCCACCGGCCCGTCCTTGTTTGTGAAAGCCGGTCACCCCGGTGGGCCGGCAACACCGACTCATCCAAAAACAAGAGACTGCCATGAAAGAAGCTGCCATGACGGACACCCAAACCATCAAATCGGAAATGCGGGCGTTCGCCCAAACCTACGACTACGACATGGGCTACCTGGAAAGCCTGGTGGACACCTCTCCCGGCGCCTATGACGCATTTGCCGCGGGCATGGGGATGTCCCTGTACCGCAAGGCGCTGCCCCTGGACGCCCACTTCGTCGCGCGGGTGGCCACCATGCAGGGCGAGGATTGCGGCCCGTGCGCGCAACTGACCCTGAAGATGGCCGTGGAGGCGGGGGTGGACCGCGACCTGCTCGCGCTGCTTATCGCGCAGCCGGAACGTCTGCCCGCGCCGTTGCGGGACGTGCACGGCCACGCCCTCGCCGTGACCCGGGAGACGTTCCCCGACCCGGAACGGGCGGCGCGGATCCGCACCCACTACGGCGACGAGGCCTTCGCCGAGTTGGCGGTCAGCATCACCGGGTCCCGGCTCTACCCCACCCTGAAGCGGGCATTGCTGAAGTCGTCCCACTGTGAGAGATTGAGCCTGGACTTCTGAAACATGACCACACCCCGAACCACCTCAACCGCGGACTTCGAGAACGTCCGCCCTTACCTGATCCGCCTGGCCTACCGCATGCTCGGGTCGGTGGCGGAGGCCGAGGACGTGGTACAGGACGCGTGGCTGCGCTGGCATGCCGCCGGGGCGCCGCAACTGGAATCGCCCCGCGCCTGGTTCACCCGCACCTGCACCCGGCTCTGCCTGGACCGGTTCCGCGCGATCCGGAAAAAGCGCGAAACGTACCACGGCGAATGGCTGCCCGAACCGATCCTGTCCGACGCCCACGAGCGGGACCGGCTGGACGCGTCCCTCTCCATGGCGCTGCTGCTGACCGTGCAGCGGTTAAAGCCCACGGAGCGGGCGGCATTCCTCCTGCACGACGTGTTCGACTACCGGTTCGACGAGGTGGCGGAAATCCTCGAACTGAAACCGGACAACTGCCGCCAACTGGCGGTACGGGCCCGGCGCCACCTCAAGGGTGAGGCCATCCGCTCGGATGGCCGACAAGACCACGGTGCAACGCCTGTCCGAGGCCTTTTTCGGGGCCATCGAAAACGGCGACATGGATGCCCTGCACGCCCTGCTGACCCGGGACGTGGTCATGCGCACCGACGGCGGCGGCAAGGCCGCGGCGGCGCGTTATCCCCTGGAGGGGGTGGCCGAGGTCACCCGGTTCCTCTACAAGGTGTTCGTGGCCCCCACCCACCCGCCACCGGTCCGGCCCCGCTACATCTGGTTCAATGGCGCCCCCGGCGCGGTCCTGTTCGACGGCGGCAAACCGGTCTCGGCGTTCCATTTTCAGGTGACGGACGGAAGGATCGGCGGCATCTTCGTGCAGCGCAATCCGGACAAGCTGGGACGCTTCGCCGACCTCGCGGAGGCCGGTCACTGTTAGACTGCTCCCCATGGCACAGTCCCAGGACACCCCCACCCGCCGGGAGCACACCCACCACCCCCGCACCCTGGGGGACAACCGCTACGTCTATGCGGTGGTCTCCCGCCGCAGCGGCGGCGTCTCCATCGGCATCAACCTGAACCCGGACAAGCGCTGCAACTTCGACTGCGTCTATTGCCAGGTGGACCGCGCCGTCATGCCGCCCATGACGGCACTGGACCCGGCGGCGCTGTTCGATGAGTTCGAGCACATGCTCGCCCTGTTGCGGGACGGCGGCCTGTTCACCCTGCCCCGTTTCGCCGACCTGCCGCCGGAACTGCAACAGGCCGTGGACGTGGCCCTGTCCGGCGACGGCGAACCCACCACCTCCCCAGCCTTCGCCGACGTGGTGGACGGCCTGCTCGACCGCATGCAGCGGCTCGGCCCGCGCCTGCCGCCGGTGCTCATCACCAACGCCGCCGAACTGGAACGGTGCGACGTGGCGCGGGCGGTGGACCGGCTCATGGATGCGGGCGGCGACGTCTGGGCCAAACTGGACGCGGGCACAGAGGCGTATTACCGGCGGGTATGTGGCAGCCGGGTGCCATTCAGGACGGTGCTCTCGGGTATCTCCGCCACCGCCCGGCGCCACCCGGTCACCATCCAGACCTGCCTCATGAACCTGGACGGCGAGCCCCCGCCGGATGCGGAAATCGACGCCTACACAGGACGTCTGCAAGACATCATGAATGAGGGCGGCAGCCTGCGCCGGGTGCAACTCTACAACGTCGCCCGCAGCACGGCGCAACGCATCGTCACCCCCCTGTCCGGGCACGCCCTGAGGAGCATCGCCGGGCGCCTGAGGGATGCCCTGCCGGAGGTTGCGGTGGAGGTCTTCCGCTAGCGCCCGCCGGGGGACCCGAAACAGAGCGAAATTGGCCCGCCGGGCCGTGGCAAATCCCTCCGCTTGCCGTTACAATGGGCTGCCCCATTTTCAGTCCCTCGAGTCCCCGCCGGAGAGCCCGATGCGCCACGCCCACTTTGCGCACCTAAGGTGCCATACCGAGTACAGCCTGCTGTCCTCTTCCAACCGGGTGGGCGCCCTGGTTGAACGGGCGGCGGAGTACCGCCTGCCGGCCCTTGCCATCACCGACGCCGGCAACCTGTTCGCGGCGGTGCAGTTCTTCCAGAAGTGCATGGACGCCGGCATCAAGCCGATCCTGGGGGCCGAGGCATTCATCGCCCCCGGCAGTCGCATGACCGCGCCCCGGGGCCGGGTCGACGAGACCACCGAGGTGGTGCTCCTGTGCAAGGACGAAAGCGGCTGGGAAAACCTCATGACCCTCCTGTCCCGCGCCCATCTGGAGTCCCACTTCGTGCGCCCCCAGGTGGACCGGGAACTGCTTGCCGAGCATGCCGGCGGCCTCATCTGCCTCACCGGCGGCCCGCTGCAGGGGGCCCTGCCCCGGCGCATGGCGGACAGCGATGTGGATGGCGCAAAAGAGATGCTCGGCTGGCTGCGGCAGACCTACGGGGACGATAACGTCTATGTGGAGATCTGCCAGAATAACGTGCCGGCCATGCGTCAGGTCAACCTGAACCTGATTCACCTGGCCCACGACACCGGCACCCCGCTGGTGGCCACCGCCGACACCCGCTACCTGAACCCGGAGGACGCCCGCGCCCATGACGCCCTGTTGTGTATCGGCACCGGCGCCAACCTGGACGAGGAGGAGCGCGAACGGCTGCCGGAAGGGGACTTCCACTTCAAGCACCCGGACCAGATGGTAAAGGATTTTTCCGGTCTCGAAGACGCCATCGCCAACACCATCACCATCGCCCAGCGCTGCAATGTCGACCTGCGTTTCGACACCTACCACATGCCGCAGTTTGAGGTGCCCGCCGAGCACACCCCGGAGAGCTACCTCAAGGCCATCACCCTGGCCGGGCTTCACGAACGCTTTGCCGAAGACCGGATTCCGGAGGATCAACAGCAGACCTACATCGACCGGGTTGAGTGGGAGCTGTCCACCATCAACAAGATGGGCTATCCGGGCTACTTCCTCATCGTCTGGGATATCATCCACTACGCCCGCGAGCAGGGCATTCCGGTGGGGCCCGGGCGTGGTTCGGCGGCCGGTTCCCTGGTGTCCTACGCCCTGCGCATCACCGACCTGGACCCGTTGCCCTACAACCTGCTGTTCGAGCGCTTCCTGAACCCGGACCGCGTCTCCCTGCCGGACATCGACATGGATTTCTGCATGGACAACCGGGACCGGGTGATCCAGTACGTCGCAGACAAGTACGGCGCCGACCACGTTTGCCAGATCATCACCTTCGGCACCATGGGGGCCAAGGCGGTGCTGCGCGACGTGGCGCGGGTGCTCGACTTCTCGTTCATGGAGAGCGACCGCATCGCCAAGCTGGTGCCCAACACCCTGGGCATGACCCTCAAGCAGGCCCTCAAGGAGGAACCCAAGCTGCTCGATCTGGTGAAGTCCGACGAACGCGTCGCCGAACTGATGGCCATCGCCCGCAACCTGGAAGGGCTCGCCCGCCACGCCTCCACCCACGCCGCCGGTGTGGTCATCTCCGAAAACAAGCTCACCCGCCACACCCCGCTTTACAAGGGGCCCCACGACGAGGTGCTGTCCCAGTTCTACAAGGACGACGCCGAGGCGGTGGGACTGGTCAAGTTCGATTTTCTGGGCCTTAAAACCCTCACCGTCATCGAGCACGCCATCCAGGAGGTGCGGCGCACCGGGGTGGAAGTGAATTTCACCGGCATTCCCCTGGACGAGAAGGAAACCTACGCGCTGTTGTGCCGGGGCGACACCACCGGGGTGTTCCAGCTCGAATCCACCGGCATGAAGGACCTCATCGTCAAGATGCAGCCGGACTCCTTCGAGGATCTGGTGGCGCTGCTGGCGCTCTACCGTCCCGGCCCCATCGGCTCCGGCATGCTGGACGACTTCATCTCCCGCAAAAAGGGCACCACCCCGATCGTCTACGACCTGCCCGAGCTCGAGCCGGTGTTGAAGGAGACCTACGGGGTCATCGTCTACCAAGAACAGGTGATGCGCATCGCCAACGTGGTGGCGGGCTACTCCCTGGGCGAAGCCGACCTGTTGCGCCGCGCCATGGGCAAGAAAAAAGCCTCGGAGATGGAGAAGCAGAAGATCCGCTTCATCGAGGGCGCCCGGGGCAAGGGGTTCAAATCCGAGGTGGCCGAAAAGATCTTCGACCTGATGGCCTACTTCGCGGGCTACGGTTTCAACAAAAGCCACTCGGCGGCCTACGCCGTGGTGTCGTTCCAGACCGCCTACCTCAAGGCCCACCACCCGGTGCAGTTTATGGCGGCGCTCCTGACCAACGACATGGCCCACCCGGACAAGACCGCCAAAAACATCACCGAAGTGCGCGAGATGGGCATCCCCCTGTTGCCGCCGGACATCAACAAAAGCCAGATTCGTTTCACCTCCGAGGAACTCCCGCCGGAACTGTCCGGGGAAAGCGGCTATACCCTTGGCATCCGCTACGGTCTGGGGGGCATCAAGGGAGTCGGCGAGGCGGCGCTGGAATCGGTCATCGCCACCCGCGACGCGGACGGCGTTTTTTCCGGCCTGTTCGACCTGACCCGGCGCATCGACCTGAACAAGGCCAACAAGCGGGTGCTCGAGGCCCTCACCTGTTCCGGCGCGCTGGACCACTGGAGCAACCGCGCCACCCTGTTCGAGGCCACCCCCGCCGCCATGGAAGACGGCGCACGGGTGAGGGAAGAACAGCTCTCGGGTCAGGCCACCCTGTTCGGAGCGGCGGAGGCGGCGGACCCCACCGGGCTGATCGTCCCGTTGCCGGAGTGGGACGAGCATGAAAAACTGGCCCGCGAGAAAGAGACCCTCGGCTTCTACCTGTCCTCCCACCCCATGCGCCGCTACCGGGACGACGTGGCGCGCTTCGCCACCACCGATACCTCCCTGGGCGGCAAGGAAGAGGGCAAGGACGTGCGGGTCGCCGGGCTGCTCACCGACATTCGCGGGCGCATCACCAAAAAGGGCGACCGCATGGCGTTCCTCACCATCGAGGACGAGGCCGGCGTGTGCGAGGTGATTGCCTTTCCGGACGCCTATCAGGCGGCGGAGCCGATTCTGATCCCGGACACCCCGCTTCTGGTCAGCGGCACCGTGGACGGTACCGACCAGGGCTCAAAGGTGAAGGCCACCCGTATCGAAAGCCTCATCGAAGTCCGTAAGCGTGCGGTGCGGAAGGTGGTGTTCAAGTTCACCTCCACCGGCATGAGCCGGGGTCACCTGGCCTCCCTCAAGGACGTCATTCGCTCCCACCCCGGCCCCTGCGAAGTGCATCTTCAGGTGCATGTGCCGGGGCAGGTGAATGCCACCCTGGCGGCGGCGCCGATGCTCACCGTATCCGCCGACGACGCCCTGATCCGCGATGCCGAGCGGGTGCTGGGACGCGGCTCCGTGGCATTTGGTTAAGGAGTCCCGGCATCCCCCGCCAGCTTCCTGTAGCGGTTGGCCGGGAGGCCGGAAAACATCGTTTTTTGGCCCACAGCCGGGAAATTTGGTTTATCGTGTGCCCGTGACCTGCGGGGATTGAACCCCCGCCTGTTACATTGAACATCGAACCTTGTACGGAGCCGTTGTCGTTGAGACATTATCTGGATTTTGAAAAACCGCTGGCCGAGGTCCATGAGCAGATCGAGGCCCTGCGCTCCCGCGCCGACGCCGAAGGTGCGACCGACGACAAGGAGTTGGAACGCCTCACCCGCAAAGCGCGTGAGATGGAGAGCGAACTGTACGCCGACCTGACACCGTGGCAGGAGACCCAGCTGGCCCGCCACCCGGAGCGGCCCTCCATGCTCGAATACATGGAGCGCTTTGTCGAGGGTTTTCTGGAGATGCACGGCGACCGCCAGTTTCGGGACGACCCGGCCATCGTCGGCGGCATCGGCCGCATCGGCCGCCGCGAGGTGGTCTGCGTCGGTCATCAGAAAGGGCGCAACCTCAAGACCCGTGTCATCCGCAACTTCGGCATGGCGCACCCGGAGGGGTACCGCAAGTCCATGCGCCTGATGGAGTTTGCCGAGCGCTTCCAGAAGCCGCTGATCTGCTTTATCGACACCCCCGGCGCCTACCCCGGCGTGGGCGCGGAGGAGCGCGGCCAGAGCGAGGCCATCGCCCGCAGCATGCAGGTCATGAGTCAGCTGGACGTGCCGGTCATCGTGGTGATTATCGGGGAAGGCGGCAGCGGCGGCGCGCTGGCGCTGGGGGTGGGCGACCGGGTGTTGATGCTGGAGCATGCGGTCTACTCGGTAATCTCTCCGGAGGGCTGCGCCGCCATTTTGTGGAAGGACGGCGCCAAGGCGCCCCAGGCCGCAGAAGCGTTAAAACTCACCTCCACCGACCTCAAGGAACTGGGGGTGGTGGACGAAATTCTGCCGGAGCCGTTGGGCGGGGCCCAGCACGACCCGCACCAGATGGCCATGACCATCAGGGACGCTATCGTCAAACACCTGGACGAGCTGGATCAGGTGCCCGAAAACGAACTCCTCAACAACCGCTACGAAAAATTCCGCAAGCTCGGCCAGTTCTCCGAAGAGTAGGCGCCCCACGGCGGGGAATGTGGGTGGCTGGCAAGCGACCCGGCCCGTGCAGGATGCCCGCGCGAAGATTCGACGCAGCATGAAACGTACCCACGGCAATGACGACCTCATGGGCGGCGACCTGCCCTACGGCCCCCTTACCTATCTGGTCGACCGCAAGGAAATCGTCTACCTCGGTGTTCTGTTCGAAGCCTACGAACATATCGGCGCGGTGCGAACCGTGAACCCGGTGCGCGCGGTCATCGAAATTCTCTACGCCCCGGATTTTTACCACGACGCCGTGGTGCTGATGGAGGGGCTAAAGGGGGAAATCCCGTCGCTTGCGCGGGTGAAAGATCCTGCAGCCCCCTGAACGCGGCGCGGCGATCAATGCCGCCGGGAAGCGGGTGACGCAGCCTTCCCGGATGTGAAATACAGCCAGGTAAACCCCGATATTCCAGCCAGAGCCGACGCGATCAAAACCCCGGTTTTGGCCATCAGCAGATCCTGAGGATGGTGGGCGAAACCCAACTCCGCAATAAATATCGACATGGTAAAGCCGATCCCGCCCATCAATCCCACGCCAATGACGTGTTTGAAATTCAGGTCATGGGGCAGGGTGGTCCACCCCAGTTTGATCGCCACCCAGGACACCCCGACAATGCCAAGCAGCTTGCCACCCACCAGACCGGCTGTGATGCCCATTGAAACAGGGTGGCTAATGATGTTGCCGAAAGAAGACCAGTCGATGGGAATGCCCGCATTCGCCAGGGAAAAAAGCGGAATGATCAGATAGGCGGAAGGCAGGTGTGTTTTATGCTCGAGGATCTGCGCCGGTGCCTGCACCAGGTGAACGCCTTTTCCCAACGCCCGCACCCGGGCGCTCAACTCGTTGTTCTTGAGAATATTCTCCTCACGCCGGTACGCCCGTTGAATCTGCCCAAGCATTTCGCCCACCTGGGACATGAAGCGTACCGGGTCATACTTGGGGCGCATGGGAATGACAAGCGCCAGGAGAATTCCCGCCAACGTGGCGTGGACACCGCTTTTCAGCATGGCCACCCAAAGCATCACACCCAGTAGCATATAAGGCAACGGTCGCCGTATCCCGCCACGATTCAGTGTGACCAGGAGGGTCAGGATGCCGCCCGCCGCCGCCAGGGCGGGCAGGCTGAGGTTTTCCGAGTAGAACAGCGCAATGACGGTGACAGCGCCCAGGTCGTCCACGATCGCCAGGGCCACCAGAAAGGTCAGAAGGCTTTTGGGGATGCGGCTGCCGAGCAACGCCAGGGTGCCCAGGGCAAAGGCGATATCGGTCGCCATGGGGATCCCCCAACCGTCAAAGGTGTGCCCCTGGGGGTTGATGCCGATGTAGATCAGAGCGGGTATTACCATGCCGCCGACTGCGGCGATAACCGGCAGCATCGCCTGTTTCGGATCGGCCAGTTCCCCCACCAGAATTTCGCGTTTGAGTTCCAGTCCCACCACAAAAAAGAATATGGCCATCAAGCCATCATTGGTCCAATGATGCAGGGACTGGGAAAGCTGGAATCCCTCGATGCCGATGGTAAAGGGCGTTTCCAACAGGTGGTGATATGCGTCCGCCCATTGGCTGTTGGCCAGATAGAGCGCGAGCGCCGCGCACAGCATGAGCAGAACACCGCTCGTGCTCTGGCGGTGAATGAACTCATCCAGGGGATTTAATATCCGCTGGAAGGCGTTTTCCCACGGAGCGACGAACTCTTTTCCACCCGCGTTTTTCATAACCATCCAAGGGTGATATGCAGACAGGTCGACACCTTCCAAAGATAGGGGGTCCGTCCGCCCGGACACAACATGTTTCGACCACCCCGTCAGCCGCCCCATGCACCCTTCCGAAAGTAGTGAAGCCCCGCGGGAAAGGTGGTGACATGGGTGCCCGGAAGTCCATACTTGGACGGTCGGCAAGCCCAAATACCTCGGGTATTCAACGAGTAGGGACCCGCATATATGATTGAATCAATCTGGCTGCCCATGGGTGGGCTTGTGTTCGGGTTCGCCATGCTGGTGCCCGCCGCGGACCGGTTCGTGGAGGGGGGGGCGGCCACCGCCCGCATTCTGGGCATCTCGCCCCTGGTGGTCGGGTTGGTCATCATCGGCTTCGGCACTTCCGCCCCGGAGATGCTGGTGTCCGCCATGGCGGCCTGGGACGGACGCCCCGGACTGGCCATCGGCAATGCCATCGGCTCCAATATCGTGAACATCGCCCTGGTCCTGGGGATCGCCGCGATGGTGCGACCGTTCACCGTCCGTTCCGGTTTGCTGCGGCGGGAATTTCCCATTCCGCCCATCGCCGCCCTGTTCGCCCTGCTGCTGTTGCTGGACGGCACCCTCGACCGGCTGGACGGCATCCTGTTGCTGACGGGGTTCGGCGCCCTGGTATTCTGGATCGTACGGATGGCCCTGCGCGGCAAGGAGCCGGACAGCATCGACCCGATGGAGTCCGAATATGCCGCCGAGATGCCCCCCGACATGAGCGCCAGAGATGCGATATTCTGGTTGTTTGCAGGTTTGACCCTGCTCCTGATCAGCTCCCGCATACTTGAATGGTCGGCGGTTCAGATCGCCCAGGCATGGGGAATGAGCAACCTTGCAATCGGGCTCACCGTCGTGTCCGTCGGCACCGGCCTGCCGGAGCTTGCCACCGCGATTACCGCTGCCCGCAAGGGCGAGCACGAGATCGTCATCGGCAACGTGCTCGGGTCGAACACCTTCAACATTCTCGCCGTCATGGGCCTCGCCGGGGCCATTCAGCCCGGCATCTTCTCCCCGAACGTGTTGATCCGGGATTTCCCCGTGATGATTGGCCTGACCGTGGCGCTGTTTGCCATGGCCTACGGGTTCCGCGGCGAAGGCCGGATCAACCGTTTCGAGGGGGCGCTGCTGGTGGCGGGGTTCATCGTTTACCTGGTGTTTGTATTACATGAGAACAAGGTAATCGGTTAAATACCGCCCTCCCCCCTTATGGCTCCCGCGGAAAAGCGCGGGTGACGATGGGACCGGAAAAAACCATTGGCATCCTTGATCCCGGAACACACCGGACGGTTTCAAAAATAAGGCGGGTATGGGACTTTGAAAATGGCGTAAGCTGGGTTGCGGGCGGCGTGGTAAACCACCCCAGTACAGGCAAACGAAGCGTGCATGTGCACGAGGCCATGCCGATCCCCTCGAACGGACCGGATTCAAACCTGCCGCCGAACCGATTTCCGATCAATCACGGCACGACCAACGCCTCAACCGAAGGAATACAACCATGTCCATCACCAACGCGGAGTCAGGTACCAACGTGCATGAGATCGCCGACGGCATCTACCGCATCAACACACCGGTGGAGATTCCCGGCGCGGGCGGGTTTTCATTCAACCAGTACCTCATCGTGGATGAGGAGCCGCTGCTGTTCCACAGCGGGCCGCGGGCCATGTTCGGGCTGGTGAAGGAGGCGGTGGCCCACGTCATGCCGGTGGAGTCCCTGCGCCACGTCGGCCTGTCCCACGTGGAGTCCGACGAGTGTGGTTCCCTCAACGACTGGCTCGCGGTCGCGCCCAACGCCGCCCCCCTGTGCGGGCAGGTGGCCGCCATGGTCTCTATCAACGACATGGCGGACCGGCAGCCCACGGCCCTCGCCGACGGTGAAACCGTGTCACTCGGCAGCCACACGGTGAAGTGGATGGACACCCCCCACCTGCCCCACGGCTGGGACTGCGGCTATCTGATGGAACAGCAGACCGGCACGCTCCTGTGCGGCGACCTGTTTACCCAACCCGGCGCCGACACCCCCGCCGTCACCGAGTCGGACATTCTGGGGCCGAGCGAGGGATTCAGGCAGGCCATGGACTACTTCGCCCATGCCAAAAACACCAACGCCCTAATCGAAAAACTGGCCGCCGCCAAGCCCGCCACCCTGGCCTGCATGCACGGAAGCGCCTGGAAAGGGGACGGGGCGAAATTGTTGCGGGCCTTGGGTGATGTGTTGGGAAAGGGGGGCTGAGTGCCCGGCCATCCCGCAACAGAGTGAAAGGCCGTGGGGTGTTGGGCTTCATGTCACCACCCTCCACCCACGGCCCTACTCACGCAATTGAAACAGCCCGTTGAGAACCTCCACCGTGGGCGGCCCCACGACCTTGTAGGCCGACGGAATGCTGGCCGCCAGATCGGATTCGCGAAACGCATTTAATGACTCCATGGAGTCCCACACATACACCCCGCCGTACTGATTGCTCTGCCCGACCCTGTAGTAGTATTTCTGCAGCAGCCCCGGTATGGCGCGGAACTGATCCACACGCTCGTTGGCGATGGCCAGAACCTCGTCTTCCGATAATGTCGTCCCGAATTTCACAACCTGGATCACCACGCTGCCAGCTCCTTTTTTGTTTCTGGTGCGGGTACGCAGCCCCGTACCCGCACGCCGTGTATGACACACTTTACCTCCCCCTACCCCGATAAACCCGCCCCACCACGCCACCCCCATACTTCCGCTCCCCCGCCAGCGGCAACCCCGGCCCTGCTTCCCCGTCCGCAAACAGGCTGATCCCCCGCCCCAGCCGCACCGGGATGACAAAAATCTCAAAAATATCGACACAGCCGCAATCCATAAACTGCCGGATCACGTCGGCTCCGCCCATCACCCAGATGTCGCCCGCCGAAGCCGCTTCGATGACACCCTGCCGCGCCCGCTTCGCCACGGCGCGCGCATCGGCGTTCACGAACACCACGTCCTCCCCCTCCGGGGCGGTTGCCGCCCGCCGGGTGAGCACCACCGAGCGCTTGCCTTTGTACGGCCAGTCGCCAAACGTCCGTACCTGATCGAACGAGGTTCGGCCCATCACCACCGTGTGAATCTCCGCAAAAAAATCGGCAAAGCCAAAATCCCCGTCGGCGTAGGGGTCGAGCCACCCCACCGAGCCATCCTTATCCGCGATAAAGCCATCCTCGCTCACCGCGATATAGACGCGAAATTTCGGTGACACCCGGCTACCCATGTGGTTCGTCATCCCCTCCCGCTGAGCCCGTCCAAACATAAGCCGTCGAAGTGCGGAAAATCAGTGGCTCCCGAGCCGCCTTCAGCCCATCTCGACAGGCACGAATCACACGCACTCCGGACCCCGTGGAACGGCTCCGGCTTTTGCGCAATTATCATCCGATTACCTACTACTTTAACCTATTAATAAATAAGTAAAATAATGAATTTCAGCCCCGGACTTTTCAGCGCTTGCCATCGTTGTGGGACATACCTATTCTCGATGCCGGTCAGACGACTTCTCCCAACCGTTGCGTGGGACATATTCGGATGATGGGGATCTTATGCAATACCACGACCGGCTCCGTTCTTCCGGATTGATCTCGATACCACCGGCCATCGCCCTGCCCAATGATGGCGCCGGACACTGCTCCTGCGCGTGTGTCCGGGTTTACCCGGGACGTGTATTTTCAAAAGGATGTCCGAATGCGATACCTGCCCACATTGCTGACTATCACGCTCCTGCTGACCGCACTTTTCCCTCCGGCATGGGCGGGGGGCGAAAAGGTTTTTGAAAAGTACGGCTGTACCGGCTGCCACGCCGTCAGCGCCTACGGCGTCGGCGTCCCCTCTTCCAACGGGAAGGAATACGGGAACCCCCCTGATCTCTCCGAGGTCGGGCGGCGGTGGGACGCCAATTTTCTGAAGGGCCTCCTGAACAAGAAGGTCACCCTGCTGCTGGGTCGTAAGCCCACGCCGCATACCGATGACACCGGTATGCCCGACCTGAGGGGACACGACACCCTGCCGCCCTTTGGCGGCACCAGGGATGAACTTGCCGAATTGACCGGCTGGCTGGTGACCCTCACCAGGGCGCCCCTGGACCCACTGGAGTAAGCGGCGCCTTTCCCGGCAGCGGGCGGCCGGAAGATATCGGCAATGCTTTCACTCTTTACCCAATCGTTACCCAACCGCAATCTTCACGTTACCCGCCACCTCTAGCATGGGTACATCGGAGGTGGGGCGTCGCTCCGGCCTGACAGGCCGGAGCACCCCACCTCACCCCAATAACCGCGAGGAGGTTTAACGATGAGAAAAATCTGGATTCCGGCGGCCCTGGCGCTACTGCTCGGCGCCGCCACCGGCTGCACCACCAAGGACGGCATGATGGATGACGGCATGCACGGCAGCACCATGGACGACGGCATGAAGAGCGGCATGATGCAGGACACCATGAAAGACGACATGGGAAAGGACATGTCCGGCGGCATGTAGAAAACCGGACCCCTTCCAATCCGGCCCGCCATGGCCCCTTTCCGTGAGGGGGAGGAGCCGTGGCGCGGCCCGCGGGTCATATTTGGTTCAGCCCGTGGGCCAATCCTGCCGGCTGTGCAGTCAGTGAGAATGGTGTCTGCGATGTCCCCTGTCCTGGTGTTTGACCATCAGGGCTGCCAGTTTCTCCCGCTGCTCGGGGGTAAGCGCCGCATGCACCTCCGCCAGGGCGCCGCTCACCTTCCGGAAGTGGTCCTCCATCCCGGCCGTCGCCGCATCAATCCGCCGGTTCAGGTGGGCCGTATCGAAGGTATCGCTCCGTAGTTGCTCGACCACATCGGCGTATATCTCGCTCCGCACCGCCTTATGCGCCCCCTGGTCGGCCACAAGGCCCTCCAGAATGCCGCTCACGCGGGTCTGCTGGTCCGGGGCCAGGTCCAGTTTTTTGGTGATATAGGCCACCGCCCGCTCCGGGTTATGGGCCGAATGCCGCCCGCAACCGGTGGCGGTCATCGCCATCAGAGCAAGGGGAATCGCCCAGGGAATCAGTGTTTTCAGGTTCATGACGCAGTCTCCTTCCTGGTTTTCGGGACGCCTTGTCGCACCCCCAATTTGACAACCTAGTTGTCAACATATTACATGACAATAATGTTGTCAACTTACGGGTGAGATTTTTCCGCGCTCCCCATGGGGAATCCCACATAACACACTGTAAATAAAGACTTTTAATCGAAACGCAAGGGCGTGGGACAACGTGACCCAATTCGTCCAGCGGGTATGGTCAGGCGATCAGTCCGCCTCCGCAAGCACCTCGCGCCAGCGCTCGCCCTCAAACATCTTGCGGACGTCGCGCAGGGTATCGCTCGCCTGATGCAGGCGGGCTTCGGAGATGTCGATCCCCAGCGCGGAGAGCAGTTCCCCCTCCGTGCTGTTCATCCGGGCCACGAACGCCCGGCCTGCATCGGTCAGGCCCACCAGCCGCGAGCGTTTGTGGGCCGGATTCTCCATCATCTCCACCAGCCCCCGCTCCTTCAGGGAGTTCACGATGGTCTGGATGTGCTGCCGGGAGACCGGGCGCATACGGGCAAGCTGGGGTACCGTATGGGGTTCCCCGGCCAGGTTGCGGAGCACCCCGCGCATGCCGCCGGACAGTTCACCCAGGTGGTGAACTTCCTCACTCACCTGCTTCAACCGGTGGAACAGGGACACGGTCTCGGCAAACAGGATGTTGAGAGCGCGAATCCGGGTGGCGTCAGCACTCGCCGCGCCGGTCTCCGGTGTTTTCTTTGGGGGACGCACCATGGCCTCTTTGTGCCATAACGACAATATTATTGTCAATTTTACCCCCTTCCGGTGAGTTGACAAACTCGCTCCCCGCCAGTGGCCTGGAGAATCCGCCGCCCCGCCCCTCAACAGGTTGCCATTGGTATGTTGGCGGGCTTATTCTTTAACCAAGGCGGGTGCCCGGTCGTCGGATATCGCAGCCGCCTCTGGTGCGTGTTTGAGGAGGGACAGCGTTATGAGACACACACACCGTTTTTTTGCACCGATGGCGATTCCGCTGGCCGCCCTGCTTCTGCTGGTTTTGAGCACCCCCGCAACATGGGCGGGGGGCATGGAGCATTTCGAAAAATACGGCTGCATCAGTTGCCACAACATCAGCGCCTATGGCATTGGCGAACCCACCACAACCGGAGAGGCGTGGGGGCCGCCGGACCTTTCGGATGTGGGCAAGCGCCGCGACGTCGCATTTTTGAAGGGTTTTCTGAAGAAGAAAGTCGATATCGATGGCCGCAAGCACATGATGCTCTTTAGCGGCAGCAACGAGGAGTTGACCGAACTGACCAGCTGGCTGGTGACCCACACCAAGCCGCCGCTGACAGCCCCGGAGTAACCGGGGCATTACAAACAGGGCGACCCGTCAGGCCACAAATTTAAGAACAGGCCGTCGGGTCGCCTACCCTTGCCTTTTCACATCCTTAATGACCGCAACCGGCATGGGAGCATACCTGCCTGGAGTGAGGTTGATGATGGCGCCCGAGGTCCGGCGGCAACGGCGCTTACCGGGGCCGTCAGGCATAGACCGTCGGATCGTCCACACCGGCGTCCTCAAATCCCTTTTTCCTGAGCAAACACGAGTCGCACGCCCCACAGGCGTTACCCGCCGCATCCGGGTCGTAGCAGCTTTTGGTGATGGCGTAATCCACCCCCAGCTTCATGCCGGTCTGGATGATTTGAGCCTTGGTCATCTCGATCAGCGGAGCGTGAATGGTAAAAGGGCTCCCCTCCACCCCGGCCTTGGTGGCCAGGTTCGCCACCGTCTCGAATGCCGCAAAAAAATCCGGGCGGCAGTCCGGGTAGCCGGAATAATCGATGGCGTTGGCGCCGATAAAAATATCCCGCGCCCCCAGCACTTCCGCATAGCCCAGCGCCAGGGACAGGAACACCGTGTTGCGGGCGGGTACGTAGGTGACCGGAATGTCGTCCGCCATGTGGTCCGTATCGCGGGATTTGGGCACGCTGATGTCATCGGTGAGGGCGGAGCCGCCCAACACGTCAAGCCCCACCGGTACGGTGACGTGCCCCGCCGCGCCCAAGGCCATGGACACCCTTTCCGCCGCGAGCAACTCGCTCCGGTGGCGCTGGCCGTAGTCAAAGCTGATGCAGTAGGGGATGTAGCCCTCATCCCGCACCAGCGCCAGCACCGTGGCCGAGTCCAGCCCGCCGGAGAGCAGCACCACCGCCCGTTTTTTATCGTCCCGCAGGGTCGTGGTATTCATAGTGGGAGCGATTGTGGCGACGCCCGCCGGGGGGCGTCAACTTCGCCCGAACCACAATCTGTCCGGCATTTTCCACGGCGCCGGTTTTCCCCCTGCTGATTTTTTTGAGAAAACGGCGGGACACCCGCCCTTCGGGATGGCTACAATATCGACCCGACGCCGGGGCCGGGGGGGCCTTCCCCGACCGACCCTGCGGCACACCCGAAAGGCACCCCCGATAAGGTATTCGACCGTGACCGAGCCCTCACCTTTAGTCCAGGCCCAAAAAGAATTTGCCCACCGCGTGCCGATGCGCGTCACCGGCTCCGAGAGCGTCTCGCTGGCCGACGCCCTGGGCCGTACCCTTTCCGCCGACCTGACAGCCCCGGAGGATGCTCCATCCTACCATCGTGCCATCGCCGAAGGCTTTGTGGTCCACGCCGCCGAAACCGAAGGCGCGACGGAAGACGCCCCCAAGGGGTTCACCCTGGCGGGTGAGGTCAAACCCGGCGACCCCGGATTCCCCGAGCTTGCCCCCGGCACCTGCGTGCAGGTGGCCACCGGCAGCATCATGCCGGATGGTCCGGTGGCGGTGGCAAGAATGTGGGAGATCGAACGCCAAGACGACACAGTCTATGTGAAGCGGCCGTTCCCGCCGCGTTTCTTCGTGGAGGAGATCGGCTGCGACGTGGCCAAGGGCTCCGTGGTACTGCCCGCCGGAAGCGTGCTCACCCCCATGGACCTGGGCACCATCGCCTCCCTCGGGCTGGACCGGGTCATGGTCGCCCAGAAACCCACGGTGACCCTGTTTTCCTCCGGCGACGAAGTGGTGCCGTTCACCAGCCCGGCGGGGCCCGGTATGATCAGAGACTCCAACCAGCCGATGCTGGCCGCCGCCATCGTCGAAGCCGGCGGCATCCCCCGTTTCGGCGGCATCATGCGGGACGACTTCAGCGCCTTTGTGGACGCCGCCAGAAAGGCCCTCAAAACCTCCGACATGCTGCTGGTTTCCGGCGGCACCGCGGTCGGCGGGCGCGACTTTATTTCCGACCTGATCCAGTCGCTGGGCGAGCTTGTCATCGACGGCGTGCCCATGCGTTCCGGCCGTCCCCTCATCATGGGAGTTGCCGGCGGCAAGCCGATTGTCTGCGTGGCGGGGCACCCGCCGGAGGCGTTGCGCGGCTTCATCCTGTTCGGTCAGGCCGCCATCAACCGCCTGCTGGGAAGCACCGCCGACCTGCCCGAAGACCCGGACCCCGGCCCCCCCGGCGGCGGGCCGGGTGGACCCGGCGGACCGGGAGGGCCGGGGGGTCCTGGCGGCGGTGGTCCCGGCGGACCCGGTGCATAAGGTTTGCACCCGGACCGTTACAGGTTGAATACTTGGCAGGAGGGGCCGCCACCGACCCCCCCACATACGATAGAGAGGCTGATCCCGTTGGAGCCGATCGCACCCACCCATCTTTTCCGTCGCGCCCTTCAGGAGGCCGCGACATGAGCCGGATCGTTCACGATGTACTGATCGTCGGCGCGGGTCTTGCCGGTATGCGCGCCGCGCTTGAAATGGGCCCCGGCGTGGACGTCGCGGTGATCAGCAAGGTCCATCCGGTACGCTCTCACTCCGGCGCCGCACAGGGTGGTGTCAATGCCGCCCTGCGCGAAGACGACCCGTGGGAAAACCACGCCTTCGACACGGTCAAGGGTTCCGACTATCTGGGCGATCAGGACGCCATCGAAACCATGTGCCGGGAGGCGCCGTCCGACATTCGCCAGATGGAACACTGGGGCGTTATCTTTTCCCGCGTCGACGATCAGCGCATCGCCCAGCGCCCGTTCGGCGGCGCCGGCTACCCCCGCACCTGCTACGCCGCCGACCGCACCGGACACGCCCTGTTGCACGCCATGTACGAACAGGTCATGCGGCGCGGGGTGACGGTTTACAACGAGTGGTTCCTCACCTCGTTGATTGTGGAGGAAGGGGAGTGCCGGGGGGTCATCGCCCTCGATATGGTTTCGGGAAACCTGGTGGAGGTTCACGCCAAGGCGGTGATCCTCGCCACCGGCGGCTACGGCCGGGTTTATCTCACCAGCTCCAACGGCCTGGTCAACACCGGCGACGGCATGGCCGCCGCCTATCGGGGCGGCGCGCCGCTCATGGACATGGAGTTCGTGCAGTTCCACCCCACCACACTGAAGTCCAACGGCGTTCTGATCACCGAAGGCAGCCGGGGCGAAGGCGGCACCCTGATCAACGCCAAGGGCGAGCGCTTCATGCAGAAATACGCCCCCAAGGCCCTGGAGCTCGCCAGCCGCGACGTGGTCTCCCGCGCCGAGCAGACCGAGATCCTCGAAGGCCGCGGGGTGGACGGCTGCGTACTGCTGGACCTGCGCCATCTGGGACGGGAGAAAATTCTCGAACGCCTGCCGCAGATTCGTGATCTGGCCATCCAGTTCGCCGGCACCGACCCCATCGAGGTACCCATCCCGGTGCGCCCCGGCGCCCACTACTCCATGGGCGGCATCAAAACCGACGTCAACGGCGCCACCCCCATGCCCGGCCTGTTCGCCGCCGGTGAGTGCGCCTGCGTATCGGTCCACGGGGCCAACCGTCTGGGGGGCAACTCACTACTGGAGACCATCGTGTTCGGCCGCCGTACCGGCACCTTCGTCAACGACTACGTGTCGTCCCGGCCGCAAATCGCGATTTCCGGCCACCACCTCGCCGACGAACTCGCCCGCATTGAGGCCCTCATGGCGACGGCGGACGGTGAACGCGCGGCGGTGCTGCGGAACGACCTGGGCGAGGCCATGAACACCCACGTCGGGGTGTTCAGAAAGGCCGAGGGGCTGACCGAGGCCCACCGCATCGTGCGGACGGTGAAAGACCGCTCCCGCAGGCTGATGGTGATGGACAAGTCAAAGACCTTCAACACCGATCTGACCGAGGCCCTCGAATTCCAGAACCTGGTGGAGTTGGCCGAAACCATCGTCGCCGGCGCCGAGGCCCGCAAGGAGTGCCGGGGCGCCCACTACCGGGACGATTTCCCCGGCCGCAATGACAAAGACTGGCTCAAGCACACCCTGGCCACCTATAACGGTGACGGCCCGACCCTGTCCTACGGCGACGTCACCATGACGAAATACGAACCCATGGAAAGGACCTACTAGTCGCCCATGCGTATCGAAGTCGAAATCAGGAGATCGTGCCCCGGCGAAGGGGTGGAAGCCCACCTGCAGACCTACCGCATCGAGGTGCCGCGCCATGTCACCGTGCTCGACACCCTGATCCTCATCAAGGGTCAGGTCGACGGTTCCCTCACCTTTCGCCGTTCCTGCCGCAGCGCCATTTGCGGCTCCTGCGCCATGCGCATCAACGGCCGTTCCGGCCTCGCCTGCGACACCCTGGTGGAGGACGAATTGCACCGCTTCGGCCGCCTGCGGATCGAGCCCATGGACCACATGGGCGTGATCAAGGACCTGGCGGTGGACATGACGCCGTTCTGGGACCGGGTGCAAGCTGTCAAACCGTGGGTCAGCCGACCGGCCTCGGAAGAACCGGCCTGGCCGGTGGAAAAAGAAACCCTCATGCCCCAGAGCGCCGTGGAGGAGATGGACGACTCATCCAAGTGCATCATGTGCATGTCGTGTTTTTCCGCCTGCGAAGTGGCGGGTGTGGATACCGGCTTCCTGGGGCCCGCCGCCCTCGCCAAGGCCTACCGCTTCGTCGCCGACCCCAGAGACCGGGAACGGCGGGAGCGGCTGGACACCCTGAACGATGCCGGCGGCTACTGGGACTGCACCCGCTGCAACCAGTGCGTGGAGGCCTGTCCCAAGGACGTCAAACCGATGGAGGCGATCGTGAACCTGCGGCGCGAGGCGATCAACGCCGGCTTCACCAACACCATCGGCAGCCGGCACATCACCGAGTTCTTCAACATCGTGCGGCAGGAGGGCCGCCTGAACGAAGGACGCATGCCGATCAAGATGCAGCGGAATCCATTCACCCTGCTCAAGGTGGTGCCGCTCGCCTTCAAGATGCTCAGCCGCGGCAAGCTGCCGCTTCCGTACCACCCCCCCATCCCCCGGGTGAAGGAGGTGCGCCGCATCATGGCCATGAAAGGAAAAAAGGACTGATGCCCGGTCCCGCTTCGCAACATATCCACCGGACAGGACATTAGATGCACCTGCGTTACGCCTACTATACCGGTTGCGCCGCCAAGGGCGTCTGCCCCGAACTGCACCAGTCCACCCTGGCGGTCTGTCAGGCCCTCGACATCGAGATTGTTGAGCTCAAGGCCGCCTCCTGCTGCGGCGCCGGGGTGCTGGGCGAGTTGGAGCCCGACACCCAGCTTGCCATGAACGCCAGAAACCTGGCCATGGCCGAGCAGATGGGCATGGACATGATGACCGTCTGCGGCACCTGTCAGGGGGTGCTGTCCCGGGCCAACGCGGAGCTTAAAGCGCCGGACACCCGCGCCCGCATCAATCAGGTGATCGAAGGCAGCGGCGGTATCTTCAACGGCTCCATCGAGCCCAAGCACCTGCTGTGGATTCTGGTGAAGGACTATGGCCTTGCACGTCTGGAACGACACGTGACAAACCCGCTTACGAATCTCAAGGTAGGAGCGTTCTACGGCTGCTACATGCTGCGGCCGTCCGAGTACCTGTCGTTTGACGACCCCTACAACCCGCGCAGTATCGAAGCCGTCACCCGGGCGCTGGGGGCCACCCCGGTGGACTACTCCGGCCGCACCAAGTGCTGCGGCTTTCCCATCGTGCTGGAAAAAGAGGGCGAGGCCATGCAGATGGTCGGCCAGAACCTGCTCGAAGCCCAGGACAACGGCGCCGACTGCCTGGCCACCCCCTGCCCCCTGTGCCACATGAACCTGGATCTCTACCAGCAGAAGGCCAGCGCCCGCATGGGCCGGGAGATCGGTCTGCCGATCCTGCACCTGCCGCAACTGGTGGGTCTGGCTCTGGGGCTGGCGCCCAAGGATTTGGGCCTGCACAGGAACATGGCCGACACCGAGGGCCTGCTGAGCGCCGTCAGCCCGACGGTCGCCTGATCCCATCCGACCGGCCCGCGCCCCGCGTCTCCATCCAGTCGGCGGCGGCGTCCCAGATTTCGGTGCGGCAGGTCTCCATCAAAATCTCGTGATACAGGTCGGGGAGAAGCGACAGCTCCCCGTCCGGGCAGCCCTTTACAAACGCCGCGGTCGCCGCCGGATCCACCACCGGGTCAGCCTCTCCCTGTACCGCATACAACGGCACGGGACATTCACCAGCACGGGCCCGCACCCAGGCCATCTCGGCAGCCACTTCCGTATACCAGCGGGCGTTGACGGAGGTAAACACCAGCGGGTCGTCGTGCTTTTTCCTCTCCATTTCGCCGTCGTGGGTACTGGGGTATTCCGCCACCCCCGCCTCCAGGGAAAACCTCGGCAACAGACGCGAGGCCACCGCCCCCAGCACCCGTCGCCACATCGGCGCCGACAACCGCAGCCCGAGCAGCGGCGAACTCACCGCGACGCCGCACACCCCCGCATCCAGCAGCGGAACGGGACGCCGCAATAGCGCCGAAATCGCCACCAGGCCGCCGGTACTGTGGCCAAACAGAATCCAACGGGCATCCGGTGGTGCGTCCGATTGTTCCCGGGCGTGGCGAAACGCCCGCTCCAGGTCATCCAGGTAATCGCTGAAATGACGGATAAAGCCCCGCGGACCACCGGATAAGCCGTGGCCGCGCAGGTCCATGCCCCAGACTGAAAACCCCCGACGCAACAGGTGAGTGAACAGCTCCCCATAGCGGCCCAGATGATCGGTATAGCCGGGAACGAAAAATATCCGCCCCGCGTCCGGCCCGCTGCCGGGCGCGCCCGCCACATGCAAGCGCACGTCACCGGCGGAGACCGTGTGATGAACGAATAACTCGGGAAAGGGGTAGGGAACTGAGGGGGTCGGGCAGAAGGTCATGCCAGAATGGATCGACCGCAATGGCGGGACACCGCCCGCCCGGGTTCAGCGCAGGGCGACAGTAACCGCGCGCTCCCCACCTTCCATCCGGACCAGGTTGAGCCGCGCCTCGTCCCAGATCACCTGAAAGTCCTGCCGACTGGCCAGATCGATCGGAAGGGTCACCGGCGTATAATCCAGCTTGAGGGGGTCTTTCGGGCGACCGTTGAGGTAGACCGCGTAGTGCAAATGGGTGCCGGTGGAGCGGCCCGAGTTACCCACATGGCCGATCACGTCCCCCTGGCGCACCCTGACGCCCGGACGGATGCCCTTGCCGTAGCGGGACAGGTGGGCATAGGCGGTGCGGTAGGCACCCTTGTGACGGATGGTGACCAGACGGCCGTTTTCCCCCTTGCGCCCGACATGCACCACCACACCGTCCCCGGCGGCGTACACCGGGGCGCCGTAGGGGGCCACCAGATCGACCCCGTGATGGGGCTGCACCCGGCCGGTGATGGGGTGGCGGCGGCCATTGGAAAAGCGGGAAGAGATACGGGTGTAGTCCACCGGGGTGGGCAGCAAGGTGCCACGCAGGGCGTGCCCGTCCGGATCGTAGTACTCCCCGTCGAACCGAATCGCCTCGTACGGCTTGCCCTGGTTTCTGATCTGCACGTACTGGATGTCGCCGAAGCGATCGAACGAGCCGTCCCGCCAGATTTCCTCCACCAGCAGGCGGTAGTCATCCCCCCGGCGGATATCGCGGTTGAAGTCGATCTGCCAGGCAAACACATCGTACAGGCTGCGGATCAGCGCACCGCCGCCCTTCAGCTTCATCAGATCCGGGAACATGGTGTGCTGTGCCTGGCCGGACAGCAGCCGCAGGCGCTTTTCGAAGGTGATGGCCTCATCCCCGGCTTCGAAGCCGAACGGGGTGGTGGAGACGCGCAGCATACGGGTGCCGGAGATATCCAGCTCGAAGGTGCGGAACGCCCCCTCCCTGTCCAGCATGACACGGTAGACTTGGCCCCGCTTTACCCGGTTCAGGTCCTTGACCGGCTTGGCGGTGCGGACGATCTGGGTGATTTGCTGCTTGTCCAGCCCAAAGCGGGACAGCACCCCGAACATGCTCTGACCGGGCCGAATCTCGCCCCGCACCGTCTGGCCGGGCACCACCGTCAGATTGATCGGCTCGGCCGCCATCCGGAACACGGGGGAGGCGAGGGTGGCCTCAACGTCGCGCACATGCACGAACAGACCGGACCATACCCAGAAACCAAAGGCCGCAAAGATCAAAAAACCGAAGACGCGGCGGAACGGGAAAGCGGATGTCTTTTCAGTCTGGCTCACAGCATGCGACCCACAAAAGGAAACCGGGCACTGCGCGGGCGACGTGCCGGGCGGGATTGTACCGGCCCATCCGGCATCAGTCGACTCCTTTTTTAAACCTTCCGGGAAGGCACAGCCTACCCATGCAGACAAGCCGACGCAAGCATAACGCGTTTTGCGACATGCCTCGTAACCGATTGAATTGCCTGAATTTCACTCAAGCAATCCGGAGGGTGCTTACACCCAAACTCACTCTTTTCGGCCTTTCCACCCGATGGGATAAGGCCTATCAGCGGTTTTTTCGGGACTTGTGGGGGCGGCCCGGCCTAATTTTTTCCGAAGGGTATGATCTGCATGGCCTCGTACACTTCGGCCAGGGTGGACCGGGCCACCTTTTGGGCGCGGTCGGAACCCTCGATCACCACCTCCTCCACCCGCTTCATATCCGCGGAAATATCCTGACGGCGGTCGAAAATGGGCGAAAAACGCGTGTCCAGGAAGCCGTTGAGCTTCTTTTTACAGTCAATACACCCGATTCCCGCGCTTTTGCAGCCCTCCGCCACCTCGGTGCGTGTGGCCTCGTCGGAGAACGCCCGGTGCAGGTCGTACACCGGGCACACCTCGGGATCGCCGGGGTCCGTGCGACGTACCCGCTGGGGGTCGGTGACCATGGTGCGCACCTTTTCCCAGCGCTCATCCGGGGAATCCCCCATAAAGATGGCATTACCGTAGGATTTGCTCATTTTACGGCCGTCCAGCCCCGGCAGCTTGGGGGACTCGGTCAGGGGCGTCTCCGGGATCGGGAACACCTCGCCGTACAGATGATTGAAGCGGCGTGCGATTTCCCGGGTCAATTCCACATGGGGCAACTGATCGACCCCCACCGGCACCGCCTTCGGCTTGTACATCAGGATGTCCGCCGCCTGCAGCACCGGGTACCCCAAAAAGCCGTAGGTGGTCAGGTCGCGGTTGGTGATGTTGGCCTGTTGATCCTTATAGGTGGGGTTTCTCTCCAGCCACGGCAGCGGCGTGATCATGGAAAACAGCACGTGCAGCACGGCGTGTTCCGGCAGCCGGGACTGCTGGAAGATCACGCATTGTTCCGGGTCAAGCCCGGCCGCCAGCCAGTCCACCACCATCTCAAGGGTAAAGCCCCGCACCTGGGAGGTGTCCTCGTAATTGGTCGAAAGCGCATGCCAGTCGGCAATAAAAAAGTAGGCCTCAGAGGTGTCCTGCAAGGTCACCCAGTTGGCCAGCGCCCCCATGTAATTCCCCAGGTGCAGCCGACCGCTCGACTGCATCCCGCTCAGTGTTCGTGTCTTCAACCGGCTTTCCCTTTTTTCTGTTTTGTGCCGTTTTGCTCCGCGCACAGCGCCGCACAGACTACCACGGGCACAGGTCCTCATAAACCGGCAAGCTGGTTCTCTCCCGGTAAAGTTGACTACAATCCGCACGACTCAAGAACAGGCGGCCCGCCGCCGCCCGACGACGACACGGACCGTTCATGCTCCCGAAACGACTCTTCCCGTGGATATTCATGCTGCCGTTCCTTGCGGCCTGCGCCAGTTCCGGCGGTCTGCCCGTTTCCGGTGCGCCGGCGGGGGATGCGAAGGCCATGCTTGCGCGCGCCCACAAGGCCCTCGAGCAGGGCCAGCTTGCGGCCGCGCGCCAAGGGTTTGCCGCGGTCGCCGAACAGGACGGCGTGACCCCGGCGGTGCGTGCCGTGGCCCTTGCCAATCTGGGGGTCACCCTGACCCGCATGGAACGCGATGAAGAGGCCGTAAATGCCCTGGAGGCCGCCCGGCTGGATGCACCCGAAAACGCCCGCATCCACTTTGACCTGGGTGTGGTTTACCGTAAACTCGGCCAGTATGATAAGGTGCGGGAAAGCTACCTGAAGGCGGCAAAACTTGCGCCGGACAACCCGGATGTCTGGTACAACCTCGGTATCCTCTACGAACTGTATTTAGAGGACGCAAAGGCCGCGGCTTCCGCATACCAACGCTATATCGACGGCGGCGGCCCCGAGGCGGAACGGGTCGGCACATGGCTCCAGACACTCCGGCAACGCCAGGCGGCTGAATAAGAACTTCTTCTTTCACGGGTACGTTATTCATGGATACGTTGATCAGTTTTTTCCAGTCCGGCGGCATCTTCATGTACTTCATCCTGCTCATCATGGCGGTGGGTACGGCGATTGCCCTGGACCGATGGATCATGCTGCGCCGCGCGCAGGTAGACGGAGATGCCCTGTGGAACGCCCTGGAACCGCAACTGGCGGAAGGCCAGACCGGTGAAGCCACCACCCTGTGCGAAGGCAACACGCCGTTGCACCGGGTGATGGGTTCCGGGGTGCGGGCCATGGACAAGGCCAAGGACCGGGAAGACATCGAAAACGCCGTGGAGGAGACCATGCTGGAAATCATGCCGCGCCTGGAAAGCCGCCTCCACTACCTGCCCACCCTGGCCAATGTAGCCACCCTGGTGGGGCTGCTCGGCACCATCATGGGGCTGATCGAGGCCTTCACCAGCGTCTCGGTAGCGGATCCGTCACAGAAGGCCGCGCTGCTGTCGAAGGGCATTTCTCTGGCCATGAACACCACCGCCTTCGGCCTCATGACCGCCATTCCGCTGATGCTGTTCTACTCCAACCTGCACGCCCGCACCAACGCCCTGGTGGACGTGCTGGACCGATTTGCCTTCAAGCTCATCAACCTGACCGCCGCCCATACCAAAGACAAGGGCAAAAAGAAGTGAAACCCCGCCGCCGCGGCCACCGCCGCCGCAGCCATATCGATCGGGAGGTGGAGCTCAACATCACCGCCTTCATGAACCTGATGGTGGTGCTGATCCCGTTTCTGCTCACCACGGCGGTGTTTTCCCGCATGGCGGTGCTGGCCATCGACGTGCCCACCCCGGCGCCGCCGTCGGAACAGGCCACCCCGCCACCACCTCCGACGGATGAAATACCGTTTCGCCTGGTGGTGCGCCTCGAGGCGTCCGGGCTGATGGTTGCGGCCGGTCGCGAAAAGCTGCTCGTCATCCCCCGCGACCCGGACGGCATGTACGACACCGGGGCACTGCGACAGATCCTGGCAAATATCAAGGCGGCGAGGCCAACACACACCACCATTGATCTGTTATCCCGGCCCGACACCCCCTATGCGGAACTGGTGAGCGTGATGGACGCCAACACCGCCACGAGCACCGGCAACCCGCTCTTCGAGGACGTCAGAATCGGTGAAATCAGCGGTACGTCAACCGGAGCCACCGCACCGTGAGGATGGGACGCCAGCGCGACCGCATGGAGCGGCGCACCCGTGCCGGGGCCATCACCAGCCTCAACATCATCTCGTTGATGGACATCTTCACCATCCTGCTTTTGTTTCTGCTGGTGCAGACCGGCGACCCGAACGAGGTGCTGCCGGTGATCGAAAACCTGCACCTGCCCTATTCGGAGGCGAAGGCGCCGCCCCAACGCAATCTGGTGGTGGCGATCGATGGAGAACGCATTATGGTGGAGGGCCGCACCGTGGCCACGATAACCGAAGTGCGGGAGACCGCAGACAATCTGATTGCCCCGCTGGCGGCCGCCCTGCGCGCTTATGTGGCGGAGGCGGCGCAGCAGGGCCGGGAAACCGGCGCCAGGTTCCGCGGCGACATCACCATCATGGGGGATCGGGAAATCCCCTTCTCGGTACTCAAAAAGGTGATGTATACCTGCGCCAGCCAGCACTTCGGACACATTTCACTGGCGGTACAACCGGCGGATAAACCGGGCTAGGTGCGCCCCGCACGAGGGTGATGCCCAGGCCGGGCGGGCGCGGCCCACTGCGGTTAATCGCAGGCTGGAAAACCACCCGGTCTACCCGCTTTCGTTTACGCGCGCGTGGGGACTCCCCCACAAAAACCGTCGAGAGTGGTCCGAGTGCAAGGCGGGAGGAGCGCGGGAGCCGAAGGCGTTTCTGTACGTCGAGGTTCCGAGCACCGCACCAACGCAGCAATCGGGCCGCTATCGGCGGTTTTTACCGGGTTTCGAAAAAACGGCTGCGGGTGGTGCCGGCGTGCTTGTCGATGCGGATCCGCACCGGCGTCATGCAGCGCGGGCACTTGCCGTCATAAGCGGTTCCCTCCGGGTTGCGATATATCCGCGCATACACGTTACAACAGCGGAACATCATCCCCAGAAACGGTCTTGGCATCTTTTTCCGCAAAAATAAAACCTCCTCGGTCTGGCGTTGTACCACCCGGACAGGGCGGCACATGCACCTTCCCCGGGCATGTGTGCGATTTACGTACCAATCACGCCAGACCCACTTAAATGGCATTGTTTATTATGCTCAAACAGACACAAGACATTGTTTTTATTTAATAAGATTTCGAACGCCAACCCTTTCCCCCAAGGCCGCCCGCCATCCGGAAACGGACGTCCGGAGTGTGTTTCACGGCAAATAATCGTCAAAAATGTGACAACAGGTCGGTTTGACGCGGGCAGGCCCCCCTGCTAGGATCGCCCCCCGGGTTTCTGCCAGTATCACGCCTGCCCTCACAATGCTCTCTTACCTCCGCATACTCAAGGAAGACCGGGACATCCTGGTCTCCTTCATGGCCATTCTGGTGGGCCTGGCCACCGGCTTCTCGGTGGTGCTGTTCGCCTGGATGATTCAGGCGGTACAGACCCTCCTGCTGGGCGCGGGCGACCCCATCGTGCTGGCCCAGAACAAGGCCTGGTGGGAGATCCTGTTTCTGCCGGTGGTGGGTGGTTGCCTGGTGGCGCTGCTGCTGCCCTTCATCCCCAAAGACATCCGGGTGTACGGCGTGGCGGAGGTGATCGATACCCTGCACGCCAAGGAAACCCACCCGTTAAACCCCCGTGCGGCTTTTTTCAAGCTGGCGGCCTCGGCCATCACCATCGGCTCCGGCGGCGCCCTCGGCAAGGAAGGCCCCAGTGTCGAGATGGGCGCGGTGATCGGTGACGCCATCGCGCGGCTGTTCCGCATTCCGTCCGAAATGCGCGATGAGATCAAAGTCATCATGATCGGCTCCGGCGCCGCCGCAGCCATCGCCGCCGTGTTCAACTCGCCGTTTGGAGGGGTGGCGTTTGCCATGGAGGTGGTGCTGTCGCAGATGCACCTGCGTATTTCCAGCCCCATTTTCCTGGCCTCCGCCACCGGTGCCATTGTCTCCACCACCTTTATCGGGCCGGAGGTGATCCATGTGCCCGACTACCACTTCGTCAGCTTCTGGGAGGTCGGCACCTACCTGGGGCTGGCCGTGCTGGTGGCGGTCGTGGGCACAGCGTTTACCAACGGCCTGCGCTTTTCCCGCTCCCTGTTCGATCATCTGGCGGGGCCGGAATGGAGCAAACCAATCATCGGCGGCTTGATCGTGGGCGCTTTTCTGGTGTTTTTCCCCCACGTCTACGGCACCGGTATCGAGTCCATCGGACATACGTTGAACGAGGATTTTCCGTGGCAGGTGCTGCTGGTGCTGGTGTTCGTCAAGCTGATCGTGACCTCGGTCACCCTCGGCTCAAGAGGCTTCGGCGGTCTGTTCGGCCCGGCCCTGTTTATGGGGGCGGTTACCGGCGGCGCCTACGGCGCGCTGGTGCACAAGCTGCTCCCCAACGTCACCGCCACCTCCGGCGCCTATGCGGTGGTGGGCATGGGGGCGGTGCTGGGGACGGTTGCCCATGCACCGATCACCGCCACCATCATCATCTTCGATTTCACCCACGACTACCGCATGATCCTGCCGGTGGCGGTGGTCACCCTGATCTCCACCTTCCTGTCGGTGAAGAGTCGCACCAAATCGATCTACGTGGTCAAAGGCTAGTGCAGGACCCCGTTCAGGGGTAATGGGCGTGGCCTGCGGATAACCGGGCATGCCGGACCAACAAGGCACGGCGCTGTAAGCGGCTTCGGATTCTTACGACCGGGGGCGGTCCCGCCCAAAACAACAAAGGCCCGCCCGCCATGCGGCGGACGGGCCTTTTATGACTCGGCACGCCGAACGGCGTGCCGCTTGTCAGCTCACGCGGCGCCACTGGGCGATGCCGTAGCGCTTCACCAGGTTGCTGTTGTTCAGGGGCACGTAGTTGAACACGGCGGTGCCGCCGGAGTTGATCAGCAGGTTGCCTCCGGCGACCAGCAGGCTGCCGTTGATGATGATGTGGGAGTTGTTGTTGGCCAGCTTGAGGTTGTTACCGGTCACGGTGGAGCCGTCCTGGGCGGGAGCGCCCACCTGCAACACGCCGTCGATCTGGGTGGTGACCGGGGTACCGGCGTTGCCCTGCACGATCGCGCCGCCCAGGGCGATGACGTAGACCTGCGGGGTGCTGGTGGAGATGAGCCCGGCCGCCGCGTCCGACTTGAAGGTGAGGCCTCCGTTCACCACCAGCACCGTATCGGCGGTGATCGGGATGGGGTCGTTGACGGTCAGGTTGCCGCTGGCATAATAGACGCCGCCATCGAGACTGTCGCCCAGATTCATGGAGGTGCCGACATTGGTTGCACCCGCACGGGCTTCGTAGTTGGCGGCGTCCTCAATGGTCACCATACCGAGGGCCATATTGTCGGAGATGCACTCGTCGGTCACCGGATTGGTGGGCTCGTTCTGCGACCTTGTGCCGGTGATCACCGGGTTCAGGGCGCCGGAGATGGAGCCCGAGCTGGTGGCGTCGCCGTTGATGAAATTGCTGCCGCCTCCCGAGATGCCGCCATCCCCCGCCAGGATGTCCCCATTGGCGCCCGAGGCGCCCCCCATGCTGACGCTGGTATAGGACTGCACGATGCCGTTGACGACCATGTCGCCGAAGGCGCCGGTACCCATCTTGATGGCGTTCTTGGCGTAAACGTTGCCGTTGATGGTGACGCCACCCTTGGTGCCGAAATCACCACTGCCGCAGGCGAAGCTGGCCCACTCGGTCTCCGAGTACGGCTCCGGCAGCAGCACCGCCTCCACGGACGCACTGGCGGTGGAGTCGGTGAGGCTGCCGGTGACGGTGACGCGGATGGCCTCGGCGGTCGGGTCATTTTCCCGCACCACCACGGTGTAATTGCCGTTGCCGATGGCGTCATCGGCGCCAAAGGCGTCGTTCAGGTCGGGGTTGGCAAAAATCCAGTTGACGTTGGTGTTGATTTCGCCCAGGGCCCGCTGCAAACCGGCCTCGGCGATCAGCATGGCCTCGGTGTCGTTTTTGTAGTTGCCCGAGATGGCGATGTCGGTGCGGGACAGCACGTTGGCCGAAGCCCCCACCACCGCCAGAAAGACCATCAGCCACATACAGATCACCAGCACCATGCCACGCTCGTTGGCAAGCGGTCCGGCGGGCTTTCCGGGAATGTTGGAGAGGGTTCCGTTCATGGCACTGCTCCTCGTCAACCGTTTCTCAGGTTGATCTCGATGGGGACGGTGATCCGCCGGTAGCCGTCACCGCCGTAGTCGGGATCGGGTTTTTCGGTACGCGCGGTCACGGTGATGGTGACGGTGTTGCCCGCCTGGGACACCTGAAAGTCTTCGATGTTCTCCGCCAGAATCTGGTCGCCATCCCCCTGATTTTCATTACGCATCAGGTTGGTGCCGGACAGGGAGTAGGTGATGACCTTGATGCGCTCCACCGCGGCACCGGCGATATAGTCGGAAGCGGTGTTGGTATTGCCGGCGCCGGGGCCGTTCATGTCCACCTGGAGGGTGTTCCCGACCACGTTCTTGATTTCCCCCAGTTCGTTGTAGCCCAGCAGAAACAGTTTTTTGGTGGCGGTGTCGAAGTTGGCCGCTTCGGTGGCCGAACTGAGATCGATGGAACTGGAGTTGGCGGGTTCCGCCCCGGCCAGGGTGCCCAGGGTGCCGTCGAAGGCGGCGGCGAAACTGATGGTGTCCGGGTTGCCGGCGCCGCCGTCGGTGATCTGGGGATTCGACCCCATGGCGACCCAGTCGATCCAGGCCAGGTTGGCGCTCGGGATGCCGTAGGCGGCCATCTGCACCTCGCCCACCATCATGTCCATGACGGCGCGCACGTTCTGCTGCATCTCCGTCACATAGCCCTGGGACCGGAGCACCTTGTCCTGGTAGGTAAATGCGGAGAATGCTCCGCCCACAACGATCATGCTGATCGCGATGGCAACCATCATCTCGATGAGGGTGAAGCCGTCCTGGCGATTCAGGGGTCCCATGGCTATTCCCACTCCCGTGCGATAAAGGTGGAAAGTTCGACGTCGTTGCCGTCGTTGTTCCAGTAGGTGGTGACCACCACCATGTTGGTGTAGACCACCGGGTAGTTCTCGGTCACCACGGTCACCCGCTTGAAGGCGTCCCCGACGGTGCTGCCGTAGTCCTCGGTAAGGGTGTTGGCGGTGTAATCCGTACCGCCGATGTTCACGATGGCCGCGGTCGATCCGGCGGGCACGGAGTTGGCGTAGCCGCTGGTACGAATTTCCTCCACCATGTCCTGCGAAAGAACGGTGGCGGCGGTCAGCTTGCTGGCACTGTCGTTGCCCTGCACGGTGGTCATGGCAAGCCCCGCCACGCCAACCAGGCCGACAACCACCACCACAGCGGCAATCATCACCTCCAGCAGGGTGAATCCGTCTTCACCCAGCAGGCGGCTACGTGTGTTCAGGTTGTCCATGCGCCCCCCTCGTGTTTGTAATACTTGACGAAACCGACCGCACCCCGAACCAGCAGGCATCGGGTGGGGTCATCGGTGCCGTCCGGATTGGTCAGGTAGATTTCACCCACCCCCTGCAATGCCGCACCCGCCGCCGCGCTCACCACCGAGGAGCCTTTGTCGTTGAACGCCACCCGGTCATTGGTGAAGGTGGCGTAGTCGGCCACCGCCGTCAGGTTGGTGGTACAGTCGTTGATACCGGCCTTGTAGCCGAAAATCACCCCCGGATAGTCAGTGGCAAGGTCAACCGATTTGATGAGGGTGGTGTTGGCCGAGGCGCAACTGGTGGCCGCCGTGCTCTCCACCGAGCGGACTTCATTAGGTGGTGGTGGAGGTGACGCACCCGAAATAAGTCTTGTTTTCCGTCACCGCCCACGAGCGGGCCAGACGCATGTCCCCCACCATCTGCCGGGCTGCGCCATTCAAGCGGGACTCGGGAAGCTGCGCCACGTATCCGGTCCCGGCGACCGCCGCCACGACACTGATGACAGCCACCAGAACCATCAGCTCGATCAGCGAAAATCCGGCCTGGCCCAAGGTGGGCCGCCGCTTCCAGTACGTCCCTATGCCCGATACGTGCGCCATGATTCCTCTTAAAAAACGTCCTTGACACAGGCGTTTATCTCCATATCCGGAGCAACCGCCATGCCATGGGTCCAGATCACTTTCAACCCGTTGTTTTTGCTACATTAAGGGGGCAATATCCGCACCGCTTCCGTGTCCCGGCGGGGGGCGCGGCGTACAGATTTGTACCGCCTGTGTAGCGGGCTACCCAGCACGCCAGCGGAAACGCGGCGCACAAAGACCCTCGGGTTCTTATCGGTCGGAACCGGAAGGGACTCCACCCCGCTTCCGGAACATACCTGCGCACACCCGGAAAACCGGAATAACCGATTGATTTTCAATTGGTTTTGGAGAGGGGCCGGTCAGTCGGTCAGAGCAGTCCGCAGATCCGCTCGACCACCGTCTCGAAGTCGAGTTCGGTGGTATCGATCAAGGTCGCGTCATCGGCCTTTTTAAGGGGCGAAATCGGTCGGGTCCGATCCTGTTCGTCGCGGGCCTCGACATCCTTCAGGGTCTCCTCGAAGGAGACCGCCTCGCCCCGGGAGATCAGTTCCTCGTACCGCCGCCGGGCCCGTTCGGCGGCGGAGGCGTCGAGAAACACCTTCACGTCCGCATCGGGAAACACCACGGTGCCGATATCGCGCCCGTCCAGGATCACGCCGCCCCGATCCCCCGCCTCGCGCTGGATCGAAAACAGCTTGTCCCGCACACACTGAAGTTTCGACACGGCGGCGGCAGCCAGGGAAACCTCGGGGGTGCGAATGCGGTCGGTGACGTCCTCACCGTCCACCAGCACCCGGCTGGCGACGCCGTCGCCGGAGGCCAGTTCCACGGAAATCCCGTCACACAGGCGCTCCATCGCCACGGCGTCGTTCGGATCGACCCCCCGGTCAGTGGCAGTGAGGCCAATGGCCCGGTAAAGCGCGCCGGTATCCAGATAGAGTAGACCCAGGCGTCGCGCCACCGCCTTGCAGACGCTGCTCTTACCCGCCCCGGAAGGGCCGTCCACGGCCACCACCGGCTTCTTCTCAGGCACGGGACAGGCTTCGCACGGCGCCAAAAATCGTATCCACGTCCACCTGTTTGGCCAGGAACCGCACGTGGGCCTCGCCGTCCTCCTCGAATATCCGCACCTCCCCGACCCCGGCAAGCGCGGTCAGGGCTTCCTTCACCCGCTCGATAGCCACCCCTTCGGCCAGGGACAAAGGCACCACCAACTGCCTGTACGGCACCGGCGCCACCATGCCGAAGGCCACCGCCAGCCAGATCAGCGCGCACACCAGCACGAACCCGAACAGGGCGTGGGGGCTGATGTCGTACAGCATGCCGCCGACGGAGCCGCCGACAAACGGCCCCATGAACTGGAAGGTGTTGAACACGCCGCTGCCGGTGCCGCGCGCGCCCGCCGGAGAGAACTTGGTCACCAGAGACGGCATCACCGGCTCCAGCATGTTGAAGCCGATGAAAAACACCACCAGCCCGGCAATCACGCCCGCGGTACTGTCGCTGACGGCAAGCAACACCACCTGGCTGATGGCCACCACGCCAATGCCGATCAACACCACCTGGCGGATCTTGCCCCTGGCCTCGGCCATGATGGTGGACGGCACCATGATGGCGAAACTCACCAGAATCACCGGCAGGTAGACCTTCCACAGGTCCGCCGTCGGCAGGCTGCGGGCCAGCATCAGGGGCACCGCCACGAAAATTGCGGTCAGCGCCATATGCAGCACAAACACGCCGATGTTCAGGCGCATCAGGTTGCCGTCGGCCAGCACCCGGGAGAGGTCGGAGCCGGTCAGCTCCATATCCCGGTGGTGGCGCACCACCTCGGGGGTCGGTACCGCCACCCACAACAGCACGATCGACAGGGCCGCAAACGTCGCCACCAGCTTGAACAGGGAATTCACCCCCCAGGCGGCGGCAATCAGGGGCCCCGCCACCATGCTGACAGCGAATGCCATGGCGATGCCGCCCCCCACCATGGCCATGGCCTTGGTACGGTTCTCCTCGCTGGTCAGATCGCCCATCATCGCCACGATGGCGGCGGCCACCGCGCCACTACCCTGCAGGGCGCGACCGACCACCATCTCCCAGATGGTGCCGGCCTCGGCGCACAGCAGGCTGCCGGCAACAAACAGCAGAAGTCCCGCGGTAATCACCGGTTTTCGCCCGATCCGGTCGCTGACCATGCCGAACGGCACCTGCAGCAGTGCCTGGGTCAGGCCGTACACCCCCAGGGCAAAGCCCAAAAGCGCGGGGGTTGCGCCCACCAGGGTGTGCGCGTAGGTGGCGAACACGGGCAGCACCAGAAACAGCCCGAACATGCGCAGGGAGAAGATCCCCGCAAGGGACATGGTGGCGCGCCGCTCGATGGCGCTCATGCCGTTTGCTTTAGCCAATGACCTGCCCCCGACCCCGTATGACCTGCTTCTTCATAACCCCCTCCAGTAAAAAACCGTATCCGCGGCGTGGCACACACCCCGCACTCCGCCCTTTAACAAGGCGCGCCCCCGCATAAAAAACCCATATCGCCGGAAATGACCGCAGGCCGGACCCGTTGCGGGCACCGCACCACACCGGAAGGGAAAGGCGAAAAGGAGGGCCGATTAAACCGCTGTGGGCGGCTCCCTGTCAATTCCCGGCGCCCTCGTAAAGGGCCTCTTTTCCGGCATCCGCGACAAGGCCGGAAAGGCCTGTAATGATTGACAGTACAACCAATTTACTGTTAGATTTGCAGGATTCTTTTGTCGAAATTCGACCCCTATGTTTTGGTGGAACCTCGTGTGAATGCGGGCGGGCACGGTCGGAATGCCGTGGCACCGCCCCGTAACGGAAGCCCTGCCGGGGCCATCAGAGGGGCCGGCAGCATACCTGGAAAGGCAACACAGGCAAGATGTCCATTCGTGTCAAGATCAACGGCAAGGCCGAAGAACTTCAGGACGGCACCACCGTGGGCGCTCTCCTCTCCGAGCGGGAAATCGAACCCCGCATGGTATCCGTGGAGCACAACGGTGTCATTCTCGAGCGGGACAGCTTCGATGCCGCCGCCCTGGCCGACGGCGACAAGCTGGAGCTGATGTTCTTCATGGGCGGCGGCGCCGGCACCCGGGTGCACGACAACGTCGGCCGTCTGGTGGGACAGACCCCCCTGGTGCGCCTGAGCCGCATGATCGGGGACGACATGGCCGAGGTGCTCTGCAAGGTTGAATATTTCAATCCCGGCGGCTCGGTCAAGGACCGCATCTGCGAGGGCATGCTGAACGCCGCCGAGAACAACGGCGATCTGAAGCCCGGCGGTACCGTCATCGAGCCCACCAGCGGCAACACCGGCATCGGACTTGCGATGCTGGCGGCGGTGCGCGGCTACAAGCTGATCCTGGTGATGCCGGAAAGCATGAGTATGGAGCGCGCCAGCCTGCTGTCCGCCTACGGCGCACAACTGGTCCTGACCCCGGCGTGGGAGGGCATGCGCGGCGCGATCCGCGAGGCCCAGTCCCTGAAGGACGCCAACCCGGACTACTTCATGCCCAACCAGTTCGAGAACCCGGCCAACCCGGAGGCCCACCGCCTGAGCACCGGCCCGGAAATTCTTGAGGCCACCGACGGTCAGGTGGATGCCTTTGTGGCGTCCGTCGGCACCGGCGGCACCATCACCGGCGTTGGCCACGTGCTGAAGAAAAACAATCCGGACACCCAGATCATCGCGGTGGAGCCCGAGACCAGCGCGGTGCTCTCCGGGGAGGAGGCCGGGCCCCACAAGATCCAGGGTATCGGCGCCGGTTTCGTACCGCCGGTGCTGGATCAGGGCGTCATCGACCGGATCATCAAGGCCAACGACGACGAGGCCTACCGCACTGCCAAGCAACTCGCCCACGAGGAAGGACTGCTGGTGGGTATCAGTTCCGGCGCCAACGTGTGCGCGGCCATACAGGTCGCCAGGGAACTGGGAGCGGGCAAACGGGTGGTCACCGTGCTGCCGGATACCGGCGAGCGTTACTTCAGCATCGAAAAGTACTTCAACATCTAAACCGGCGAACGGGCCCCGGCCCCACATCGCGAGCGAGCGTTATGGACTTTACGGAAGAACAGATTGAGCGGTACAGCCGCCACATCATCCTGCCCGAGGTGGGCGGGGTCGGACAGATCAAAATTCGCGAGGCCTCCTGTTTCATCGTCGGCGCCGGCGGACTGGGTGCGCCCGCGGCCATGTATCTGGCGGCGGCGGGCATCGGCAAGCTCGGCATCATCGACGACGATGAGGTGGATCTGTCCAACCTCCAGCGTCAGGTGATCCATCACACCAGGGACGTGGGCGTGCACAAGGCCGAGTCGGCCAAGAACAAGGTCAACGCCATGAACCCGGACGTGGAGGTCGTCACCTACCACGACCGCCTCAATGCCGCCAACGCCAGGGACCTGGTGGCGGGCTATGACTACATCATCGACGGCACCGACAACTTCGCCTCCAAGTTCCTGATCAACGATCTGGCGGTGCTGACCGGCACGCCCCTGATCCACGGCGGCATCCTGCGCTTCTCCGGTCAGGCCATGGCAATCCGTCCGGGCAAGACCGCCTGCTACCGCTGCGTGTTCACCGAGCCGCCGCCGGACGGGCTGGTGCCGTCCTGTCAGGAGGCCGGGGTACTCGGCGTGCTGGCCGGCGTTATCGGCAGTATCCAGGCCACCGAGGTGCTCAAGATGATCCTCGGCATCGGCAACGAACTCACCAACCGCCTGATTACCTATCAGGCGCTGGACGCGGACTTCCGCGAGGTCGCACTGAAGAAAAACCCGGCCTGCCCGGTGTGCGGCGATAACCCGAGCATCACCGACCTGGTGGATGGCGAGGAACGGGCCTGCGCCCTGTAAGCACGGCCAAGGAATCAAGACATGGCAAAGATCAAAGGCTTGAAATGCCGCGAATGCGGCAGCGCATATAAAGCGGAGGCGGTCCACGTCTGCGAATTCTGCTTCGGCCCCCTCGAAGTGGACTACGACTACGACACCATCGCGAAAACCATGAGCCGCGCCTCCATCGCAAAGGGGCCGTTCTCCCTGTGGCGCTACGCCGACCTGTTGCCGGTGGAAAACGCACCGACGGTGGGCGCATCGGTCGGCATGACGCCGCTGGTGCACGCCAGGAACCTGGGCAAAAAGCTCGGCCTCAACCACCTGTACGTCAAAAACGATACGGTCAACCACCCCACCCTGTCGTTCAAGGACCGGGTGGTTTCGGTGGCCATCTCCCGCGCCGTCGAGTTCGGCTACAAGACCGTGGCGTGCGCCTCCACCGGCAATCTGGCCAACTCGGTCTCGGCCCACGCCGCCGAGGCGGGCCTCGGCTGCTACGTGTTCATCCCCAACGACCTGGAAGCGGGCAAGGTCATCGGCAACCTGGTGTACAACCCCACCGTGCTCGCGGTGGACGGCACCTACGACGACGTCAACCGCCTCTGCTCCGAGATCGCCAGCGAGTACCCGTGGGCCTTTGTGAACATCAACGTGCGCCCCTACTACGCTGAAGGCTCAAAAACACTGGCGTTTGAAACCGCCGAGCAGCTCGGCTGGAAGACCCCGGACCACGTGGTCGCGCCCATGGCCTCCGGCTCCCTCTACACCAAAATCTGGAAGGGGCTGAACGAGTTCGCCAGGCTCGGCATTCTGGACGGCCCCATCAAGACCCGCATGCATGGTGCTCAGGCCACCGGATGCTCGCCCATCGCGGCGGCGTTTGAGGAAGGCCGCGACTTCGTGCGCCCGGTCAAACCCGACACCATCGCCAAGAGCCTTGCCATCGGCAACCCGGCGGACGGCTTCTACGCCCTGAAAACCGCCGCCGAGACCGACGGCCGCATGGCCCACGTCACCGACCACGAAGTGGTGGAGGGCATCAAACTGTTGGCCGAGTGCGAGGGCATCTTCGCCGAGACCGCCGGCGGCGTCACCATTGGCTCCCTGAAAAAGCTGGCCGAGGCAGGCACCTTTCACAAGGACGACGTGGTGGTGGCCTACATCACCGGTAACGGTCTCAAAACCCAGGAGGCGGTGCGGGATTCCGTGGGCAAACCCGTGCAGATCACCGCCAGCCTGTCGGCCTTCGAGGAGCAGTTCAAGCTGGAACAGAAAGAGGCGCAGGCAACGGAGTAGTCCCTGCCGTCCCTATCCTTTTTATAGATTTAAGCAAGCAAGACCAGGAGCACTCAGGAAATGTCGATTACGGTACGGATTCCGGCCCCGTTACGGAAACTCACGGACGGCAACAGTGATGTGTCCGCCAACGGCGCCAATATCGCCGCCATCGTGGACGATCTGGAAGCCAACTTTCCGGGCCTCAAGGAGAGGCTGTGCGACGAGTCGGGCCAGATTCGCCCGTTCGTCAACATCTATGTTAACGATGAGGACATCCGCTTCATGAACGGCCCGGAAACAGCCCTCTCCGAAGGCGATTCCGTGTCCATCGTCCCGGCCATCGCGGGGGGCTGAACACATGGACCAGCACGAGATGCGCTTCCACCTGACGTTTCCGGCCAACAAGGTCACCCAGCCGGTGCTGTGCGACGTGGTGCAACGGTTCGGCGTGGTGTTCAACATCCGACGTGCCGACATCAAAGAGGGCACCGGCACCATGGATCTGTCCCTGGCAGGCACCCACGAGGCCATCGACAGCGCCGTGGCCACCATGGTCAAGATCGGCGTCGAGGTCGATCCCATCGAATTGAACGTGATCGAATAGGGCAAAAAAGCCCCGCAGAAAACAAGGTTTGAGTATGGATTTCACCGAAGAGGAAATTGAACGCTACAGCCGCCACATCATCCTGAAAGAGGTGGGCGGTGAAGGGCAGCAGAAGCTCAAGGACGCCAAGGTGTTCATGGTGGGCGCGGGCGGCCTCGGCTCCCCGGCGGCCCTTTATCTCGCCGCCGCCGGTGTCGGCACCATCGGCATCGTCGATCTGGACGTGGTGGACCTGTCCAATCTGCAGCGCCAGATTTTGCACACCACCCCGGACGTGGGCCGCCCCAAGGTGGATTCAGCGCGGGAGACCCTGCTCTCCATCAACCCGAACATCACCGTCAATACGGTGGAGGAGCGCATCACCAGCGCCAATGTGCTGGACATCATCAAGGACTACGACATCGTCATGGACGGGTCGGACAATTTCCCCACCCGTTTTTTGATGAACGATGCCTGTTTCATGCTCAAAAAGCCGCTGGTGTCCGGCTCCATGTTCCGTTTCGACGGCCAGGTCACGGTGCTGCGCGGCCACGAGCCGAACGACCCCTGCTACCGCTGTCTCTACCCGGAGCCGCCCCCCGCGGATCTGGTGCCGAGTTGTCAGGAGGCGGGTATCCTGGGCGTGCTGGCGGGTACCGTGGGCATCCTCCAGGCCACCGAAACCGTCAAGCTGATCCTGGGCCAGGGCAACATCCTCGCCGGTCAGCTCATGGTTTACAATGCCTTGGAGATGGAGTTCATGCGGGTCAAATACAAAAAGAACCCCAACTGCCTCCTGTGCGGCCCCAACCCCCAGATCACCGAGCTACTCGACTACGAGATCAGCTGCACCCTCCAACAGCACTAGCCGTGCGGGCATAAGGGGGTCGCGGACCCCGGCGATAAGGGCGCACCAAGCGGGGCCAGTCCCCGGTGAGCGGGTAAGAATTTAAGCGGCCAGTCCATATCGGACTGGCCGCTTTTTTTATCTGTTGAGTACTTGCACCACACCCGACGGCGGAGGCACATTCGATTTATCGGACAATTTGTGCAGCACGTTTTTTCCTTTGATGGAGGATGTGGCAATGATCAGGCAGCTTGCAATGCTATCCGTGGCGGCGTTTCTGTGGGTCGGCATCCCATCGCCCGCCCTTGCGGACGAGGACTACGACGAGAAGACCGGCCAGAGCGTTGACGAGGACTACAACGACAAAACCGTGTATGGCTGGCAGTTGATGACCGAAGAAGAGCGCATGACGCACCGCAACCAGATGCGGAACCTCAAGACCAAGGAGGCGCGGGAGGCCTACCACAACCAACATCACAAGATGATGCAGGCCCGCGCCCGGGAAATGGGCGTGGAACTGCCCGACCTTCCCCCCCAGAACGGCATGGGTAGCGGCATGGGTAGCGGCATGGGCGGCGGAATGGGCGGCGGAATGGGTGGTGGCATGGGCGGCGGTCGCCGCTAGAGGGTCGCGGTATCCCGAGGTATCCGTGCGGGTCGCCCTTGCCCGAGGCAGCGACCCGCACGGTTACGCCGGCCACAGGTTCCCGTCCTATAGGAAGTAGGCCTTCAGCACATACTGCTGCAGCATGCGCTGGGCGTTGAAGAAGGAGGCGTTCAGGGCGATGGTGTGGCGCATCATGTCAGTGAAGGCATCGCGCTGCTGGTAATAGGTGGGTATCACCACACTCTCCAGCTTGTCGAACAGGAACTTGGCGTCGTCTTTGGAATCGGTGGCGTCGCCGTTTCGGCCGTCCTCACCGATGGCCCAGCCGGTGACCCCCTCGATACATCCCTCGATCCACCAGCCGTCCAGTACCGACAGGGACGGCACCCCGTTCACCGCCGCCTTCATGCCGCTGGTGCCGGACGCCTCCTTGGGCGGCTGGGGGGTGTTGAGCCACACGTCCACCCCGGCAGTGATGATACGGCCCAGCCCCATGTCGTAATTGTCCAGAAAAACCACGTTCACCTCGTCCCCCAAGGCATTCGCCGCCTCATGGATGCGGCGGATGGCCTGCTTGCCCGCTTCGTCCGAGGGGTGCGCCTTGCCTCCATAGAGCACCTGCAACGGCCCGCCGCCACGGGCAATCCCCGCCAGCCGATCCAGGTCGGAAAACAACAGATCGGGCCGCTTGTAGGGGGTCATGCGGCGTGCAAACCCCAAGGTCAGGGCATCGGTATCAAACCCCGCATTGGTCTCCCGGTTGATGTGGTTCACCAGTTCCCGCTTGGCCTCCTGATGCGCCGACCACACCTCCCCGATCGGAATGCCGAGGGCGTAGCGCAGGCTGAAGGAGTCCTCCCGCCAGCCGGGTATATGCTGGTCGAACAGCCGCGCAAACGGCTCCGAAGCCCAGGTGGCCACGTGCACGCCGTTGGTAATGGAATCAATGGGGTAGCGGGCGAACATGTCCCGCGCCACCTCCCCGTGTCGCTTGGCCACGCCGTTGACGTAGCCGGAGAGATTGAGCGCCAGGAACGTCATGTTCAGTTCCCCCTCACAGCAGAACACATCGGGCATGGCGAACTCGGCTCGCTCGCCGATCACCTCGCGCACCATGTCGAGGGGGAACTTGTCGTGCCCGGCGGGCACCGGGGTATGGGTGGTGAACACACACCGCTCCCGCACCGCTTCGATGTCCGTCAGCCCCGGCCCCTCCCGGTCGCCATCGGCGGCGCTCTCCTCCAGAAGTTGCAGGGCCAGAAACGACGCATGTCCTTCGTTCATGTGGTAGCGCGCCACGTTGCCGTGGCCCAGGGTGTCCAGCATCTTCACCCCGCCCATGCCCAACACCACCTCCTGGCAGAGGCGGTAGCGTTTCCCCTCTCCGTAGAGCACATCGGTCAGCCGGCGGTCTTCCGGCGCGTTTTCCGGCAGGTCGGTGTCGAGTAAGTAGACCGGCACCGTGTGACCGGTAACACCGTGCACCTTGTACTTCCAGGCCGCCACCCGCACCTTGCGCCCCTCGATGGAAACCTCCACCCGGTCCGTAAGGGGGGTCAGAAAATCCTCCACCGCCCACACCACCGGCTCCTCGCTTTGAGTGCCGTCCGGCGCTATACGCTGGAAAAAGTAACCCTTGCGGTGCAGCAGGGAAACCGCCACCAGGGAAAGCTCCTGATCGGCGGCGGAGCGGATGGTGTCCCCCGCCAGAATACCCAGGCCCCCACTGTAGGTGGGCATCCCCGGTTCGAGGGCGATCTCCATGGAAAAATAGGCGATGGTGCCGCCGGTGTTCATGCGCAGCCTCCCCTTTTTTCTTAAACATACGCCCATGCCCGCTTTGCTTCCAGCCTGACGGGCAGGGGACGCGCCCCGCGATACCACATGCGCGCCCGCTGGCGCGCCAGACGGGGGTCAGGCCCTGATAAACCAATATGGATGAAACAGCCGATCCGATACCAAGGTTGACCGTTTTTCCCCGGTTTCCGGGTGCCTCCCCTCATACCAAAAAGAATACAAAAGTGTAGGTTTTTCCCGTTTAGTTTTTTGCCCCACCTCCCGATAAGAATGCTGTTCGATCACTCTCCGATGGTGCGAGCACACCATGATGGGCGGCGAGAATTGACAGGTTTTTGTTTATAACAAGCCGCCCAGTCCGGTTGGTTTGCGGAAAGTCGGAGATTGTAGTTCGTGACAAATCAAATTGGGGGGGATGTTTCCCAAACGGAAGCAGTCGGACAACTATCAGACCATCATCAGTACGTCATTTGTCAGGTCGCCGGCGTAAGATACGGATTCGACGTGGCGAAGGTTGTGGAGATCGCCCGTGTTCCCACCACCACCCGGATTCCCATGGCGCCCGAAGCATTTCTGGGGCTGGCCGATCTGCGGGGGCGCATGGTGCCGATACTGGACCTTTGCACTCTGCTCGGTCATCCGAAAACAGAGCCCGGTGAAGCCACCCGGGTGATCATCACCCATGCGGGGCGTCCCACGGGGTTCCTCGTGGACAGCATTGTCGAAATGCTGGACGTGACGGCCAGCCGCATCGAACCCGCAAGCTGCATGGGTGACCTGATTTCGACCAACCTGGTGGAAGGTGTTCTCAAGGACCAGAACGGCAGGCAGGCCACCCAGTTGCTGAACGCCGCCATGCTGATCGACCCGGAAATGTCGACGGCGCTGGAACAGGCCATGCAAAACCGGGACGACCATGCGGAAGCCGAATCCGGCCTGGATACATCAACCATCGGAAAAGCGGACACCTGTGAACTGCTTACCTTCATGCTGAACAGTGAAGAGTACGCCTTCGACATCGAAGGCATTGAGCAAATCATCCGCATCCCGAAAACAATAACCAAGGTGCCCGCCGCCGATGAGCACCTGTTGGGGATGATCAACCTCCGGGGTCAGGTTATCCCGTTGGTGAGTCTGCACCGGATGCTGCATCTGGCGGATTCGCCCGTCGAGGAGTGCGTCCGGATTCTGGTAGCCACACTGACCACCCCTTTGGGTCGGCCCCGCCAGGTGGGCCTGCTGGTGGACCGGGTGGGCGAGGTGCTGCGGGTTGCCTCAAGCGACCTGAACAAGGGGCCTGAGATCATCGCCCGTGATGGCGGCAGACATCGGGAAATCATGACCGTCCTGTCCCTGAAAAACGGAGCCAGACAACTCTCCGTCCTGGATCTTGCGGGACTTTTCCATACCCCGAACGAACTGGACGCCATCATCGCGCACTCCGAAGGAATGGCCTCGCAGGTGGTCAGCCGGAATACGGAAAAGCAGACGCCCACAAAGGCCGTCAACGAGGCCCAGTTGGTGGTGTTTTACCTGGACGGATGGGAGCACGGCATCATGCTCGACCTGGTTCAGGAAATCACCCCGGTGCCAAAGCGGGTCTCCCGGATGCCGAACACGGCGGGGCGGGAAGTCGGAATGATTGATCTGCGCGGCACGGCCGTGCCGGTGATGGACATGCGCGACAGCATCCAACTGGCCCCCATGGAAAGAAACGAAAACCAGCGCATTCTGGTCTTCGACGTGGATGGCGGGCTGCACGGGTTCATCATCGACGCCGTGGTGGAAGTGCTGCGCATTGTCCGTCGTCAGCACTCATGGGACAAACGAGGCGGGTTGAATAAGGGAGTG
>JBHHVE010000023.1:0-41854 GCA_046754085.1 Leptospirillia bacterium
ACGAACGTGAGCGCGAGCCCGGTCGCTCCGTGGATCAGGGGGGCCGCGGGGGCCGCCCCCACGCGCCCCCGGCACTACGATTTCTCCGATACCGAATGGTGGAAAGCGGTCATCGAGAAAGAAGAGCCCTACCTGAGCGGCATCGTACACTCGGAAGAGGAAAACACCTTCCTGTTCAACATGGCCGTCCCGGTTCGCGACAAGCTGGGGCAGGTAATCGGCGCCCTCTACATGGTTCACAACGCGCCCCGTTTTTTCCAGGTGGTTACCGAGGTGACCTCGGGGCGCTCTGACCACACCATGCTGGTCAGCTCCGACGGCGTCGTGATTTTCTGCCCGATCCTGCCCATTAAGAGCCACCTGCTCTCCCAGTCGCATCAGCAACTGGTGCTGCGCGACAAGCCCGGATGGGTGTCAAGCCTGGAAGACATCCACTACAGCGGTGAATACGCCATTAACGGCTTTGCGCCGGTGTCCACCACGTTCAGCAGCAGCCCTCACAACTTCGGGGGCAACCGCTGGTACATCCTGACCAGCCAGGATCCGGAAGAAGCCTTCGCCCCGATCTACGACCTGCTCAAATGGGTCGCCCTCTCGGGCGTTCTCGGCGCACTGGTGGTGGCCATACTCGGGTCGATCACGGCGCGCAGCATCATCCGGCCGATCCAAACCCTGCGGGAGGGGGTGGAATTCATCTCCGGCGGCAACCTGGAACACACCATTACGGTTCATTCCGGCGACGAGATCGAAGACCTGGCCAAGGCCTTTAACCAGATGGGCGAAAAACTCAAGGCGTCTTATTCGGGGCTGGAAGCCAAGATCGCCGAGCGTACCCGCGAGCTGGAAGCCAATAACCGGGAGCTGTTCGCCCTCTACGCCATTGTCAGTTCACTGCAACAGGCACCCGGTCAGGACGACGGCTTTGTCGATGCCCTGAACAAGATCATGGTAACGGTGCCGTCAGACGCCATTGTCCTGACCGAGTTCGCCACCGGGGCCAACACCACCCTTCACGCCGCGCCCCGTTCCCTGTTGGAAGACACCAACTTCACCAAGGCACTCGATACCCTGGAAAACCACCTGAAAGAGGAAAAGCAGGCGCTCACCATCGAGGACTTGCGGGATTCGGCCCAGTTTAACCTGCTGGAGCGGGACCTGGGATTCCTCGGCGTGCACAGCATGCCGATCATCGTCAAATCCCGGCTTATGGGGATACTTCACCTGTTCAACCGGGAGCCTCGGGTCTATACCGCCACCGAGCGAACACTGGTCAACTCCATCACCAATCAGCTCGGGACCACCCTGGAAAACGTCCAGCTGAGCCGCTAGGGGGACACATGCCACACAGGTGAAGGGGCAAAACCCCCTTTTCCGCTGATGCCGGCTTGGCCGAAGCCCCCTCATGGCATGCACCAGGCTCAGGCCAAGCCACATTCCTTCAGGCGTGCCCTCAGCGCCTCGACCTCGGCCTTCTCGAGCAATCCACTGCCCACCCCTTTGGCAATCTCCGCCAGACGGGCGGCGGCGCGCGCGGCTTCACCGGCATCGGAGAGAGGCGAAGCCTCATCCGCCATCAATCTGTCGAGGGCTTCGGAGATCGAGCGGTAATCCCGCTGCATGTGCTTTTGCCTGGAACAATCCTGGCAATACCAGGCGGGGGCCCGGTCGCTGGCGGGGGTTAACCGGTCATACACCCCACCGAAGAAATCCCGCCCCAGGGAGTGCTTGATCAGAGGACCTCCCTTGCCGCAGCCGTCACACACGCTACTCATGACATATGTCCGATGGAAAGTGGGGCATGGGAAGTTACCTCGTTACGGTCATCCTGAGGTTTCGAACCCCGCGCAGGAAAAGCAATTGACAGTGTTTATGCCTCGGTGCCGCCCACGGTCAGGTCGTTGACCCGGATGGTCGGCAGTCCAACGCCCACAGGGACGCTTTGCCCCTCCTTGCCGCAGGTGCCGATACCGGAGTCCAGTTCCAGGTCGTTGCCCACCGCCGTCACGCGGGTCAGCACATCCGGGCCGTTACCGATCAGGGTGGCGCCCTTGACCGGGGTGGTGATCTTGCCGTCTTCAATCAGGTAGGCCTCGCTGGCGGAAAACACGAACTTGCCGCTGGTGATGTCCACCTGGCCGCCCCCGAAAGAGACCGCGTAGAGCCCCCTGCCAACCCCTTTAATGATCTCCTCCGGCTCCTCCTGCCCCGCCTCCATGAAGGTGTTGGTCATGCGCGGCATGGGGGCGTGGGCGTAGGACTCGCGGCGGCCGTTGCCGGTCAGTTCGGCGCCGGTCAGCTTGGCATTCATGCGATCGTTGATGTAGCCCTTCAGGATGCCGTCCTCGATCAGCACGGTGCGGCTGGTGGGTACGCCCTCGTCGTCCACGTTGAGGGAGCCCCGGCGTCCGGGCAGGGTGCCGTCGTCCACGATGGTGCAATGTTCGGACGCCACCTGCTTGCCCAGCAGGCCGGAGAAGGCGGACACCCCCTTGCGGTTGAAGTCCGCCTCCAGCCCGTGGCCGATGGCCTCGTGCAGCAGGATACCGGGCCAGCCCGGCGCCAGCACCACATCCATGGTACCGGCGGGCGCGGGCACCGCGTCCAGGTTGAGCAGCGCCTGACGGGCCGCCTCCCTGGTGTAGGTCTCGAAGGCGCGGTCGTCCGTGAACATGCCAAAATCGCTGCGGCCGCCGCCGCCAAAGGTGCCGATCTGCCGGTTGTCGCCGGACTGGGCCACGCAACTGACGTTGAGCCGCACCAGGGGCTGGATGTCACCCACCACCAGCCCACCGGAGGTGGCCACCAGCACCACCTTGTATTCACAGGAGATGGAGGCCATCACGTTGACGATGCGCGGGTCGCAGGCACGGCCGATGGCGTCGATCTCCTGCAACAGCTTGACCTTGTCCTGCACCGGCACGTCCGTGGGCGGTATCTCAACCGGGTAAAGGTCCTGGTTTGGGCGCTCGATGGCCACCGGCACCCTGTCGCCGCCACCGCCCTTGGCAATGGCACGGGCGGTATCCGCGGCCTGGCTCAGGGCAGGCAGGGAAATGTCGTCGGAATAGGCGTAGCCGGTTTTCTCCGCGGCAACACCGCGCACACCCGCGCCCTGGGAGACGTGCTGGGAGGCGCGTTTGACGATCCCCTCCTCCAGGCTCACGGACTCGGATCGGCTGTATTCGAAGTAGATGTCGGCGTAGTCCACCGGGCCGCCGAGAATGCGGCTGATAATCTGCTCCAGGTTCTGCTCGTTCAGTTCGTTCTGTTCAAGCAACAGGTCTTTCGGTTGGGTCTGGTCCATGAATCCTTAACGCCGACTGGGGTGAACGGCCCTTTTTTCAGGCTCTTGCGGGCAGTATACGAAGCGGTTTTTTTTTAGGTCAAACAAACGGGATACGGGAAACTAGCCTTCGCGCGCGTTTGGGAGCGGCTTTTCAATTTCGTCCACATCGATCAGCCGGGCCTGTCCATAGACCTTGCGAACCAACAGTTCCGTGTGCCGCACGCCAACCACCTCCACAAGCACCCGGGGACCGACCTGAACGCCGTTGATGGTGCGGGCCTGATAGCCTTCGCCGTCAATCCGAATGGTTCCGGGGCCGGGATTCAGCCCCTCGGTCACCACCGCCCGGCGACCCACAAACTGCGCCAGTTCCTGCTCCACCTCGTGGACGTGCGCCTTCCAGGTCTTCCATCGGGCATACCAGAAAACGCCGCCAAGGGCCGCCATCGCAACCACTGCAAAGGTGATGTAACCGGTCATCCCCCGACCACCCCTATCCTCTCACCGCCATACCGGGCCACGGGACTAGACTCCAAAATACCGCGCCTGCGGGTGCAACGTGACAATTGCAGAGGTGGACGCCTCCGGGTGCAACTGGTCCCCTTCACTCATTTCGACGCCCAGTTCCCCGGCCTTGAGCAGTGTGAGCAACGATTTTTGATCGGACAGATTGGGACAGGCCGGATACCCATAGGAATAGCGGGCGCCACGGTAGCCCTGATGCACCAGTTTGTGGGTGTCCCTGGCATCCTCCCCGGCAAAGCCAAGTTCAGCCCGTATGCGCTGATGCACCACTTCCGCCAGGGCTTCCGCCATCTCCACGGTGAGGCCGTGCAGGAACAGGTAGTCCTGGTAGCGGTCCGCCGCAAACCACTCCCGTGCCAGGTCGGACGCACGCTGCCCCATGGTGACCAGCTGAAACGCCACCACGTCCTTCACGCCGCTGGCCAGCGGGCGGTAGAAGTCGGCCAGGCACAGCCCGCCGCGCTCGGCGGACTGGCGCGGGAACGTCAGACGGCACTGCTCTCCACCTTCCGGATTCCACACAATCAGGTCGTTTCCATCACTGTTGGCGGGCCAGTAGCCATACACCGCCTGGGGCTCCAGAATGTTCTCCTGGGCGCACCGCTTGAGCAACTGGTGGTAGGTGGGCCGCACCTGCTCCCGCACAAAGTCGTCGAAGCGGTCCCTGAACTCCTCCGGCACCGCCTTCTTTTTAAACCCCCACTGGAACTGGAACAGCATGGTTTCGTTGACGAACGGGGCGATGTTTTGCAGGGGGATCGATTCCAGGCGGCGCGCGCCCCAGAACGGCGGCTTGAGCTCCGGCACACCGTCCCACGTCACGGTGGAGCCCCGCGGCGCAGCCGGGGCGTCCTTGAAACGCTCCTTCAACTCGTCATCCATGGTCATGGGGGCGGCGGCCTCGGTGGCCTCCTCAACCGGTACGGCAGCGGGGGTATCGTCCGTATCCGCTTCACCACCGGTAATGCGACTCATCAGGGTCATGCCCTCAAACGCGTCACGGGCGTATTCCACCCGTCCCTTGGGATAGGCTTCGCGGCAATCCTTCTCCACGTAACTGCGGGTGAGGGCGGCACCGCCCAGCAGCACAGGGACGTTAAGCCCCTCCGATGTCATGGTTTCCAGCCCCTCGCGCATGATGACCGTGGATTTGACCAGCAGGCCGGACAGGCCGACGGCGTCCGGGTTGTGCTCACGCACCGCGGCAATCACATCCTCAATGGGTTGCTTGATGCCGAGGTTGATCACCTCGTAGCCGTTGTTGGTGAGGATGATGTCCACCAGGTTCTTGCCGATATCGTGCACATCGCCCTTGACGGTGGCGAGCACCATCTTGCCCTTGGCAGTGGTATCGGCGTGGTCCATGTGGGGTTCCAGGTAGGCGACCGCCGCCTTCATGGTCTCGGCGCTTTGCAGCACGAACGGCAACTGCATCTGGCCGGAGCCGAACAACTCGCCCACCGTCTTCATGCCGTCCAGCAGGATGTCGTTGATAATGGTCAGGGCGGCATGGCTGTTCAGGGCCTCTTCCAGGTCCGTATCCAGCCCCTGACGGTTGCCGTCCACGATGCGTAATTTGAGCCGTTCTTCCACGCTACTTGGGGCTTCGTCCTCGCCGGCTTCCATTTTCTCGGCCCCGTCCGGGAACAGCTCGATAAGTGCGGTGAGTGGATCGTAGCCTTCGGCGCGGCGGTCGTGGATCAGGTCGAGGGCGACTTTCCTGTGATCGTCGTCGATCTTGTACAGGGGCAGAATCTTGGCCGTGTGCAGGATGGCCATGTTCATGCCCGCCTCCTGGCACTCCGCCAGAAATACCGAGTTGATGAGCTGGCGCGGGCCGGGCTTTAGCCCGAACGAAATATTGGAGAGCCCCAGCATGATCTGGATATCCGGCAACGCTTCGCGGATCCGGTGGATGCCCTCCAGGGTTTCGATGCCCAGCTTTCGGTCGTCCTCCATCCCGGTGCAGACCGTGAAGGTGAGCGGGTCGATGATCAGGTCGGCAGCGGGCAGGCCGTGACGTTCCACGGCGAACTCGTACAGGCGACGGGCGATGGCCAGTTTTTTCGCCGCCGTTTTGGCCATGCCCTCCTCGTCGATGGTGAGGGCCACCACGGCGGCGCCGAAGCGGCGCGCAAGCGCCATGATGGCCTCGGCCTTGGCCTCCCCATCCTCGAAGTTGATGGAGTTGATGATGCACTTGCCGCCGGCGCGCTTCAGGGCGGTTTCGATCACCTCGACCTCGGTGGAGTCGATCATCAGAGGCGCATCCACGCCGGTGGTGAAGCGGCGGATGACCTCGTCCATGTCGGCGGCCTCGGGCCGGCCCACATAGGCCACGCACACATCCACGGCATGGGAGCCGCTGCGGGCCTGCTCCACACCAAGCCGTGTAATGCCCTCCCAGTCCTCCTCCGCCAGCATGCGCTTGAAGGCGCGGGAGCCGTTGGCGTTGGTGCGCTCGCCCACGGCGAACACGGCGTTCTCCTGTCGGTACGGCACAAAACGGTACATGGAACTGACCCCGGCCGGGTGGCCGGGCGTGCGCTTTTTCGGGGCCATGTCGCCAATCATCCGGGCGGTGGCGCGGATGTGGTCCGGGGTGGTGCCGCAACAGCCGCCGATGATGTTGACGCCGTCGTCGTTCACGAAGCGGCGGTGCCAGTCGGCGAACTCGTCGGCGCCCAAGGGATAGTGGGTCTGGCCGTCCACCAGTTCCGGCAGCCCGGCGTTGGGCAGCACCGACACCAGTAGATTGGTGTTTTCGGCAAGATAGGCCACGTGTGAGGCCATTTCCCGCGGGCCGGTGGCGCAGTTGAGGCCCACCGCCTCCACCCCCATGGCCTCCAGGGATGCCAGGGCGGCGCTGATCTCGGAGCCCACCAGCATGGTGCCGGTGGTCTCCATGGTGACCTGCGCCATCAGCAGCGGGCGGGCGTTTCCGGTCAGACCGGCGTCGTCCATGGCGCGCTTGCAGGCATTGATGGCCGCCTTCATCTGAAGCAGGTCCTGGGCGGTTTCCACCAGCAGGGCATCGACGCCGCCGTTGAGCAGCCCGGTGGCCTGACCGTGGTAGGAATCCTCCAGCGTGTCGTAGTCCACGTGCCCCAGGGTGGGCAGCTTGGTGCCCGGCCCCATGGAGCCAATCACGAAACGCGGTTTGTCCGGTGTGGCGTAGCGATCGCAGGCCCTCCGCGCGATGGCCACCGCCATTTCGTTGAATTCGACGGCACGGTCGGCCAGATCGAACTCCCCCAGGACCAGCCGGTTGGCGCCGAAGGTATTGGTCTCGACCGCCGCGGCTCCGGCTTCCAGGTACTTGCCGTGGATTTCCTCGATCACCTCGGGGCGCGTCTGGCAGAGTACTTCCGAGCAGTTTTCCTTGCCGAGGAAATCGGTTTCCAGGTCCAGGTCATAGGCCATGAGCATGGTGCCCATGCCGCCATCCATAATGAGGATGTGGTCTTGCAGGTAGGTACGAATATCCATAAGCAAAGCTGCTAATAATAGCAGATAATCAGCCGTTTCCGGTGGAGAAGCTGTCTTGATCCGGAGCTGACCCGACGTTGACCCGTGAATGGGCGCTCTTTATGCTTCCCTGCGGCCCGTTTGCCGCAAATGGCCGCAGGGGATACCGCATGACCACCGAAGCACATATGCAAAACCGCACCGACCCGGTGGCACTTACCGCCGCGCTGGTGCGCGCACCGTCCGTCACCCCGGAGGATCACGGCTGTCAGGCGCTGTTGACCGGGCCGCTGCAAGCGCTGGGGTTTACCGTTCACGACCTGTCGGAACAAGGCATCCCCAACTTTTACGCCCGTCTGGGCGATACCGCCCCGGTGGTCTGCTTTGCCGGACACACGGACGTGGTGGCGCCCGGCCCGGAGGATGACTGGAAGCACCCGCCGTTTGCCGCCGAGCAGAGCGACGGCCACCTTTACGGACGCGGCACGGCGGACATGAAGGGGGCCCTGGCCGCCATGCTGTGCGCGGTGGAGCAAACCCTGGCCAGCGGGCCTCTTTCCGGGTCAGTGGCGTTTCTGGTCACCGGCGACGAAGAGGGCGACGCCGCCCACGGCACCCGTCACATGGTGGAGTGGCTGGAAGCGCGGGGGGAACTTCCGGACTACTGTATCGTCGGCGAGCCGTCCTCCACGGAAGTGTTGGGCGACACCATCAAAAACGGCCGCCGCGGCTCGGTGTCCGGCACCCTCACCATTCACGGCGTGCAGGGGCATGTGGCCTTCCCGGAGCGGGCCGACAACCCGATCCACCGGGCCATGCCGGTGCTGGCGGCTCTGGCTTCTCGCCACTTCGACGACGGCGACGACCACTTTCAGCCCACCCGCCTGCAAATCACCAACATCGCCTCCGGGGTGGGGGCCAGCAACGTTACGCCGGGAAATTTGACGGCCATGTTCAACCTGCGCTTCTCCCCGGCCTCCACGCCGGAATCGATCGACGCCCAGGTGCGGCGACTGCTGGACGACCACGGCATCTCCTACGACCTGGAGTGGATAGTCTCCGGCCACCCGTTTCTGACCGAGTCCGGCCCCCTTACGGACGCCATGCGCGAAGCGACCCACGCGGTCACCGGGCGCACCCCGGAACTCTCCACCACCGGCGGCACGTCGGATGCCCGGTTCATTGCCCCCAAGGGGGTGGCGGTAGCGGAGCTGGGGCTGGTGAACAAGACCATCCACAAGGTGGACGAATCGGTCCCGGTGGCGGATATTCAGGCGCTGGCGGCAATTTACAAGGGCGTGCTGGAACGGCTGCTGGGCTAACGCCCGATACAAATGTTGCCAAAAAAATCCGCCAAAAGCCGTGCGGGCGCAAGGCGGACGGCTGTCGGCACTTTTTTCAGTATCAGTAGATGTTGCCGTCGTCTTTGGCGACCGGGGCATTTTGCAGGTACTCGATGCCGGTGTCGATGTCCCCGTCCGGCAGCAGATCGAGCCAACGGTAGCCGGGGGCTGCCGTATCCAGCGCAAACTCCGTAACGCCGGGGACGAACTGGAAGCAGGTGGACGGGGTGGACAGCAGCCGCACGCCGCCCTCCCCCACCCGCCGCGTTTCATCGAACGCCTGATGCACGTGGCCCCACAGCACCGCACGCACGTTGCCGTGCCGCGCCAGCACATTCAGGAGGGCGTCGCCGTTTAACAGGCCGATGTCGTCGATCCACGCGGACCCCACCGGCACCGGCTGGTGGTGCAGGCAGATCAGGGCGTGATGATGGGCATGGGCACACAGGGCCCGGTCGAGCCGGATCAGTTCGGCATCGGACAGGCGGCCCGCGACCTGTCCGGCTTGCCGGCTGTTCAGGAGGATGACCTGCCAGTTACCGGCAAAAAAACTGCCGTCCCGCCGTACCGCCCCCGGCACCTTCTGAAACCCCCGGCGCATCTCGTCCGGGTCTTCGTGGTTGCCGTTCAGGGCGTAGGCGGGGGCACCCAACGTCCGGATGACTTCCGCCAGCCGGACATAAGCGCCGGCCTTCTCGTCCTGGGCCAGATCGCCGGTAAGCAGGCAAAAGGCGGCCTCCGGGTGACTGACCCGGGCCATGTCCACCACCGCCCTGAACGTATTGGATGTGTTGACCGCCTTCAGGGTGGCGGAGGCGTCGGCGTAAAGGTGGGGGTCGGTGAAGTGGAGAAGGCGCATGAAGTTGAAGGGATGCCGTAAGAGTCTAACTCACCCCCACTGCACAAGGCGCTTTCCCCCTCTTTCTACCCACTTTCCAACAGCCTTGTCTTTTGAATCCCCTTTCTTTTTATGCCACACCTTGTCCAAGTAACGGTAATCAGGCCCAACGTATCTGTATTGATTCTTTCCTAGATAGATAAACAACCGCGTCGAAATAAATTTGACCTTCCAATCCGCCGTTTTGTTGATGCCTTCATTCACTCGGTTGTAGCAAAGGTCGGATGGGATAACCGACCCTTTCTTCCTCCAAAACCCGGGGCAAACAATCTTCTTGATTTCAGAGGATGTAAAAGTATCCTCCACCTTCTGCTTGGACATAGCCTTAGAAATAGCCTCAAACACCCCGCTTATAGCGCCACCTCATTAAAAATAAACTGCTTCACAACGACTATCACCCGATTTTGTTGACACTGCCCAGCTTCCACATGAAGCCGTTTGAAATCAACCGTACTGACGTGGCCGAGGTAGCATGGGGTCACGCCAGACGTGACCCCCTACTCCAGAATTTCCGGGTAGTCGGGCACCGACTTGTGCCGCAGCAGCACCTCGTTCTGCATGGAGAGCTGGCCGTACAGCGGTTTGAAATCCGCCAGCAGCATCGCATCGGTGAGTTTCGAGTCACCGGACGACTCCCGCACCGCCGCGAAAATTTCGCCCAGGGTCCGTTTGCCGTCGATGTTGGAAAGTATTTCCGGCCCGTACCCGCCGGGGTCGAAACGGATGGGGTGGTACTTGCTTCGGCCGATGAGTGGCTGGCCCGGCTGCTTTTTGAAATTCTCCACGATGCTTTGCAGGATTTTCGGATGACGGCCGGGGAAGATGACGTTGTCCAGATCATCCACGGAGGCCACCCGGTCCGGCGTGGGAGATGTGTAAAAGTGGTGCTGGTGCAGCATCCCGGTCATCAACTCCATGATCGCCCGCTGGTCCCGCAGGGGCATGGCGGTGATCTTTTCGAGCAACTCCGGGTCGGTAATGTAGAACGACGGCTCCAGGTAGGCCCGGTGGGGCATCACGTAATCGATAAAGTGCAACCCGGCCCGCTCCACGTAATCGTAGACCTCGTGCACGGTGTAGGCCCGGTCCTGCTCATGCAGGAACAGGTCGAAAATCCCCGAATCGCCGAAATCAATATGGTCCCGGATCATCTCCTCGCCGCGCTTGAACCAATTGCTCGGGGGCAGTGAGGCCAGCACCCGTTTGGTGTTGTCCAGCCGCTCGCCGATGTCCGCTGTGCCCGCGTTGACCCGGCGCATCAATTCCTGAATCTGGTACACCCCGGTCCGGCCCACCTGGCCGTACACCATGAGGCTCAGGGCACCCTTGGGGTCGGTCACCGCGGCCAGCGCCCGCAGGCCCTCGTCCGGGTCCTCCAGATGGTGCAGAACACCGGCGCAACTGATGAGGTCGAACGGTTCCACCCCCAGCTTCGGCAAATCCAGCAGGGAGGCGTGCATCCACTCCACGTTGCCGAGGCCGCGCACCTCGATGCGCTGCCGGGCCACCTCCATGCTGGCCTTGCTCATGTCCAGATGCACCACCTTCGCACCCGGCAGGTTTTTGAGCTGGGTGGCGATGTAGACGGTCGCATCCCCGGTGCCGCCCCCCGCCACCAGCACCCGGAAGTCCTCGAAACGGCGGCGGCCCCGGTAACAGTAGTGGTTCAGGTTGGTGAGCCGTTCGGAGGTGGTGCGCAGCAGGCGCGTGCGTTCTTCCTCCGGATCACGGGGGGGATAGGGCAAATGCTCGTACTGGGTACGAACGTTGCGAAGGTATTTTGAATTGTCGTCCATCTTCCCCTGCAAACAAGCGGCCCGGCCATGGTATCAGATGACCTTTTCGGCACCTACGCCGGATTCAGTACCCCCGCTTCTGCTCGTCGATCTCCGGCAAATCCGTGAGTTCCCCACGGGCCGCGCCATAGAGCCAGTTGATCTCCAGGGTGTAGCCCTCGTTCCCGGCGGGGGTTTCGAGAAACATGGGGACGTTCCGGGTGCGCTCATCCGTCACCAGCCGCACGAAGGCGCCGGGACCGATGTGGCCCCGGCCGATGAGGGCGTGGCGGTCGACTTGGCTGCCGAGGGGAACCTTGCTGTCGTTGACATGAAAGGCGAGCAGGGTGTCGAAACCCAGCAGGCGGTCGTATTCCTCCCAGGTCTTTTCCCAGCCGCCCTCGCTGCCCAGGTCGTAGCCCGCCGCGAACACATGGGCGGTATCGACGCAGATGCCGAAACGGGACGGATCGTCCAGCCGGGCCAGAATGTCGGCCAGTTCCCCAAAACTACGGCCCACCGTGCTGCCCTGCCCGGCCACGGTCTCCAGCACCAGCTTCACCGGGCTGTCGGGAAAGCGCGCGCACACGCCGTTCAGGGTATCGGCGATTTTTTTAATCCCCGCGTCCACCCCCTCGCCCATGTGAGCGCCCGGGTGGAAGTTGAGGAGAGGGATGCCCAGGGCTGTACACCGTCTGACTTCATCATCAAAACCCAGGGTGCTTTTTTTGTGTTTTTCGGGATCGGGGGAACACAGGTTGATGAGGTACGAGTCGTGGCTCATGACCGTGCCCACGCCGGATCCCGCCAGGTTGGCCTTGAAGCGGGCGGCTTCGTCGCCGGTCAGCTCCTTGTGTTTCCACGACATCTGGTTGCGGGTGAACACCTGCATGCAGCGCGCCCCCAGTTCCGCGCCCCGGGCCGGGGATTTTTCCACGCCGCCCGCGGTGGAGACATGGCAGCCGATTTCTATTCCGGACACGTATGCCCCTTCCATCGCCGTAAACAACTTACAAAAAACCGCCCGCGGTGGGGACGTGGCAGCCGGTTTTCATGGTCATGCTTTCCGCTTTCCGTCCCTGGGCGACATGGGGGTGAGTGTCATGTCGCCGATCCTTTTGGTCTTCGGAGCCGGTGCGTCGTCCCCCTCCCCGGCCGCTTTCGCATGCAGGGCGTTCCACACCGCCCCGGCGGTTTTTTGCGTCATTCCCTTAAGCGCCGCAATCTCGTCCAGTCTCGCCTTTTTCAGCCCCGCGACGCTTCCGAATGCGGTTAACAGGGCTTTTTTGCGGGTCTTGCCGATGCCGGGGATGGCGTCCAGCTCCGAGTCCTTGATGCGCAGGCTGCGCAGCTTGCGATGATACGTGACGGCAAAGCGGTGCGCCTCGTCGCGGATCTGTTGCAGGATGCGGGTGGCGGGGGCGCCGGGCTTGAGAGGGGCGGCGTCCTTTCGGCCCGGCATGAACACCCGCTCGAATTTTTCGCCGCGCTCCTTGGCGAGGCCGATCACGGCGGGGCCGTCCGGGGGAGTGGGCACGCCCGCTTCGGCAAGCGCCTTCACCGCCATGGAAAGCTGGCCTTTGCCGCCATCGATCAGAATCAGGTTCGGCAGCGGCAGGCTGTCCCTGATCAGCTTGCCGTAATGACGGCTCACCACCTCATACATGGACAAAAAGTCGTCCGGCCCCTCCACTCCGCGGATGCGGAAGTGGCGGTAGTCGGCCTTTTTCGGCCCGGCCCCCTCCCACACCACCATGGAGGCCACGGTCAGGTCGCCGGAGATGTGGGAGATGTCGAACCCCTCAATGCGCCGGGGCGGGGCCGCAAGGCGCAAGGTTTTTTGCAGGGCCACCAAACCCCGCTCCCCGGCCCGTTCGGACTTCAAACGGCCATCCAGGGCGTTTTCGGCGTTACTTTTGGCCAACGCCAGAAAAGCCGGTCCCCGGCCCCGGGCGGGCACCACCACCTCGCACTTTTTGCCCCGCAAGCCGGTGAGCCACTCGGCCACCGCATCCGCCTCGGCAATCGCCACCGGCACCATCAGCCGGGACGGCACCGGCACATCCCCGGCGTAAAACTGCTTGATGAATGTGGCGTACAACTCGGCGTCGGATACCCCGGCAAGACCGCTCTCGCCATCGGCCCCCGGGCTGTCCTGCCACACGAAGGCCTTGTTGCCCACCAGCGCGCCCTCCCGCACAAACAGCGCCTGAAGCGCCGTCCAGCCTCCGGCGCGGGCCAGGCCGAAGGCGTCCACATCGCCGCCGCCGGGGGTGGTGATGCGCTGCTTGACGAGGGTCGCCCTGATTTGACGTATCTGATCCCTCAGGGTGGCGGCGCGCTCAAACTCCAGGGCCTCGGAGGCGGCCTGCATGCGGGATTTCAACACCCGTTCCAGCTCCCGGTCCTTTCCCTCCAGGAACATGCGGACCTCCGCCACGGTGGCGTTGTAGTCCTCCCTGGACTGGTAGCCGGTGCAGGGGGCCTTGCAACGGCCAATCTGAAACTGCAGGCAGGGGCGGTCCAGCTTGCCGTCGATGACGATGTCGCAATCGGCCAGAGGGAAGTGGGCATGGATCACCCGCAGGGTGGCGCGCATGGAGCCCGCCCCCACGTAGGGGCCATAGTAACGGGCGCCGTCGTTTTTGACCTTTCGCACCACGGTCAGGCGCGGGAAGTCCTCGTGAACCGACAGGCGGATGTAGGGGTAGTTCTTGTCGTCCCGCAGCATCACGTTGTAGGTGGGGCGATGCCGCTTGATCAGGTTGTTCTCGAGCACCAGGGCCTCCACCTCCCCGGCGGTGACCACCGTCTCGATGTCCCGCACCTTGCGCACCATGATGCGGGTCCGGGGGGTGTGGGACTCCATCCGCTGAAAGTAGGAGCGCACCCGTTTTTTGAGGGACTTGGCCTTGCCCACGTAGAGAATCCCACCCGACTCCCCCTTCATGAGGTAAACACCGGGGGCATCCGGCAGGTGGGCCAGGATTTCCCGAACCTTGTCGGTGGGCGTATTGTCGGAGGCGGTAACCATCCCCCCTATTTTACCTTGGGACGCCGCCCCGGAACGCCAGGGGACGCAAAAGCCCGCCGGGAGCACACCCGCAAGCGGACCGCGATCGGCGGTTTTCAGAGGCTTTTAAAGAAGGCTTCTTCCTCTTCGGTCAGGGTGATCTGACCTGTGCGGAATATATGGGTGCGCTCCGTGCACGCCTTCCGGGAGGGTCCCTCCAGCGGGGCTTCTTCCGGCTGCCACGGTTCCACCAGAAGACCCAGGTCGCGGCCAATGCGCACGGCGCGAATGGTGGCGATAAACAGGTTCGCCATGCCCAGCACCAGGTGCCGTGCGCCCGCCGGGGGCTTGGGGGAAAGCACCATCAGCCGGACCCGGTCGAACGGACAGCCGTCGGGAATGCCGGGGCACAGGGCAACCAGCCAGGCGGCGTTTTCCTGCACTTTTTCCGTGGCGCTCAGGCCTTCGGTCAGCGCCTTGCCGCCATCGGCATCGAACGCCACCACCACCGGCACACCCTCCCCGTCCAGGGCCAGCACCGGAGCGCCCGGGAGCGGAAGCTCCGACACCACCACCCGGCCATCCGGCACGATGGATGGAATCCGGTCAATGACCAGAGACCGCAGGGCGCTTCCGGCGGGAAGCGGTTCCGCGTGAATTTCGAGGGACACGGCGGTTTAGCGCGGAGCCGCGCCGCGGCGGGGCTTGGTGGACTTGGATGTCTTGGCGGAAACCTCGAGCGGCGGCTTGGCGGTCGGCTCGGCCACGGGCAGGTCCTCGATGATGAGCGCGGCGATTCCCGCCACCGCAGAGTTCAATTCATCGTCATGAAAGCCGGGCTTGAGCAGGTCCACCGGCGCATAGGCTGGAGGCGGCGCGGGAACATACCCGTAACTCACCAGGTCCACGCCGAGGAAGCGGAACGCCCCTTCCGCCAGCTTGTTGAAATGACGTTGCGCGCCGTCGCTGTCCGTGGCGTTCAATACGACGATACCGATGGTGCCGGTGACGCCGGAGGCGGATACCTGTTTAACCAGCCGGTAGCCTTCGCGCACACCCTTGCGGCTGGCGGGGACCGTGAGCAGCAAGCTGCCGAACAGGGAGGCCAGCGACCAGTCAGAGCCGGCAAGCGGCAGCAGGCACACTTCCGGGCGGGGTTTAACCGCGCGGGCCTGCCGCAGGATACGATCAAGCAGGGCGGGTCCGTCCCCCCCTTCAGCGGGGGGGACGGCGCTGTCATGGTGGGGTGCAGCGGAGGGGTTTGGGTGGGGTGTGCTCTGGAGGCCCCTCTCAGCATCCAGAACGATGGAAGGCCGGCCTCGTGAGAGGAGGGCCTGTGCCAGGCGGGTGGTGGGAAAGATATCCGCGTCCGATACCGAATAAATCGGTATCACCAGCGGTTCCTTCCCTTCCTGAGCGGACCGCCTGGACGGTCCGCTCAGGAAGTGGTGGCTAATCTCCGCCAGCCGGTCACGGGACCCCGCTGACGTGGTTGCAGTGCGGCCTGAGGTCATTCCTGCGGCGCCTCGGGTGAGGGGTTTACGATAAGCAGGGAATTGCTTCCCCCATAAATATTGGGTACCCGGTTCGGATTCTCCGGATCCTCCTGCCAGATACCGTCCACGATCACCCGGTACTGGTAGTCACCCGGTTTCAGGTGCATCACCTTGCTCATGCCGCCGTCCTCGGAGCGGGTGTCGATACCCCGGTCGGGAATCCATCCGTTGAAATCCCCGGCCACCTGCACCCGCTTGCCGATGTTGCGTCCGAAGTTGAGGACCACCTCGCTCAAAGTCTCCCCTTCGCCTTCGGTGGCCGCGGATGCGGCAGACAGGTCGGCACGATGGATAAACGCCGGTCCCGCGACGGTGGCCGCGGCCTTGACGGCTTCGTTGAACGAAGCCGTTGCGTCTTCCATATCCTGTTCTTTGGAAAGTTTGGCCGAGATGAGCGCATCGGTGGCATATCCCGACGGTACCTCGTCGGCGGCCTCGAGCAGGACCTCGTCATCCTCGTCGGCGGCCTTGAGCGGGACATCGTCTTCCTCATCGGCGGCCTCGAGCAGCGCCTCGTCATCCTCATCGGCGGCCTCGAGCGGGACCTCGTCATCCTCATCGGCGGCCTCGAGCAGCGCCTCGTCATCCTCGTCGGCGGCCTCTAGCGGGACCTCGTCTTCCTCATCGGCGGCCTCGAGCGGCGCCTCGTCTTCCTCATCGGCGGCCTCGAGCAGCGCCTCGTCTTCCCACTGGTCCGTGCCGTTGACCCGTTGGGCAAGGTCGTCCTCCGCATCCGACCCAAGCGCCTTCAGAAGCTCCTCCTCGGAGATCGCTTCCACCTTCAGGAGATCGATCCCGGCATCAGTGTCCAGGTTCCTGTCAAACACCTCCTCCACCCGGCTTTCAGGGCGGCCGCTCTCGATTCCCAACGTTTCCAGCGATACCCGTTCGAAGCCGGAAAGAATGCTTTCAGGCGGGGGCAGCGGCGACTGATACACGATCGGGTTGGCGTCATCTTCCGCAACATCCGGTTCGGCCTCGGCATTATCTTCGGTCGCCACCTCGGCTTCGGCCGAGGCCTCAATGGCATCCTCGCCGCCATCTTCGGCCATCTCGTCAATGGCTTCTTCGGAGATGTCCGAGGTTTCCGCCGACATCTCGTCCGCCCCGTCGTCCAGATCTTCCTCCATGGAACCGGCCGCCGCCACATCCTGAATCGCGTAGGCGCCGGGCGGCATTGAGGTACCCACCACCATCTCTTTGATCCGGGACGTGTCGTCCTCCCTGAACGCGGTGACGCTCACGCGGCCGACCGCCTCGCCGAGCACCTCCCGCGCCAGCCGGTCGTAGTCGAACGCAACCACATTCTCGGGGTCGTGTACCGTGATCGGCACCCCCCGGTGCGCCGCCTCTTTGATCCGGATGGTGGCGTGAATGGTGGCCTGGGACACGATGTCCGGGAACATGCCGCGCAGATCCCGCAGCATCTCCCGAGCAAATCGGGGGCGGAGGTCCACCATGGTCGGCACCAGGGTGACCTTGATCTGGGTGTCGTATTTTTCCGTCAACAGGTCGATGGTTTCGGAGAGACGTTCGACGCCGTCGAGGGAATAAGTGCTCATCTCCACCGGCACCACCACCCGCTGCGCCGCCCTGAGGGCGTTGAACGAGAGCAGGCCAAGGGACGGCGGGCAGTCGATCACGGTGTAGTCGTAGGCTTCGGCGACCTGATCCAGATAGGTGGCCAGCCGCCACTCCCGCTCCGGGGTGTCGGCAAGCAGATGCTCGACCGCCGCCAGGGAAATCGTGCCCGGCACCAAGTCCACGCCTTCCGCCACATTCTCGACGATGACTTCACGCACCGTAACCTCACGAAGGAACACTTCGTACAGGCCGGGACGCTCTTCACATCGCTGGCCCAGGCCGAGCGAGGCATGGCCCTGTGGATCCATGTCCACCAGCAGCACACGCTTTCCGCGCGCACCCAGACTGGCCGCAAGGTTGATGGCCGTGGTGGTTTTTCCACAGCCGCCCTTCTGATTGGCTACCGCGACGATCTCCATAAACCCCTCTCCCTATCAAGTTGGGTCTGGTCGACTTAAACGCGTTCCGGGAAAGCCACAGCGCACCAGTGCCCGCGCTTCCCCCTCATTTTCATCCGTGCTAGCTTCCGGTCTCCGCAAGCTCGTCATCCATCCCCGCGGGGAATAATTCCCCGGGGAACAATTCCCCCTGGACCGGCTCCGCCTCCTGACGGCGCACCCGCTCGGCCTCTCTCTCCAGATCGGCCACCGGAAATACCCACTCCTGACCCGTCAATGCCTCGAACGCCGCTTCGCCCTGGAAGGCGAGCACCACATCCCCGGTCACCACCAGGGAGACCTCGGCCATGGGGTGTTCGATGGTGGGTAAAAAACCAAGAAGGGATCCGATCACCTGGCGCATGTGTTGCACGGACACACCGGCATCGATCAGCCGTTTGGCGGTCTTGAGCGCAACCAGATCGGTAAAGGAATAGCGCGCGTGTCCCCCGGCGGTTTCGTGGGACGGTAAAAGCAGGCCGGTCTTTCGCCAGTACCCGAGTTGACGCTGGGTCACACCAGTAATCGCGATAACCTGTCGGCTTGTGAATCCGTCTTCTGCCAATTTGGGGCCTCCCAGCAGGATCGGATATCGACGCGGACACGGAGTGAACTCTTGCAGGCCGCGGGTGTCGTGTCAAGGACAAAAAGTACAAAAAGTTAATTTTTTGTATATTTTTTTCCCCGGCTGTTTCCGAACACACCCTCCCCGCGGACCAAATCCATTCGGAATAGTTCATCCGGTTCAGGGGTTTACAACTTGCGACACCGATACGGAACCCGGCGACAAGGGGGCGACGACCCATGGACCAAACCGCTACACTGACCGCTCCACCCAACCCCCATCCGGAGGCCGTCGATGCCATGACAAGCCCGACTCCCAATGAGACCGGGGATCCCCGCGACGTGCATCTGACCACCTGGCGAAACACCGTTTCACCGGAAGACTGGGTCCCACCCGTGCCCGCCGGGCGCTATAACCTGGTGGTGATCGGCGCCGGACCCGCCGGTCTGGTATGCGCCGCGGGCGCCGCCGGTCTGGGCGCAAAGGTTGCGCTGATCGAACGGCACCAACTCGGCGGCGACTGCCTGAACGTGGGGTGCGTCCCTTCCAAGGGGCTCATCCGGGCCGGCCGCGCCGCCGCCGAAATCGCCCGCGCCGGGGAGTTCGGGGTACAGGGCACCGAACACCCCACCGTGGACTTCGCCAAAGTGATGGAACGCATGTACCGAATCCGCGCCGAGCTGTCCCATCACGACAGCCCGTCCCGCTTTACCGAACTGGGGGTGGATGTATTATTAGGGGACGCGTGTTTCGTCGGCCGTGACCGCATTCAGGTGGGTGATCAGGTGCTCTCCTTCAAAAAGGCGGTGGTGGCCACCGGCGCCCGCGCCATCCTGCCGGAGGTGCCGGGCCTTGCCGAATGCGGCCCCCTCACCAACGAAACGGTATTCGATCTGAAATCACTGCCCCAACGGCTGGTGGTGGTGGGGTCGGGACCCATCGGCTGCGAACTGGGCCAGACCTTCGCCCGCCTTGGCAGCCGGGTCACCCTGATCGAGAAGGCCGACCGCATCATGGTGCGCGAGGAAGCCAAAGCCGCGCGCGCCGTGCATGACGCCCTGACCCACGACGGCGTCGACATCCATACCGGCAGCACCCTGGAGCGGGTCGAGGTGCGGGACGGTGAAAAGGTCGTCATTCTCCACAACGGCAAGGGCGAAGAGGTCATCCCGTTCGATGAAATCCTGGTGGGCGCCGGACGCGCCCCCAATGTCGAGTCCCTGAACCTGGAGACCGCCGGCATCACATTTGATCCTCGCCAGGGCATCCGGGTGGACGACATGTTGCGGACCAGTAACCCGAACGTGTTTGCCGCCGGGGACGTCTGCTTTGCCTACAAGTTCACCCATGCCGCCGACGCCTGCGCCCGCATCGTGATCGCCAACGCCCTGTTCAAGGGACGCCAGAAGGCCGGCAAACTGGTGGTCCCGTGGGTCACCTACACCGAACCCGAAGTCGCCCACGTGGGTGTGACCGAAGGTGAAATCGAAGACCGGGGCCTTGCCGTGGACGTGATTGAAGTGGCCACTGCCGACAACGACAGAAGCCGCCTTGATGGCGACGATGCGGGCTACGCCCGGGTCTATCTGAAAAAAGGCGGCGACCGGATCCTGGGGGCCACCGTGGTGTCAAACCACGCCGGTGACATGATCGGCGAGATGGCCCTTGCCATCACCCACGGCATCGGCCTTGGCAAGGTGGCAAGCACCATCCACCCCTACCCGTCGAACGGCGAAATCTGGAAAAAGGTGGCCGACGCCTACAACCGCACACGGCTCACCCCCACGGTCAAGACGTGGATGACCCGCTGGCTGGCCTTTACCCGTTGAGTGGCATGATGATGCGACATACACCACCTGGCGCCGGCGTTTTCTTTCTACTGCTTCTCATGCCTGTCGTGTTCTGGACGGCGCCGGCGCGGGCGGACTACCCGGACTTTTCCGCCTATAACGCTTTGCTTGAGCGTCACGTCAGCCCGGCCACCATTCAGGGCATCCGCTTGAACCAGGTCAACTACACCGCCTGGAGGCGGGACGCCAACTACCACATCGCGATCGCGGAACTGGCCGCTTTCGACCCCGGGCGGCTCGTCACCAAGGAAGAAAAACTGGCGTTCTGGATCAACGCCTACAACCTGCTGGCGATCAAGGTGGTGATTGACCATGAGGTCACGGGTTCAATCAAGGACGCGGGCTGGATATTCAATTCCGTCTGGCTGCGCAACGCCGGCAAGGTCGGCGGAAAAACCCGCACCCTGGACAAGATAGAGCACTCCATCCTGCGGCCCATGGGCGATCCACGCATCCACATGGCCATCGTCTGCGCCTCCCTCTCCTGCCCCGACCTGAGGCCGGAGGCATACCTGCCGGACCATTTGGACGACCAGTTGGAAGATCAGGCCCGCAGCTTCCTCGCCAACGACACCAAGGGCCTGAAAGGCCATGGCCGCAAAGTGACCATCTCGAAGATTTTTGACTGGTTCGGTGACGACTTTGGCGGCGAAACCGGGGTCATCCGTTTCTTGCAGGAACATGTGGTTCGGGTGGGGGAAAAGCCGGAACTGATCGACGGCTATTTCGATTACAACTGGTCCCTGAACGGCACCCAGAATCTGTAAGGCAGGTCACTCCGGGCCCCTATCGGCTGTTTCTCAGTCCGGCTCGTTCGGGTGGGCGTAGCTCATGACCTCCACCTTCTCGAAGGTGACCATGCCGCTGTCCAGCATGGCATCCACCCGGGGGCGGACCGCCTGCACCCTGGCCTCGCTATCCACCACCTCCACCACCGCCGGCAAATCGTTGGTCAGGCGCAGAATGCGGTCGGTATGCAGTTCCGAGTGGGCGCCAAAGCCGGCGATGCCGCGCAAGGCCGTGGCGCCGGAAAGCCCCTCGGCCTTGAGCATCTCAAGCAGCGCCAGATAGAGCGGCTTGCCCTCGTAGCGGTCTGTCTCCTTGATGAACACCCGCATCAGGACCATGGTTCCGGACACCCCTTTCATGACGTCTCCTTCATACGTGTTCAGGCCGCCATCCGCACCAGAATCAGCCCGAGCCATGCCGCTCCCAAACATACCACCACATTAGCCACCACATTTGCTCCGGCCAGCGCCAGACTCCCCTCCCGCAACAGGTTGAGGGTTTCCACACTGAAGGTCGAGAAGGTGGTGAACGACCCCAGAAAACCCACCGCGATCGCGGTTCGGGTCAGCGGATCGAGCACCGCCCGCTCGGTGCCGAGGGCAAACACCGCACCCAGCAGCAGTGAGCCGACCACATTGACCAGCAAGGTGCCGTAAGGGAAGGTGGCGGGCAGCAGCCGGTGCGCCCAGCCAGTCGCCAGATAGCGTGCCACGGCGCCCAGAAAACCCGCGCCTCCCACCGCCAGTATCAGCTTCAAATCCGCCACCTCAACTCAGTACGTACACTGCGTAGAGGATATATAAAACCACACCGTACAGGATATGAATGGGCAGCAAGCCCCCCTTCAGGCGGAGCACGATCAAGAGCATCGCCGCAGTAAAGATGGACATCCCCCCGGACACCACCACCCGCTTCTCCAGCTGCCAGTCGGTGCCCAGCAGACCCACCACCACCGGGAAGGTGCTCTGGAACACCATGGCGCCGGTAATGTTGCCCACCGCCATCTGATCCTTGCGATGGTAGAACCAGATCAGGCTGTTGAACTTTTCCGGCAACTCCGTCGCCACAGGGGTGATCAGCAGGGAGAGAATCAACGGCGATATGCCGACGCCAATGGCCAGGGTCTCCACCGCCCCCACGAACAGGTGGGCGCCCCCCACGATGGCGCTCAGGGAAAGAAACACCTGAAGGCCGATCATGAGGTAGTCAGGCGATTCTTTTCCCGATTGCAGGATGAGCGGCGGCAACTCTTCGTCGTGGAGGCCGGTGCCCTCGGTAACGGTTTTTTTGACGTAGTAGAGGTACAGCAGGAGCAAACATCCCGCCAGCGCCACCCGCACCGCGTGAACCGGCACAAACACAGCCAGCATGGAGGCGGAAAACGCCAACAGGAATACCCTGAGCTCCAGGTCCACCTGCCGGGTATCGATATTGAGAACGTTGTCGCGTCGCCCCATGCGCATGAAGATGAAGATGCCCAACGCCCCCAGGGGCAGCGACAGGGTCAACAGCATGAAAGGCGCGCCGATGATGGCGCCAAGGCCGATCTCCTCGGCCGCTGCGGTGGTGCCGAAGTAGATGGCCATAATCGGGATCATGGTCTCCGGGAGCGCGGTGCCGACACCGGCGAAAATGCTCCCCACCACCCCGTCGGACACCCCAAGGCGCTTGCCCAGCCACTCCACCCCGTTGGTGAAAACGTGGCACCCGACCAGAATGATCGCCAGGGCGCTCGCTAAGAGAAAGGCTGCCGACAACATGACGCGGACTATAGCATAGGGAAATGGTGGCGACCCCTGTTCATCAGAGGTCGCGGAAGGCGTTCCAGGTGCTCACGGGAGGGCGCTCCGGCGCGTCTCCCGGCCCCAGCAAAGCCAGCCTGAAACGCACCACGTGGCGATCCGGCAGATCAATATATTCGATTTCCATGGCCCAGCAGGACGAACGATAGGCCATGCCGTAGCGTCCTTCCGCCGAGGCGTTGTCCCGCTGGTCGTAGTCGATGCGGCCGAACAGCCGCCAGCCGCCCCACGGCCCCAGTTCCGCCCGCGCGCGCTGGAAATGGGCGCGGTTGCCGGGGGCGGACTCGCTCGGGGCGCCCGGATCAAACAGGGAACCCACCTGCACCGTGCCCCGGTCGAACACCTCACCCACGGCAAACAGCCCGCCACGGCCGGAGAACGCCACATCCGCCACCGCCCGCTGGATCAGGCCATCACCGGCGTCGTGCAAGGTATCCAGGTGCCAGCGGGTGGCGGCGCCGAACGGCACATCCACCTCGGAACGCAACGGCAGGTCCCGCTTGTTCTCCAGGTCGTAGCCACCGGTCAGCCGCCAGGCAACGGTACCGATGCGCTGGCGCAGCCGGACCTCGACCTCGTGCTCGTCCTTGATCTGCTCCAGCCGGTCGAAAGCGGCCGCCTTCGAGGGGCTCACCGGTACGTGCCGCCACGCCAGTTCCGGCAGCAGGGTGTGGGGCGTACCGAACAGGCGGCCGTGGATAACGGTGGACAGGGTGGCGGATACCGGATACGCCTCGGCCAGGGTGGCGCCGCCTCCCGGGTGGTCGCTGTACCAGATCACCCGCGCCCCCGCCCGCGCCATGGCGGTGGCGCGTCCACCCCAAAGGGGCAGGCGCACGGCGGTTTCCGGAGCGGCATCCAGGCGAATCACATCGGAGCCTTCCTGCCGATACAGATAGACCCCGTCCAGGTGCCCGCCCACATAGAGCGGCGAGCGCCCGAGTGGCCGGGTGAACGCCTGATAACGAATCCGGGGAAGCTGCTGCACCTCGGCGTTGGTGGCGGAGAACAGGTCGGTGGTGCGGCGTAACAGCAGGGAGGTGGCCTGGTTGCCCTCCGCCCGCCCGGCATATACGTTGGACTCCAGGCTCTCCGCGGTACGCTCCTCGGTGCCTTCGCTCAGGGTGCGGAAATAGTCCCGGTCACTCACCGTCTGGATATCCGCGTGCCAGCGCAAGCCGTGACGCGGCCTGCTGGCGTGACGCCAATGCACCGTGCCGTTGATCTCCTTGTCGAAACGGTCACGCAGGCCTTCGACGCGCAGTTCGCCGCCACGATTCTCCGCAGTGAGGTAACGGTACCAGAGGGAGCCGCCGGTGCCCGCGCGGGTGCGGTGATCAAGGGATACGGTCAAATCACGGGAGGGGGAAATCGCCCAGTAGAACGGCTGCACCACCCGCTGCCCGTTGCGGGTGTCGCTGCTGAGGGCGGGCACCAGAAATCCGGTTTGCCGGGGAGAGGTCGGAAACAGGAACACCGGCAGGTAGAGTACCGGCACGTCGCGGATACGCAACCGGACGTGGCGGGCGACCATGGTGCCCCGGGGTCTGAGGCGAATGGTTTTGGCGGACACCGACCAGCTGTACGGCTGGTCCGGTGGACAATCGCAGGTGGTGAACACGCCGTCCTTAACGGTATACAGGTCGGCTCGCTCACGCCGGAGGTGGGCGCCCTCCAGGCGGTAGCGCCCCTCCAGCAGCAGACGGCCATCGACGATCTCACCGGTCTGGTCGGTGACGTTCCAGGTGACGGAGGAGGCGTCCAGAGTGCTGTCGCCGTCCTCCATGCGCACGTTGCCCTCGCCGTGGATCACGCCGCCGTCCCGATCCCATGCCATGCGGTCCATGGTGAGACGCGCGCTGCCACGGATGATCTCCACCCTGCCTTCGGCATCCACCCGGCCGCTGTCGCGCCCGTACTGGATATGATCGGCGTTCAACTGAATTTCGGCGGGTTTCACGCCAGGGGCGTCGGGCATCAGCGACTGCCCCCGGCCCGTAGCCGGTAACAGCGCCAGAACAAGTGCGCCCCACAGGGCCGTCGTGCCCCAGCTCCCCGCCAACTGCCTCACCGGCGATTCCCAAGCAGATGGCCGCGGGCCTCGCCAACAGTGAATACCGAGCCCGCCACCACCACCCGTCCATTGGCGGCACCGGCCTCCTCCATTGCCAAATCCACCGCCCGCGCCACGTCGGGCTCCACCGTCACGCTACAGGCGTGGCGGGCGGCGGCCTCGGCCTGGGCAGCCAGGTCGCCCCGGCGGGGGTGCCGCGGCGCGGTCAGCACCAGTGCCTGAGCCAAAGGGGCCAGAGACACCAGGATCGCGGAGAAGTCCTTGTCCGCAAGCACCCCGAGCACCAGCCACAGCGGCTCATCCCCCAACTCCCGCAGGCTGTCCGAAAGTGCCCGGGCGCCGGCACTGTTGTGGGCGCAGTCGAGCCACACAGGCGGGGTGCCGTCGACCTGTTCCAGCCGACCCGGATGGCGCACCCCGGCAAGGGCGGCTTTGACCCGGTGGGCATCGGCGGCCACCCCCTTCGGGAAGAAAAGCTCCACCGCCGCCAACGCCAACGCCGCGTTACGGCGCTGATGCGCCCCCAGCAGTCCACAGGACAGATCGCCGTAATTGGTGCGAATGCCCCGATAGGAGAACGGCTCACCGCCCCTCTCAGCGCCACAGATGTCAAAATCCCTCCCCAGCACGTACAGGGGCGCGCCCACTTCCTCTGCGCGCCCGGCAATCACCTTCAAGGCGTCACCGTCGGCACCGGTCACCACCGGAATGCCGGGTTTGATAATTCCGGCCTTTTCGAACGCCACCGCCGCCACCGTATCGCCCAGGTACTCGGTGTGCTCCAGCCCCACGTTGGTGATGACGCACACCTTCGGCATCACTTGATTGGTGGCGTCGAATCGCCCCCCCATGCCGACTTCCACCACCGCCGCATCCACCGGGACGCCCCTCCCGTCCGGATCGGCAAAATGGCGGAAGGCGATGGCGGTGGCCGCCTCGAAGAAGGTGGGAGCCCCATCGGCTCCGGAGATGACGGCCCGCAGGGCGTCCGCATGACGAACCAGCGCGGCATCACCAACCGGATGCCCGGCCACGGTAATACGTTCGGAAAAATCGATCAGGTGCGGCGAAGTGTAACGCCCCACCGTGAGTCCGGCGCTGGCCAGCAGGGTGTCGATCATTGCGCAAGTGGAGCCCTTGCCGTTGGTTCCGGCAATGTGGACGACCGGATAGGTTTCGTGGGGGTTGCCAAGGGCCGACAGGAGCCGCCGGATGGTGTCGAGGCCGAGCTTGACCCCGAACCGGGTCAGGTGTTCAAGAAAGCGATCGACCCCGGCGCGATCGCGGATGGGGTCCAGTTGGAATGAAGGGAGACCGGCCACCGTGGCGCTCCGGTCAAGCGACCGACCGCGCCTCGGTCAGTCCGAAAAAGCCTACCAACCGCCCCAGGGTATCCCGCAGGGCCTGGCGCTCCACGATCATGTCCACCATGCCGTGTTCGAGCAGAAACTCGGAACGCTGAAATCCCTCCGGCAGACTCTGTTTGATGGTCTGCTCAATAACACGGGGGCCGGCAAAGCCGATAAGCGCCCCCGGTTCGGCGATGTGAATATCCCCCAGCATGCTGAAGCTGGCCGCCACGCCGCCAAAGGTGGGATCGGTCAGTACCGAAATATACGGCACCCGCGCATCCCTCAGGCGACCCAGGGCGGCGCTGGTTTTGGCCATTTGCATCAGGGACAGGATGCCCTCCTGCATGCGGGCGCCACCGGAGGCGGAAAACAGTACCAGGGGCACGTTGCGGGCGAGCGCCCGCTCGGCGCAACGGGTGACCTTTTCACCCACCACCGAGCCCATGCTGCCACCCATGAAGCTGAAATTCATGACCCCCATGACCACCGGGTGGCCATGGATTTCAGCATCCCCCGCCACCAGCGCGTCGTTACGGCCGGTTTTTTTCTGGGCCTTTTTGGCGCGCTCCCTGTAGCGTGCGGAGTCCTTGAAGTTAAGCGGGTCTTTCGAGTGCAGCCCCTCGTCCCATTCGACGAACGATCCGGGGTCGCAGATCAGGCTGATGCGTTCATCCACATTGATTGGAAAGTGGTAGTTGCACTTCGGGCAAACCCGGAAGTTGCTGTCCACCTCCTTGCGGTAGATGATCTCCTTGCAACCGTTGCATTTGAGCCAGAAGCCCTCGGGAATCTGGGTGCGATCGGAGCCGGACGAGGTGATTTTCTTGAGCTTGCGGCGAAACCAGGACACGGGTGTGAAACATCCTCAAACAACCGGTGAAGTGGATGCACCCCGACAGGGTGCGCAACCTAAGCAGATTAGCACATGGATACCCGGTCCCAGCAAGGAACTCCGGCGTGAACCTTAAAGAGGGGTCACCTTCAGGTCGTAGCCGCCGTAAAGACCGGCGGAGGGTGGAGCGTCGGGAGAGTGGCTGACGCGGATGTAGTACACCCCCGGATCGAGTTGCACCTCAACCTGTGACGCCAGGTACTCGGGCACATACAGGGCCTCGAATGGCGGGGGGTTGGCGGCGTTTGGCGGACAGGAGTTTACCTTGGCTTTACTGCTGCTCCTTGAGGACAGGATCACCCACCCGCAGGTGCCGTTGTAGTCGATATATTCCCTGGTCACCACCTCCGGGGCGCCGTCAGTCTGGAATACGACGGTCCGCACCAGCGGGATGTAATTGTCGTTTCTGACCGGGACCGTGCCCCCGGCGCCATCCGGAACCGTCAGCGGCGTCTCGCCGTCCGCCTCAAGCAGTTCCAGCAGGGTATCGGCGCCGTCATGGAGATTGAAGGTGGTCACGGCAAAGCGGCCGGCACCGGCCACTTCCATGCGGAACATATCGACGTCCCCTTCCGGGTACAGGCTATGATTCCCGCTGGGTACCCGGTAAACACTCGGCGCAAGGTCCTTGAACTGGTGCAGGGCCAACTCGTTCCCGGTGAGCGTATCGATTTGCCAGGCGGCATCGTCGGCCCCGGCGACATCATCCACCAGGGTCATATTGCGATCGGTCACCAGGTACTCCCGGTAGCCGTCAGCCCGTTCCGGAAACAGGTCCCTGTAAGTCTGCCAGAATTCCGTGAAGGTGATGTCCCCGTCCGGATAGCGCACCGGAAATTCGGTCAGGATGTCCCGGATACCCAGAACGCCGATCCCCGGCACGCCCGGCACCCCCTTGTATGCATCCCATACGGCGGTTCCGATGGAAACCTCGCTGGTGCTGTGTTTGACCACACGCGAAAACAGGGATGGACTTACGGTGACCGCTTCATTGCTGCGCTGGTCTGTGATAAAGGCCTGCGGGCTTGATAACTCGAAGGCGAAACGAATCGCACCCTGCCTGCCTTCGGTGAGATCGAAGGAGTCGATGAGGGTGGCGGGAACCGAAGAAATATTCGAGAAGTCCTCCCTGGCCAGGTCCCGGATCATTGCCGATGTGAAGCTTGCCAGCCCCTCCGACCAGGCCAGCCGGACATCCTGGGAATAACCGTTGATCGAGTGCCCGCCGCCAGTCGATGACTCCCGGCTCAGGTTGTGGGATACGAAATGGCCGAACTCGTGGAGAATGATGTCGTCATCATATTCATCCGAGTCCTCCGCGGTCTCCCCCTTGACGTGGATCATGTTGTAGGCCGGCAAAAAATAGGTCCCCTCGCCCTGGGCCCGGAACGACTGCCAGGCCACACCGAATTGCGGCAGGTCCATTCCCCAGTAGTCCTTGATAAAGTTGGCGCCGCTGGTGATGACGTCGAGAATATTGAAGGCGCCGCCGATCCGGCTGGTGGACGCCCCGTTAATCGGGTCCGGGCGCCATGCCATGTCCTCGATGATATTCAGCGTGGGAATCTGGTTGTAGGTTCCTTTGTTGGATACCCGCGCGGTCTCCGCGAAGTATTTTATGGAACTGTGGTCCACCACGAAGGTACGCGCCCCGGAGCGGGCCTTCGCCACAGCCTTTACCCGCACCAGCGCGTTGTCCGGGGGAATCAGGGTGGAAAGGCAGTAGGTGCCCTGGTTGTCGGTAAAGCCGGTGTCGTACAGGGTGCCGGTTCCGTACCACCTGCCGCTGTTCGCATCCCACTCCGCCTTGTACAGTTCGACCACCGCCCCCCGCACCGGCCGCATGCGCCGCCCGCGGATGCCGTTCAGGTCGTAAGACTTGTCTTCGTAGTATGCGGCGCCGACAAACTGGGTACCCTGGCCGACACAGGCGGCCGAGCCACCCCCGCCCGAGCCGCCCCCGCCCACGCAGCCAGCAAGCAGCAGGGCCGGGCCGAAGGCCGCGCCCCGCCTCCAACCGTGCCGGACTGGTACGACAAACGGGGGGTTAGTGCGCCGGGTGCTCCCGCACGGCCTGACCGCCCGCCGAGGGGGGAGTCCCGCGCCCCGGTTTCTTCCGTATGGTTGGCTTTTCTGAAACATGAACAAGAATCGAACGATTTAGAAGCACATTCGATGCCGTTTCCGCCTCCAGATCGACCCGAAGCGGCGCACGGATTTTGCCCTTTAACTCAAACACCGCCGTGAGTCCCGTTCCGGCAGCGATTGGACCGAGCCGCTGGCGGGGATCATCAAGGGCCGTCACACCATGGGGCAAGTGAACCGTTACAACCGTATCCTGCAAGGAAATAGCGGCATCCACCCGGATCACCAGTTGAGCCTCCTCCCTGTTTTTTCCCGTGTCCGGAGACCGGTTCAGGACCCCGGAAAAGGCCACGGGAGGCAGCGGTTTCGCGGCCTCAACCCCGCTTGTCGCCAACAGCCCGATAACCGCCACGACAACGGCCATTCCGGCAAAAAAACCGGGAGAGAGAACTTTTTGACGGTTTTTCGGCATTTGCTGCACTATTCCACCCGCCACGATGTCACCCTCACCTTCTCTTTTGGGGTGGACGCCGTGCGATTGTAACGCAGGGTCGCCCGCACCGTACGGCGCACCGAGTCCAGGGAGTCGGCCACCCCCACCAGCCCCTCCGCGTACAGCAGGAAGTGCTCGCTATCCACCCGCAACAGCGGGGAGATTTTTTGTGGAATTTCGGTGCCCAAAAGCAGCGCCTGACGCTCCAGTTCCGCGGCGGTGACCTTCTCATAGGGCCGCGCCTCAGCGATATTCTGGGCCAGGTTTTCACTGATGTCTTCGTGCATCGCCCTGAGCAGTTCGACCGAGGCGGTGTTGATGTTGATTTTGTACTTTGATCCACCCACGGTCTTTTTGGTGGCCTTTTCCCCCTCCCATACCGCTGTCACATGGGGTTCCAGCAACGCCAGGATTTCCGCGTTATAGCCCCGCACCAAGCGCAGCTCCCCAAAGGTTCGGAGCTTGTCGTTGCGCACATTGTAGGGGGGATCGAGGGAGAGATAATAGGCCCCCTCGGCACCATATCCCAACTCTTCGGGGTCGGCGTCGATCCAGTCGATCAAAGAATCCATCAGGACATCCGGCTCCTCCACCTCCAGAATTTCCAGCAGACGGTAATACACATCCTGCCGTGCCTTTTCACTCTCCTTGCTCTCCCCGGTATCGGCCAGGCTGTTCAGGTCGAGTTTGCCGTCCTCGTCCCCGAGGGTCACGCTGATCTGCCCCTGATCGCCGGGGAATGCCAGCTTGATCGTGTTGTCGCCCGCCTGCCCGAACCCCAGCAGTTCGTCATTGATAACGCTGGGGGTGTAGTAGTTGGTTTCCCCCAGCGTATTGACCATCAGGGCGCGGGTGGCCTGCACCGCCGAGTCGGCCAGCAGGTAGGCTTGGGTGTCGTCGCGGAAATTACCGGTCTGACGCAGGTCGATGCGGGTGCGAAAGTCGAATTCGATAATCAGGACGGTGAGCAACGCCACCACCAGAAGGGTGAGGATCAGGGCAATCCCGCGCTCGTTGGCGAGGGGGTTCCAGGAGTGCTTTTGCGGTGGGCGGACGGGATGCATGCTACGGCGAGTATATCAGCCGTAAGGAGCTTGAAAACTACGATTTGCCGTTGATAATCCGGGCGAAGCAGAACACCAGCAGGGAGATAATCGCACCCCACGACAGCAGCATGAAAATGGCTCCGCCCCAAGTGAGTCCCTGCCCGTTCATTGTTTGTGCTCCTTCGCGTCCATGGGCACCCCGCCCCAGCGGTGGTAGATACCGTAGGTGATCAGCGCAAGCAGCCCCAGCATCAGGCCACGAGCCCCCCACTTGTAGGGAACCGCCTCCGGTGGCACATCCTTCATCAAGAGGATGCCGACTGCGTCCTGGTAGCCCCAGACCACGAGAATCACCACCAGGAGGGCCGGGGTGACATACTTGATGATGTAGTAAAACACCTTCGGCACCTTGATCTCGGCACCCTGGGTGATCTCCTCCCACGCGTTGTCCATGCCGAACACCCAGGCGAACAGGACGATCTCCATGAGCGCCATCACCACCAGGCCGAAGGTGCCGACCCAGTAGTCCATCTCGTCCAGGAAACCGTACTCCATAAAGAAGATCACAGGCTGGGTGAGGATGAAAAAGCCGCCACCAAGCAGCATGGCCGCCCGCATTCGGCTCAAGCTGAACTCCTCCTGCAAAAATGCCATGGCGGGCTGGCTCATGGCCACTGAACTGGTGATGCCGGCGACGAACAGAAGCAAAAACCACAGGCTGCCGAATATTTGCCCGCCGGGGATCTGCTGAAACACCACCGGAAGGCTCATGAAACCAAGAGAAAACGCCCCCCCCTGGGCGATCTCCTGAGTCTGGGTCAAACCAAAGAACACCACCGCCGCCGGGATCGCCAGGGTGCCGCCGATGATCACCTCCACGCATTCGTTCACGGAGGCGGCGCTAAGCCCGGTGAGGGCCAGATCCTGGCGTTCGCGGATGTAGCTGGCGTAGGTCTGAATCGCGCCGAAACCGAGGCTCAGGGTAAAGAACACCTGCCCCGCCGCCGCCAGCCACACCTTGGCGTTGGTCAGGGCGCCGAAGTCCGGGTTCCAGATAAAACCGAGCCCCTCGGCGACGTTCCAGTCCGGGTTTTCCGGGCTCACCGGATCGAGGCTCAGCACCCGCGCCACCAGCACCACCCCGAGAAAGAGCAGCACCGGCATGGCGGTCTTCGCCAACAGTTCCAGCCCCTTCACCACCCCGCGGGAAAGCACCCAGATGTTGATCATCACGGTCACGACAAAGAAAAAATAGGCTGCGCCGATGCCGCTGAAGTGCGCGTTGGTCTCAGTGCCCAGGTAGCCGGATAAAAATGCCCCCATCCCGGCCCGTGAGGTTTCGCCATAGTAGGAACCGGCGGAGGAAAAGAAGGAAAAGCCGAGGCACCAGGAGACGATGTAGGTGTAATAAATCACCAGAGCGGTGGGAATCAGCACCCCGAAGGCACCCAGATAGCGGGCCATGGGATGTTTCCACAACAGGCCGAACATGCCCGGGGTGGTGCCGAAACCGTGGGTGCCGCCGCGACGGCCGATGGCAAGCTCGACCCACATCAGGGGGAGCCCCAGAAGCAGCAGGGAAATGAAGTACGGGATCATGAAGGTCCCGCCACCGTTCTGCGCCGCCTGCACCGGGAAGCGCAACAGGTTGCCCAGGCCCACGGCGTTGCCCGACAGGGCCAGCACCAGGCCAACCTTGGTATTCCATATCTCGCGCTGTTCTATGGAATTCATAATGCCGGGGCCGGCCTTTTCACGGGGGCCGGCTGGGGCGCGGGGTTAAGACTCAACCTTGGTGACGTTGCGCGCTTCGAGGCCGCGACGCCCTTCCTCCACGTCGAACTCAACCGGATCACCGGGCTGCAAGGTCTTGAAGGTTGCGCCAACCATGTGGGCGAAGTGCAGATGCACTTTCTCTCCGTCTTCCCGAATGATCAGGCCCAGCCCGTTGGTTTTGTTAATCCGTTTTACGGTCCCGCGATCTGCCATTCAGTGCGCCTCTTCGTTCATTCCGATGCCGCCATAGGCGTTTGAATATATGCCTGTTTTCGGTAATTTCGTCAAGCATCGTGATCTGAAACCGCTTACTGCTTTCGCAACCCCGTCGGGGCCGTGTACAATGCGCCCGCCGAGAATACGGGCCAAATATGTTTGAAGTGGGCCGGATTCGCAGGTCTTTACACCGCCCTTTTGTTGAAACCCGACACCGGGAAACCGGCCCGGAAACAAAGGGGGTAGAGTCAGGGAGCCAATCGACGCCTTCAGTCGCCGATGGAATTCTATGAACGATTTTTCAGACGGAATTTTCTTGATGGGTGTGGGTATGGGAACGGTCTTCCTGTTCCTGTGTCTTTTGATTGTGAGCACGGAATTGGCTCGCATGGCCATAGCCCGCGATGAACCCGCTCCCGAACCCCCCTCGGGCGCCATGAGCGACGCGGAATTGACCGCCGTCATCACCACCGCCATCAATCACCACCGCAAACAGCGTTCCGGTGACGGCTAACCCCCGTCCCTGAAGCCGATACGATAAGGTCGCACATGGCAAACAAGCCCAAAAAAGTCGAGATTACCGAGACGGTGCTGCGGGACGCCCACCAGTCGATCCTCGCCACCCGCATGCGTACCGAGCAGATGCTGCCGATCGCCAAGCAACTGGACGACATCGGTTACTGGTCCCTGGAAATGTGGGGCGGCGCCACCTTCGACGCCTGCCTGCGATTTCTGAAGGAAGACCCGTGGGAGCGTCTCAAGGCCCTCAGAAAAGCCATCCCCAACACCCGCTTCCAGATGCTGCTGCGGGGCCAGAACCTGGTGGGATACCGCCACTACGCCGACGACGTGGTGGAAAAATTCGTGGAACTCGCCTGTGACAACGGCATGGATGTGTTCCGCATCTTCGACGCCCTGAACGACGTGCGCAACCTGGAAACGGCCATCAAGACCGTCAAGCGCAAGGGCAAGCACGCCGAAGGCACCATCTGCTTCACCACCAGCCCGGTGCATTCCATCGAAAAGCTGGCGGCCATGGGTATCGAGCTGGCGGAGATGGGCTGTGACACCATTTGCATCAAGGACATGGCGGGCCTCATCAGCCCGACCCAGGTGTATGAACTGGCATCCACCCTCAAGAGCCAGCTGAGCGTCCCCATTCACCTGCACTCCCACTGCACCGCCGGTGTCGCCATCGCCACCTACCAGCGCGCAGCGGAAGCGGGCGTGGACATCGTCGACACCTCCATCTCCTCCATCAGCATGGGCACCGGACAGCCCGCCACCGAGAGCATCGTGGCGGTGCTCAAGGACACCCCCTACGATACCGGGCTCGACCTGACCAAGCTGGCCGAGATCAGCGAGTACTTCGCAGGGGTCTTCAAGGACCTGTCGGCGTGGGAAAGCGGCCTCAAGGGCGCCGATGCCCGCATGCTGATCTACCAGGTACCGGGCGGCATGCTGTCCAACATGGAGAGCCAACTCAAGGAGCAGGGCGCCATCGACCGTTATCAGGAGGTGCTGGAGGAAGTCCCCCGGGTGCGCGAGGACCTGGGCTGGATTCCGCTGGTCACCCCCACCAGTCAGATCGTCGGCACCCAGGCGGTTATGAACGTGCTGGCCGGCGAGCGCTACAAGCTACTCACCCGCGAGACCGAAGACATCGTGCGCGGCATGTACGGCAGGACCCCGGCCCCCATCAACGCCGAACTGGCCGAGCGGGTCCTGAAGGGCGAAGAGCAGGTCACCTGCCGCCCCGCCGACCTGATCGACCCGGAACTTGAGATCCACCGCAACGAACTCGGCAACCTGGCCGAAAGCGAAGAGGACGTGGTGTCCTACACCCTCTTCCCGAAGGTGGCAAAACCGTATTTTGAGGTACGCAACGACCCCGCCAGGCTGGCGGCGGCCCGCGCCGAACAGATGCCCAAGCCCAAAGCCACCGGCGACGCCGAGGCCGGTGCCTACACCGTCGAGGTGAACGGCAGGAATTACCACGTCAAGGTGGTGGAAGGCCATCAGGGCAAGGTGCAGGTGCAGAGTGTGGCACCGGCGGCACCCGCGGCACCCGCGGTATCGCCGGCACCGGCGGCCACCACGGGAGGTGGCGACGGTCAGCCCCTGCCCTCCCCGATGGCGGGCAACATCTGGAAGATCACCGGCAACGTGGGGGACCACGTACAGGAAGGCGATGTGGTTCTGGTGCTGGAAGCCATGAAAATGGAGGTGGAGGTTGCCGCCACCCAGGCCGGCGCCATTCAGCAGATTCTGGTCAAGGAGGGAGACGCCGTTACCCCCGGACAGACCCTGGCCACCATCGGCTAGACTGGAGACGCCCTGTGTTTTGCCTTCGCTCCTTACTGACGCTTAGCCTCTCACTATTGTTCGGCGGTACCGTCTGGGCCTCCCCAAGCGCCCCCATCGCCCCGCCCCCGGTTTCGGATGTGGTACGGGACGTGGCCTCCATGGAGTCGTTTCTCAACTTCACCCACGACATGGGGGTCATGAACCTGACCTTCGGCGCTGTCCTGATGATGGCCGTGGGCGGCCTGCTGATTTTTCTGGCCATCCGCAAGGGCTACGAGCCGCTGCTGCTGGTGCCCATCGGCATGGGGGCGATTCTCTCCAACATCCCGCTGGCGGGCATCTCCGGGCCGGACGGCATCATTGGCATCCTCTACCACCTGGGCATCAAGAACGGCCTGTTCCCGCTTATCATCTTCATGGGGATCGGCGCCCTCACAGACTTCGGCCCGCTGATCGCCAACCCCAAGCTCGCGCTGTTGGGTGGCGCCGCCCAGTTCGGTATCTTCGGCACCCTGGTCGGGGCCATCATGATCGGCGGCATACCCGGCCTCGACCTGACCTTCACCCTCAGGGAGGCCGGCGCCATCGCCATCATCGGCGGCGCGGACGGCCCCACCTCCATCTATGTGGCGAGCAAGCTGGCCCCACACCTGTTGGGGGCGATTGCGGTGGCGGCATATTCCTACATGGCGCTGGTACCCATCATCCAGCCTCCCATCATTCGTGCCCTGACCACGGACAAGGAGCGGGTGATCGAGATGAAACAGCTACGCCACGTGGACAAGCGGGAAAAGCTGATCTTCGCCTTTTCGGTGCTCTTCCTCACCGCCCTGATCGTGCCGTCGGCGGCCCCGCTGGTGGGCATGTTCGTGGTGGGCAACGTGTTCCGCGAGAGCGGCGTGGTGGAGCGCCTGTTCAAAACCTCGTCCAACGAACTCCTGAACATCGTCACCATCTTCCTGGGCCTTTCGGTCGGCTCCAAGCTGGCGGCATCGGAATTTCTGACGGTGCAGACTTTGGGCATCTCGGTGCTGGGGCTGATGGCCTTTTGCGTCGGCACCGCCGCCGGCCTGCTCATGGGCAAGCTCATGTGCCTGATGTCAAAGGGCGAGATCAACCCGATGATCGGCGCAGCCGGAGTCTCCGCGGTGCCGATGGCGGCCCGCGTGGTGCAAAAGGTGGGGGCCGAATACAACCCCAACAACCACCTGCTCATGCAGGCCATGGGGCCCAACGTCTCCGGCGTGCTCGGCTCCGCCATCGCGGCGGGGGTGCTCATCAGCTTTTTGGGGTAACCCCGCCCGGGCACCCGTGGGGGAAGGGATCGCGGGCAGCCCTACCCCTTCCTACTAACGGGTTGTCCGCAACTGGGGCACTTCGGGGCACTGTTATTCCGAGCTTTTGTTTCTTCAAGGAATGCCGCGCCCAGAATTCCGGTAGGAAGCGCGAACAACCCTATTCCCAGAATCGATATAAAACCTCCGATTATCTTCCCGATAATCGTTATCGGGTAAATATCCCCATACCCGACGGTTGTCAGAGTGGCTACAGCCCACCACATGGCGGCTGGAATACTGGAAAAGGCTTCTGGTTGGGCAGCACTCTCAACCAGATACATCATGCTTGAGGCCAGTATCAAAAGGACCGCGATCAAGGACATGGTCAGTGCCATTTCAGCTCTGGTCTTATGCGCAACCCGGGCGAAGGTCTGAAGGGCATGGGAATGTCTGATTAGCTTAGCTACCCGCAAAAGTCGAACCAGGCGGATTACGCGGAGGAACCGGAGGTCCAGCGGAACACCCACCAGGAAAGCGGGTAAAATTGCCACCAGGTCAATGAGCGCAAAAGGTGTTCGAGCATACCGCAACCTGCCAACAAGGGCGCCTTGATACCGGGGATCCTCGGTGCAACTCCAAAGGCGAAGCAAGTACTCTGCGGAGAAGGCCGCCACGGACACGATTTCAAAGGCGAAAAAATATTCTGAGTAGCTGACGCGTAACGAAGAAACAGACTCTGCGATAACAGCAGCAACATTCAGGCAGATGAGCCAAATCAACGCAAGATCCAATAGGCGGCCACTTCGGCCACGGTCCGCTTCGCTATCAAATAATTTGTATATTCGCTGTTTCACAATCTTCGATCCTTATTTCAGGGCATGTTTGAAATATACCCATACAGGCACAAAGAATCGGAAAGCTATTTTGAACGGGTCAGCCCGGTGGCATGGTACGTAAGCCGCCCCGATACAGGTAGATCCAGGCGGCGCCCCATGGGGTCCTGATTCGCTCCCGCACGTACTCCGCCGGCACCTCCTCGAAACGGTCCAGGGCGATGAGCATCCTGCGGCTCAGCCGATAGACCTCCCCGTCAAGCGGCCGGATGCCTCCCTTTATGGCGCCGGGATAGCCGCCCAGGTCGTACAAGCGGTAACGCGGGGGAGTGGTGTAGGCCCCCAGAAAGGCCGCCCCCCGCATGTGCCGGTGGTTGCTCCCGCTCCGCCGCAGGGTGCCGTAGACAAAGACCCGTTCCACCACCCTACAACCCCAGCAGCTTGAGGTGGCTGCCGCACCCCGCCTTGCAGTCGGATGCGCCGAAGCCGGGCGCCGGAATGGTGCCGTGGGTGCGGGCGTTTAGCTCGCACTCGGGGGCGGCGCTTTGGCTGACGTGGGTGATGCTCACGCCGGGCGCGGTGGTCAGATAATCGATGTGCCAGCGTTTCGGCTTGCGCTTCTTCCGGTGCCGGAGAATGCGCGCATTGAGACCCCGTTTGGCGCTGCCGGTATAGACATACTCCCCGGCGGGAAAGTGGAAACGCCCCAGCCTGCCCACCTGCACCGTGAGCGGCGCATCCACACGAATGAACAACTGGTAGGTCACCGGGACGGCTTCCATGGGGGGCGCCGGGACAATCATCGGGATTACTCGAACACCCCCACCAGCCAGGCCCGCCAGTGGTGGTATTTTTCCGCCAGGTAGCGGCCGTGGGCGGGGGTCACCGGGGTCACGTCCGGATTTGCATAGGGAACCACCCCGGCGGCCAGCCGCACCGCCCCCAACAGGGACGCCTCCGGCATCGCCAGACGCTCGACCGCAAGTCCCGAGCACGCCGCAATACCCTCGGCCACAAACGAATCAAGAGTCAGCCCGCCGGACAGCCGCAGCCGTTCTATTTTTCCCGCGCCGTTTCTGCCCAACTCCTCGACGATCTCCTGCACCCGGAACACCACTCCTTCCAGCGCCACCCGGCGGAACTCCGGCAGCACCACCCGCTTGGCCTGGGGGGAAAACATCGGGGGCAGATCCGGTCGCCAGTGGGGCGCGCCAATGCCGGTGGAGTCCGGCAGACAGAAAGCGGCGGGGTTGGTGTCCTGATCTCCCAGCGCCGTTGGACCGGGGCCAAAGCCCTCGACAAACGGGCCAATGCCGTTGATGGTGCCCTCCACCGCCCAGCGGGTATCCCCCTGCCTGGCCAGCGGACCGATCAGATAACCCGCGGGAGCCGTCTCCAGCCCCGATACCTCGTGCAGCACAAAACCACCGGTGCCCAGGTTCACCAGCGCCGTGGACGGATCCGGCAGGGCCGCCAGTACCCCGGCGGCCTGATCGGTCACGCTGGCGGTCAGGACCATGCCGTTGGAGAGGGAAATCTCCGCCCCGGTGGTGGGGGCGATTTCCGGCAAGGATGATCGCGGCACCCCGAAACGACGGCACAAATCCTCCGACCAGTCGCCGGTCCGCACATCCGCCAGTTGCGAGCGCGCCGCCATGCCGAAATCGGTGCGGTAGACCGCACCACGGGTCCAGCGGTAGGTCAGCCAGGTCTCCAGGGTGCCGACCCGCAGCGTCCCGGCGGCCAACCCCTCCCGCAGGGCCGGGTCGACCGCCAGCAGAACCGCCAGCTTGGGGCCGAGATAGTGGGGCGACAGCACAAGGCCCGTGGCCGCCTGGATGTCCGATGCCTGATCCTGATGCGCCTTACACCAGTCGGCGGCGCGCCGGTCCTGCCACGAAACGAGCGGGGTGCGCGGCGCGCCGGTGGAGCGCTCCCATATCAGAAAACTGGACCGCTGGGAGGCGATGCCAAGGCGCATCCCCGGATGGTCGCAGGCCAGTTCAAATAAAAGCTCGTCGGCGGCGGCGGCATAGGCCAGCGGATCGCATTCGCGCATGGCGCCGCTGCCGTACAGGGGGGGCGCCGAGGCTGTACCGGTCAGATGCAACACCTCATCCCCATCCAGTAGCGCCGCTTTGATGCGGGTGCTGCCCAGATCGAGCGCGGCGGCAAGGGCGGTGGCCATGTCAGCGAATCTCCCCAGCGGCTTCCCGCCGAATGCGCCCGACGTCCCAGCCCAGCACCTCTCCGGCAAGGGCGGCGGCGTCCTCCAGCACGCCGGCGTCGAGCCGCGCCAGAATCGACACCGGCACCCGGCGGCGCAGAATGTCGGACAGGGTACGGGCCATTTCGTGGCGGGCGGCATGCACCACCTCACCCCGGCAGAACGGCAGGTCCGGAACAATCCGCCTGGCGAGTTCCGGTCGTTCCTTCAGGCGGGCGTGCAGAATCGCCACCGTGGTGCCGTAGCGCCGCGCCGCCTGACGGGCGGTTTCCGGGTCCATTCCGCAGACGGTGCCACTGACCATGGCTGCCGACTCCCACGCCGGGTAATTGTCTCCGGCGGGCGCCCACGGAAAGCTGCGCTTTCTGGTGCGGCCCGGCCAACGGCTGCGCCCCACCATCTCCCCGGCCCGCTCGGCCACGATCCCGGCTTCCGCACGGGCGGAGGTCAGCTTGCCACCGATCGGTATCAGCAGGCCCGCCTCCGGCGCCTCCAGGCTCCACTCCCGTGTTACATCCGTGGGTGAGGCATCCGGGGAGTTCCGCAAGGTCCGCACGCCGGCAAAGCCGCCACGCACGTCCGAATCGCTCCACAGGGAGCCGCCCAGCGCCCGATTGGCCTCCGTGAGCAGGTATTCGATGTCGTCTCCGGTGACTTCCACCCGCCCCGGATCGCCGACATAATCCGTATCGGTGGTGCCCAGCAGTGTCTGGCCGTACCACGGGATGACGAAAAACACCCGGCCGTCCCGCCGGGCGGTAAGTAAAAAAGCATCGTTCGTGGGCAGCGGCGGCAGGATCAGGTGGACACCCTTCACCATCCGCGCCAGCCCCCGCGCGGGTTCCGGCAATCCCTTAATGCCGGTGGCCCAGGGGCCGGTAACGTTCACCGTGACGCTGGCGCGCACAATCTCGGCGGCGCCGCTCTCGGCGTCCGTCACCACCGCACCCACGATTTTCCCGTTCTCCCGCACCAGTTCTTCCACCGGGGCATGGTTGACGCACACCGCCCCGGCGGACTCGGCCCCGGCCACCACTTCCAGGGTGAAGCGGGCATCGTCGGTACCGCAGTCGCCATAGGTAAACGCACCGCGCAGGCCCGCATCCGTGAGAAAGGGCCAACTTTTCCGCGCCTCATCCCGCGACATGCGGGTATGGGGCGCCACCGGCTGATGGTTTCCGGCGAGCCGATCATAAAGCCACAGTCCGGCCTCCAGCCGCAGTCGCCCCACCCGGTCGCCCCGATATACCGGCAGGCCGAAACGCAGGGGATGAACCCGGTGCGGCGCCAGGGTGGCAAGGCGGCGGCGCTCCCGCAAGGCCCGTTGCACCAGACCGAACTTGAGATGTTCCAGATAACGCAGGCCGCCGTGGATCAGCTTGGAGGAGGACTGGGAGGTGCCGGAACCCCAGTCGTTTTGTTCCACCAGGGCAACCCTCAGTCCACGCAGGGCCGCATCGTAGGCGATCCACGCCCCGTACACGCCGCCGCCGATGACCAGCACGTCAAACGGCCCGGTGCCCAGCTGTGCAAAATCCCGTTTCATCGTTCCCGCTCATCAAGATAACCGAGAAGCCACCCCGGCCGGTCAGAAATCAGCCCGTCGGCCCCGGACGCGATGGCCGCCGCCGCCTGTTCGGCGCGATTGATGGTAAACGTGAGCACCGGCGTACCCAGATCATGGCAGGCACGGACAAAATCCGGGGTCATGGCACGGGCGTTTACGCACACGGCGGCAAGTCCCGCCACCTGCGACCTGAGCAGCGTGTCCCATTTTGGCGGCTTTTCCAGATTCCATACACAGCGCAGGTTGGGGGCAAGCGCCTGGGCGACCTCCAGCAGGTGCAGACCAAAAGACAACAGATGAACCTTATCCGTCAGCCTCCTTGCAATGAGCGTCCGCACCACGGCATGTATCAGGAGCCGATGGTTTTTTTCGGAGCGTATGCCACCACGCAGCTTGACCTCCAGCATCAGCGGAATCTGCCCGGCGTAGCGATCCAGAACCTGATCCAGGGTTAACAGGCGTTCGCCGGAAAAACGGTGGTCGAACCAGCCTCCGGCATCGAGCTTCGACAGTTCGGCATGGGAAAGCCCGGACACCCGGCGACGGGGCAGCCCCAGTTTTTTCAGGGTGCGGTCGTGATACACCATAACCACGCCGTCCCGGCTCAACTGCAGGTCCAGTTCAAGACCATCCACCGGCAGGGAGCAGGCGGCGTCAAAGGCGGTGGCGGTGTTCTCCGGAAAGTCGGCGGAGACCCCCCGGTGGGCGATCACCCACGGCCGTTTCATGCCACAGCGAAGCGCGGTCACAAGCCACCTCCGTCGATGTCGGAGAGGGGTGAAAATGCCAGTTTGCCATCTTCATCCGGGAAGAACACG
>JBHHVE010000024.1:0-41373 GCA_046754085.1 Leptospirillia bacterium
CGTCTGACCGAACTTGAAAAGGTGCGTGCGGCGCAGGCGTCCCTGTCGGATGAGAACATCGGCAAGCTGAGCGAACGGTTGGCGGGTATTGAAGAACAGAACGTCATGGCGGAAAAAGCGCGTGAACAGATACGCACCGAGGGCCGTACCACTACCGATGCCCTGGCCGACCGGTTGGGGACGGTTGAACAGCAGAACGCCGAGGTGGCTCGTGCCATTGACCAAAACCGTAACGCCGCTGGCATACTGGCCGACCGGACCGCCGCACTGGAACGGATAAGCATCGAATTCCAGCAGGCGCAGGCCCAGTTGAACAGCGACACCGCCGCCCTTTCGGAAGGGCTGAAATCCATGGATGAGCGTGTGCGCGAGCAGTCTGTGCTGAGCACCGAGCAGATGGCTCAGATGGCCAAGCGACTGGAGGCCGTTGCCATACAACTGGCCGATCTGGAGTCGGCCACAGCCGCCGAGGCCCGGCAGATGCTGGCTGTCCGAGCCACCACGGATGATCGCCTGAACGTGCTGGAGTCTCGTGAGGCGCAGGTATCCCGCTTGACGGAGCTGACCGATCAGCTCACCCTTCTGGGCGAGCAGGTGACCGAACGGGTGGATGCACAGGCCAGCGACTTCGAGCGGCTGGCCACCCGCCTGGAAACCGCCGAGGCGGGGCTTCAGTCATTCCAGGAAGCGCCGCCCGGATGGGGCGAGGCGCTGGATCGTAAGGTGCGATATGTGGCCGATGAACTCACTCCGCGGGTGGACGAGCAGGCGAAGGAACTCGAGGCTGTCGCCAAAGGCCTGGAGGCGGTGCGTGACAACCCGGAGGTTCTCCAACTGTCTGATCGCATCAATACTTTGGGCACCAACATGGTGCAACGTCTGGACGATATCGAAACCCGCGTCGAAACCGTGGAAACGGACAGCCGCGCCGTGGGCAAGGCGGCGGAGCAGCGCTATAGCGATATGACCCGGCAACTGGAAATTCTGGGCAAGACAGTGCCCGAAAGCGTTGATACCCTTGCCCGTGCCGCTGATATGTTGCGCCTCCGGTTCAAGGATCTGGGTGAGCGCATCGTGCTTCTGGAAAAAATACAGAAGGCGGAGTCGACGGAACTGAGGCAGCGCTTTAACGACCTCTCCAAGGCTTTGTCGGAGCTGAACGCGGGACAGTGACCAAGCGCATCGCCCGCCCTTATCTCGCCATCGATACCTCCACCCCGCTGGGTGGTGTTGCGCTGGTGGGGCCTTCCGGCCTCATCGCCGAGCATGCCGAGGATGTACAAGGTTCCCATTCGCCGCGTTTGATGGAAATGGTGGCCCGGATTCTGGAACGGTGCGATGTGCCGCTGTCCGAACTGGGTGGTCTGGGTGTATCCATCGGTCCGGGCTCATTCACCGGCCTGCGGGTCGGTATTGCCACGGTGCTGGGGCTTTCCCGCTCCGCCGATTTGCCGGTGTTTCCGGTACCCACCCTGGAGGCGTTGGCATGGGGCGTCCCCCGGCCTGCCGGATATGGATTCATCGTCACCGTTATGGCCTCCCGCAAGGGAGAGATTTATGGCGCGGTCTACCGTCACCTGGCGGATGGAGCAGGTTCGCGCCTTGAGGCCGTGAGCGAACCCGTGGTGGCAACTCCCGAGGCATTTTCCGCGCACCTTGAAGGGTTGGGTCAGCCGCTGCTTCTGACCGGTACCGCCACCGCCGAGGTGGCTTTGGAACTCGACCGTTTCAACACCGCCTATACAGCGGCGGCGGCCGTGTTTCACCGTCCCCGTGCCGCTGTGGTGGCATGGCGCGCGGCACAAATGGCGGCAGCCGGGGCGCATTACGATGTGGCCGACATCACACCCCTGTATCTGGCAAAAAGCCAAGCGGAGATCGCCTGGGCTGCGCGCCGGCAAGCGGAAGCCTGAAATTCCCGTGTCCCGGCTCGGTATCCGCCCGATGACCGAAGGCGACATTCCCAAAGTGGTGTGGCTGGAAAGTGTTGCCCTGGAGCAGGGGCGTCCTGACGAAACCTGGAAAAAAGAACTTGCCGACCCGGTGCATCACACCCTGGTGAGCGTTGACGCGGTGGGCCATGTATTTGGTTTTATCGCCTTTACCCTGGCGGGTGACGAGGTCAGCATCAATCAGTTCGCGGTGATCCCGGAGGGCCGCCGCCGGGGGATCGGCACCCGCCTGCTTACCGCAGCCCTTGATGTGGCGCGGACAGCGGGCATGCGGGACTGTTTTCTCGATGTCCGGCGGGCCAACCGCGCCGCGCGGAAGCTTTATGAGAAGCTCTCGTTCACCCTTCATGGCGAACGTAAGGGCTACTACCGCGCACCGCCGGACGATGCCCTGATCTACCGGTACAGCCTCTGACCTTAAAAAAGTCCTTCGCGCCCGCTTGACAAAAGGTCCGACGCCTTTGATCGTCCCCCCGAAAATCTGCTACCGTACAACAGTTTTCGGGATGCCCCCGGTTTAGAAAAAAGGGGGGCGAAAATGCGCCTGGCAGGGGAGATCAAATGGAACAGGATAAAGGTTTTACCGTGAGTGACCGGCGCAGCCATGGAGACGATGGCGAAGCTCGCCCCGAGGTGAGTGCCGAATCCGCACCCGGTTCCGACAGTGCCGATCAGGCCGGGGATTCCCCTCCTTCCGAAACCACCTCCGGCGCATCCGAACAGGAGGCGGCTGGCGAGGGCTTTTCCATGTCCGGAGAGGCCGGGCCGATCGATTTTTCCGCCTTCGTATTCTCCCTGGCCCATTCCGCCATGATCTACATGGGCCTTGAGAACCATCCGGAAACCGGTAAACCGGAAGTCAATCTGCCCGCCGCCCGTCAGAACATCGATATCCTGTCGATGCTGGGCGAGAAAACCCGGGGGAACCTCACCTCGGAAGAAGATGACCTGATCGAGAAGCTGCTCTATACGCTCCGCCTTTCCTTCGTGGAGGTGTCGAAAACCAACCCGTCCGGATAGGGGCCGGACCGATTTGCGCATCCGCCTTCTCGCCGCGGTGCTGGTTTTTCTGGCGCTTCTCGGCGGGCTTCAGCTTTACCTCATGCGCGGTGGGCTTTCCGGGCAAGCCCGCGAAGCCCTCGAAGGGGCATTCCTGCGTCTGACCGGAGAGGAGCTTGCCGTCGACCAGGTGCGGCTTACCCTGATTCCGCCGCGCATGATTGCCGAGGATGTGGAGGTGCCGGACCTCGATGGACCGCTGGCGGGGGCGGTTATCGAAGAGGTGCGGGTGCGGGTCTCCCCCTGGTCGGTGGTGACCGGCGGCATCCGGGCCTTTGATGTCACCCTGATTCATCCCCAGGTGGTGCTGGTGGCCGAACCGTCCGGGGACGCCGGGGGAACAGCCGTGCTGCCGCCCATCCCCATTCTGCAACCCGGCGCCCACCGCCTGACGGTCAGAGACGGCCGTCTGGTAATTCGCTACGGTGAGCGCCGGGTGGAGGTGGACGGGGTCGAAATTTCGGCCGAGCCCGACGTCACCTTAAGCCACGGGGATGTGGCTATCCAGACCGCCATCGTCAAACTGGATAATGAACCCCTGCTTGATGCGTCTCGCGCCGAAATGGTGCTGACCACCGATCAGGTGCGCCTGCGGAACACGGTGGTGGAGAGCGTGGCCGGGCGCCTGTCGATGTCTGGCGAGGTGCGTAGCGAAACGGCGGAGGACGGGACAAGAAACACCGAGCTTGGCCTGTCCACCCGTTTTGAAGGCACGGTGGAAGATGCCCTCGCCCTGGCGCGGCGGCTGGGGGCCGAAGTGCCTGAAGGGGTAAGTGGCGGGGTCGCGGTGTCCGGCCGTTTGTACGGCGCCCCGAGAACCCCCAGTTGGGACGGCACCGTCACCCTTGATGACCTGGCGCTTGTGGGTGAACCGCGCACCGTGCCGGAAGCCACCGTGCGGCTGCGCGCCGGCGCTGACCGGGTGGAGGTGGTGCATCTCAAGGCGGTGGCCGGTGGCGGCGAACTTCGCGGCAGTGGCGATCTGTTCCTGGGAGACGGGTTGCGCTACGAGGGCCGGCTGCGAGCGGACGACGTGGCCCTGGCATGGCTGGCCAACCAGGACGATCTGCCGGGCGAACTCAGTGGTGAGGCCCATCTGAGCGGTGTCGGGCGGAAACGCCCCTACGGACAGGTGGAGTGGCGTTACAGAAACAGCGCGGTGCGGAGAGAACCCTTCGACACCTCCGATATGCCGCTCTGGCGGCGCATGGTGGAACAACTGGAACGTGGAAACGGGGTGGCGCGTCTGTCCACCGACGGTGCTCACGACCATACGCTTTCCATCAGCACCGGGGACAGCAAGGTGGCCGGCCGGGTCACCGTGGGCGCGGACGGGGGGCTGTTCGGAAAGTTCACCGCCACCTCCGGCGACTTTGCCGATGTGGGCCACATGATTGGCCTGCCCTACGTGCATGGCAAGGCGCAAGCCGACATCGATGTGACCGGCACCGTGAGCCACTATCTGGCCTCCGCCCGCGCCGTCCTTGAGGATGGACATATTCGTGATCTGCGGGTTGGCCGTCTCACCGGTCAGGTGGCTCTTTCACCGGGACGGTTGGTATTTCACGATGTCCAGAGCGACGGCCCCGATGGGGCCATTCGCATGGCCGGGGAGGTGACGCTGCCTTCCAAAGAGCACCCTCGGGACACGCTTGCCATACACCTTGCGGCCGACCTTTCCGAGGTGCCGCTCACGCCGCTGGCCGGGCTGTTCTACACGAACGATGTACTGGAACTGGACGTGCCGGTGAGTGGTCGGGTGCAGGTGGTGAAAGAACCGGACGTGTTCTACGCCTGGAGCCGAGTGGCCACCGGGGCCGGGCGTCTGTACGGCCAGGAGATCGCCAGTGGCGGCCTGGGCATGTGGATCGACAAGACCCGCATGGTGCTGACCGACATGCGGTTTGACCTGCCGGGGGACGGGGTCCATCCGGTGACGCGGGGGATCGGCACGCTCTGGTGGGAGGACGGCCACTACCGGGCGAGCCTGGAGAGCACCGCCGTGCCACTGACATCGGTGAATATTCTGTCGGAGACCGTGCCGTTCCTGGGTGGGGTTTTTGCCGGACAACTGGCGATCAAGGGGGATTTTGAAGATCCACACCTGCATGTGGCCGGTGCCATCCGGGACGGGCGCTTTTATGGCGAGGGGGTGGGCGATGGCGATCTGGAGATGAACCTCTCCCGCTGGCAGCTCAGGGTGCGCGCGGATGTTAAACCACCCTCCTCCTCGGCCGCCGAACCAAGCCGCGTGGTGTATTACATGAAGCTCGACGAGGAGGGCCCGTTTTCACTCTCCGCACGACTTAACGACATGGACGGGGTGCCCTGGACCCGTGGCCTTCTGCCCGAGGTGGACGAACTGTTCAGAGAAGAGATGGGGGACGACTACGGCCTTACGGGCTCCGGGCGTCTGGCCGCCTCCGGTACGGTTTCGGGCGGCACCGAGCGGCTTCGTCTTTCCCTTGCCGCGGCGCGGGTCACTACCGGGGCGCACCAGGCGGAGTTGCTCGAACCCGTCCGGCTCTCCCTGCGGGACGGTGTGCTCACCACCGGACCGGTGGTGTTGCAGGGAGCGGGTCTGAGCATGAAGGTGACCGGCAGCCTGGTACCGGAAGAGCGCTTTGACCTGGGTGTGGAAGGGGTCGCCGATGCGGCCTGGATCGACCACCTGCGGCCGGATTGGGGGATCATCGGCGGCAGATCCCGCTTTAATGTCGCGGTGACCGGCCCGTGGGACACAACGACGGTGGCGGGCACCGTACACCCGGAAACACTCCAGGTGGCGCCGCCGGAGGTGGCGTTCCTCGACATGATATTCACCATGAGCGGCGATGTCGCTGTTTCCGGCCCCCTTGAGGATCCGCCCCTAGGCCAGGTGCGGGCCTCGTTTCCGGAGTTCTCGGTTCGCGTTCTGGGCAGCCGGATGGATGCCCCCGGTGCGGCCTTTACCGGAAAGAGCGGGCACTATACGTTCCCCACCCTGGAGTTGGCCGGGCCGTCCGGAAGCTTGCAGGTGGAAGGTGACTGGGACTACGACCGTAGCGTCCACCTCAAGGCCGCCGGCAGCATGAACATTTCGGAGGTGGCCTTACAGGTGGACGGGCTGTCCCGGGGGAGTGGCGAGGCGCAGGTACATGGCAGCCTCGAAGGCGATTGGAACGACCCATGGGTGTCCGCGGGGATGACCCTGAGCGGCGGACAGGTGCGCATCGGTCTGCTCGACCAGCTGCTCGAAATCAACAACGCCAGCGCGGTGTACGAAAAGGGACGCCTGGTGGTGGATACCATGGAAGGGCGGATGGGGGGTGCGCCAGTGAGTGCCGAGGGCGCATGGGATGTCTATTCCGGCGAGGTCAGTGCCATTGTCGTGGTGGAACACCATCCGTTCCGCGCCTTTACCGACCTGTCGGGGATGGTGTCCGGCGAACTGGCCCTGAGCGGCACCCTGCCCGCGGCCCGGCTTTCCGGGGACCTGCGGGTCGAGCGAGCCCTGTTTGACAAGCGCATGCAGTGGGGTGGGTGGGATACCGAAGCCACCGGCTTCGGCCTGAGCGGAGACGATTCCGGCCTCGGCCAGTTGCAACTGGCCATCCGACTGGTGGGTGACGAGGACATCCTGCTGGACAACAACCTGGCCAAGCTCGAGGCCGAACTCGATCTGCTGGCCACCGGCACCTTGGCTGCGCCTTCCCTGGTGGGGCGGGTCGACATCCGTCAGGGGGAGATACGCTACCGCGAGCATGTGTTTGAGGTTGAGCACGCCACCGTGGACTTCCTGCGTCCCGACCGCATCGACCCGTACCTGGACGTGCTGGCCCACACGGTGGTGCAGCACGCCCTGCCGGACGACCCGCTGCGCACCGAGCCGATCGAGGTGGATATGTCCCTGACCGGCCCCGTGGATCAACTGGACCTGGTGCTCACCAGCCGTCCGGACCTGCCGCAGCAGGATCTGATCAGCCTGCTGGCGGTGGGGCGCACCGCCGAGGAGATGGCGGAGGCCGGTGGCGGGCTGGGCGCCACCGAAGCCACCTATTTCGCTACCGGCGCGTTGCAGACGGAGCTGGAAGAGCAGGTCCACCGTTTTACCGGGCTCGATCGCTTTCATGTTGACCCGTTCTACGGGGAAGGTGACAGCACCGCCTCATCGGCGCGGGTGACGGTCGGAAAAAAGCTGTTCAAGGGCCGTGGCCAGGTGACCTATAGCACGGTGATGGACGCCACCCAGGAACCGATCATCCAGATGAACTACCGCATCAGTCCCAAGCTTTCGGTGTTGGCGGAGCAGGACGAGGAGGGCGGAAAGGGGGGCGAGATGCGTCTTCGCATCCGCTTCAGGTAAATGGCGCGCGGTATCCCATTCATCGTCCGTGCGCTGGCCGTTATGGGCCTTTTGTGTCTGCCGGTTTTCGGACCGTCCGGCGCGGCATGGGCCGCGCCCGGCACGGCCTTCACCGTTGGCGAGGTGATCTGGACCGGCGGGCAGGGTCTGGATTCCCGCTCGCTGGCGCAGACCGCGGGGCTGACCTTTGGCGCAAGGTTCGATAGCGACCGTCTGGCCGAGGCGGTACGCGCCTTGTCCCGCCTGCCGGATATCCGCCAGGTGACGATACAGGCGGAAGAAGAAAAAAACGGTCAGGTGACCGTCCGGGTCGACCTGATACGTGCCCGGCGGGTGGGGCGGGTCACCGTGTCCGGCACCTCCCGGCTGGGGTTGTCCCGGGTGATCCGGGCGGCGCGCCTGAACCCGGGTGACGAAGCCGACCCGGAAAACCTGGCCGAGGCCGCCCGCAGGGTGCGCACCGCTTACGCCCGTGAGGGCTTTCTGGCCGCGCGCGTGGCGGTCAACGCGCCTCCGGAAGGGGTGCGCGATCCACGCCGGGTGCCGGTACATATCACCGTTAACGAGGGGGATCGCGCACGTATCCGGGAGATACGCTATCCGGGTATGCCGATGGATGAGGGCGGGCTGCCGCTGGTGAAGCCTCCCGGCATGTTCGGCATCGGTCGCAAGTTTACCGAGGCGCGCATCAAAAAGGAGATGGAACGGGTCGAGAGACGTCTGGCCAAACTGGGTTACCTGCACCCGCAGGTGGGACCATACCGGCTCCTGCCCGACGGCCGGAAGGTGGATGTGGTGATCCCGATTCAGGTTCGGGAACAGGTGCGGGTTGAAGTGTCGGGAAACCGTCACTTTAGCGACCGGGAGATTCTGGATATCCTCGATTTTCCCGGCCAGCGCACCCTGAACGAAGCCACCCTGGAAGAGGCTCGCGCGCGTCTGGTGAGGCGCATGAAGGACGACGGTTACCGCAACGCGGTGGCCGAGGTTCGCGCCATGCGCCACGCCGGCGGAGATACCTATAACGTACGGGTAAATGTAAGAGAGGGGCGTCGCTTTCGGGTGGCGGACATCCATTTTTTCGGCAACCGTACGCTGAAGCGGGACGACCTCCTGTCCCTGGTATCGTCGAAGTGGCGGGTGCTTCCGGAGCCGGTTCGGGAGGCGTCCATCGCCAGTCGCTCCGATCGCATTGAGGGGGTGATGGCGGCCCTTGGGTTTGCCGAGGCGGAAGTGACGTACGCCATTGCTCCGGTGCCCGGGCGGTCGGGGCTGTCCTACGTGGACTACCACATTGACGAGGGCCGTTCCTGGTGGATCGAATCGATGCGGATAGAAGGCGATAAGGAGTTGCCCGCACCGGTACGCAAGGCGCTTGGCGACTATGTGGCCGAGTACGCGGGAACCGCCTACCGCCGCAATCAGGTGCGGGCTGTCCGCGCCGGGCTGGCGTCGCTTCTGGCCGAGCACGGCTATGCGGATGCCGAGGTGGAGTTCGAGAGCACGCACAACAGCCGCTGGCGAGGCAAGGTCTCATCTGACGGCACCCCCCTGTTCGAGGAGTTCGTGGACATCTCCTTCAACCTCGTTCCCGGTCCCCAGGTGCGGGTCGGCGAGGTGTCCGTGGAGGGAACCTACCGCACCCGGCCCTATGTGATTCAGCGGGAAATCGAGATCAAAACAGGCGACCTGCTCACCCCCTCCGCGGTGAGTGACACCCGCCGTCAATTGTTTCGCGCCGCCGCGTTTGAACAGGTGCGTATCGGCCCGGTTGATAAGGATGCGGTCGGCACCGTACGGGATATGCGGGTGCATTTGGTGGAGGGGCATCCCGGCGCGGTGGAACTCGGTTTGGGTTATGGCGAAAACGACGGCGTGCGTGGCCTGATCGACATCTCATACCGGGACATGTTCCGGCGTGGGCACCGTGGCAGTATTCGCTACCGTGTGGGCGACCTGCGCCAGGCGCTGTCCCTGAACTACGGTCTGCCTTGGGTGGGGCCGTGGCGGGCCAAACTGCAGACCCGTTTGTTGTACGAGAAGGAAGACCTGGTCAGCTTCGAGCAGGAGACCCGCGCCGCCGAGGTGGGGGTGCGCCGCGACCTGTCCGAGAACGTCCTGTTATCGGTAATCTACCGGCTTGAACACAACCGGTTCCCGCGCCTGCCGGCTGATCAGCTGGCGCTGATACCAGCACGGCGCAAGGTGCATGTGGGCTCCATACTGACCTCCCTGGTGTTCGATACCCGTGACGATCCGTTCGTGCCGCGGAAGGGTGCCGTGATCGGGGCAAGTTACGAGCAGGGCGCGCGGGCCCTTGCCTCGGAAACCCAGTTTGCCAAGGCAATTGCCCACATGGCCGCGTTCAAGCGGTTGAGACGGAATGTGGTGTTGGCCGGCAAGGTTCAGACCGGTCGCGTACGGCGGTTGTTTGACAGTGAGGACGTGCCCATTTCCGAGCGGTTTTTCCTGGGTGGTCAGTCCACCGTGCGCGGTTATCCTCTGGACAGCCTGGGGGTGCCCGGAGAGACCCTGATCCAGGGCGTGGCCACGGGCGGGCGGGTGATGATGCTGACCAATGTGGAACTGCGTCTGGGCGGCAAGACGGGGTGGGGGATGGTCCTGTTCGCCGACGCCGGAAATGTCTGGAGCCGGGGCGGCACCATCGGGGCCGCCGATTTCGAGGTGGGGGCGGGGCCGGGGCTGCACTATGCCACCCCGATCGGACCGTTGCGGCTGGACCTGGGATATAAGATCGACCCGGACCGGGCGGAGGAGCGCTGGCGGCTTCACTTCACACTGGGACACACCTTCTGATGTCCGAACAGGCTGCATCGTCCATGTTTTCGGATCCCGAGCAAGCCGTGCCGGTGGTGCGGGAATTGGCGGAGCTTGCCGGACTGCCCGATACCGAACTGACCGCCGAAATCGCCGCCTGTGGCGACCCGGATGGCGCGCTGGCGGGGCTGTCCCGGCTGCTGGAGGTGGACCCGGGTGAGGCCCTCCAGTCCCTGCTGGTGGACCCGGCCACCCGGAATACCCTGGTCACCCTGACCGCTGCCGGGCCGTTTTTGTCCGGCATGCTGCGGCTTCCCGGTGGCCTGGATATGGTGCGGCGGGCGACCGACGGCACGCCGTTTTCGTGGCCCGATCCGGCGGCGCTTGCGGATGTTTCCGGATTCGCCGACCTGCAGCGGGACCTGCGGCGTTTGAAGCGGCATGCTTACCTGTATCTGGCGGCCCGTGACCTGACCCGCCGCGCCGATCTGTTTGACAGTACCCGGGGGCTTTCCCGGCTGGCGGAAATCGTCCTGGAGGCTTCCATCCGCTTCTGCCGGGAGGAGCTTTCCGAAAAACACGGGGATTGCCTGCGGGCCGATGGCACCCCGGTGCCGTACATGGTCATGGGCATGGGGAAATTGGGGGCCGAGGAACTGAATTTCGGCTCCGACATCGACCTGATCATTTTTTACGGCGACGACGGCGTCGAGACCTGTGGCCGCCGCCCGCTGTCGCCGCCGGAGTTCTTTACCCGCCTGTCCCGCAAGGTGATCCAGGCGGTGGGGGAACTGACGGGGGACGGCCATGTGTTCCGTGTGGATATGCGCCTGAGGCCGGAAGGTGGCAGCGGTGCTTTGGCCTGGTCGTTGGCGGCGGCCACCGCCTACTACGAAACCATGGGAGATACCTGGGAACGGGCCGCCTTTATCAAGGCGCGTACGGTGGCCGGGGATCTGGCCGCCGGGGAGGCATTCCTGACGGAACTGTCACCGTTTGTATTTCGCCGCTACCTGGATTTTGCCTCGATCGAGGGCATTCGCTACGTCAAGGGGCGCATTGCCGCCCGCACCCGCGCTCGCGAACAGGTTGGAACCGACGTGAAACTGGGGGTGGGCGGCATCCGTGAGATCGAGTTTTTCGTGCAGTCCCTGCAACTGATTCACGGTGGAAAAAATCCGGCGCTCAGGTCGATACGCACCGTCGATGCCCTGGATGCCACGGTGAAGGCCGGCTATGTGGAGGCGGATATCGCCGCCGAACTGGCGGCGGCATACCGTTTTTTGCGGGATGTGGAACATCGGGTGCAGCTGGTGGCGGACGAGCAGACCCATCTGCTGCCGTCCACCCCGGAACATTGCCGTCGGCTGGCTGTCCAGATGGGGGAAGACGCCGGACCGGACAATTGGGAGCGGTTTCGTGAGCGCTACAACCGGCTGACCGGGCGGGTGCACGAAATCACCCACGACCTGTTTGCCGGGCCTGTCGAAGCGGGCGAAACCGATGGAAACGGGCCGTTCGATCAGCTGACCCTGGCCCTGAGCCACCCGGAAGATGGCCTGAATCCAACCCCCCTGAACCTGCGCGACCCGGATGCCGGAGTTGCCCAGCTCAACAGCCTGGCCCGCGCCGTGGCCTCGCCGGTGCAGACCGAGCAGGGGCGTACCCGCTGGCGACACATTCTGCCGTTGTTTTTTGCCGACATTGCGGCGTCCGCCAATCCGGATCTGGCGCTGGCCGGCCTGACCCGGCTTGCGGAGGCGATCAAGGGGCGCTCGATTTACGCCGCCATGTTGATGGAGAACCCCCACGCCCGGCACCTGTTGGCCCGTCTGTTCGGTGCCTCGAGCTACTTATCCCGGCTGCTGGCCCGGCATCCGGCGCTGCTGGATGAACTGCTGGCCCCGGCCGCCCTCCTGAACATCCCCGATCGGGACGCTCTGGCGGTCGTGCTGGCGCGGGATCTGGCGCTCGATCAGGAGGTGCTGGACGAAGAGGCGTGGCTCGACGCCATCCGGCGCTTCAAACATCGGGAGGTGGTCCGTATCGGGCTGTCCGAGTTATTGACCGACATGGACGCCCGCACCCTGGGGCAGGCACTGGCGCGACTGGCCGAGGTGGTGATCGAGGCATCCCTGAACCGGGCCTGGGAGGAGATGACCGCCCGTCACGGCATACCGCCGGGCGTGGACGGTGCCGTCGGCGGCTGCACCGTCGTGGCCATGGGTCGGCTGGGCGGCGGCGAGATGGGCTACGGTTCCGACCTGGACCTTATCTTTATCCACAATGGCGCCCCCGGTGACGCCACCGACGGGGAAAAACCGATTGGCGTGCCGGAGTTCTATGCCCGGCTGGGGCGCCGCATTGTCTCCAAACTCACCGTTCCGACCGGCGAGGGCACCCTTTATGAGGTGGATATGCGCCTGCGCCCCTCCGGCGCCAGCGGCCAGCTTGTCACCTCCCTGGCGGCCTTTGCCAGCTATCAGGAGGAGCAGGCCTGGACCTGGGAAAAGCAGGCCCTGACCCGCGCCCGCGTGGTGGCGGACACGGGGGGGCTGGCGGGTCCGGTTACGGCGGCGCTGAGGGCGGCGACCTATGTTCCCCGGGACCCGGTGGCGCTGGCGCGGGAGGTGGCCGCCATGCGCGACAAGATGGAGGCCCACCTGACCGAAAAGGGTGTTGCCGAGGGGGGCGATTCGGTGGACCTGAAGCAGGATGTGGGCGGGATCGTCGATATCGAATTTATCGCACAGTACCTGCTTCTGGCCCATGGTCACGGGCACCCGGAGGTGATCGACACCAATCCGGTGGGCGCCCTCGAAAAACTGCGTGACGCCGGCCTGATCGAGGCTGGCGATGCCGACCTGCTGATGTCGGCCATGGCCCTTTACCGGGAGGCCGAGGCGCGCTTGCAGCGGGTGGAGGGGACCGCCACCCGTATCCTGGCCCGCAGCGGCGAACCGCTCCCCGGTGACCGGGAAGAATTGTTCGATAGGGTCCGGAACACGCGCCCGAAGGTGCGTGAGATCTATCGCCGGGTTTTGGGGATTTCCGCGCCTTAGGCTATATTGGACCCATTGCCGGACGGTCGGGGCACATGCGGCACCCCAGTGTACTGTGGAACTTTTCGGATGAATATCACTGTTGTCGGAACAGGCTACGTCGGGCTCGTTACCGGCACCTGTTTCTCGGAATTTGGCGTCAACGTCACGTGTGTGGACAGCGATGCCGCCAAGATCGAGGGGCTCAAGGCGGGGCGGATTCCCATCTACGAACCGGGTCTCGAGGAAATGGTCGTCCGCAATGTGTCCGAGGGACGGCTTTCCTTTACCACCGATATCGCCGAGGCGGTCGCCTCCAGTCTGGTGATCTTTGTGGCCGTGGGCACGCCCCCCGGCGAGGACGGCATGGCCGACCTGTCCCATGTGGATCAGGTGGCCCGCGATATCGCCTCCCACATGGACGGCTACAAGGTGATCGTCACCAAGAGCACGGTGCCGGTGGGTACCGGACAGCGCATCCGCCGGATCATTCGAGAGGTCCTCCCGGAGGGCGCCCACTTCGATGTGGTGAGCAACCCGGAGTTTCTGCGCGAAGGCTCTGCCACCGAGGACTGTATGCGTCCCGACCGGGTGGTGATCGGCACTGATTCGGAGCAGGCGGTGGCCATTCTCAAGGACCTGTACCGGCCGCTCTACCTCATCGAAACCCCGTTCGTGATCACCGACCTGGAGACCGCGGAATTGATCAAGTATTCCGCCAACGCCTTTCTCGCCACCAAGATCAGCTTTATCAACGAGGTGGCAAACCTGGCCGAACGGGTGGGCGCGGATGTGCAGACCGTGTCCAAGGCCATGGGGCTCGACGGTCGTATCGGCCGCAAGTTCCTGCACGCGGGACCGGGTTTCGGCGGCTCCTGTTTTCCCAAGGATGTGTCCGCTCTGGTCGGCATTTCCGGGGACGCGGGCTATAACTTCCGTCTGCTCGACGCCGTGCTGGAGGTCAACGCCGGGCAGCGGCGGCGGATGGTGGACAAAATCGAGGCCGCGGTGGGAGGCAACCTTTCGGGCAAGGTGATTTCCGTGCTGGGGCTGTCGTTCAAACCCAATACGGACGACATGCGGGAAGCTCCCAGCATCGCCATCATCGAGGCGCTGATTGAGCGAGGCGCCATCGTGCGGGGGTGTGATCCGGTGGCCGAGACCGAGGCGCGCAAGGTACTGACGGGAATCTCCTTCCACCCGGATGCCTACACCGCTGCCGAAGGCGCCGACGCATTGGTGATTGTTACCGAATGGAACCGCTTCCGCAACCTGGACCTGGCCCGGCTGAAAGGGGCCATGCGCGCTCCCGTACTGATCGATCTACGCAACGTGTACGAACCGGAACCGGTGGTGCAGGCGGGTTTTTCCTACCACTGTGTGGGCAGGGGCCGCTACCGCTAGCGGGCAGGCAGCTTGGCAGACGAGCCCAGCGGCAGGCAGCCCTCCACCAGCAGGCGGAGTCACACCCGTGGCCCCGTTCGGCTTGCGGCGGTTCTGGTGCTCGGAGACGACATCCGGCTTGAGGGTGAGGCGAGCAACATCAGTTTTGGTGGCGCGTTTCTGGCGGTTTCGGTCGAACATTCCCCGGAACCCGGAAGCACTGGAAAACTCTCTCTGACGGCCGGTGACGGCGAGCCACCCATCGTTTTCTCCTGCGAGGTGCGCCGCACCGATACGAGCGGTATCGGTCTCAAATTCATCCATACCAATCTGGAAGGTTTCGAGCAGTTCGCCCAACTGGTGCTTGAGTCCACTGAAGATCCGCATCAGACCCTCGGCGAACTGCGGGTATCCCCCGGCTTCAGGGTGATCACTGACGAGGGGATGAAAAACGCCCTTGAATGACCTGCTCGGCCGGGCTTTCGGGGCCGAGTGACACAGGTTGCGAATTTCGCTACAATTTTAAGCAAGGTCCGTTTGTGACCGTTCCCCCCGGCCCTGAATGGGCGCACACTTTTTTGCTTGGAAGCGTATTTTGTACCGGGGGGCACCCCGTCAGGGGCGTGGGCCGCGCGTCCAGCAGGGGGACTTGTGGAACAGGTAATCGAAAGCTACAAGCGGGTGACCCGGCAAGCGGGATTTCTCGATACCTTTTACCAGCACTTTTTTTCCCGTGATCCGGACATCCCCGTGCGGTTCAAAGGGGTGGATATGGAGAACCAGGCGTTTCTCCTGGCCCGTTCCCTCGCTGTGATTCTGCGTCACGTTGCCGGTGTGCCGGGTGCGGAAGATACCCTGGCCGCCCTGGCAAAGCGGCACGGTCCCACCGACCTCGATATTCCGGAACGGCTCTACGAGGAATGGAAGGAGGCACTGCTTCTGGCATTGGAAGAATTTGACCCCGAGTTCGACCAGGATCTGGACACCCGGTGGCGGAACCTGCTGGATGCCGAGGTGGCCCACTTCATCCGCATGAGCCGTTTGTAGCGGGCGGTAGAGACTATACCCACTCGGAACGCCACACCCGGTTGAAGCTTTCGGCCTCCTCCCCGGTAAACAGCTTGACCACGCGGAACTCGCCACGGGTCTCTTCCAGGCTCACCGTGAACCGGTCGATCACCGCCTTGCCCAGGGTTTTCCAGTCGTCGCCAATCAATTCCACCGGCACCCCCAAAGGGTAGATGCGGGCCCCCGACTTGGCGAAGGCGTAAGTCTCCCCCACCGTCGGCTCTTCCGGCAGGCCCTGCCCGGCCGATAACTTCAGCACCGTGTTCATTTCCACCGGCTGTCCCATGTTCACTCCTTGGCAAAAAGGAATATCCGGCACCATGTTAGCGGCAATGGGAATATTTCGCATGCCGTCCCCGGGTACCGACGCCGGACCAGTGGCAAGTTGGGTAACAGACCCGGCAAAATTGGAAAATAATTTCCCACAAAATGGTCGATTGAAAGTCATTATTATTCTTTATTCGGGGGCTGTGTCGAATCAACGTACTGATTTTTAAGGGGTTCCGGTTCAGCTTTTAAAAAGCCTCGAAAACCGTGGGTGTGTGGCATACGGGATGCACAAAACCCCGCCGTTGGCGGATTTTCTCTTGGAAAAGGCGACGTGCCAGCGAGGCGGCAGAGATGGGGAATCCCCTTTCATAATCAATCTGACCTCACGGAGATGCTTCTCAATGGTGTCGAGGCTGTTTTTTGACGGGATCCGTGTGCGGGGAGGGGAGATGCTGACCGCCTTACTATCCGTTTCTATTTTGCTGGCGGCGCTCATTGTAGTGTTCCACGTGAAGCTGTCCGTGGTTCACATCTAGGCCGCGAGCGACGATCGTTTTGCAGGCGGTGACTTAGGTCACCGGCAGTGGTCAGCCTGGCTATGCCCTGACCCTGATCCTGCTCATAGCGGGTGCGGCGGCGGTAACCTGCCGCCGCCGCACCCGCGCTGTGATTCAGGGGGACCGGTATTTTCCGGTCCCCCTTTTTTGTGACCGCCCCGGGGTGACATTAATCATGTCCGGAAGGTGCCGGATGTTCGCGGGTTCCGGGCAGAACCGGACGATGAGAAGGTGTGCCGGGAGATGCTCCCGGCCGATAGCTTGCCTGCCGGGCGATTTGCCGGGGCGCCTTCCCACCTGTTCGGTCACGAACGGGCGCACCCGGCGGCCTATGTTGCTGTTGTATCGCTTCCCACCCTTGAATTGCCCGGCGGGCCCCTGCTTTCGGCGCCCGCGAGCTTTATGTGTGTAAGGCGGGGGCGTTAACCGCTACAGCAGTTGCCGCCGTTCCGGGCCTGGACCGGGGGGCAGGGGACGGTGCCGTAGGCACAGAAGACGCAGCACCCTCCCTCCGGCGGCACGGTGCGAAGGGCGCCACATGCGCTGCACGCGTGGGTTCGTACGCAGGCATCGGACGGCATGGGCACCAGGTCACGCCGGCCGCAGTTCAGGCAGCTGATGGCGGATTCATAAACGATGTCGTCTTGCATGGGGTGATTGTACCCTCGGGTCGTGCCGGGGCTAGTCCGTTGTGCTGCAGCGCGCCCCCGCGGCCATGCCGCGGGCGTCGGAAATCTCCGCCTTGACATACGCATCAGCCTCCTCACGGGCGGCGTCGGCGAGGGCGTGAACAGCATCCTGGCTGCCGGTTTTGGCGGCGATTTCCCCCAATGCCCAGGCGGCGTGGCCGCGAATCAGGGGCTCGGCGTCGGCAACCGCATCGGCCAGCACCGGGACGGTGTCCGGGTCGCCGCTGTTGCCGAGGGCCACCGCCACGTTTCGCAACAGGCCACGCCGTTTGGTGCGGTGCAGGGGGGTGTTTTTAAAGTGCCGGTTGAAATCTTCCGGGGTGAGGGCCATCAGTTCGGTGAGGCGGGCGCCGTTGGTGATCCGTCGTCCGGCGTAGGCGGTATCCCGGGCATGCCGGGCAAAGCGGTTCCACGGGCAGGCCGCCAGACAGTCGTCGCAGCCGAAGATGCGGTTGCCGATGGCGGGGCGGAACGGCTGCGGGATCGCCCCCTTCAACTCGATGGTCAGGTAGCTGATGCAACGCCGGGCGTCCAGCACGTAGGGAGCGGGGAAGGCATCCGTGGGGCAGGCGTCCATGCAGTCGGTGCAGGTGCCGCAGCGGTCCGGGGCGGGGTTCGAGATGGGCAGTTCCAGATCGGTGAGGATGACCCCCAGGCAGATCCAGTTGCCACCCTCCGGATCCACCAGATTGGTGTGCTTGCCGCGCCAGCCGAGGCCCGCCTGCTGGCCCCACGCCTTCTCCAGGATGGGGCCGGTGTCCACATAGGGTCGCGTGGCGGCTCCCGGCACCAGACTGGTGACGGTTTCGGCCAGGGTGTTCAGCCGCGCCAGCAGGCGGTCGTGGTAGTCGCTGCCGCGGGCGTAGCGGGCGATGTAGCCGCGGCCCGGGTCGGCCATTTCGGTAAACGGTTTTTTTGTCCTTTCGGTGGGGTTGGCGTAAGTCTCGGACACCACAATGGCGGTGTTGAATCCCGCCAGCAGCCTGCCGGGATCCACGCGGTCGTGCCGCCGCCGCCCGATATAGGCCATGTCACCGGCGTAGCCCTGTTCCAGCCATGTGCTCAGCCGCTTACCCTCGGTCCCAAGATCGGGGCGCACGAAACCGACGTTCAGCAGGCCCAGTGCGGTGGCGCGTTCGCGGATGGCGGCGGCTACGGTGTCAGGGCTGGCACTCACGGCGATCGGGGCGCGCGCAGGTTCAGCAGTGGTCGCAGTCCGGGTCGGGCTTGTGTACCAGCGCCTTGGCGATGAGGGCGGGAAGACTGCCGTGGACCTCGCCGTTGGTGGCGACGATGGTGGCTCCGGCGGCACGGGCCTCGGCCCGGCGGGCCTCGTTGGTGTGGCCGCAGAAGGCCACCACCGGATGCCCGGCATCCTTGATGGCGGTAATCGCCTGGATTGCCTCGGGGCCTTTTCCGCCCACGTCGATCAGGCCGCAGGCGCTGCCCTCCACCTGCTCCCCCAGCGGCACGCCGGGGCGGTAACGCTGGGGGTTGAGCCGGACCTTGCGCAGAATGCTCTCGGCGCGGGGTCCGAACAGCAGGTCTTCAATCATCATCAATACGGTGACCGTACCGCTCATGGAATCTCCTTGGGGTATTTTCTCCGGCGCTTTCCCCCAAACCGTTTGAGCATGGAGGCAAGCACCTACTGACGCTTCTTCAACAGTGGCACGCGGGAATTGACAGGAATTTCACCCGCCCCGTACCATAAGACTCGTGGCATTGACTGGGCAAGTGGCGATGTGTGGCGCTGCCGCCTCGCCGTGGCCGGGCGCTCCCGAAACCGAATCGACAGCCTATGACTCCAATCACAGCGTTTGCGCCGTCCGGCACCCTGCCGTCCCGGCCGTTCGAAAATTATGCGTCCCTCAGCGAGGCGGAGATCCATGACCGCATCCGGGCGGCCAAGGCCAGGCTGGGCAACAGGCTGGCGATCCTGGGACACCACTACCAGCGGGACGAGGTGATCGTTCACGCCGACTTCCGCGGCGACTCCCTGAAACTGGCCCAGCAGGGGGTGGGGGTCGCCGGCGTCGAATACATTGTTTTTTGCGGCGTTCACTTCATGGCCGAGACGGCGGATATCCTTTCCGGCCCCGAAGTCTCCGTGATTCTGCCGGATCTGGGCGCCGGGTGCTCCATGGCCGACATGGCCAACGTCGATCAGGTGAGCGCCTGCTGGGACGAATTGTCCGATACCGTCGGCACCGACGATATTGTCCCGGTGACCTACATCAATTCCTCCGCTGACCTGAAGGCCTTCGTCGGCCGCCACGGCGGCGTGGTCTGCACCAGTTCCAACGCCCCCCGGGTGGTGGAGTGGGCGTTTGAGCGGGGCCGCCGGGTGCTGTTTTTTCCGGACCAGCATCTGGGCCGTAACACCGCCCTCGACATGGGCATCGGCGCGGACGAGATGGTGGTGTGGGATCCGGAACGCGAACTGGGCGGCAACGACGAGGCGGCGTTGGAGCGCTCCCGGGTGATCCTGTGGGCGGGGCACTGTTCGGTGCATATGATGTTTTTGCCGGAGCATATCGACCACTTCCGCGCCGAGTATCCGGACATCCGGGTGATCGTCCATCCGGAGTGCACCCGCGAAGTGGTGGAGAAGGCCGACTGCGCCGGCTCCACCGAGTTCATCCTGAACACCATCAAAAATTCCCCGGCGGGCACCCGTTGGGTGGTGGGCACCGAGCTGAACCTGGTCAACCGCATTAACGCCGAGAGCCCGGACCACGACGTTCATTTTCTGTCCCCGACCTTCTGCGTCTGTTCCACCATGAATCGCATCGACCCGCCACATCTGTTGTGGTCGCTGGAAAACCTGGTGGCAGGTCACGTGGTTAACCGTATTACCGTCGAAGGGGATGATCGGAAGTGGGCCAAAGTGGCCCTGCAAAGGATGCTCGATCTGGCGTAGGCGCTCATCGGCGCGTCGTAACGCAGCAACCGGATCACGCAATCAGGTGTTTGAAGCTGCCCCCATGCGCGTCGTTCTGGTTTCCCTCTTTCTTGTTGCCGTTACCGGCCTTCCGGGCTCCCGGGCGCATGCCGCCGACCTGCAGTACAGCTACCTTGAGGTGGGCAGCGAGGTGGTGACCTCCACCACCCCCGACGGGAGCGGCACCGGCGTGCGTTTCGCCGGCTCCTACTCCCCTTCGGACGGCTCTTATGTATTTATTCACTACACCAACGTCAGCCTGGACAAGGACGCGGGCGGCACCGAGTTGCGCGATCGTTTCGCCATTGGCGTTGGCAGCTATTCCCCCCTGGGGGAGAAATCCGACCTGCTGTTCCGGGCATCCCTGGAGCGGCTGGACGACCAGAGCCGGGGTGAATCCGGGCCGGGGGTCGGGATCGGGGTGCGGCGCATCCTGTTTCGCAACGTCGAGGGTTCGCTGCTGGGGACCTACCGCTACACGGGCGGCTCCGGAGACCGGCTGATTGATGCGCGGCTGGTGATGCCGGTACGGATTCCGTTGCCGGAACAGGTATCGGTGCCGTTTCCGATCCCGGCGGTGAAGGGGGTGCTGGACTCGGTGCTGTCCTTCATCTCCTCCATGATCAGCAAGGACATTTCGGTGGCGGCCGGATACGAACTCGCGGACGATGGTCACACCTTCCGGCTGGTGCTCAGAAAGGCGTTTCAGCGTCTGGAACAATAACCGGTTTGCGCTCGTTTCATCCGCCGTCCGACGGGTCTATACTTCGAACATAGAGTGGGTTTTGCCATTCGATCCGGAACGTTCTTTTGATCAAGTGGGTTCGTTTGATCCAGCGGGAGGACAGCGTCATGAAAGACACAGCGTGGTGTTTCCGGCTGTTTTTCGGTTTCATCCTGTCGGCGGCACTGCTGGCGCCGGGGGTGGCCTTTGCGGGCGGGCTGTCTTACAGCTATGTGGAGGCCGGGGTGGATGTGATGGAACTCGACGCCCCCGCCGGTGATGGCGACGGCGTTCGCCTTGCCGGTTCCCTGGCGTCCGGCGACACCTTGTTTCTGTTCGGCAGTTTCACCGATCTGTCCATCGATCTGGACGCGGGCGGCAAGCTGGATATGGAGCGGTGGTCGGTGGGGCTGGGCAGCCACACCGGCATTGCCGACCGGCTGGACGTGGTGGCGAAGGTGGGGTACGAGCTTGAGGATGTGAGCGGGGGCGGATCGTCCAGCGGTATCAGCGCCGCCTTCGGCGTGCGCGCCGCCCTTTTGGTGGAGCTTGCCGGCGGCCTGACCTACCGTTACCTGGATAGTGATGGCAGCCTGGCGACCCATGTTCGCGCGGTGATTCCGCTGGCCCCGCTGTTTTCGTTCTTTGTCGGGGCCGAGGCTTCGGACGACGAAGCCATATACCGGGGCGGTCTGCGCCTTAGTTTCTGAATGATGACGGATCCCGCGCGAGGGGCATACGGGTGACTGACAACCCTCCCTTCGTTCCCCGCCGTTCGGGCGCGGCTTGCCCGGCGCCCCCGGCTGACGTAGGCTCGTTTCATGCCCTTTGATCCCGGCAAGATGCTTCCCGTGACCCGTCACGTATTTGTGTGCACCGCCAGCGCCTGCGGGGAGCGGGGCGCGGAGGCCACCTATCGGGCGTTCAAGCGCAAGGTCAAGGAAGTCCCCGGCTTGTCCGGTGTATGGGTCAACCGTTCCGGCTCCGTGGGAGGCTGCCTGCACGGGCCGATGGTGGTGATCTATCCGGAGGGGGTCTGGTACCACTCGATCACCGAGGATCGAGTGGACGACCTGATCGCGCGCCACATTGTGGGTGGCGAGGTGATCGAGGACTGGGTTTTCCACCAGACCGACGGGTGCCCGAAAATCTGTCGGGAGTAGCCCGGCTGCTTCGCCTGAGCAGGGCTGCGAAACCGCGTCGCGTAAGCGCACACCTTCAGCTTCCGTGCCATTTCCCGCCTCGCACCCGGACCAACCGGGGAGGTTTTTGCGGGGGGACACCCCATGGGTGTAGACCCGGGTCGGGATGCCGGGGCTGGTTGTCTGGTGGAAGCGGCGCTACAATGAGGCCCCCTCTGTCCCAGTCGGGTTTGGTTTCGTTGTAGAGAGCGCCCTTATGAGACCCATTGTTTTCAGTCTTGTCCTCCTATGCCTGACCCTGTGGGCAAGCGAGGGGCACACCTTCTCCTACACCCATGCCGATGTTACTTACGGTTACGTGGATACGGACGCCGAGACCGGGGGCGGCCTCGGTCTCGGGGTGTCCGCCGCGATGCGGCCCAATACCCACCTGTTCGGTGGCTTTGGTAGCGTTGACGGAGACACGCGCGTCACCCTGGGTGCCGGTTACCGTCATAAGGCACGGAGTGACATGGATGTGGTGCTGCGCGCCGCCTTTATGGATATCGCCAAGGAAAACGGCCTGCGGCTGGACGGCGGGGTGCGTACCTGGATATCAAACCTGGACGTCCATACCGGCCTGTTTGTCGTCAACCTGGACTCGAATAACGATGCGGGAGTGTTTGCGCAGGCGGTTTCCACCATTACCGGCGGGCTGGGACTGGTCGCGAAGCTGGCCTTTTCCGATGCCTATACGGTGCTCGAGGTGGGGCTCAGGTTCGCCTATTAGGCTGATTATCCGCCTCCCGTCTCAACCTTGTGACGGATCAGCCGATTAGAGACACGGGATGATTTGTCAACGGAAGGAGTCACCGTGAGCGACGGATTTGTGAGCAGGGAAGAGACGCTGGAATCGGACACCGAAGCGCAGCGGATGCAAGCCGGGGACGATGAGGTGGTGGCGGAAGGCCCCCGTGTGTGGGACATTTCCTGGGAGCGGTTGCTGCGGGAAGCGCGCTTTACCGAATTTAACGACCGGGTTGCAATGGAGGGCCCCGCCGACCTGTCCGGGGCCACCCTGCGGATGATTGACCTGACCCGCGCGGATGTGACCGGGGCGTCGTTTCGGGGGGCGCAGATGCGTGCCTCCGACCTGCGTGGCCTCGACCTGTCCCAGTGCGACATGGATGGGGCCACCATCCCGAGCGCCAAGGTCAGCGGCGCACGTTTTCCCGACAACCTGGACCCCCAGGAAATCATGATGAGCATCGAATACGGCACAAGACTCAGGAGCCGAAACCGCTAGGTTGGGCTCCGCACCGGGGGACGAAGCGGGTTACCCATCCGACGTGTGCGGGCGTTAAGGCCGCACGGCGGACAGCAGAATCGCCTCCTGGGCCAACTTGATCCTGCCGTCCGGCAGGGCGTGGGCGGTGGCGGCCTGCCGCATGGCGGTGCGAAATTCCGCCTGTTTTTTCTCCCCCATACGGGCATACGGTTTTTCAATAAAGCGGCCGGTGAGGTTGCGCTCCATGAAGTGATCCAGCCCATCGAAGGTAAAGCCCGGATTGAAGGCCGTTTCCGATACTTCCGTAAAACCGGCGGTTTCCAGCATGCGGGCCGCCAGTCCCGGTTCGGACAGGGCAAAGGTTCGGGGCCATTCCAGGTCGTCGGTAAAGCGTTCCAGCACCCGCAGGGTGAGGGCCGGGCACAGCACCGTATCCGGCCCCGCCCAGACCGACAGCGCCACCCTCCCCTCCGGTTTTACCATCCGGAAGATCTCGGCAAGCCCCGCCGCCGGATCGTCGAACAGCATGAGACCGAAGCGGCAGATCACCCCATCGAACGCGCTGTTGGCAAATGGCAGTGACTCGCCCCGGGAAACCAGTTGGCGGGCGTTGTTCAGACCTTCGGTGTGAGCCGTTCCGGCGGCGGCGTGGGCCATGCCGTGGGCGCCGTCGGCGCCGATCACCGTAATTCCGGGCATACGACGGGCCAAGGTCAGCCCCGGTTCGCCGGTGCCGCAGGCCAGGTCCAGCACGATGTCGCCGTCTTTCGGAGCGGCCGCCTCGATCAGACGGTCGCCGTAGGGGGCGATCAACGGCAGCCAGGCGGCGAATTCGCTGGAGAGTTTTTCCCAGTCGCTGGCGGCGGTGTAGGGGCTGGATTGGCTCATCGGGGGAAATTCCAGTGCAGTGGATATCGGCAGGTGATTGAGCCTATCACCGCCTTCGTGACCGGACAAGGTGTCCTCCACTTGCGGACCGCACCCCGTGAGCGGGAGAATCCACCTCGGGAGGGAAGTTCATCATCATGACCAAACCATTAGACAAGCGCGTGGGGCTGGCCCTGGGGGGCGGCGCGTCGCGGGGCTGGGCGCACATCGGCGTGGTGCGCGCGCTCGAGGAGGCGGGCCACATCCCGGCCTGGGTCGGCGGTACCAGTATGGGTGCGTTGGTGGCGGCGGCGGTGGCGGCGGGACGGCTCGATGCCCTGGAGGCATTCGCCCGCTCCCTCACCCAGCGCAAGGTGATCTCCTATCTTGACCTGGTCATGCCGGTACGCGGACTGCTGGGGGGCGAGAAAATCGCGGCTCTCCTGACCGAGCTTCTGGGGGACGTGGAGATCAGCGAGCTCTCCATACCATTCTGCGCTGTGGCGACGGATCTGGCCACGGGACGCGAAGTGCGCCTGCGGGAGGGACCGCTGGTGGACGCGGTGATGGCGTCCATCGCCATTCCCGGCATCTTCAATCCGCAGGTTGTGGGGGACGACTACCTGGTGGATGGGGGACTGGTGAACCCGGTGCCGGTGTCGGTGCTTCGCGACATGGGGGCCACCCAGGTGATTGCGGTGGACCTGAACCACGAGGTGGTCGAATGTCAGTGGTGCGGTCCGGAAGGTCCCAGTCCCGATGCGTACCCCCAGGGCCGCCTGCCGCCCGCTCCCGGCGCCACCGAGGCGGCCCGCACCCTGACCCTGGCGGCCAGCCGGGGGGTGTCCGAGACCATCGGCTTCGACATGATCGAAAGACGTTACCGGCAGTTGGAGACCGATATGAAGCAGCGTGCCTTCAACTGGATCATGCATGCCGCCCGTCCCCACATCTTCGATGTGATCGGCAATTCCATCAGCGTAGTGGAGGTGATGCTCACCCGGTCCAACCTTTCACTGTACCCTCCCGACGTGCTGATCCAGCCTTCCCTTGGAAACCTTTCCCTGTGGGAGTTCGATGAGGCGGTCTACGCCATCGACAAAGGCTACGAGACCGCCCGGTCGGTGTTGTCGGCCCGGGTGGCCTGAGCCGGGTGGCCGTGGGGCGCGGCCCGCTTACCGTCGATTGGTGAAACTTGGGCAGTCTGCTACCATCGGCGGCATGATGCGCCGCGTTTTTTATGTTTTGTTTGTGGTGGCGGTTTTGCTGCCGTGTGCTTCGGCCTTCTCCGAAGGCGCTGCCCCGGACGTGCCGGAGGGGTGGAAGACCTACACCGACAGCGAGTACGGCTTTGCCATCTCGTACCCGCCGGAGTGGGTGGTGGTGCATGACCCGGACCCGGCCCGCCACGTTTCTCTGCAAGATATCCCGCCGGACATGATGATGAGTTTCATGATTGTGGAGTCGGGGGAGGGTTGCGATGTTGTGGCTACTCATGATGAGCGGCTTACACGACAAGCAACGGAGGGTTTGACGGCGGATGAAGACATCGCCATGACGGTCGATGCGTTCAGTGATCATGGCACGAATGTCCGGGTTATGGACCGAAGTGAAATTCAATTGTCGGGGAAGGAGGCGGTCAGCACACTGGTGTACTACACCGTCGATGCGGGTCCTGGCGCCCCCCCTGTGAGGGTAGCGACCATGTTGGTTATGGTTGAATTGGTAGGTGCAGTTTACGGGGTTTCCTGCAGTGCGCCTCTTGACGCCTTTTCTAACCTGATACCCGTGTTCGGAGATGTGGTGTTTTCGTTTCACTTATTACCCTGAGAAGAGCCTAATAGCCGCGCCGAAGGCGTTTTTGATCCAGCAGTTCGCGATACACTTCCATCGTGGTTTTTCCAGCAGCTTCCCTCAGGAGTTCCTCAGCAAGTGGGTTCGATAGAGGGGCAACGTTCCCGGCCTGGCGATTGATAACGGCTGTTCCGAGGCTACCCAACGCAGAGGTTTTTGCCGCCTCCCCCGGCGGAACGCCCTGTGCGGTTTGATCCTGGAACAGGTCGCCCGCGCTCAGGGCGGCATCGAGGGCGCCCTCGGTTCCGGCCTGCCCCAGACGTGCGGCGACGCTGCTGCCTAGCGCCGATTTCACTCCGCGTTTGATCCCATAACCCACTAGTGCCTCGGCGGTTGTGACCGGGCCAAGCCCGCCGAGGGTGTCCCCCGCCTTCCAGGCGAATCACCCCACCGGGTGGCGGCGGGGGCTGGGTGGGGAACTCATACCCACATACCGGGTATTAAGTGACTAAATTTGATTTGGTATTGGCTTTTAACTTGCCTTTGTGATAAAGGCCGTTCCCGCGTGGTTTTCAATAATTTTTATCACCTTGTTCTCTGCTAGCGTTTGGATGCACGCATGATGAACAGTGAGTACTGCCTCTTGCAGTTCGTCATTATCTTCTAAGAGTGTTACAGCATCTCCAATCAAATCTATAGCTTGGTTTGCAGAGATGTGGCGTGAGTGGGATTTTGTTAATGCATGATCTCCCAACTCTGCGAATACTTTGTTTGCTTTATCACGGGGATCTTTCTGTCCACTGTACATTCCAGTTATGAGCCAGTATTTTACAACCTCTTCTGCCCATGTAATTGCTTTTTGGCATTCCCCAATAAACGCGGGACTATACTTGCTAATTATTGGATGCCAAAAATTGGCGAGTGCAGGGACTTGTGAGATGTCCGCTTTTGCGGTATTGACCTCTTCTATCACTCCGTGAGCAGGTATTCCACTAATCTGTGGATCTATAGGTCCAAGGCTAGAGTGCTTTCCCATAATGATCTTGTTGCAGGAAAGGGCAATCATTGTTCCAGCAGACATGGCTAGCTGGGGGATTATAGCTCTAATGTTACCATCAAACATTTCACGGAGATAGGCAACAAGAGATTCTGTAGCTGCAATATCTCCACCTGGCGTGTGCAGGATTAAATCTAACCCTTTGCTTCTGTCCAGTTGGTGAATTGCCGCCATGAATCCATTTTTATCGTTATCGTCAAGGAAGAATGATGAGGCAATTGTAGGCGTTGAATAGGATGCAGCGTGGAGCCACCCAGAGTAATACAGTATTACGTTTCTTCCAGTCAGGTTGTGTAATTCGCTGAGGTATTTCCTTCGGATTAGGTCGTGTGTTCCTCCAGCGACGCGTATTTCATCTAGTAAGCTGTTCCAGTTTGGCATCTAGTATTTACTTCTATGTAGTTGTGTTTGATATAGAGATGAATACTATCTTGTCTGGGTCACTGGCTACTTCAGTAATAAACCCTGGTAAAATTTGGATAGCCATGGGTTGTGTGTTGGAAATGATGTTGGGGTCAATTTTTGTTTCAGACCCCGACTCTAGCGGAAACTGTGGATGAGAGTCGTTATTCATGCCCGCCTGTGTCATTGAAAATTCCTCCCTCGGGTAAGCATGCGCCTGAAACTTTTCAGGAGTCAAATTAGGGTTGGTTTGGTTACCGTTCCGCCACGTTGAGGCGGAACGAGCGCGCCACGGTGCGGCCCGCTGTCGTGGTGACGGTATTGGTCACTGTGTAACCACCTCCGGCGGTTCCGCCGGAAAGCCATACGGTGGCCGCCAGATTGCCGGCTTCAATGGCGGGGTTGGCGGAGATGAGGCCGTTTGACTCCCAAACACTGGAACTGATGGTATCCAACATGGGACTCAGGAAATGGGTCCAGTCCATGCGGTACATGAGTGTATCGGAGGGTCCCTTGGGAGCGGGGAGGGTCACGATTTCCGTGATGCCGGCCTGGATGGAGCTCATTTTATGATGCCTTTACCGTGTGGGTTTCCGGGGCCACCCGCACGCCGTTCGGCTCGGGCGCTACCCGCACCGTGAGATGGGGGGTGGGGGATGGGGCGACGGCCGTGCCGTCGCCCCAGCTCATGAAGGGAAAAAAGACGGGCAGGCCAAGCATCAGCCAAGCCCCGTGACGTGATCAGCGGCGGCGTCCGTGGCCACCGTTTTGGTGTAGAGGGTGCCGCCCGCCTTGGTCTGGACCGTGAGGGTGCCGCCGGCAATCGTCATGGCGCGGTTGCCCACGGCGTCCGCCAGGGCGTCGGCGGCGGTGTTGCCGTTGACCGCGTTGACGGCCACCAGCGCGTTGTTCGAGCCGTCGAAACCGAACTTGTCCGTGACCGCTTTTACCGCATCCGCTATCACATCCACTGTGGCAATGTCGGCAGCGAGGCTGATGACGGGCGTGCCGAGTTTCGGCTGCATGTCGGCGGTGTCCACCAGGATCGCGGCGATGCCGGCGTTGTCCGGCGCCACGTAGCCGTTTGTTGCCAGTCGGCTGCCGACCGTGGCATTCAGATTGTCGCCGACAATCTTGCCCGCGGTGCCCGCGCCATATGCACCCGGCAGGGTGGTTGACCAGGGGTCGCCCGCACTGCCCGCGTCGGTAAGCGCCTTGCCGGTGGAGCCAGCGGTGCCGTGCCCGCTGGTGGCTTCGTCCCAAATCCCGTCCACCAGGACGGCGTGCTCGGCGGTGCTCAGGGCGAAATCAACCTTGTCGGTGAGTGACCGCGAGGAGGCGTTCCACACCTTATCGGCTGCCGCCTGGGTGACATCGACAAGACCGGCGCCAGCCGTGATCGACAGGTCGGCGAAGTTGGCCGGTGCCGATGCGGCTAAAAAGGCGCTGTCCGTACCCCTCATATCCGTGTTCGTGGTGGTCGTATCCACGGTTGTTACGTTCGGAATGACTGCGCCGGTGTGGGTGGTGGCTGCCAGGGTTACGGTGGCCGCGCCCAGGTCAAACCCGTGCTGGGCACCGGCATTGCCGTAGGTTTCCAGAATGACGGCCTGATCCTCCACCGCCTTGGTGGCCGAGTCGACGATCTGAACCACCACACGCGCCGCCTGCATCTCCGTGGCGGACAGGCTGACCAGCCACATATTCCCGATGGCCGTGGGCAGGGTGGTGATATTGGCGAACGGGGCGTCGTCCTTCGACACCTTGACGTCACCGGCAGCGGGCGTCCAGTCCGCGCTCACGGCGAAATCGGATCCCCCGGCTTTAATGACGGGAAGCAGGAAGGTGGTGGCAATACCGTATTTACGATTCAAGTTCATGGTCGTTTTTTCCTATATACCTCTACAGACCCCACGCCCGACTCCGCGCATGATGCCTCTCTCAAAATGATCCGATGCAGAACCCGCTGGCGCCGTGGCCAGTTCAAACCACTCCAGCGGCAACGCCCTTGCGGAGTTGTCGATCACTACCCCGGAAACGGTGGGGAGTTTGCCGTACAGGTGGCGCACTGTGACCGGGCCGGTCATGGCACTGGATACGGTCAGGCGGACGGTGGAGGCGTTCTGTCTGACCGCGCTGCTGATGGTGGCGGCGACCGCGTTATCAAACACCTCGAAGCCGGTAATCCCCGTGGTCGGGGTGAAGTCGGTCCCGCCGTTGTGGGCGAGGGTCACGTCAACCACGGTGCTGCTCACCCATACGGCGCTTAAAAACGTGGGACCCCGGTGATAACTCTCGCTTCCGAGAATGTCGAGGAACACCTGGGCGAAACGCTCACCGTGGGTTTCGTATCCCGCCCCGGTAAGGTGTGCGTAGTCCACCCTGGGGAGGTTCTGCATGGTCACCCGGTACACGTCGGCGACGGTGTCCGCGATATTCGCCTGGGCCTTGCGGATTGTCTCTACGTCGGCGTCCGTCCAGTCCACATGATCGACGTTGCCGTGGAGATTGACGACAAACGGCAGGTTGGTTTCACCGGAGGCGTTGACGGTGTCCGTCCGTATGGTCTTGATGACGGACCCGGCATCGTTATACAGGTGTCCCTCGTAGGTGGCCTGGGACATGGAGGTCTTTGAGTCCGCGGGGCCTTGGAGCCAACAAATTCCCTCCAGCTTTCCACCCGCCGCCGTTACCCCGTCTTTAAAGGGGGTATAGCTCGACCCACCACTGATCCAGTTGGTGATGGTGTCTCCGCTGATACCGTAATCAAGCAACCCGACCGGGACGCCGAGAGCGGCGCCGAGCAAGTCAACGAAGCCCTCCGCGCCCTGCATGGTCGCCCCGATCTTGTTCCACCCGGTTTCGGTCAGGACACTCCCTTTTTGCGCGGGGGCGCTGACCCCGTCGGTAAACCACCGGTAGGCGTGGGATTGCCCGATGACGCCATAGAGCACGCCGATCCCCCAATCGTTTGTGCCCCCGGCGGTAATCGTGGTGTCGTTGCTGAACCGGACCTGGACGTTGTACCAGCCGCCCTGGGGAACCCCGGAAAGGGTGCCCGAATAGAGTCCGCTCGCCGGAGCGCTGTCAATGGTCGTCCAGTCGAATCCGCTGATCGGGGTACTGGTGCCGGACTCCACCACGCGGGCCTGGATCGCCGTGGGGGCGGTCGGGCCGGTATAGGTCCCGCTGATCGTAATGTCCGACGTGGTGGTGGACGGGCTGGTGCGCTGGAACACCCGCCCATCTTCAAAGTCCGTCACCGTGATCCCGGCCGCCTCGACGATGAAGTTGTCGACGCCCGCATCGTTGCCGGTGTGCGCCCATACGGCGGCGTAGCCGATGGAGGTGACTTTATCGACCGAGGAGTCGGTGGCGGTCGTGGTGCCGGATGTGACCCAGGTTTTGAGAACGCTGTCCACAGTAAGGGTGAACTCGACGTCGCCGCCGCCATTGGTCGAGACCGCCAGCTCAAAGGCGTAGGTATTCCCGGCGGTAAAGGTGAACGAAACGGTGTCCAGGGTGGTCCATACCCCGGAGTTATATCGGCCCAAAATCCATTGGCTTGTGGACTGTTTGGATCGAAGCAGGTATCCGTCTTTGGTGGACCCCGCGATTCGCACACAACAACCCGCGCCCGTCGCGGCCCCGGTGGAATTCATCACCAGGTCGCCCTTGACCGTGTAATTGGCGGTCGGGGGTGCCGGGGTGGCGTAAGTGACGCCGCCGGAGGTGATGCTGGCGTCGACGTAATCGTTTGCGGCGTCGACCTGGAGGGTGGCGCCGAACGCCGTGTTCCTCACCCACGCCGTTCCGATCTCCGGGGTGAGGTCGTGAAGGTTGGCGGTGACCCTGTTGGTGAAAGTGTCCTGAATGTAAGCGGTGGGTGACAGCTCGATTATGTGGAAATTGTCTACATATACGTCGGTCGCCGTGCCGCGCTGCCACAGACCGGCGCGGTGGGTGGCGGTGATCTTGCTGGCGGACGAGTCGGTGAGCACCGTGGACCCGGCGGTCACCCAGGTTTGCGGAACCCCGTCGATCTTTACCCGGATTTCCACATTACCGGCAACGACCCGGGTATCGAGCTTGACCTCAAAGGTGGTCGTGGCCGCCGGGAAGGTCTCGGCGATGGTATCGAGGAGGGTCGAGGTGCCGTTAAAGATCTGATAGAGCTGCCATACGTTTGAACCCTGCCGCGACCGTAAAAGATAGCCGTGAAGGGCTCCTGGGTAGGTGGACTCGGGTTCGAAACGCGCCCATAACCCGGCCCCGTTCGAAGCGTCCGTTTCGTCGACGATGGTGATGTCGGCAACGACGACGTAATCCGTTGTGGAAGGGGCGTCGGTCCAGTATTGTCCGGGGGACGCGGTGGTGTTGCACTCGGCGCGATCGTTGGCGGCCTTGGCCTGAATCACGCCCGTTCCGACACTGTGCTTGGTCCACCCCGTTCCGATGTCCGGAGTATGTGCGTCGAGGTTGGTGTCGGAGGCCTCGGTAAATTTATCGTGAAAGACGATGGACATTTTTCCGGCGGCCTCAGTTGTTCATCAAGGGGGCGATTGCAAACACGGACGGTCTACCTGTGATTGCCGCAACACCTGATTGACCCAATGTGTCCACCTTGCCCTCCTTGAAATATGGCTTTGGCAGCGAACCGCTCAACGCGGCGTCTGCTTACGGCACCGGAAGATAGAATCGGTCCCGGTGGATTGCGCTGTGTTTCATGCGGTTGTGGTGAAAGCCGTGGAAGTGGTGGAACCTGGATCGTATCCGCCGGTCATTTGCCATGTTTGAGGCTTGTGGTAAGGTTGGGCCACTGCCCGTGGGAAGCGGGAAACGGACCATGGAAACCAAGGTGTATAAAGGGAGCGGAGGCCGAATCGGCTGGGATCAGCTGGAGGGCATCCTTGCAGACCATCGGGTATGGCTCGACACCGACGGACGCGCCGGGGTGCGCGCCGACCTGAGCAGTGCCGATCTGTCCGATATGGATATGACCGGCGTGCGCCTGGAACGCGCTATTCTGGTGGGGGTCAACTTCCTGGGCAGCGACCTCTCCGAGGCGCTGCTGGACCACGCTAAAATGACCCGCGCAAATCTCGGCCAGGTCGACCTTTCCAACGCCAGCCTGATCGAAACCGACCTTACCTGGGCCAATCTTAATAAAGCCCGGCTGGTAGCCGCCAACCTGACCGGAGCCTGTCTGCCCGATGTGGACCTGACCGATGCGCGCCTCAAAAATGCCGATTTCACCAATGCGGACCTGGAAGGTGCCGACCTGCGCGGCGCCGATATTGCCGGGGTGGTGCTAAACGGCACGGATCTGACCGGCACCCTGTTTGATTCGACCCATACCGGCGACGCCGGTATGGATGCTGCCTATGAGGCGGAGGAGGTGTACGAGGAACCGGACATGGAGCCGGTCTCCGAACTGCCGGATGCGGACGTGCACGATGAAGAGATTACCGGTGACGTGGGGGGCGAAGCTTGGGTGGAACCGTCCCGCGGTCCCGGCGTCGCCCAGGGCATGGAGCCGGAACCCTCGGAGCCTGAACCGGTGGATATACCGGAGCATCTGCTGTGGCGCTCCCTGGTTTCATTCGATACGGGTGGTCATCCGGACTTCGAAGGCGTGCAACTGCACGGCTTGTCCATGCATGGCGCCGACCTGCGCCACGCTCGCAACCTGACCGCTCCGCAACTGGCCGGGGTCGATCTGTCCGGCGCACAGTTACCGGAAGAGATTGTCCGGTTTGCCGCCATTGGCCATCTTTCGGAGCATCTCGGCGTTGCCCGACGCCTGTGCCTTGGGCTTGCCTTTGCCTGTCTTTACGTGGTCCTGACCGTTGCCGCTTCTGCCGGGATGTCATTATCGGGTGGAAGCGCAGCCCTAACGTTGCCGTTTACCGGCGTTTCGGTGCCCGCATTGTGGGTGACCTGGGGTGCGCCCGTGCTGCTCTTGTGGGGGTATGTACATCTGCATCTGAGTTTGCAGAGAGCGTGGGAGGCGGCGGTGATTCTGCCGGTCATCCTTCCGGACGGCAACCGCCTGGACCGTGTGGTATCGCCCTGGCTGGTCTTTGGCATGGTGGGTGCCCATCTGCCGCGTCTGCGGGACGATCGGCCGCGCCTTTCCCGGTTGCAGTACGCTCTCGGCGGACTGCTTGCCTGGGGTACGGCGCCCGCCACCCTGGCGCTGCTGTTTGGCGCTTGTTTTCTGAGGGCCGGGCTTGCCGTGACCGTATGGCAGGGGATGTTGATGGCTTCAGGCTTTGGCTTTGGACTGTTTGCCTACCTTCTGTTCCGGCGGACCCTGCATACGGTCTGAACTGATTGACAATATATGGGACTGAGCTCCCCGCCAGCGCGATGGGCAGGATGGCTGCGGACGCGCTGACAGTGAGTGTTTCCCTCCCATCACGGTTCACGCCGTGATGTCGCATCCGGTTTCAGGATGTTGTGATTTCTTCTTCCTCGAACTCCTCACCGCGGATTTTCCGGGCGCGGGCTTCCAGCACCTCGGCTTCCGCCTGATCCCCCATGTCTCGGAATAGTTTGGCGTAGTGCTCCAGGGTGATAGCGAGTAGCGGGGCTTCGGGCCCGATGGTGTGCTCCAGCATCTTCACGGCGCGGAGGAACAGGGGGCCGGCATCGGCATAAAGGTGATCTTTGCGGTACAACTCCGCCATCAGGGCCAGCGCCTCGGCAATTTCAGGGCGTTCGGCATTGTCGATATCACCCACATCAAGGGCGTGTTGCAGATGGGCGCGTGCTTCCACGTCCCGTTTCTGTGCCATCAGCGAGGCAGACAGCCGAACCAGCACGGGAGCCAGCGAGAAGTGGGTACTCCCCACCGTTTGCGTCTGAATTTCGAGCGCCTGGCTGTAGTGCACCTCGGCCTTTACCGCCTGTTCCGCGATTTCGAAGGCTTTTCCCAGTTCAATGTGGGCCTTGGCGGAGCCCATGCTATTGGGCCCGTAGGTCACCTCCATCACCGACAGGGCCCGTTTGAGCAGTGGCTCGGCTTCGTCACCCCGATCATTGTCGATGTAGAGCTGGGCGAGTTGTCCCAGGGGGGCGTACAGCTTTTCCGAATCGGTGCCGTTGTGCTGTTCAATGATTTCGATGAGTTGGTGCAGGCACGGTTCGGCGCGATAGAGCTTGCCCATTTCCGAGTAGAGGGTGGCCATGTGGGTGAGCGCCTTGCCCATTTGCGGGGTGTTCGGGCCGAAGTTCTTCTCGGCAATCTCGAGGGACCGGCGCAGCATTTTTTCCGCCGGTTTCGGCCGACCCAGAAGAAGGTACAATTCCCCCAGGTTGCAGGATGCGGCACCCACGTCTGGATGGTCCGGTCCCTGGGCGTCCTTGCGGAGTTCCAGGGCTTCGTTCAGGGACTCTTCGGAAGCGGTATAGTTGCCCGCTTCATAGGAGGAGATGCCGCACATGTTGAGGTAGTCCGCCTTCTGTATCTTCTGGTCGAGCGGTGTAAGGCCAGCGGCTTCCTTGTAGTGGGCGGCCGCTTCCGCATGGCGATCCAGCGTGCGGTTCAGGCTTCCCGCCATGGAGCGGGCAGCGGCGGCGGAGAGCATGGATTCTTTGGTTGCCGCTTCCGGGTCGGCGGTGCCATCGGCGAATGCGCGGGAAGCGCTGATGAGCAACCGCTCCACATCGCCAAACTCCATTTTCAGGAACTTGCCCAGTGCCTCACCCTTGATTTCGGCCAGTTTTTTGAGCGGTGCGGAGGCGTCTTCGAAGGTGGCGATCAACGCGCGCCAGGCTTTTACCATGGCCGGAATCCGCGCTTCGCGCTCGTGGTCCCGCAGGTGACGGGCATCCAGATTGTCCCACAGGGCCCTGACCAACTCCGGATCGATAGAGAACTCTTTACTCAGATGCTGGTGGACCGGGGTGATTTCGCGAGGTGAGTCCCGGGGTGGTGTGTAGGTAATGGGCGCGGGTTGTTCCGGGGCTTTTGTTGGTGCGGACCGTGCCGGAGACGCAGCTTCCGCGGGCGGTGGGGACGGGGACCTTCCCGCCACTTTGGCAATTGCTCCACGGGTTGGCCATTGGCCGGATTTGGCGGCCTTTTTACCGGTGGATTTTTTACCGTTTTTTTTGGTGGGTCGCTTGGGCATCTGATCCACGGTCAGGCCGTCCTTCAGAGCCCACCAGATCGTGGCGGCGCCTGCCGCAAGCACTACGAGCAAGCCGATTACAATAAGTACCGTTTTCATCTGAAGTCCCAGATTCCCAAACCCTATCCAGTGTTGAGCGGCTGCCGGTTTGGTCCGCATACACCGATTCTCGTCCCTTCATCGGCGGAAACGCCCGAATTCTTTAGGTTTCGTGGTGTGGAATTGCCGGGAACGGGTGGGGGTGGGAGGTAAGGGGGTTACTACGGCTCATTTGCGGCGCTTCCGGATCCGGACGTCCATTGGCCAAGCTGGGTATCGATTCGGCTCCGAAGTCGCTGGGGGAGTGTTTCTCCAGTCCCGTTGCGGGCCGCCAGGTCGATCTGTCCCACCGTGATGCGGTGGGCGTCGATCAGGGGAAGCCCGGCGGCGTGCAGGCGGGTCAGGCTACGCACGGCCTCGGCCAGACAGTCCGCACGGCAGCCGTGGCCGACCGCTTGGTGCACCAATTCCCGCAGGAGCTGTTCGCGTCCGCCGTGGGCCAGGTGGTCACGGACCGGGTTGTTCAGCAAGAATATCTCATCCGCCAAGAGGCCCGCATCGGTACCGATGCGGGCAGTGACAGAAGCCGCCTTTTGGTCTGTATCGTCGGCAAATGCCGGGGCCACCGGCAGCGTGAACAGTAACACCAGTGCCAAAGTCGGGAACAAAGCGTGTGGAAACCGTGCCATGACGCAACCTGGACCTTTTTCTGACAGGGGACTCAAAATTCCACGCTACCTCCTTCATAAAGGGTATTGCAAGCATTCCCTCTGGAGGGAGAGGCAGGCTTTTTCCGTTTTGGTGCGCTCCCCGTCCCGGCGGGGTGGGACAGGAGCCCGGGCTGCCCGAGGGAGAGGCCCGCGGAAAGGGGGACGGGGAGCGCAACCGGCGGGGTTAAGCCGGATTAGCCAGACGCACTGGCTGTACGGGCCGCGATCAGGGCGAGGTCGGTCAAGTTTCCGGCACCTGCCCGCCCGGCAGCAATAGCCTGGGAGGCACCCCGCAATATTGCATTGGACTGCTGCGCCGCATTTCCGGTGCGCAGGTTGGCCTGGTTGGTCGCGGTGCGCTCACCCACTCCGAGCAAGGCGGACAGCCGTCCGTAATGGCGCTCATTGTTTTGTCCATAACGCTCATCCCGGCGGATATCATCCGTCAGGGCGCGCTGGTAGGCGCGCTCGTTTTCCTGAAAGGCCCGATCGTACCCCAGCCTGTTCCGGTCCAGCCTGCGGGTGTAGGCGTCCTGGGATCGCCCGTAGGACAGGTTTGACAGGGTCAGGCCCCGATTGAAGCGGGTGCGATCGGCAGCTTGCGCGCGTTGGTAGGACTGTTCATCGGCCTCCGTGGCCCGCCGATGAGCCCGGTCAAACTCCTCGCTGGCAAATTGCTGGCCGTAGCGGGCCAGCGCCCGAGCGGCCTGTCCGGAGAGCGCCTTGCCCCGTGCCGCGGCACTGCGCTCAAGCGCTTGTTGTCCCTGATCGAAACGGAAACGGTAACCCGGATCCCGGGATGGATCGATATTGGATGGACGTCCGTCCCGCTCTTCAACGTCCTGATGCTGGACGGGATTCCGGCGGTGTTTGTCGGCGGAGTGGGTAAATGCTTCCGGAAGGGGAGTGGTTGCGGCGGACGCCGGATCACCAGGGAGGGGGAAAGCGTTGGGACGGAAGGCGTAACTGTTTGGATCGAACCGGCTCTGGTAGCCCCGGTTCAGTTGTCCGAATCCGGGGCGCTGGCGGTAGGCTCGGGAGCGGGCATTGTAGTCCGACACGACCTGTGGATCCGCGGGTTTGCCTTCCGTGGTTTGGGGTGCGGGGCCGTACAGGGCTTCAAAGGGCAGGCCCATGGCATGGCCAAGGGCCTCAAGTCCGGCCTGTCCGATGGCTCCATAGGGGGCAAGGTAGCCTGCGGCATCGGCGGAGGCCGTTTTGAGTGCCTGGCTCGACGCCCCCTGCGCCTGACGCGCGGCGCGGCGGCCTTCGGTGCCTGTAATTCGACTCAGAATGCCCATAAGATTCTCCTTAAACTGTGCGGAACACGACGCCGTCCAGGGCGAACAGCGCGGTGCCTCCGGCGATGGGTGTGAGGTAACCTGACGTATCGATCTCAAGGGAGCCGTAGCCCGCGTCGGTGGCAACTGCAAAGCAAATGATGGCGGGCGGACGGAAGCCTTCGGGAAGTTGGTATGCCGCAAGCCCCAGGATGCCGGAGGCGATCACGCCGGTGAGGTGAACGGCGCCCCGGTTTTTCGTGTATCCGGCATTGCCGTAGGGTGCGCCCCGATGACTCCAGCCATTGCTGAAGTCGGCGGCGGTAAGGAGCACAACCGGGGGGATGGCCAGTTTACCACGCAGATCGGTGAGAAAGCGGAACAGGGGGGGGTCGGCAGTCGGGGGCGGCGGTACGGTATGGATGCGGTGGCTCACGACATGCCCCCCGTCACCTCCACGGAAGCCCCCATGATAGCCACCTTCACCGAATCGGTAATGGTCACCCTGAAGGTGCGGCCACGGGCGCAACCGAGTCGGTGGAAGGTGACCCGGCGACCGTATTCGCCGGTGGCTCCGGCACCGCCGTCCAGGTGGCCGATGCGATCGGCGCGCCAGGTGTGGCCGCCGTCGTCGGACCAGTCGAGCATGAGCTTGGGCGCGGGGGTGGCGGTGTCACCGACACCGGTTTCCATATCCAGGGCAAGCCGGGAAAAGAACAGGGGGCGGCCCTCTGCGTGGAACTGGGGCGCGGTACGTTCCCGGCGGATGAGTGTGCCGTCGTCGGTATAGGTGGCAAGGTCCAGTGCGTACACCTTTCCGGTTTCGTGATCCCCCACCAGGTGCTTCATGCCGAAGCGCACGTAGGTGTCGCCCCGGTGCCGGGTCCAGTTGGGAGCGGACCAGCCCGCGCGGCGGTGCCACAGTCCGGTACTGAGGTCGTACACCCAGGTGGCTCCGGCGCTGGGGAAGGTCAGTACGTAGAAGGTGTGTCCCGCCTGATGGTAGGCGTAGGCGGTGGCATCGGCAACGGTGGCGTAAGACTCGATGGCATGCTCGATTGCCGGGGTGGAAACCGGCTCGGCGCCGAACCCCCGGGTTTGCACCACCTGTACCCGGCCGTTGCGGTCGGAGGCCAGCCACAATAGGTCGTCCCCGGCGCGGGCCACCGAGCGGACGGCCAGGCAGCCGCGTTCCATGCGCCCGCCACCCACCGGATCAAATGGAAATTCCGCGCCTGATTGATACCAGACCTCGGTGGTGTGACGGCCCAGCAGCCACAGGTGGCCGCGGGCGGCGCCAATGGCCACCAGTCCGTCCGGGTCGGACTCGGCGGTGGCGAAGTCAAGGGTGGACACCATGTCGGCCGGGTCGGTGGCATACAGGGTGGAAACGATAAACTGACCTGCCGTGTCCGGGTTGTCGAACACGAAGTAACCGCCCAGAAATACGACATGAGAGGCCGTATCCGGGTAGTCGGCATCGGTGATCGCTGTCAGGGAGGCACCATCCCAGAAGTAGCCGTTCACGCCGTCCACCAACATCATCACTTGGCCGTTGCCAGAGGTTCCGGTACCGGCCAGGTCGTGTACCAGGGCGAAGGTAATGCGGTCGCCCTGCTGTTTGGTGAGGTTTTCCTTTACATGGATGACGGCGTTTTCGTGTCCCCCCATATACCGGCTAAACCGGCTGGCACGCACGTATTCGGTAAAGAATGCGTCGTCCCACTGTTGTACGGTCAGGCCGCTTGCGGCCGTGGTATCAGCCATTGATTCCTACTCCTTTTAAGATGTCGTCGATGGATTTGGGGGTCCAGGGCGCGCCGCTCCCGGCATCACCCGCCGATGGAGTGTCGGACAGGGATTCGGGCAATGCAGGGATGCCTTCACGTTCGGCGGGTATCCTGCTGCCGCCGGCGGCGGCAAGCACCTGGGATCCGACCAGGTACGCGAAGGCGGCGGGGTCCGGCGCGACCGACATGCGATCGACCAGACCCGGATCGGCGGCGGTCAGACGGACGAAGGCGTTCACCTTCTCCTCGAAATCGGGATATCGCACGCGAGCGATCTCCTCCGACGTATCGAGCCGGTCCCGATCGACCCGGATGTCAGCTTCCGGAACGTTCCGGGATGCCACATCGTTCACGGAACCGGTTGCTTCCGTGAGCGGTTCGGTCATCGCCGCAACCCGCGCCTCGGCCTCCTTTCTCTTCCTTCTTTCGTCGATGAGGGCGCTTACCGGCACCATGGTGGTTCCGTCCTTCTCCGGCGGCGGCCCGGCTGTATCGCCCGTGGGGCCAAATCCGTCCAGCGGTTCCGGCTCGGCGCTGTTGGCCTCACCAAGGTGTTCCGCGGGCTTTTCGACCTCGTCCCCTTTCAGGATGTTGTCCAGCGTCCTCATGGGTATCTCCAAAACTGTTGCGACCGAATCGGCGTCGTCCCGTTTCGCCCGAATTCCCGGCGTCGGATCCGGACGGTGGAGCCGCCCGACGGGCATAGATGTACGCTGCCGGCAGAGGTGCGACACTGCGTTTTATGCGGATGTGGCGGAGTTTGGAAAGGTGGTGAAGGTTGTGGGAAAAAGAGAGTGGGATACGGCATCCAAAATGATCGGGGCCCGGGGCGTCTTGACGCGGAGGCGGGTATCACGGCACGGTAGAGAACCGCTACGACTGACCTGCGGCGCTTTGACATCCCTTTTGTCCCCTACATGAACGACACAACCCCACAGTCACCCGACAGCGATGAAGCCCCCGCCCCGGACATCGCTCCCCCGCGCCGTTATGGACTCCTGCGCCGTTACTGGCGGGGAGAGGTTTCCCTGGGGCGGAGTTTCTGGTGGGGGGTGGTGGCGGTGGCGCTGGTGTATCGGGGGCTGGTGGCCGTCTGGATGATGCTGGCCGATACCCACCTGCCGGTGCGGGGTTATGCCATCGGCGCATTGGGTATTTTCTGGATTGGCTTGCTGCTCAGCGTGTGGCAGTTGGTGGGATGCTGGCGCGCTGCGCGTGATCGGGGCTGGGTCGGGGTGGGAGTACGTACCCTGCTGGGCTTGGGGATGCTGTTTGCGGTGGCGGTGACGGTTCCGGAATACCGGGGGTTGGCGCACCTGACACGGCTGGCGTTTTTACCGGACCCGTTTGCCGGCTATACCGTTCGAGTGGTCAACCACGGGACTGAGTTGGCGGTGGAAGGACCGCTGGGGCTGGGGGTGGCCAGGCAGGTGCTGGAAGCCCTGGACGCCCATCCGAACGTGCGGGTGGTGCATCTGAACAGCAATGGCGGAGTGCTGGAGGAGGGCGAACGCATCGGTCAGGCGGTGCGAGAGCGAGGGCTCATCACGTTTAGCTCAAAAGGCTGTGTGTCGTCCTGCACGGTGGCGTTTGTGGCGGGGTCCGAGCGGGTGTTGCACCAGGCGGCGCGGCTGGGGTTTCACCAGCCGCGATTTTTTGGCAGCGGTACCGAGCTTGCGCGGGAACGCATGAAGGAATTGTATCTTGCCGCCGGGGTCGATTCCGGATTTGTGGAAACCGCCCTGAACATGCCGTTTGAGACCATGTGGCGTCCGGAGCCGGAGGTGCTGATCGACGCCGGGGTGATCCACCGGGTGACCGGCGACGGCGAGTTTTCCTCCGCCACCTTCCCGGGTGTGTTGACGGTGGAACTGCTGGAGAAGGCGTTTTTAAAGCAGCCGGGATTCATCCGGCTCAGGGCGCAGAATCCGGCCCGTTACACCGCCATGCTGGAGGCGCTGGAAAAGGCCCTGGCCGAGGGCGAACCACTGGAGAAGCTGGTGGTGGATGCGGCGGAGTTCGCGCGGCCCGCGGCCCGATGACGCCGGGGCGGTCCGCCGTGCAACACGGCGGACCG
>JBHHVE010000025.1:0-40347 GCA_046754085.1 Leptospirillia bacterium
GAAGGCTGAGGAAGAGGCCCGCAGGAAGGCCGAGGAGGAAGCCCGCAGGAAGGCCGAGGAGGAAGCCCGCAAGGAAGCCGAGGCGGAAGCCGAGCGCATCCGTATCGCCGAAGAGAAGGCCCGCAAGGAGGCCGAGGCGGAAGCCGAGCGCATCCGTATCGCCGAAGAGAAGGCTCGCAAGGAGGCCGAGGCGGAAGCCGAGCGTATCCGTATTGCCGAAGAGAAGGCCCGTAAAAAAGCGGAGGCCGAGGCCGAGCGTATCCGTATTGCCGAAGAGAAGGCCCGCAGGAAGGCCGAGGAAGAAGCGCGCAAGAAGGCCGAGAAGGAGGCCCGCATCCAGGCCGAACGATTGGCCCGCATCAAGGCGGCGCTTGAAGAAAAACGGCGTCGAGAGGAGGAAGCCCGCCGCAATCAGGAGGCGGCCATGTCCTCCGGACTCATGGCCGCGTTTGGCGACGAGGATGAAGATCTGGCTGATTTTCTTGATGAGCCGGATACAGATCTGGTTGGGGGGGAGGACGGCACCCTGCTGGGTGCGCCGCCGACCGGCGCACCCCCGGCCGAAACGCTGGTTCCCGTGCCGGAAGGCGGTTCCCCCGGCGGTGTCGACGATGTTGCCATCGGTATTTCCGACGTGACCCTGTCGGAGATCGAAGACCTGCTGGCCGATATCGAGGACCTGGAAAACATCGACCTGATTCTGGGGGACGGAGTAGCCGGTGAGGCCGCATCCAGGGATGAGATTCTGGCGTTCCTCGAGGACGTGGCCGCCGGGCGGGTGGAAGTGGGTGAGTTGGTGGCGCGCGCCACCACGGTGGTGGATAGTCCGTTCAAAATCATCGGCGAGAGCACCGGCCGGGTGATTCGCAAGGAGGCGGACATTGCCCGCATCATCCACAGTCACCGGGTGGAGATTACCCGTTTCTTCGATCGTGCCCTGGTGCGGATTCCGGGCCTCAGGGGGGAAGTCAACGTGAAGATGGTCATCGCCGCCGACGGCCATGTCTCCACCGCGGAGGTGCTGGATTCCACCACCGGCGCGCCCAGCTTCGACAAGGCGCTGATTCGCCGCATTCTGAAGTGGGAGTTCCCGCCGGTGCCGGTTGGAGAAGTGTCGGGTACGTATCTGTTCCGCTTCTCCGAGCGCCTCTAAAATAAATGCCGGGAGCGGCCCGATTGCTTCGTTGGTAGGTGCTCGGGACCCCGACGCACAATAATTCGCCTTCGTTCCCTATGCGCTTTCCGCCCCCTGCGCGCTGTTCGCCTCCGGGGTTGTCAGCGGCGGGTGTGGCGTGGAACAATCTCTCCGCCATGGGCACCTTTTTATTGCGGCGAGCGGCCACCCTCGTGCCGGTGCTCCTAGGGGTGCTTACGGCGGTGTTTCTGCTGATTCACCTGATCCCGGGAGATCCGGTCGAGATCATGTTGGGCGAAGCGGCATTGCCCGCCGACCGCGAACACCTCCGTCAGCAACTCCATCTGGACGATCCGCTGCCGGTGCAGTACGTGCGCTACCTGACCGGTGCGGTGACCGGTGATCTGGGCACCAGTCTGCACTCCGGAAGGCCGGTGTGGCAGGTGGTGACCGAACGCCTTCCCGCCACCGGGATTCTGACCCTTGCCGCCATGCTGGTGGCCCTGTCGGTGGCCTTGCCGCTGGGGCTGTTATGCGCCCGTTACAAGGGAGGTGCGGTGGATAACGGTTCCATGGTGGCGGCGCTGGTGGGAGTCTCCATGCCCAACTTCTGGTTGGGTCCGCTGCTGATGCTGGCGTTTTCGGTCAACCTGGGTTGGCTGCCCCTGGGCGGTTTTGACGGGCCGTCCTCCCTGATTCTTCCGGCCATCACCCTGGGCACGGCGATGGCGGCGATATTGACCCGCATGATTCGCGCCAGTCTGCTGGAGTCCATGGAACAGGACTACGTGCGTACCGCGCTTGCCAAGGGGTTGTCCCGTGGGCAGGCGCTGATGCGGCACGTGCTGGCCAACGCCCTGATTCCGGTGATCACCGTGATCGGTCTGCAGTTCGGCGCCCTGCTGGCCGGGGCCATCATCACCGAGACCATTTTTTCCTGGCCCGGCCTTGGCCGCCTCACGGTAGAGGCCATCCAGACCCGGGACTACCCGGTGGTGCAGGGATGTGTGATGGTGATCTGCCTGAGCTACCTGCTTGCCAACCTGCTCACCGACCTGTGCTACGCCGCGGCTGATCCGCGCATCCGACTGAAGTGATGTTTTGAACAACCCGCTATCCAATGAAATGATTCGATGATGAACCCGATTGCAACCATTCCCCTGGAAAAAGACGACGTCCTGTCGATTCCGTTCCGGGTGGTCACAAGTGCCGACGGCCGCCGCATGGCGGTGCTCAACACCTTCGGCATGCCATACGCCCAGCAACTGCTGGTGATCGACACCGCCACCCAGGAGGTGGTCCATCGGGAGCGTTTCGACAGCTCCGGCGAACACCTGTTCAACCTGGATGTGGACATCAGCCCGTCGGGGGACACGGTGTTTCTGGTGGGCGGAGTGCTGAAGGATCCCTCCGGTCAGGATTTCGAGCCGACCTGCACGCTGACCCGTGTGGACGTAGGCAAGGGAATCATCGGGCAGATGCCGGTAGGGGAGGTCGGTTTCAACTATGTGTCCGCCGCTCCCGACGGCCACACCGCCCTGGTGTTTTACAACGGCGCCAACGAGGATGCCGACCCCCACTTTCACATCCACGTGATCGACACGGATCGGATGGAGAACATCACAACCGTCGATACGGAAGCGCCGGTCAACAACGTGCTGTTCCGTCCGGCGGAAGGGCGCGCGCTGCTGTCCCTGGGGCGCGACGTGGTGGCCTTCGACATGGCCTCTTATCAAGTGGGGGAAAAGGTGGCGCCGCGCTTCAACCACCCCTACCTGCTGGCCGCCTTTGCGCCGGAGGAGGACATCATATATGCGGCTTACGTGGCCTCCGAGGTGGTGATCAAGACCATCAGCGTGTCGCGTAAAAGTGTGATCGATCAGAAGAGCTTTTCCTGGGGCTGGACCGCGAGCAGCAACATCGTGCCGTTTGGCGGCGACCACCTGGTCCTGCCGCCGGGAAGCTCCGCCGGTGCGATCTGTTTGTGGAACCGGCGCACCGGCGAAATCGACGGCCAGGTGGGCCTGCCGGAGCACCTCATATTGTCCGAACCCCACCCCGACGGTCATCGCATGTATCTATATGACTACAAGGAGCAGGCGTTGCAGTTGGTGGATGCGGACGAGCTGTATAAAAAGGGGAGCGCGTAATCCGTTTTCCGGTGGCATTCGGCGGCGGCGTCATGCTGATGCTGGTGGCCGCGGCGCTCTTCGCGCCGTGGATCGCACCGCTGGATCCTGTCGCCATCCACCTGCCGGACCGTCTGCATGCGCCTGGTGGCGACTACCTGTTCGGCGCCGATGCGCTGGGCCGGGACATCTTCTCCCGCATTATCTACGGCTCGCGGGTTTCCCTGTACGTGGGGATTGTGACCGTGTCGGTGTCGGTGCTGGTGGGCACCATCATCGGTGCGCTGGCCGGGTACCGCGGCGGCTGGATCGACGAAGTCCTCATGCGCATCGTGGATGTGTTTCTGGCGTTTCCGGGCATCCTGCTCGCCATCGCACTGACCGCCGTGCTGGGGCCGAGCCTCAACAATGTGGTGATCGCCCTGTGCATCATGGGCTGGGTGGGTTACGCCCGCATCGTGCGCGGTCAGGTGCTGCTTGCCCGCGAACATCTTTATGTGGATGCGGCCAAATCCATCGGTTGCCCGGCACCCCGGATTCTCATGCGGCACATTCTCCCCAACGTCATCGCGCCGGTTCTGGTAGAGGCCACTTTCGGCATGGCGACCGCCATTGTGGCCGAAGCGGGCCTAAGTTTTTTAGGTCTGGGAACCCAGCCGCCAACGCCCAGTTGGGGCGCGATGCTGGCCGAAGGACGCCAGTTCATCCTGCTCGCGCCCCACCTCACCCTCTGGCCGGGGGTGTCTATCCTGTTGACGGTATTGGGAATTAACCTGCTGGGTGATGCATTGCGGGATCGCCTTCAGGGAGGACCCGAAATACGTGCCAAAAATATCGTCACTGTCAAAAGAAATTTTCCTGCGTAAAAAATGCGGAAAAGCAGTATTTATGCGCTTGACATGGCCTTTTTGGCTTTCTACCATGACGACCGTAAACACGACTTTCGCTTGTCGGGAAGGAGTACCTTCCCGGTCGAAAAAAAACTGCTACTCAACTTAATGATGGAGGTGGAGCACTCATGACCAAGGCAGAGCTTATCAACGCAGTGGCTTCGGACGGAGCGGGTCTGAGCAAAAAGGGTGTTGAGCAGATCGTGGATAGTGTCTTCGCCGCTGTGGCGGAAGCTGTCTCCAAAGAAGGCCGTTTCGCCTACCCGGGCTTCGGCACCTTCACTGTGAAGTCCCGTGCCGCTCGTACCGGACGCAACCCTCAGACCGGTCAGACCATTAAGATTCCCGCCAGCAAGAACGTGGGTTTCAAGGCCTCTCCGAGCTTCAAGTCGTCCCTGTAAGACTTCTTACACGAACGGCGATCTGAAAAAGCCGCCCCCGAGTTCCGGGGGCGGCTTTTCTTTTGCCTGCAAACCGGGCAGCTTTGATTGAAACCGGTCCACAGCCAGTGATAGGTTGTGTCCGGACTTGTCAGCTCCAGTGTCCGGATGTCTCCGGAGAGCGGGAAAGCCGGGACATACTTAGGGGAACGCATGCTCGCTCGGATTGACAGCGGCGCGGTATTCGGTCTGGACGCCTTTGCCGTGGAGGTGGAGGTGGACCTGGCCCTTGGCCTGCCCGCGCTCTCCATCGTGGGGCTGCCGGACGCCGCCGTCAAAGAGAGCCGGGAACGCGTGCAGGCGGCGCTCAAGAACAGCGGCTTCGCGTTTCCCGTCAAACGCATTACCGTCAACCTCGCCCCCGCCAATGTACGCAAGGAAGGCTCCGCCTTCGACCTGCCCACGGCCATTGGCATTCTGGTGGCCGACGGGGTGATTCCGGAATCGGCGGTGGCGGGTCTTTCCATGGTGGGGGAGTTGGCGCTGGACGGTCGTGTCAAACCGGTTCGCGGTGTGCTCTCCATCGCCATCACCGCAGGCAAGCAGGGTGCGCGGGCGTTGGTGGTGCCTCGGGATAACGCCGAGGAGGCAGCGGTGCCGGCGGCATGCCCGGTCATCGGTGTGGGATCTCTGGGCGAGTTGGTGGCGCATCTGATCGGTGATCAGGAGATTGCGCCCCGGGAACCGACCCCTCTGGTGCCGGTCCCTCCCACCGCCGGAGACTTTGCCGACGTGGCGGGGCAGACCTTTGCCAAGCGGGCGTTGCAGATCGCCGCTGCCGGGGGGCACAACGTCCTGATGAGCGGGCCGCCCGGTTCCGGCAAGAGCATGCTGGCGCGACGTCTGGCCGGTATTCTGCCGCCGCCGAGCTTCGACGAAGCGGTGGAGACCACCCGGATTCACAGCGTTGCGGGTCAACTCAAGGGCGGTGAGGGGCTGTTGCACGGCCGTCCGTTCCGCTCCCCGCATCACACCATCTCCGATGTGGGTTTGATCGGCGGCGGCACGGTGCCGCGCCCCGGAGAGGTGAGCCTGGCCCACAACGGCGTACTGTTTCTGGATGAATTGCCCGAGTTCCGCCGTACCGCCCTTGAGGTGCTGCGCCAGCCCCTGGAGGAGGGGGACGTGACCATCTCGCGGGCAGCGGCGGCGGTGACCTTTCCGGCCCGCTTCATTCTGGTGGCGGCCATGAACCCGTGCCCGTGCGGCCACCTGACCGACCCCGCGCGGTCGTGCCGCTGCACCCCCCGGGAGGTGGCCCGTTACCGGTCGTGTATCTCGGGCCCCTTGCTGGATCGCATCGATCTGCACGTGGAGGTGCCGCCGGTGCCGGTGGGGGACCTGATGGGGACGCCCCCGGTCAACGACACCACCGACATTGCCGATGAAGTGGCGGCGGCCCGGGAAATCCAGATGGCGCGGCCCCAGTCACCCCGCGCCAACGCCCGGCTGACAACGGATGAGGTGACCCGTCACTGTGCCCTGGATGCGGATGGAGAGGGTCTGCTGCGCGAGGCCATGGAGCGCCTGGGGCTTTCCGCCCGCGCCTACCACCGTACCCTGAAGGTGGCGCGCACCATCGCCGACCTGGGCGGCAGCGAGAATATCTGCGCGGCCCATCTGGCCGAAGCGGTGCAGTTCAGAGCGCCGGAAGCGCCCGTCTAGGTCTGTCGGCCTCCAGGGGCTGAACTGCTGTCCCCCGTTCCATGCCCGCCTTTTACACACGCCGGCTTGTTTGCCAGCCACGCGCATGACCCCAGTGCGGGGTCCCGCACCATTACCCCTGTGCGGGATCCCGCACCTGTGCCCGTCCCGCCGCAACGTCCACCCGGGACAACACTGCGGCGCCGACCACAAAAAACAGCACCATCACAAGCACGGCGGAGCGGCCGCTGCCGGACCAGGCGGTGACCAGCCCGAACAGGGCGGGCCCTGCCACCGACGCCGCTTTCTCACACACCGCGAACAGGGAAAAAAACTCCGCCGATTTTTGCTTCGGGATCATGCTGGCGAACAGGGAGCGGGACAGGGCCTGACAGCCGCCCTGCACCGTCGCCACCAGAAACGCCAGCAGGTAAAATTCGGCGACGTTGTCCATGCGGTAGCCGAGTACACAGATCAGCACGTAGACGGCAAGGCCCACCAACAACGCCTGCCGGGTGCCGATACGGTTCGCCAGCAGGCCGAACAGAAACGCGAACGGGATACCGGCAAACTGCACCAGCAGGATGGCGATGATCATGCCGTTTGCGGGCAGGCCGATCTCGCTGCCGTACACGGTGGCCATACGGATGATGGTGACGATGCCGTCGTTGTAAATCAGAAACGCCGCCAGCATCAGTGTGGCTTCCCGGTGGGCGAGAAGCTCCCGGAAGGTTTGTTTAAGGCGAACCGGGAGCGGGATGACGTCGGGGGAGGGGGGCGGTTCCGGCACCTTGCGCAACAGCGGAATCGAGAACACCACCCACCATACGGCAACGCTGACGAAGGCGAGACGCACCGCGTCGTCCGGTCCGGACAGGCCGAAGCGTTCGGGGTTCACAATCCACAACAGATTGACGGCCAGCAGCAGCCCGCCTCCCAGGTAGCCAAGGGCGTATCCGGCGGTGGAAACCCGGTCGACTTCACCGCTTTTCGCCACGTGAGGCAGCAGGGCATCGTAAAACACAAAGCTCAAAAACGCCCCGACGTTGCCGAGGGCGAACAGCACCAGAGACCAGCCCCAGTGTGAGGTTCCTGTAAGCGCCAGCCCCAGGGTGCAGAGCGCGCCGAGTGACATAAACACACCAAGCAGCCGTTTTTTAACCGGATACAGGTCCGCCACGGCCCCCAGCAAGGGCGCCAGTACGGCGACGGCCAGCAGCGCGCAGGTGGTGGCCAGGGCGTAGCGGGAGGTGGTTTCGGCGTGGGTCAGGTGGCCGCTGGCGAGGTTCTGGAACCAGATTGGAAACACCGCCGTGACGACGATGGTGATGTAGGCGGAGTTGGCCCAGTCATACAGCGCCCAGGCCCGTAGTTCCGGGCGACCGAGCCCGATGCGGTCGAAAAACCTTGCGGGTGGGTGGCGGTCTATTTGACGCTGACCTGTTTCACCCCATCGGGGAGCTTGGCATCGGGGCCGACGAACCCGATGGCGCCCGGGGTGCGGGCAACGAAGCGCAGCACCATCGACTCAGAGGGGTACGCCTTGGGGGGGCGGACGCCACTGGTCATGGCCTTGTTGATCCAGAACTGGACGACTTCGTTCATGCCGATGTTCAGGGTGGAATGGTAAAAACTCTCCCGCGTGGGGCTGGTGCCGCCCAGTTCCACCGGACGAATGAGGGTACCGTCTCTCCAACTGGTTCTGGCGCGGGTGAAAATGCGGCCAAGTTCCGTTGTGCTCAAGCTCTCGATGGATGTTGCCGCATGCGCCACCACCGTGAACTGCCCACCGTTTTGCGGCCACGCCGGGGCGGCAAAGAGCGCGACCAGCAGCACGGCTACGGTCATTCGCGCGATCATAGGTAGTGGCTCCTTCGCACGACGCATCAGAAAAACACCGCGATTGAGGATATATATTCCTCATAGTCGACGGCTTCATGGTGGGAGATGGTCTCCAGCTTGAGAGAAACGTTGGGCACCGGTCGCCAGTTGAGCCCCAGAACCTGTTGCTCGTGATCGCGACTGCTCGCCCTGTCGAGGTAGTCCCACCGGAAAAAAGCGCGCAATTGCCCAACCAGCCGGGTGGAGGGCTGGACGTAAAAAGCTTCCCGGGGGGAATCGCCATGCGCCCGCGCATACTCGAACAACAGTTCGTACCGCCCGGTGTTGAATTGAAGGTCGGCGCCAACAACGTCATAGGCGCCTTCGTCCAGCGGATTGTTGTCGGAAAATGCGCTGACGCCCACGTGCAGGCGCTTGATTCGGCCCACGATCCCGCTCCGGTTGATCACATCATTCAGTAGAAACGACAGGTGCCCGCCCACGGCCTTGTTCTGGTTGTTGTCCGTGGTGCTGTCGGTACGGCCGTTTGTAACGTACACATGATAGACGACGTTGATGGGAGGGGCCAGGTTGCCGTAAACCATCAATCCGATCTGGTCGCCCGGGAACACGTTCTTCACCAACAGCGGGCGAGAGGTGGAGAGCACTGACGGCGGGTAGTGATTCACGTTCCAGTATTGGGGGGTGAGGAATTTACCGGCGCGCAGCGTCAGGGCGTCGTGGGCGCGGTACTCGTACCATACGAACTCCGCCTTGACGGCACCCTTGCCATCCACCGTGGTGCCGTCGCCCTCGAGTTCGACCCCGTCCTCGAACTTGAGTTCCCCGAATATGCGCGCCCGCTCCCAGTCGCGACGGACGAACAGGTTCATGGAGTGCTGTCGGAAGCGGCTGGGGTTTCCGGCCTGGGTGTCCTCATAGTATTCCAGGGAAAAGTAGCCGTGAAGGCTTACTTCATTTTCCTGGTCCTGATGAAGGTTCTGGACCTCGTCCTGCAGCAGCGCAATGTCCGCCGCAAGCTCTTCCATCGATTGGGCCGACGCCGGGTGCGTTGGAAGCCATGTGAGTATCAGGCCAAGCACCGCCGTGACGCCCCACCTTTTTATTCGCAATCCGTCCATGGATTTTCCATTGAAACCAAAAGGGTTGCCCGGCTGACGACGGTGTGAATAACGAGGGTCCGAATATATGAGTATTTAATCAACAAAAGCAAGGGGACCCGCTGCCGGGGGGTGCGTTTTTTAACACACAACATCCAGAAATCGGGCGGCCACATTCCGCCAGTCGTGGGTGCGGGCGATACGGCGTCCCCGGGTGCCCAGTCGGGCGGCCAGGGGGGCGTTGGTCAGGAGGTGCACCAGGGCATCCGCCAGCGCTTCCGGATCGTCGGGGTCAACCAGCAGTCCGGCCTGTCCGTGGGGCACCACCTCCGGAACCGCGCCGGCGTCGGCGGCCACCACCGGCAGTCCACTGGCCATGGCTTCGAGAAACGCAATGCCGAAGCCCTCCTGCCGGGTAGGCAGGCAGAACACCCGTGCGTTCAGATACTCCCGTCGCACATCTTCGTGGTGTTTGACGGCGCCGAGGAAGGCGACCCGATCCGCCACTCCCAACCTTTGTGCAAGCTGTTTTAAGTGGCGCAGGCGGGGGCCGTCGCCCACCACCCGGAGGCGGGCGTTCGGCACCTGTTCGATCACCCGCGGAAGGGCGAAAAGCAGGGTGGCGGTGTTTTTGCGGGGATACTGACGGGCCACCGAAAGGATCGTTGGCGGGCGTTCACCGGGGTCAAATTGGGGGGTGTTCCAGTGGGCGAAGTCAATGCCTTCGGGCACCCTCATAATCCGCTCCGGCGACACCCCGTAGTCGTCGATACAGCAGTCCCGGCTATATTTGCTGGAGGTGACGACCATGGGCGCACGCCGCGCATGCAGGCGTTCGAGGTGCGATTGCAGCCACAACCAGAGGCGCGGAAGGCCGCGTTCAAAGCGGCACTCGTCGGCGCTCACGCCCTTGATGTTGGCCACGTGGCCGGGGTGGCCCGCCGGGCAGAACACACCGTCCCAGTCGATCCCCACCACCAGATCAAAATTTCCCCGGGCGATGCGGCCCGGTATTTCCAGGTTATAGATGAGTCGCGCTCCGAGGTGGGCGGAGGCGGTGCGCGGCGCAAGCGAGGTAACCTGATGCCCCAGGGCGCTGAGGCCCCCGGCCAGCCCGGTGATGCCCACGGCGGTTCCGCTGCCCCGCTCCGGATCCCGCCACCAGGACGAGAGCATGGCAATCGACAGGGGCTCGGGCGTCGGTTCGGGCATTGGGGGCGGTCAGATCAGCCGGTCCGCCTTGGCCGCCAGCACGAAGTCGCTTTCGGTGAGACCGCCCGCCGCGTGGGTCCAGAGGGTCAGCGTCACCTGTCCCCAGCTTAGGTGAATATCCGGGTGGTGACCCTGTTCTTCGGCGAGCGCCCCCACCCGGTTGGTAAAGGCGAGGGCCTGGGCAAAGTCGTCGAAGGTATATGATTTTTCCAGGCGGCGGCCTTCCGCCACCCGCCAGCCGCCCCCGAGTTCCGCGGTGAGTGCGCCCACCTGTTCGGGTTCAAGCGGTGCCACGCCGCCCTCGCACGGTATGCAGGTCCGTTCCGCCAGTGCAGGTGTCATGGTGTGCTCCTCCTGTAAAAAAACGCCGGCCTAAAGTACGAGCATACCTCGGCTTCTCCGCTTCCGCCGCTTCCGAGCCCATGCCCGGCGGGCTTTTCGCTCTCCGGCGTTCCGGAGTTATGCGTTGGAGAGTTTTTTGAGCAGGCCGGTCATGAGGCGCACCCCGGTGCCGCGCCCGCCCTTGGGCAGGTAGTCGCTGGCCTTGTCCGACCAGGCGGTGCTGGCGATGTCCAGATGGACCCACGGTGAATCCCCGACGAAGCGCTTTAAAAAACAGGCGGCGGTGATGGTGCCGCCGGCGCGGCCACCGGTGTTCTTGAGATCGGCGATGTCGCTTTTCAAGTCCTCTTCGTATTCCTCCCACAGGGGCAACTCCCAGACCCGCTCACCGGTGGCTTCGCCGATCTCCGACAGGTCCCGCTTGGCGGCCTCGTCGGTACCCAGCATGCCAATGGCGTGGTGGCCGAGGGCGACCACGCAGGCGCCGGTCAGGGTGGCGATGTCGATCATCAGGCGAGGCGACAGCTTGTCGTTGGCGTAGGCCAGACCGTCGGCGAGCACCAGCCGCCCTTCGGCATCGGTGTTGATTACCTCCACGGTGAGGCCGGAATACATTTTGAGCACATCCCCCGGATTCTGTGCGGAGCCGCTCGGCATGTTCTCGGCGGCGGTAAGGATGCCGACGACGTGGATCGGCAGGCCCAGTTCGGCCACCGCCTGCATGGTGCCCAGCACCGCGGCGCCGCCCCCCATATCGCCCTTCATCTCCTCCATGCCGCCGGACGGCTTGATGGAGATGCCACCGGAGTCGAACGTGATGGACTTGCCCACCAGCACCACCGGATCGCCCTCGGCCCCCTTGTAGTCCATGACCACAAACTTGGGTGGCTCTTCCGAACCCTGGGAGACGCCGATCATGCCGCCCATGCCCAGGGTTTTCATCTGGGCTTTTTCCAGCACTTCCACGGAGAAGCCGTAGCGCTCCCCCAGGGCAACGGCATCTTTGGCCATCTGAGTGGGGGTGAGCACCGCGGACGGGTGGTTGGTCAGGTCGTTGGCCATACATGTGCCTTCGGCCACCGCATTGCCGTAGCGCACGCCGGATTCCGCCGCGGCACCGGCGTCCGCGGATACCAGAACGGTAAAGCTGTCCACAGTGTCCGGGGTGCGGGAATCGTCATCGGTTTTGTACTGGTTGAAGCGGTAGGCGCCCAGCCGCGCCCCCTCGGCCACCGCACCGGCGCCGTCCTCGGCGGACAGGGTGCCGAACGGCTGTGCGGTCTCCAGTGGTGCGAATGCGGCGCTGGTGAATTTTCCCTCTTGGGCCGTGCGAACGCCCTTGCCGGCGGCGCGGCGGAAGACCTCGGGGCTGACTGCGTCGGCCATGCCGATACCCACGTAACAGACGCGGCCGGCGGCGGTGTCCGTGGCGGGAAAGCCGATGGCCTGCCCGGGCTTGCCGGTGAACTCTCCCCGCGTCATGGCGGCGGCCAGGTGGCCGCCGGTGGCGGCGTCGATGAGGGCGGCGGTGCCGCCGGGGGTGTCGGCCTGTGCGACCGGGACGATCAGAAGGTCAACCGCGTGGCGGGCGGGGTCGTCCGTGGCGACGCGAATATCCATTGTAACTCCTTGCAGGTGGCATACGGTCGGGACCCCACCCAGCAACCCAAAAGTGGCTGCCGGTTCCCGGTATGTTTATACGCCCCGGATTTCCGGGGCCCAGATCAGCTTGTGAATTTGTAATTGCATGCGGACGTACAGACCGTCCTCCAGAATCCAGTCGGCGAGGGTGGCGGCCTCGAGCCGGCCCATCACCGGAGAAAACAGTACCGGAAGTTTATCCTCCAGGCCGTGGGTCCGGGTGATCTGCCGGGCCCATTCATAGTCCACCCGATCGGTGAGTACGAACTTGACCTCGTCGGTCGGGGTCAGGTGGTCCAGGTTCTCCCAGTGGATCAGGTCGGTCATGTCGCTGCCCGGCGGCTTCAGGTCGACGATGCGGCGTACCCGCGGGTCGATGTTCCGGATTGACTGGCTGCCGCCGGTCTCCAGAAGCACCTCATAACCCCGGTCGGCGAGGCCGGAGAGAAATTCAGGCACATCGGGCTGGATAAGCGGTTCGCCGCCGGTCACCTCCACCAGACGGGTGGCGCGCCGGGCGACCTCCTCATACAGGGCGTCCAGGGTGAACTCCGCGCCGCCCTCGAAGGCATAGGCGGTGTCACACCAGTCGCAACGCTGGTCGCAACCGGTGGTGCGAACGAAGGTGCAGGGAAGCCCGGCGTGGGTGGACTCGCCCTGAATGCTTGAAAAAATCTCGGTAACCCGCATGGAGAACCGATGATACGGGGCACCCGAAAACCCGTCAAGGTGCGCCCTGCACGGGGGCATGCGCGGCCCGGCAAACCGTCAGGCGCGGACGTTCTCCGCCGCTCCGGGGGCACAACGGTTTTCAGGGTGTCTTAAGGGCGTTCCGCATCACGTCGATCGGCGCGTCTTGGCCGGTCCACAGGGTGAATGCCAGCGCACCCTGGTACAGCAACATGCCGAGGCCGTTCAAACAACGGGCGCGCAGGTTCCGGCAGGCGGCGAGAAATTCGGTCTCGGGGGGGGCGTAAATCAGGTCGGCGACGATGTGGCCGGGGCTGATGCCGTTGGTATCGATCGGCATTCCGTCGCCCGCGTGCATGCCGATCGGGGTGGTGTTGACGATCAATTCGGCCCAGTTGATCGCGGCCCGGTGATCCAGGGGGGACCAGTCCAGCGGCCTGGCCTCACAGGCAGGGTGGTGCTTGTTAATGTCCGCCGCCAGCGCCTCGGCGCGGGCCGGCGTCCGCCCGGAGATGCGCAGGGCCGGGATGCCTTCCCGGGCGAGTTGGTCGCATACCGCCCGCGCTGCGCCGCCCGCGCCCAGGATCAACGCCCGGCTGCGTTCGGCCTTGAACTTGTGTGCTTCGTGCAGGGAACGGGAAAAGCCTTCGCCGTCCGTGTTGTGGCCGATCAGTATGCCGTCCTCGATCACCACCGTGTTGACCGCGCCGATCACCGTCGCCTGAGGGCTGATCTCATCGAGCAGCGGCATGACCGCCTGTTTGTGCGGGATGGTGACGTTGAAGCCGCGAAGCCCCGAGTCCGTGAGTTCCCGCACCATCTCCGCAAGGCGGTCCGGGGGCACGTCGAACGGCTCATAGGTCCAGTTCAGCCCGAGGGCGCGGAAGGCGGCGTTGTGCATCCGGGGCGACCGGGTGTGTCCGATCGGGTGGCCGATGATGCCCACCCGGTGGGTGTTGCCATTGGCGGGGTTGTTGGTGTTACTCACGGGGCGTTCGTATCCTTTCCGCGGCGGTGGTGCGGCACGGGCAAAGGATAGTGGTCAGGGCAGTTCCGGAACAACCAGGGGCTTGTCCCTGACGTTCTCCAGGGCGCTCTGGAACTCTTCGCCCAGGGCTTCGGCCACCGGCAGGACGAAAGGCCTGACCGCCGATTCATCGTTCAACACCTCGAACTGCGGGACGCTGCTGGTGACAAACAGGATGATGCTGCTGACCAGAATGCCCTTCAGCCCTCCCATGAACAGCCCGCCCATGCGGTCAATAATCAGGTAGGGGGTGGACAGCTTCATCATGCGTGTGGCGATATGAAACAGCAGGGCCAGGCTCAGCGCGGCTCCGAGAAAGGTGAGGGTGTAGGCGGCGGCAAGGCTCCCGGTGCGTGAACTGATGACGACCTGCAGGCCGGGTTCGATGAGCGTGTAAAAGAGGTTGGCGATGGCGTAGCCGCCAACCACCGAGGCGATGCCGAGGGTTTCCCGCACCATCCCGCGGGTGACACCGCGTCCAACCGTATACAGCATCACCCCAATGATAATGAGGTCGAGCATGTTGAAGGAGGGCAGCTGTTCGAAGCTGAAAGAATCCATTAGACGCCCATCATGCGCCGATTGTGTCCGCTCTTTCAATGCCCTGTCCGGTGAAAGCCGCCGGTGATATCAGGAGCCGGACCGCTTGCGGGTTCGCGGTGATTTCGAGGGGCACGGCGCCGATTTCCTCGCCATCCACGTGGGCGGCTGTGGGCGCTTCCGAAACCACCCGGAAGTGATCACCATGCAGTATGGTGACCCCCTGCATGGTCCCATGCCGTTTCAGGACGACGCCAGCGGCATATTTCAGATAGGGCGCGGGACCCCTTCCGGAGAACAGCACCAGGGTCAGGCCGTCCCGCATCAGGCCCGCATCCGGGGCGAGGATAAAGGGACCGGCGTAGTTTCTGGCATTGGCGACCACCAGACTGGTGCCCGACAAGGTGACACCATTCACCTCCACCGTAATTTTTGGATAGCGGTAGGTGAGTGCGGTGGCCATGCCCTCGAGAAAATAGGCGGCCACCCCGAGCCGCTTTTTCGGTCCGGCCCGCACCGCCCCGACGATGGCGGCGTCGAGGCCGACCCCGGCCATCAGCACAAAGTGGCGTTTGAATTCACCCCGGCGGACGGTACCGACGGTGACCGGAACTCCCCGTGCCGACAGTATGGCCCGGACGGCCCGCTCCGGGTCTGCGGGGATGCCGGTCTCCCGGCTCAGCACGTTGGCGGTGCCCAACGGCAGTGTCCCCAGGTGGACGTCGGTGCCGACCAGCCCCTGGAGCGCCTCGTTGACGGTGCCGTCACCCCCCGCCACCAACACCGTGCGGGCGCCTTCCCGGTGTGCCTCACGCGCCAGCCGGGTGGCGTCTCCGGGGGCCTCGGTGGCCCGGATCGAAAGCCGGGGAAGGACGCGCTCAAGGCGATCAAACAGCCGGGCGCGGCGCTTTTTCCGGGTGCTGGGTCCGGCGTTCGGATTGAAGATCAGAACCGCCGGTTCGGGAAGTCTGTGTGATTCCGGCATGGTGGGCGGATGGTAGCAGATGGGCCTCTTTGATCTGTGGGAATTCCAAAAAATCCTTGTTTTCTTGGGGGATAGCTTGTCACGTGTCGTTGTTTTGGATTTAATGAACGTTAATGAAACCGTTGAATACGACCGGCTCCGGCGGTCGAGGCGAAATCTGGGCGATTGCCAGTGGCAAGGGGGGGACCGGCAAGTCCTTTCTGACGACCAGCCTCGGTCTGTCGTTGGCCAAAATGGGCAAGCGGGTAATCCTCGTGGATGGCGACCTCGGGTGCGCAAACCTGCACACCTGTCTCGGCATGAACGGGGTGGACGAGTCGTTGTCCGACTTTATTTCCGGCCGGGTGGACTCCATTGCCGACATCGTGCTGCAAACCCCCCACGCCAATCTGAGCCTGATCAGCGGCGCCCAGGATATCCTGGACGTGGCGAACCCGACCCACGCGAGAAAAACGGCGCTTTTGAAGGCGGTCAAGGAGCTGGATTACGATTACCTGCTGCTCGACCTGGGCGCCGGAACCGCCTACAACACCCTCGATTTTTTCCTGACCGCGCACAAGGGCATCCTCATGGTAATGCCTGAACCGACCGCCATCGAGAACGCCTATCGCTTTATCAAAAGTGCGTACTACCGCTACATCAAGCTGGTCTCCCGGGAACTCAAAATCCGCCAGTTGGTGGAAGAGAGCATGGACCTGAAAAATGAGCTCGGGGTTTACAGCGTTCACGATCTGGTGGGCAGGGTGGCCCAGTTCGATCCGGAGATCGGCAAGCGGCTTAAGTCCGAGCTGATGTCCATGCGCCCGCGCTTGGTGGTCAACCACGTGCGGACCCTGGATGACGTGACCCTGGGCTTCTCCATGCGCAGTTCGGTGGAAAAATACTTTGGCCTGCGCATGGACTACACCGGCTATGTGGAGTACGACGACGTGGTCTGGCAGTCGGCCCGAAAGCGCAAGCCGGTGGTGACCGAGTATCCCTATTCCAGTCCCGCCCGCTGTGTGGAACGGATCATGCGAAACCTGATGGAAGACACCCAACTCGAGCTGGAATCGTTTACGGCAAGACGGTGAGTCACTACAGCGAAGCACATTACTACGACCTGCTCGAGATCACCCCGCGCGCCAGTGCAACGGAGGTGGAGGACGCCTACCGGCGGCAGCTCGAGTTGCTCTCGGGAGAGTCCCTCGCCACTTACGGGCTGTTCGTCGGGGAGGATGTCGTCGCCATCCGGCAGCGTATCGAGGAGGCCCACCGGGTGCTCTCCGACCCGGTGCGGCGGCGTGCTTACGACCTGTCGGAGTTCGACCATTCCTACGTGTCGCCGGACGCCCGCGCAGAATCTCCGCCACCGGCCCCGGCATCGCTCCAATCCGGGCATGCCGCTGACGACGAGACGGACGCCGCTGTCGATGAGGAGGTCGGTGCTGTCGATGAGACTCAGACATCCCGGGCGTCAGCCGCCGAAGCCGATGCAGCCGCGGCGCCCGCCGTCAGTGCAGCGCCCGCCGCGCCGCTTGAAAGGCACTCCCACCCACCGCTGGTCGAACTGGCGCACTTTGACGGGGCGAGCATGCGCACCATTCGCGAGCAGCAGGGGATCACCCTGGAGCAGATTTCCGCCCGCACCAAAATTGCCGAGTATTATTTCAACTACCTGGAGGAAGAGCGTTTTTCGGCCCTGCCACCGGCCATTTACCTCAGGTCCTATATCAGCCAATACGCAGAATCCATCGGTATTGATCCTCAACAGGCGGTGCAGGGATACATGGCGCGTTATAATGAGGCCATGGAGGGTTAGACTCCTCCGAAAGCAGGTTATTATCATTTTTTTTGGAGAGGGAAAAATGCAACGGGCCACCCTTGAGGACATGACCGTTAAGGCACTTCGGGAGCTTGCCAGAGAGCTTGGGGTCGTTGGTATGTCCAAACGACGCAAGGCCGAGGTGATCGAGGCGATTTTATTGGCGTCTCCCGACGATGTGGTGGAACCCCCCACCGAGGTGTCCGCACCCACGCCGCCGGAAGCCGCGCCTGCGTCCATGCCCGCCCAATCCAGGGGCGGTGGTGCCCAGCTCAGGAGCCTGGGCGATCTGCCGGGGCGCTACGGCGTCGACCGCATCGTCCTGCTCATCCAGAAACCCGGTTACCTTTATACCTATTGGGAAGTCACCGAAGATTCCCTGTCGCAGGGGCGTCTGGACCTTGGCATTGCCGGCACCCCGTTGGCCCTGCGGGTATACGACCTGTCGGGAGACCACTTTTTCGACATTGAGGTGCACTGCCCGGTGGGCGACTGGTATATCCCCACCGACTGGGAGGGGCGTCAGGTTCGTGTGGAAATCGGGCTAATGGGTCCGGGCGGGCGTTTTTACGTCCTGGCGTCGAGCAACGAACTGCGGGTTCCGAAGAGCACCCCTTCCACCCAGGTGGATGCCGAGTGGGCGATTCGGGACAAGGATTTCGAGGCCCTCTACGCCCTCTCGGGCGGGTTTGCCACCGGAGCGTCTGACCAGATTCAGCGGGCGATGCGGGAGGGTTGGGGGCCAAGTTCAGGGTCGCCGACCCGATAAGCGTTGGATTTTCGGATTTATTGTTTCTTAATTTTTATCACCGCCAGCCGTGTCCCGTACGTGCGGGTCGCGGCTTTTTTGTGAGGTAACAGGTGGAGAAAGGCTATTTCAGTCTGGTTCTGCATGCGCACCTGCCGTTTGTGCGGCATCCGGAGTATCCGGAGTTCATGGAGGAAGACTGGCTGTTTGAGGCAATAGGGGAGACTTACATCCCGCTGATCGCGATGATGCATCGGCTCCAGGACGACGGCATTCCGTTTGCCCTGACCATGAGCCTGACACCCCCCCTGTGCGAGATGTTGTCCGATCCCCTCTTGATGGAACGCTACGACCGCCGCTTGAGAAAGCAGGTGGAACTGGCGGAAAAGGAGATCACCCGTACCGGCGGGCACGACGACTTCAACAACCTCGCGCGCTATTACCTTGGCCGCTTTACGGAAGAACTGCGCATCTTCGAAGAGGAGTGCGGCCGCAACCTGCTGGGTGCGTTTCGCCGTTTTCAGGATGCCGGGCTGCTGGAAATCATGACCTGTGGCGCCACCCACGGCTTCTTCCCGCTGATGCAGGTGAACGAGCGTGCGGTGCGGGCCCAGGTCCGGGTGGCGGTGGCCAATTACCGCAAGCATTTCGGCCGTGGTCCACGAGGCATCTGGCTGCCCGAATGCGGCTATTACCCGGGGGTGGACCGCTTCCTCAAGGAAGAGGGGATCGAGTTCTTTCTGGTGGAGACCCACGGCATCCTGCACGCCAGCACCCGGCCCCGGTACGGGGTATTTGCGCCCCTGATCACCGAGAGCGGGGTGGCGGCGTTCGGTCGCGATCAGGAGTCGTCCCGCCAGGTATGGAGCGCTGAAGAGGGGTATCCGGGGGACCCGGACTACCGGGACTTTTACCGGGATATCGGCTTCGATCTGGAGCACGATTACATTGGTCCCTACATCCACCCGGACGGCATTCCGATCCACACCGGTTTCAAGTACCATCGGATCACCGGCAAGGGGGTGGCCCACAAGGAGCCGTACCGGCGTGACTGGGCGATGGAAAAGGCCGCCTCCCACGCCGGCAATTTCCTCTTCAACCGGGAGCGGCAGATCGAGAATCTGAGCGATACCATGGGGGAGCGCAAGCCGCTGGTGGTGGCGCCCTACGATGCCGAACTGTTCGGTCACTGGTGGTACGAGGGACCGGAGTTTCTCGAAAACCTGTTCCGCAAGATGGCCTGCGACCAGGACACGGTGCGCGCCGTCACCCCCGCCATTTATCTGGACGAAAACCCGGTTAACCAGCGCGCCACCCCGGCGCTTTCCAGCTGGGGCGCGGGCGGCTACAACGAGTACTGGCTGGAGGGCAGCAACGCCTGGGTCTACCGCCACCTGCATCAAGCGGCGGACCGCATGTGTGAGCTGGCCGACCGCTTCCCCGATGCCAACGGCCTGCTGCAGCGCGCCCTCAATCAGGCGGGGCGGGAGCTGCTGCTGGCCCAGAGCAGCGACTGGGCCTTTATCCTCAAGACCGACACCACCGTGGAGTACGCCGCAAAACGTACCCGCGATCACACCATGCGCTTTACCCGGCTGTATGAAGAGATTCTTGAAAATCGCATCGACGAGGGTTTTTTGAAAGAGTGTGAGTGGCTCGACTCCATCTTTCAGGAGATCGACTATCGCGCCTGGGCCGGGCCGCTCTAGACCCGGTCCGGCACCGGAGGGCGGCGCGTCCCGTTGCAAAAACAGGAGTCCATGCGGTTCACCCCACTGTTCGGCCTGAGCGTCCGTTATGAGGACGGAGCCATTCTGGTGATGGAGAAGCCCGCCGGGCTTCTGATGCACCGTACCCACCCGCGCCCCCAGGTCAGTTTTCACGAAATGGTCCGGCGGGAGCGCTGGAACCGGGGTGACGAGCGGGTGGACGTGGTACACCGGCTGGACCGGGAAACCTCGGGGCTGGTGGTCATGGGACTGAACCTGGCCGTCACCTCCACCCTCAGCCGCGCATTCATGCAACAGGGGGTGAGCAAAAGCTACCTGGCCATTGTCTGCGGAGAGGTGTCCGACGATGCCGGGGTGATCGACCTGCCTTTGGGGCGCGACGCCGAATCCCGGGTCCACAAGAAACGGCGGGTGGGTGGTGAAGCGGCCAGACCCGCCCGCACCGGCTACCGGGTGCTGGGCAGAAAAGCGGGCTTCAGCCTGCTTGAGGTGGAACCCGAAAGCGGTCGACAGCACCAGATCCGCGTGCATCTGGCAGCTTTGGGGCACCCCCTGGTGGGGGACAAACTCTACGGCCCCGACGAGCGCTGGCAACTGCGTTACACCAAGGGCGGCTGGAGCGCTGCCATGGCAGAGGCGCTGTTCCTGCCCCGTCACGCCCTGCATGCGTCGCGTCTGGGTTTTTCCCACCCGGAAAACGGCGGGTACATGACATTTGAATCACCCCTGCCAGAGGATATGACCGCCTTCTGGGAGCACGGGGCCGCGGCTGTTCCGCTTGCACGGGGCGGGTCTAATCCCTAATATTTCCGTCGCGAGACACCCTCTGAATCCGGCCCCCATCAGGGTCTGTCTCACCCCGTTTCGACTGTTCACGAAAGCCGCTGCACGATGTCAAAACCGACCCTGCTCCCCGACATGAACGATCAGGTCGCCCAGCGCGTCAAAAAGCTGGACGAGCTGAAGGAAAAAGGGATCGCACCGTTCGGTGGCCGCTTTAACCCGACCCATACCGCCGCCGTTATTCTGGCCAGGCACGACTCCGAGGGCGCAGAGGTGGATGGCGAGACCCTCGACGCCAATCCGGTGGCCGTTACCCTGTCCGGCCGTCTGGTGGGCAAGCGTCGCATGGGCAAGGCCGGCTTCGCCCACTTGCAGGATGCCAGCGGCAAAATCCAGCTCTACTTCAAGCGCGACGAGATCGGCGGGGACGGCTACGACCTCTACAAAGCGTGTGACCTGGGGGATATCATCGGTGTGCACGGTACGCTCATGCGCACCCGCACCGGCGAGCTTTCGGTGCACGTGACCGAATACACCCATCTGGCCAAGGCCCTGCGTCCGCCGCCGGAAAAATTCCACGGTCTCACCGACAAGGAGACCCGGTACCGTCAGCGTTACCTGGACCTTGCGGTTAACCCGGAGGTGAAGGACACCTTCGTGCTGCGCTCAAGGATCGTGGGCGCGGTGCGCGGCTACTTCACCGGGGAGGGCTACCTGGAGGTGGAAACCCCGATGCTCCAGGACAAGCCCGGCGGCGCCACGGCAAAGCCGTTCGTGACCCACCATAACGCCCTGGGTATCGAGCTTTTTTTGCGGATCGCACCGGAGCTTTATCTGAAGCGGCTGATCGTCGGCGGCTTCGACCGGGTGTTCGAGATCAACCGCAACTTCAGAAACGAGGGGATGGACCTGACCCACAACCCCGAGTTCACCATGCTCGAATTTTATCAGGCCTACGGCGACCACACCGACATGATGGCCCACACCGAGGCGGTGGTGCGCCACGCGGCGAGGGAGGCCACCGGCGGCGAGAACGTGACCTTCGGGGAGCACGACATCAACCTGGCTGGCGACTGGCCGCGCTATGCCTTTTTCGACCTGCTCCAGACCCACGCCGGGGTGCCCGAGGCAATGCTCTACGACCTGCCCAAGCTGACCGCCTTCGCCCGTGAAAAGGGCCTCGACGTACCGAAGGACGCACCCATTTCCAAGGTCTGGGACATCCTGTTCGGGCTGGCGGAGGAGACCCTGATTCAGCCCGCCTTCGTGGTGGACTACCCGGTGGAGTTGTCACCCCTGGCGAAGCGCAAGGCGGACGATCCCGGACTGACCGATCGCTTCGAGTTGTTCATCGCCGGTTGGGAGATCGCCAACGGTTTCGCCGAGCTGAACGACCCCCTCGACCAGCGCAAGCGCTTCGAGGCCCAGGCCGCGCAAAAAGCCGCCGGAGACGACGAGGCCCACGGCGTGGACGAGGATTTTCTGCGCGCCCTGGAACACGGCATGCCCCCCACCGGCGGCGCCGGTATCGGCATCGACCGGCTGGTGATGGTGCTCTCCGGCCACGCCTCGATCCGCGACGTGATCCTGTTCCCGCAAATGAAGCCGCGTCACGCCGCCGGGCCGGACGCGGAAGGCTGAGCGGGCGAAGCCCGACCGGTGCCCTTCACCCTTCACATTGCGCTGCGTTACCTGCGGGCCCGCAAGCGCCACCGGGCACTGTCGGTCAACACCGTGATCTCCGTGGTCGGCGTCATGTTCGGTGTCGCCGCCCTGATCGCCACCCTGGCGGTGATGAACGGCGCCATGGAGGAGATCCGCGACAAGATTCTGGGCACCAACTCCCACGTGGTGGTCAGCCATGTGAGTGGTGCGTTCGGGGACTATCCGGCGCGGGTTGCCGAGGTGGCGACAACGCCGGAGGTGGTGGCGGCGACGCCGTTTATCTACGGCCAGGCCATGCTTACCAGCGAGTTCGGCGTGCAGGGGGTGATCCTGCGGGGCATCGACCCGGAGCGGGAAGGCACCGTGACCGACTTGGCCGAGAATCTCAAAATCGGCAGCCTGGACGGCCTGACCGCCGGAGCGGCCCCGGGTTTTGCCCCGGAAGTATTCGACATTGTGCCGCAAGGGCCGGTGCAGCCGGGCATCGTGCTCGGCAAGGAACTGGCTTTAAAGCTTGGCGCACTGGTGGGGGGCACCATCAACGTCATCTCCCCGGCGGGGGAAGTCGGCCCCATGGGCATCATTCCCAAAATCCGCCCGTTCACCGTGGTCGGTATCTTCGACTCGGGCATGTTCGAGTACGATTCGGGGCTGGCCTACGTCTCCCTTTCCGCCGCCCAGGACTTTCTGGAGCTGGGAGAGCAGGTGACCGGCATCGAGGTGCGGGTGCGGGACATCGAACACGCCGACCGGGTGGCGATGGCCTTGCGTGAGGTGTTGCCGGACAGCTTCGGGGTGCGCGACTGGCGCGACCTGAACCGAAACTTCTTCTCCGCCCTGGCGCTGGAAAAGGCGGTCATGTCGGTCATCCTGACCCTGATCATCGTGGTGGCCGCATTCAACATTATCGGCACCCTCGCCATGCTGGTGGTGGAGAAGGGGCGTGAGGTGGCCATCCTGCGGGCGCAGGGCGTCAGCCGCCGGGAAGTGCGAGACATCTTCGCGGCGGTGGGGCTCATGATCGGCGGGGTGGGTACCGCCCTCGGCGTCCCCCTGGGGCTGATTATCTGTCTTGGGATTCAGAAGTACGAATTTCCCGGGGATGTCTACTACATCAGCCATATCCCCACCCATCTGAGCCTGATGGACGGCTTGTCGGTGTGCGCCGCCGCGCTCCTGATTTCCCTTCTGGCGGCCCTGTTCCCGGCCCGGCAGGCGGCCCGTGTTTCGCCCGCGGATGGTTTGCGCTATGAGTGACGGCGAGGGTACCCTGCTGCTCAGGGCTTCGGGGCTGCACAAGTCTTACACCCTGGAGCAGAAGCCGGTGACGGTGCTGCGCGGGGTGGATTTGACGGTGTCCGAAGGCGAGTTGCTCGCGGTGGTGGGGGCCTCCGGCACCGGCAAAAGCACCCTGCTTAACATCCTCGGCACCCTGGATACGGCCACCAGCGGCACGATCCATTATCAGGGCCGGGACCTGAGCCAGATGGACGAGTCGGCGCTGGCGGCGTTCCGTAACCGGGAACTGGGCTTCGTGTTTCAGTTCAACCAGCTTCTGCCGGAGTTTACCGCCCTGGAAAACGCCGCCATGCCGCTGTGGGTGCGGCGGGATAAAAACGCCCTTGAGCGCGCCGCCCACCTGCTCCGCCGGGTCGGGCTTGAGCATCGTTTGAACCACCGTCCCGCCGAATTGTCCGGCGGCGAGCAACAGCGGGTGGCGATCGCCCGCGCCCTGGTGGGCGAGCCCAGGCTGCTTTTGGCGGACGAACCCACCGGCAACCTGGACAGCCACAGTGGCGAAACCGTGTTCGGTCTCATGGAGGAGCTGGCCGTTTCCGTCGGCGCCGCTGTGATGATGGTAACTCACAATGAGGATCTGGCCCGGCGTTGCCGCCGTATGCTGCACATGGTGGACGGAATGCTCATCTCCGGGTAAGGTTCCACGGGTGGTGAGAACCGGTAACCCATTGACCCTATGTGACAGGTACGGGTATAAAGTTAATGAGTTAACAATTGTGCGTGGGAGCATATGGCGCAACCGGAGGTGGTTGAAGAGGCGTTTTTTCGGGAACTGATTCCGGCGGCGGGTATCAACTCGGAGGTGATGCTCAACATCGTGCGGGCGGGAAATTTTTTGTTCGATGAACTGGCCGAGAACTTTCGCGCCCACGGCATGAGTGCCGCCCAATTCGGAGTTCTGGTCGCGCTCGAGGATGCGGACGAGGGGCGTACACTGGCGGACATTGCGCGCCGCATGCTGGTGTCACGGGCCGGCATGACCGTCTTGATCCGGGGGCTTGAGCACAAGGGCTGGATTGTCCGCACACCGGATCCGGAAGATGCCCGTGCGGTGCGGGTGCGTCTCGGAGAGGCGGGAAAAAAAAGATTGGCGGAGGTATTGCCCGGTCATCTGGAGCGGGTTGAGGACATGATAGGAAGCTGCTTTACAGCAGATGAAAAGAAACAACTGGTCCGGCTGCTCACCCGTCTGAGGGGCTCCCTGGCGGCGCGTCGGGCCAAAGAATCGTAACCGTTATCCTGTTTAATTCAAGGAGAGATCGAAGACATGAAGACACTACGTACGGCCGCTCTGACCCTGGCCATGGCACTGTTGGCGTCACCGGCTGCATGGGCGGAGGTCGCAACCTTTCAGATCGACCCGGATCACAGTACGGTGGGATTCAAGGTACGCCACATGATGTCCTTCACCACCGGGCAGTTCCGCAATTTCCAGGGTGGGATTCTGATGGACGCGGCCACCGGCAAGGTCTCCGGTGCCAAGGTGGTGATCGACGCCGCTTCAGTGGACACCAACCACGAAAAGCGGGACAAGCATCTTAGGGATACGGATTTTTTCAACGTCGAAAAATTTCCGACCCTGACCTTTACCGCCAAGGACTTCAAGCAGTCGGGCAACAATCTGGCGGTGGCGGGTGAGCTCACCATGCTTGGCGAGACCCGCCCGGTGACGCTCCAGGGGCGTTACCTGGGTTCCGGCATCGACCCGTGGGGCAATGGACGAGTCGGTTTCACCCTGATCAGCCGGGTCGACCGTAAGGACTTCGGTATGGTCTTCAACAAGGTGCTGGACAACGGCGGCCTGCTGATCGGCGAAGTGGTCGATATTCAGTTGGATATTGAGGCAATCAAGGTTCCGGCGGAGCCGAAGTAACCCGGCTCACGGGCGGTATCAACAGAAGGACATGCGGAATAACCCCGTAGGCGGTCGAGGAAACCGCCGGGAAAAAGGCCTGCTGTTTCTGTGAGAAAAGCCGGAACATGCGCGTTTTTCCCCATCCCCCGCAACAATGCCTGATCGGAGCTGTTAAAAACGCGTCCCGACCCCTTTTACGGGGATTCGGGACGCGTTTTTGCGCGGCTCCGGCAGCTTGTCAGAATCCGGATATTGGGTTAGCGTTGGGATTCGATCCAGTTTATGGGGCTTATGGATAATCCGCCAGATCATATAAGGCGAACGCCCGGAGTGCCTCCCGCGGCGGCTGCGGCACCGTCGGAGGCCGCAGAAGGGGGCACCTCGGAGAGATACCTCCACGATCTGGAGGTGCTCAACACCATCCATCGTATTTCCGACTCGAGCGGGCTTTCCCTCAACGAACGGCTTTCGGCCATCGTCAAGGTGGTCGCATTTCACTTAAAAAATGATGCTTGCTCGATTTACCTGGACAATGCGAAAGGGGACGGGCGTTTTGTGCTCACCGCCACCCACGGTCTCAATCCGGGGGCGGTGGGCCGGGTGGCCCTCAACCCGGGCGAGGGCGTGACCGGCTGGGTGGGCCGTGAGCGCATTGCGCTGCCGATCGAGGATATTAATCAGGACTCCCGCTTCAAAATAATCAGCGAGGTCGGGGAGGAGGGCTTTCAGGCCATTCTGGCCGCCCCGATCCGCCTCGAACAGCGTCTGATCGGCGTAATCAACGTGCAGTCGCGCGAGGTTCGGGAGTACCCGCCTCATCAGGTGCGGCTGCTGGAAACCATCGGCATGCACCTGGGTGGCATTATCCGGGCGACCCAGCTTTACGAGGACACCAGAAAGCAGCTCAAGCATCTGCGTATCATCAACGGCATCGGCCAGGCGCTGGTCTCCACCCTGCATCTGGATCCGCTGCTTGAGATGGTACTGGAGAAGAGCCGTGAACTGACCCATACCCGGGGTGGCGTGTTGCGCTTGTGGGATGACGCATGCCAGCAGCTTGTGGTCCGGGTCACCGCCGGTGAATCACTGCCCGAAGAGGAACTGAGACCCCTCTATCTGGGCGAGAGCGTTCCCGGCATGTCCGCCCTTAAACAGGAAACCTACTGTATTAACGGAGAAGACCCCGAGGCCCCGGAGGCGCTCCTTCCCCGTGGCGTTATGCGTAACTACCTGTGCGTGCCCGTGGTGTATGAGGATCGCGCCATCGGCACGATCTCGGTGTACGACCGGGAAGGTGATGATCACGACCGTTTGAGCGAGGACGACCTTTCCCTGCTCAAAACCCTCTCGAACCAGGTGGCGGTGGCGATTCGAAACGCCCAGGTGTGTGATGAACTCACCGATACCGTGGACGACCTGACACACACCCGCGACCTTTTGGTGCAGAGTGAAACCCTGGCGGCGGTCGGCCGCATGGCACGGGGCGTGGTGCAGGAGGTGCGGGTGCCGCTGGTGCCGCTGGAAGGGCTGGCTCACCGTCTGCTGAACAACAACGAACTGGATGAAATCACCCGGCGGACCTATCTGGAAGCCATTCTGCGGGAGGCCGGGCGTCTGTCGGCATTCGTCGCCGAAATGAACGCCCTTTCGGAGGCGTCCCGGGTGCGGCTGGAGCCGGTGGACATCGATGGGCTGGTACAGGCCATCCTGGACAGCCGCGCGGACCAGTTGGAGGGGTGCGGCGTGGTTCTCGAGATGAGTCTGAACGCCGGTTGTGAGCCGTCTCTTGATGCCAAACAGCTGGGTGAGGCCCTATCCCATATTCTGAACAACGCCCTGGACGCCATGCCAACCGGCGGTGTTCTTACGGTGCACACCGAGTCGTGTTCCTATCCGGTGGACGGGGAGCAGGTGGAGGGGGTGCGGCTATCGGTGAGAGACAGCGGGCGCGGCATTGACGAGGAGGCTCTGGGCCAGCTGTTCCTGCCGTTCTTCACCACCAAGGAGCACGGCCGCGGGCTGTCGCTCGCGACCGCCTATCGTATCGTGCGCGCCCATGGGGGCACCCTGCTTGCCCACAACCCGCCGGAGGGCGGTGCGGATTTTACCGTATTCCTGCCCCTGCTGCCTCCGCGTGGCGATATGCTTCCGCTACCCAACCTTCGATAATTTTCAGGCCGCCGTCCCAGAAACCGGGGGCGGTAATGTCCACGCCAATCCGCCGCATCAGCGCCTCGGGGCGGTCGCTGCCGCCCGCCGCCAGCATGTCCATGTAGCGCGGCACGAATGCCTCGCCCTCCTCCAGGTAGCGGGCGTACAGGGACAGCACCAGAAGCTCACCATAGGCGTAGGCGTAGCAGTAGAACGGTGAGTGGATAAAGTGGGGGATGTAGCTCCACCAGCGGGCATAGTCGTCGGTCAGGGTCAGGGCGTCGCCGAACATGGGGCGGTTGGCCGCCATCCACATCTCGCCGATACGCTCGGTGGAAAGTTCTCCCTCCTGCCGCCGGGCCTGATGAGCGGCCTGCTCGAAACGGGTCATCGCCACCTGCCGGAACACGGTGGAGAAGGTGTCCTCCAGTTTTCCGCACAGCAGGGTCAGGGTCACTTGCGGATCACTCCCGCTCTTCCGCAGGTCGGAGAACACCAGCATCTCGCCGAACACGCTGGCGGTCTCCGCGGTGGTCAACGGGGTGTCGGAGCCGAAGTAGCCCTGTTTCCGGGCCAGCCACTGGTGGATGCCGTGGCCCAGTTCATGGGCCAGCACCATGACGTCCCGTGGGCGGTCCTGGTAGTTGAGCATGACGTAGGGGTGGCGGGAGGGCGCCACCGGGTGGGAAAAGGCGCCGCCGCGCTTACCGTCGCGCACTTCGGCATCGATCCAGCGGCGTTCGAAGAACATCTCGGCAATGTTGGCCATGTCCGGGGAGAACGCGCCAAAGCTGTCCAGCACGATCTTCCGGGCCGCATCAAACGGCACTGAGCCTGCTTCGCCCACAGGGGCGTAGCGGTCGTAATCAAACAGCGTATCCAGTCCGAGCAGCCGTTTTTTGAGCCTGTAGTAGTCCTGCACCATCGGCATCGCCCGGTCGCAGGCATCGAGCAGGGCGTCCACGGATTCCTGTGATATCTCGTTGCCCAGGTTGCGGGACGTCATCGGGCCGGGAAAGGCGCGGATGCGGTCGTTTGAAGCGTGGTCGGCCATCAGGGTGTTGTAAATGAAGGTGAGCAGGGGGGATTCACCTTCCAGCGCACGGGTCATACCGAGGGCGGCGGCTTTTCTGACAGTCCGCTCCTCGTCGTGCAGCAGGGCAAGCGCCTCCTCCTCACTCAGTTCCCTGAGCTCGCCATCCAGTTCGACTTCGACCCGCATGCGGGACAGGCTCTGGTCAAATAGGCGGCTGAAGGCGCTGCTGCCGGTGTTGGCCTTCTCGTCCAGAATGGCTTCCTCGCCCTCGGTGCGCCGGTGCGGTTTGAAGTCCCGCTCGCGGATGAGGTGGTGGCGGAAGCGGGCCAGGGCCGGGTCGTCGAGCAGCGCCGCGGCGGCATCGTCGGGCAGGGCCACCCACTCAAGCTCGAAGAACAGGAGGTGTGAGCGGATTTCCGTACCGGCTTCACGCACCCGAACCAGAAGCGCCCCCAGGGTGGGATCCTCGGTGTCCCCGGAAAAGGCCAGAAAGGCAAATGCGCCGATGATCGCGAGCTTTTCGTAGATATCCTCCATTTCAGAGACGGCGCGGGCGACGTCGGAGGCGGTGGGGGCATCCGTGAGCTTGCCCCGCCAGGTGCCGGCGAATGCTTTGGCGTCCCCGGACAATGCGCTCAGATCTTTTTCGATGGCGGGGTCGTCGGCACCTGCGTACAGGTCGGAAAGATCCCAGGTGACATGTGCGGCGGAGGTTTCGGGCTGGCTCATTTACGGGTGTCCTCAATCAGGTCGCGGTGGCTTGCCCACCTGTCTAAACCGCCACTATACTGCCCCTTGGAAGGGGCTGTCGTCCCCTTTTTCAACGACTTCCGACATGGCGGGGTCCTTCCGGAGGGAGAGTGTATGGCGCACGCACACCACAAGGCAGAAGCCAGGGAGGCCGTCCGGGCCTGGGTCATCACCTGCTCGGACAGCCGGACCGAGGAAACCGACACCAGCGGCGCGTTGATTCGCGAGTTGCTCGACAAGGACGGTCACACCGTGCTGGGCGGCCGCATTGTTTCCGACAATCCGGAGAAGATCGGGGAGGCCATTGCCGAGGCACGGGCCGCCAAAGCCCAGGTGATCATCACCAATGGCGGTACCGGGATCTCACCCAGGGACTCCACCTACGAGGTGGTGGCGAAGCTTCTCGACAAGCGGATCGACGGCTTTGGGGAGTTGTTCCGCAGCCTGAGTTACAAGGAGATCGGCTCGGCGGCGATGATGAGCCGGGCGGTGGCCGGGGTGTCCGGCGGCGCGGTGATCATTGCGGTTCCCGGCTCCAGAAATGCGGTGCGGCTGGCCATGGAGGATCTTGTTCTGCCAGAGATTCGCCATATGGCGTGGCTGCTTAAATAGCTGATAAACAATGATAAATCCGGGTCGGGCAGCGCCGTTCCGGGGCATGATAGCGGGGATAGGAAGCGAATGGATATCAACCGGGATTGCCGGGAGGTGAAGTCCGCCATCGATGATGGCGCCGACATTGTGCTGCTGGATGTACGGGAACCGGAGGAGCGCGGTTTTTGCGCGATCGAGGGCAGCATGCACATTCCCATGGCAAGCATTCCGCACCACATGCAAAAGCTGGATGCCGAGCGCGAAATCGTGGTGGTGTGCCACCATGGCGCACGCAGCCTCCAGGTGGCGAACTACCTGCGCGCCAACGGGTTTGACAAGGTGTACAACATGTCTGGCGGCATTGACGCCTGGTCGCTCACCGTAGACCCCCAAATCCCCCGCTACCGCTAAACCCGGAACGCCGGACGCGGCAGGCGCGGAGAAGCCGGGGCATATCGCGATATGTCGAGGTGCGGGGCGCTGCCCGGCACCCGATTCCCGATTTGCCCCGGGTACTGAGCTTGTCGAAGGGCAACCGAGGCACTTACGGCGGGTTTTTTTGGATGCCCGACTGATAAGATGAACGCCATGTTGCCTTCCGCCAGCCCCTTCGCCGCCCGCTTTTGGGGCACTCCCTGATGAAAGTGTGTTACTTCGGTACCTGGTCCGACCAGGAAGGCTACCCCATGAACCGGGTGCTCATCGAAGGGCTCAAGCGCGCCGGAGCCGAAGTGATCCCCTGCCACGAGCGGGTGTGGCGGGACGCCTCGGACAAAATGGCCGGGGTGTCCGGGGTCGGGGGTCTGCTGGGGCGGGGTTTGCGACTGCTGGGTGCGTGGGTGCGGCTGACGGTCAAATTCGCCCGTATGCCTGCGTACGACGTGCTGATGGTGGGCTACATCGGGCATGTGGATATGTTCCTGGCCCGTTTTTTGTCCCTGTTCCGCCCCCGCCCGCTGGTGCTGAACGGCTTGATCTCTCTGCACGACACGGTAGTGGTGGACCGTGGGTTGGTGGCGGAAAACCATGTGCTTGCCCGGCTGTTGCGCCTGATCGACCGGTCCGCCTTCGGCATGGCCGACCGGGTATTGATCGACACCGAGGCGCATGCATCATTTCTGGCGGAAAAATACGATATTCCCGCATCCCGTTTTCTGGTGGTGCCGGTGGGGGCGGACCCGGAAGGGCTGCCGGACCCTCCCCCGGAGGCACCTGAAGCGCCGCCTGTGACGGTGCTGTGGTTTGGCACCTATATCGCCCTGCACGGCGTTGCCACCATTCTGGAGGCGGCGGAAAAACTGCGGGACCGGGACGACATCCGCTTTGTCATGCTGGGGCGGGGCCAGGAGCTTCCCGCCATGCGGCAGCGGGCTGCGGGGCTCTCCAACGTGACCTTCCGGGCCGAATGGGTGGGCCGCCGTGAACTGATCGAGGCGATCGGCCGGGCCCACATCTGTCTGGGGGTGTTCGGCACAGGCGGGAAGGCGTCCCGGGTGGTGCCGTGCAAGGTGTTCGACGCCTTGGCAATGGCGCGCCCGGTCATCACCGGCGACACACCGGCGGCCTCCGGGCTGTTGACCGACGGTGTCGATGCGGTGCTGGTCCCGCCCGGAGACGCCGACGCGCTGGCGCGGGCGGTCATCGCCGTGTCGGAGGATGCGGCCTTGCGCCGGGCGTTAGGCGCTGCCGGGCACGGGACGTTCAAGAACCGATGTGGCGTGGAGGCCATCGGACGCCATGTGACCAACGGCCTTTCCGACCTGGTTCAGGGATAACCGCCCCTTCCCGGTTTTCCGGAAAAATGCGGTTGCGGCACCTCCGCTTTGGCCGCTCCGCCGGGTGCCCGATCGACACCCCGCCCGCCCGATTTCAGGAGAGGGAGCCACCCGAATTCCGGCGGCAATGGGAAAAGTTTTTCCTTTATCTCCCTCTGAAGTCCACATATCATCGCCATGATTTATTAAGGTGTAAGGGCTTGGCTCCCTTATTTTCACACTGTTTTTTGTTAACAAAACAGTAGCATGTGTCCAACGGGCCCAGCGGTGTGAAAAGGTTTTCACGGTGCTGGTACATCAATTGCATTAAATTCCTAACATTGAATTGTGTGTGCGGGTTGGGGCCGTTTTGTGTCGGATGAGTTTATCACAAGCTTGCGAGGAAGCGAATGGGGTCATTCCAGCGTCGGTGGTTTTTAGGCAACGTAACCGGGGAACAGCTGCGGCGCTGTGGTTTGCCCGTTGCCACCCTGATGGGACTCTTTCTGCTGGCCGCCTGTAGTGGCGGTGGCGGGGGCGGGGGAACCGGATCGGAAAATCCAACGGGCGCAGGCAGCGGCGGCGACCTCGTGTTCCAGGACGCAAATGGCACCGTAGACGATCGTTACGTCGGCACCGGAGAGGGCGGAGACGGTACAGGCTCCGTTGCCCATGTTGAAATTATTCACCTGCTTCCCGGCGGAGACCCCGCCCTGGACGTTGTCACTTCGGCAGCGGACCTGGGGAACTAGGGTTTAGAGCCTTCTTAAAGGTAAAGGCAGGTCACCAGGATGGGCATTATGTGGTGTGTCAGACGGAAGTGGTTGTTGTTTTTGGCGCTGGCCAGTTTTGCCTTTACACCGGCGACCGCACTGGCCATTCCCCCGGTCGTCGACGATACCCAGTTCATCGTTAACAGCGGCGGATACGTTTCCGACTTTGGGGACCTGGACCTTCTGGTGCTGCGTGAGCAGTATCTGACGGCGGCCACCCCCCTGACCGAGTTTGATAACCCTTCCCCTAAATGGAATCAGGTCGTTTCCGGCCAGCCTGCCAGTCTTGGCACCCAGGATTGCATTCAGTCCATTCTCATCCGTTTTTACGATGCTGCAGCCGCGCAGATATTCCGCCGCAGTACCGGTCGCCTTACCATCAACGACGGGCTGGGCACCGATGTGCGCATTCTGGGCGTGATCAGCGATATCGAGCCCACCACCGCGTATGAGGCTCCGTATCTGCAGGCATCTGATATCAAGTTCCAGAGCACCATCGTTGCCAACCTGCTGAATCTGGCTTCCTGGCGCCGCCTGGAGGTTCCGGGCACCCAGGCGGCGGATGCCATCGTCATTGATCCGGGTGGGAAATGGGTGGACTTTTCCCTGGGCACCAGTGGCGGCGCCGACGACTTGCGCGTGATTATCGACTATGGCACGGGGTGCGCCACCAGCTTCCCGCAAGGGGTCTCGTTCGATGTGGAGCTGGACGATACGCTGACCTCCACCAAGGGGATTCGCGTGGGTTCGAAGGAGTACGGCGAGGCCATCGCGGTGCGTAACATTGCCCTGACGACCACCACCCCCGATACCTACCAGGCACCCGTACGGCTGCCGGACGTGAACTACGCCGGCATGGTGCGCGCCCGTGACATCAACCCCTCCTACGGGGGCGACGACGACAACACCGCCATCTTCTTCGTGGCGGTGGATCCGGCCCTGCCGCGGGTGCCCGGACCCGATTTCTACATCTGGCTGCTGGACGGGGACGTCAATCCAAAAACGACCCAGACCGGAACGGATGATTATTCCGCGCAGCTCCCCGCGGGCGATTCGTTCTTTGAATACAGCCTGTACGGCGGCGCCGGAGCGGCGGAAAACGACGACATCGACGCCGGTGGCGACGTGCCCGACCATACCCGGGACGCCCTCGGCGATCCGATTCTTACTGCCGGCAACCCGACCCCGAACAACATTTCGACGGACGACTTCCGTGGCACCCTGATCGACATCAACCCGGCAGCGGCCGGTCGCTCCAACGTCAACACACGGGACGATGGCGCCCTGCTTCCAGACCGCAACTGGGCGAAATTCGGCGTCGATATGGACCAGACGGACGGTTTCGGGGTGCCGATCAATCTGGGTGAGTTGATCACCCAGGCCACTCACCCGGTGCTGTATGGCGCGTTCGGCAAGTCGGTGTACATCTACAAGTTCGTTATGGACGGACGCGACATCACCGTGCAGACCGCGGTTGGCCAGGCGACGGACTTCAACCGCTTCCAGTTCGACGTCTCCACGGACGTGAATGACCCGAACGTCGGCGACTGCATGAGCGCGGCCGTGTATCAGTGTGTTCTGCCGTTTGCTTATGAACTGGCGTTTGCCGGGCGCCCGTCCTCGCAGATTCCGATCTATACCCAGACCTTCGTCAACGTGCCGACTCTGACGGATCCGACCTCCTCCCACGTGCTGGATATCCAGACCATTGACCTGGACGAACGCACCGGCGGCAACGGTACCGAGATTCCCGGCGTCAGCATCCAGGTGCAACGGCCCGACCTGTCCGGATTCGGGGAAGCCCTTACCCTGGAGAGCGGCGATCAGATCCTGAACGGCAACTTCATGTGGACCAGCGTGAACCAGCTGGAGCGGGCGGTGGACTACTTCCCCACCGGGAACGACGGCAGGCGTTGCACCCGGAATGAGGCCCTTGACGACCCGGTCCCGTGCTACGACACGGTGGATAACAGCGGCCCGACGCCGGTCTCCTATGAAGGCGGGTTGTGGGAGGTCATTGTCGACCCGGTGGCGCTGGTCAACCCCTTTGGCATGCGCTCATTCCTCAACCACAGCGGCCTGGCCATGCAGCCCGTGCCGATGATCCCGGTGCCGGCATCCCCCGATACGGATCTGGACGGCCTGCCGGACTCGGTTGACAACTGTCCGCTGACCCCCAATACGAACCAGGCCGATCTTGATTCGGATGGGGTGGGTGACGTGTGCGACAACTGCCCGAGCACACCCAATACCAACCAGCTGGATACGAACCAGGACGGCACCGGTGACGCGTGCGAAAGCTCGGGGGATGCGGACGGGGATACCATTCTCGACCCGGTCGATAACTGCCCGAACGACCCGAATGTCGGCCAGACCAACAATGACGCCAACCAGACGGTGGCGCCCATCACCTGGTGTGACACCTATGCCAGCATTCTCGGCTCCTGCCCGTATCCTTCGGACCCCGATGGCGACGCCTGTGATCCGGATGACGACAACGACACCATTGAAGATGATGGGGACGCTTCCGGGACTATTGGCGACTCCGCCTGCAGCGACACCGTGCTTACGGGCTGTGACGACAATTGCCAGTTCGACCCGAACCCGCTTCAGACAGACACCGATCTGGATGGTATGGGCGACGTATGTGATCCGGACGACGATAACGACGGCGTGGCCGATGTAAACGACAACTGCCCGCTTTCGGTGGGCCTGCCCGCCGACCAGACCGATTCGGACGGTGACGGCCTGGGTGATGTCTGTGACACGGACGATGACAACGACAACGTGCCGGATGTGGATGACAATTGTCAGCTGACCCCGAATCCCTATGACGAGGACTCGAACGGCGACGGTATCTTCGACCGGCAGGCCAACAACGACCGCCACGACCCGATCACCGGCATCTGGTGTATCTCCGGTTGCCCCTGGCCTTCGGATGACCTGGGCGACGCCTGTGACGATGATGACGACAACGACGGCATCCTTGATGACGGCGGCGCGCCGCCGGCGAAGCCCGGCCTGTTAAAGGGCACCATCATTGCCGATCTGCCCTGCACAGGCGGCCAGACCGCGAACTGTGACGACAACTGCCAGTTCACTCCCGACCCCACCCAGGCGGACGTGGATGCGGACGGCATCGGCGATGTCTGTGACGGCTTCATCGATTCCGATTCGGATGGTGTCGAGGATTCAAATGACAATTGCGTGAATACCGCCAACACCGACCAGTCCGACCTCGATATGGACGGTATCGGCGATGTCTGTGACACCTGTCCGTTCGATCAGGCCAACGACCTCGACGACGACGGCGTGTGTGGCCACACGGTGCCGGACCCGGTATTCGCCCTTCCAATCTGCTGTATGCCGGGACCGGACGGCGTGAACCGCTGTCCGGACCTGGATAGTGACGGTATCCGGGACATTCTGGATCCCACCATCGACCTGTGCGTCGATAACTGTCCCACCACCGCCAACGGCCCTCTGGCCTCGGTTCACCCGGGCGATGTGCAGTGGGATACGGACGGTGACGGCATCGGCTCCGCCTGTGAAATTTGTCCGACCATCTGGAACCCGGCTGACTCATTCGGCACCCAGAACGAGGACGCCTGTCAGTACGTGGACACGGACGGGGACACGGTGCTCGACCCGGAAGACAATTGCATCCTCACCCCCAACCTGGATCAGGCGGACGGTGACATGGACAACGTGGGCGATGTCTGTGACAACTGCGCCCTCGTGTCCAACCCGGGTCAGGGTGACTATGACAACGACGGTGTTGGCGACCTGTGCGACTCCTGCATCGACGAGACCGACCCGAGTTGCGACTTCGACAGCGATGGCATTGTGGACTCGGCGGACAGTTGCCCACTCCAGATCAACATCGGTGACAGCGATGGCGATGGTGTGGATGATGTCTGTGACAACTGTCCGGCGACCATCAACCCGGATCAGTTTGATGAAGACGGTGACGGTGTCGGCGATGCCTGCGACAACTGTATCGTGGTGGGCAATGCGGACCAGGCTGACGTGGACGCCGACGGCATCGGCGATACGTGTGACAATTGTGAAACCATCTATAACCCGACCCAGGATGACACCGATGCGGACGGTTGTGGCGACCTGTGCGAAAACCTCGACGACGATGGAGACGGGGTCTGCAACGACAGGGACAACTGCCCGAACTGGCGCAACCCGTGGCAGGTCGATGTGGACAACGACGGCATCGGCGACTACTGCGACCGCTGTATTATGCACCCCAACCCGTCCGGCGTGAACCACGACCTCAGCGCCCAGGATTACGATGGCGACGGCATTCCCGACGCCTGTGACCCGGACGTGGACAATGACGGCGTCGATGACGAGTACGATGAGGACGACGACAACGACGGCATTCCCGACTGGGGCGATGCCGACGACCGCGACGACGATCACGACGGTCATTCCGAGCGTGACGGCGACAAGGGTCACCATGATCGCAGCAGTCACCCGCACAAAAAAGACAAGAGCGACGGACACGGCAAGGACAACAACTTCAACGGCAAGGTCGACGAAGACGACTAGCGAAATATATGAACAGGTGGCGCAAGTTGGTCGGGTGGGGGCTCGGAGTCTCTCTGACGCTCCTGTTTGGCCTGTTGTGCGCGCCGGCCGCCTATGCACAGGTGGTTCCGGTGGTCGACGACACCACCTTCATCACCAACGCGGGTGGATACAAAGCGGACTTTGGCGACCTGGATCTGTTGGTGCTTCGGGAGCAGTACCGGGCCGCCGCCACCGACCTCTCCGCACTCGATAACCCATCCTCTAACTGGAACTTGGTCGTCAAGGGCCAGCCGGCCACCCTCGGCGTTCAGGACTGCGTCCAGTCGATCCTGATCCGCTTTTACGATGGCGCGGATGCCAATATTTTCCGCCGCAGCACCGGACGTCTTCTGCTGAACGACGGACTGGGCACCGATGTGCGTGTTCTGGGCGTGGTGGCCGATATCGAGCCCACCACCGCATACGAAGCGCCGTATCTGCAGGCATCCGACATCCGGTTTCAGGGCACCATCGTCGCCAACCTGTTGAACCTGGCCAGCTGGCGGCGATTGGAACTGTCGGGCAATGCCAAGGATGCTGTTGTCATCGCCCCGGATGGCAAAAGCCTGGAGTTCTCACTGGGCACCAGTGGCGGCGCCGACGACCTGCGAGTGCTCATCGACTACGGCACCGGGTGTGATACCAGCTTCCCGCCCGGGGTTTCGTTCGACGTGGAACTCGACGACACCCTGACCAGCACCAAAGGGATCCGGGTGGGTGATGTGGAGTTCGGCGAAGCGATCGCGGTGCGCAACATCGGCCTGACCACCACGTCCACCCCGACCTTCCAGTCGCCGGTGCGGCTGCCGGACGTGAACTACGCCGGCATGGTGCGCGCCCGCGACATCAACCCCTCTTACGGGGGCGACGACGACAACACCGCCATCTTCTTCGTGGCGGTGGACCCGTCCCTGCCCCGGGTGCCCGGACCCGATTTCTACATCTGGCTGCTGGACGGGGACGTCAATCCAAAAACGACCCAGACCGGAACGGATGATTACTCCGCGCAGCTTCCCGCAGGCGACTCGTTTTTTGAATACAGCCTGTACGGCGGCCTCGGCGCCGCCGAAAACGACGACAAGGTCATGGCCGGCGGCGATATCCCGGATCAGACCCGGGACGCCCTTGGCGACCTGATACTGGACGGGACCGGTAACGCCGTACCGAACGGCGACCCCCATGACGATTTCCGCGGCACCCTGATCGACATCAATTCGGGTAACCCCGGGCGGGACACGGTCAACACCCGGGACGATGTCGCACTGCTTCCGGACCGCAACTGGGCGAAATTCGGCGTCGACATGGACCTGACGGACGGTTCCGGAGCGCCGATCAACCTGGGCGAGTTGATTACCCAGGCCAGCCACCCCGACCTGTACGACATGTTCAAGCGGTCGGTGTACGTCTACAAGTTCGTTATGGACGGACGCGACATCACCGTGCAGACTGCGGTTGGCCAGGCGACGGATTTCAACCGCTTCCAACTGGATGTGTCCACCGACCCCACCGACCCGAACCTTGGCGACTGCTCCGGCACCGTTGTTGCCGCATGCGTGTTGCCGTTTGCCTACGAGTTGACCTTTGCCGGGCGCCCGTCGTCGCAGATTCCCATCTACACACAGACGTTCATCTACGTGAGCAAGCTGCCCCCCGGGGCCGAGCACCTGCTGGATATTCAGACCCTGGACCTGGATGAGCGCACCGGCGGGAATGGCGTCGAGTTGCCCGGATCGAGCATCGTGATCAAACGGCCGGACCTCTTCCAGTTCACCGAGGACCAGACCTTCGAAAGCGGGGATCAGCTCTGGAACGGGCAATGGATGTGGACAAGTGTAAAGCAGCCCGAACGGAGCACCGTCACGTTCCCGAGCCCGTCGGATGGCGTACGCTGCAGCCGGAACGGCGCGGTGAGTCGGCTTGACACCTGCTACCTCACCGAGGAAGTGGTTAATGGCGTAACCACATCCTATGAGGGAGACCGATGGGAGTCGATCATCGATCCGGTGGCGCTGGTCAACCCGTTTGGTCTGCGGGCCTTCCTGAACCACGCAGGCGTGGGACTGACCCCTGTGCCGATGGTTCCGGTGCCGTCCTCTCCCGATTCGGATGGCGACGGTTTCTCCGACGGCGTGGACAACTGCCCGTATACCCCGAACGCCGACCAGTTGGACACCGACAACGACGCCCGCGGCGACGCCTGTGACAACTGCCCCACCGTTTTCAACTACGACCAGCTGGACAGCAACGGCAACGGCATCGGGGATGCCTGCGAGGCGCCGCCGGCGTCCGACAGGGACGGCGATACGATTCCCGATGTGGATGACAACTGTCCGGATACCCCGAACACGGATCAGCTCAACAACGATGCCAACCAGACGGTGCCACCCATCACCTGGTGTGACACCTATGACACCGTCCCCGGCAGTTGCCCGTTCCCCTCGGATACCCTGGGCGATGCCTGTGATGATGACGATGACAATGATCTGATTCTCGATGTGGACGATAACTGCCCGTTCGTCCCGAACCAGGATCAGGCGGATGCGGACGGGGATGGCATTGGCGACGTTTGTGACCCGGATGACGACAACGACGGCGTCCTGGATTTGATTGATAACTGCCCGCTGGTTCCGAACCCGGATCAGATCAATTCGGATGGGGACGCTCTGGGTGACGCCTGCGATACGGACGACGACAACGACAACGTGCCGGACACAACGGACAACTGTCCACTGATCCCGAATACGGACCAGCTCGATACGGACGGGGACCTTCTGGGCAATGTCTGCGATCCGGACGACGATAATGACGGCGTGCTGGACGGAGTCGATAACTGCCCGCTGGTTCCGAACCCGGATCAGGCGGATGCGGACGGGGATGGCATCGGTGACGCCTGTGAACTGGATACCGACAACGATACCGTGCCGGATGCGATTGATAACTGTCCGCTGGTGCCGAACACGGACCAGATCGATACCGACGGAGACGGTCTGGGTGACGCCTGCGACGACGACGACGATAACGACACCGTGCCGGACGGCGCCGATAATTGCCCGCTGACCCCGAACACGGACCAGACCGACACGGACGGGGATGGAGCCGGTGACGCCTGCGACGATGATGACGACAACGACACCGTGCCGGACGGCTCTGATAATTGCCCGCTGACCCCGAACACGGACCAGACCGACACGGACGGGGATGGAG
>JBHHVE010000026.1:0-39813 GCA_046754085.1 Leptospirillia bacterium
CACTCCCTTATTCAACCCGCCTCGTTTGTCCCATGAGTGCTGACGACGGACACCGGGGCCACCACGAACGACTTCATGCACAGCATGATGAGAAACAGCGAGGACGGGATCACCACCGCGCCAAACAGGAAGCTCTTCTTGAGGGTCTGCGCCACCGCCGCCTGCATCGGCGCCAAGTCCGCGATGACCTCAAAGGCGCCGTGTACCTCGCCCTCTTTCCAGCCTTCCATGTCGAGGCCAAGGGGATCCTTGAGGGTCCCGGTGATGGAGTCCTCGATGGTGCCGTGGCAGACCAGACAGTCCTTGGTGAGCACCACCGGCTTCATGTAACGCAGGCTGTTCTCTTCGGTATCCACCTGGTAGAGCTCTTCGACGCCACCCTTGCGGAGTTCGAGCAGCATGGCCCGCTCCATCTTGTTGGGCTCGTTATCCGGGTTGCGCGGCTCGATCTTGGGAACCTTGAACTCGAAGTTGGAACGGGCCGCTTCACGTTGTCCCACGTTCCAGCCCGCCACTACCGGAATGGTCCAGTAGAAGCTGGTCTTCTTGGCGTCGGCGATGATATCGGTGGAGCCGGCCATCTGCTCCTCCACATCGGCCAGCAGTGTCTTGTCGTCATACACCTTGTACTTGCTGCGCAGATCGGACATGTAGATGCGGGCGTTTTCCGCCTCCTGGGTGATGGCGCGAGCTTTCTCCACCATGGCGGTGGTGGCCTCTTTTTCCAGGCTGTCCTTGACCACCCAGAAGTTGATCGCGTAACTGACGACGAACCCGATCACGACGACCGCCATAATCTTGGTACTGAACTTTAAGTTATTAAAAAACCTCATCTTCAATATTCCCATTCCCCGTGTTTAACACGCTTTTTGTGAGATCGGACAAATATGCTTCCGAACCCCACCTTGGGAAGACGAGTTCTGTATTGAACAGAAAGAGACTTCCTCACCCCATTGAGTCTTTCGGAGAGTTCATTGATAACCTGAATAACATTTGAGAATTTTTCCTACTTTTTTATGCGGATTTTTTTTAACACAGAAAACACGGGACAAATTAGGGATACAACAGCACATTTTTGTCTTAAACCCCACCTGATTGGGCTGGTCTTTTCGCATAAAAAACCGGGGCCCAGCCGATGATTCATCAAGGGTTTGCCGGATTTTTCCGCTTTTTTCCCGCGACGGCGGCACGCCGTCGCGGGCATCCATTTGCCGCCGTTAACTTTCGGGGGGAATCATGCCCGCGGCCCGTACCACCCTGGTCGACAAACCCGGGTGACATCGGGCGCACAGGGTGAGGCTGTGTTCAGGGTCGGTGCGGGCGGGGCCCGGCCCGGGCAGGTGAACCCGGTGGCACTCGGTGCACAGGGTCAGCATTTCGCCCTGATGGGCGGGAAACTCATGGAAGGCGCCGCCGGGGGTGGCATGGCAGCCGGTGCAGTTGGCATCCGGCATGGGAGCGGACAGGGTGTCCGGCTCAACCGGGTTACCTGCCACATACACCATCAGGTCGCGGAACGCGACCCACTGAAAGCGCACATATTCGGCGCTGGAAACCCCCTTGTGGCAATCGACGCAACGCATGGCGCGGGACGCGCCGGAGGCATCCTGCACGGTGATGGCGTGACCCGCGGCAAGCGAGTCGCCGCGGCCCGTGGTCACCTGAAGATACTGTTCTGTATGCATGGGGGTGCCGCCGATATGGCAGCGGTTGCAGAAGCGGTTGTCCTGCTCCACCCGCTGGATGCCTGAGATTCCCAGTGAGCCGCCGCCGAGGACGACGACCAGCGCGATAAGCGCAACCTGGATGAGACGTCCGCGACCCGCCGGCAACCGTCCGGTCAGGCCCTGCTCAGGAACCGACTCCGACACTGCTCCGTACCAGGGCGCCGATGTCGAGGATCATGGCGACCTTTCCATCAGGCAGGATGGTGGCGCCGGCGACACCGTCGACCTTCTTGTAGTTCTGCTCCATGGTCTTGATGACCACCTGCTGTTGACCGAGGATGTCGTCCACCTGAAGGCAGTAGCGCTTGCCGCCGCTCTCGACGATGATCACCAGCGCCTCCGAGGGGTGGCGGCTTTCTCCCGGCACGCCCAGTTGTTCCTGCAGCCGGATCAGGGGCAGGGCCTCGCCGCGCACCATCACCAGTTCCTCCCGCCCGCCGACGCTCTCGACCGCCTGGCGCTCGGGACGGATCGACTCGACGATCGACAACAGTGGAATGAGGAATGTTTCATCCCCCACCGCGAGGGCCATGCCATCGATAATGGCCAGGGTCAGGGGCAGGCAGATTTTGAAGGTGGAGCCCTTGCCAAGTTCCGTGTCAATGCTGATGGTGCCGCGCAGTTGCTCAATGTTGCGGCGCACCACGTCCATGCCAACGCCACGCCCGGAGACATCGGTGATCTCCTTGGCCGTGGACAGCCCGGCATGGAAGACCAGCATGTGAATCTGATCGAGGGTCAGGCTGTGATCCTCCGGGATGACGCCCTCGCGAATGGCCTTGGCGGCAATCGCCTCGGCATCCAGTCCGCGACCGTCGTCGGTGATCTCGATAACGATGTTGCCCTCGGCGTGGTAGGCGGCAAGTTTGACGGTGCCCACCGGGGGCTTGCCCGCAGCCACCCGCTCCTCGCTGGTCTCCAGGCCGTGATCGACACTGTTGCGCACCATGTGCTTCAACGGGTCGCCGATTTTCTCGATGATGCTCTTGTCGAGCTCCACCTCCTGGCCCTGGATTTCCAGGTTGACCTCCTTGCCCTGGGAGATCGCCAGATCACGCACCACCCGCTGGAACTGAACGAAGGTGGGGCCCACCGGCAGCATGCGCATGCCCATGGCTTCTTCCTGAAGCTCACGGACCACCCGCTGAAGCCCTTCGACGGCGGACTCCGTTTCCGGGGGCGCGTTGTTCTCCAGGGTGACCTGGGCGACCCGGGCCTGACCGATCACCAGTTCCCCGACCAGATTGATCAGGCGGTCGAGGCGCTCGGTATCGACCCGGACCGACGACACGGCGGACTTGGCCTTCTTTTTCGGCTGTTCCGAGGCGGCGTCGGTGGGCGCCGCCTCCACTTTGTCCACCACCTCGGAAAAGGTGACCGGATGGTCGTCGGTGACGAAGATGAATACGCCGTCGAGATCCTCCTTGGTGACCGAACCCTTCAACTCCAGTTCCCAGCCGAGATGGAGTTCATACGGGTTGAGGTTTTCGAGGGTCGGCACCCGGTCGCTATCAACCGACCGAATGGTGAGTTCACCCAGTTCCTCCAGTTCGGAGAGCAGCATTGAGGGATCGGTGCCGCTTTCAAGCAGATCCGGCTTGAACCTGAAGTTGATGCTGAAGGTCCGCTCCCCGGTCCCGGCGGGGGCGTCCTGGGTCTCGATGGCGGTGCTGGCGGCATCCGCGGCTGCGGTGGCGGCATCGACGGTGTTACCAAGGTAGCCGTTGAGCTGCTCCACCAGAGCCGCAACCTCGCTTTCCCCCGGGGCATCGCCCTGGTCCATGGCCGCGTCCAGCAGACGGGCCATGCAGTCGGCGCAGTTAAGGAGAACGGAAATCAGCTCCCGAGAGACGCCGAGGGTATGCTCACGCATCTGGTCGAGAACGTTTTCGACGGTATGGGTAAAGCCGGCAAGGTCCGCAAAGCCGACGCTGCCCGCTCCCCCCTTGATGGTGTGGGCGGAGCGGAAAATCCGGTTGATCACCTCATCGTCAATATCGGTTCCCGCACCGGAATCGGATTCCAGTTGAATCAGATCCTCTTCCAGGGACTGGAGATGCTCCTGTCCCTCTTCAAAGAAGATGGCCTTCAGGTCCTCTTCGATGCCCATGTTTCCCTCTCAGAAAGGCATGTTATCCGTCTTGAAGCGGCCCCCGCCGCGTCAAGACCGCGCTACTTGACGAACTTTTTAACCACCCCGAGCAGGGTATCCGGCTCAAACGGCTTCACCAGCCAACCGGCGGCACCGGCAGCCTTGCCTTCCGCCTTCTTGGACTCCTGACTCTCGGTGGTCAGCATCAGTACCGGCGTGAACTTGTAGGCCGGGTCCTGCTTGAGTTCCTTAATGAAGGTCAGCCCATCCATCACCGGCATGTTGACGTCGCTGATGATCATGTTCACTTCCGTTCCGGAAGCGGTCAGCTGCTTGAGGCTGTCCAGCCCCGCCTGGCCGTGCCCGGCCTGATGCACTTCATACCCGCCTTGATCCAGGGTGTGCTTCACGCTGGCACGGATGGTCGCAGAGTCATCGACAATAAGAATTACGCCACTCATCTAATTTGCCCTCAACTACGATTCAAACAGGACTGAAAACAGCCCCAGTTGTTTAGTCAGTTCCGAACAGGCTTCGCTGGGATCTTCCAGCACAAACCCCCTACCCAATCCATCCGCCGACTTTTTCGCCGCCAGCAACACCTGCACGGCCGCTGTATCCATCCGGCTGACGTCTTTCAGCGACATCACCACCTGATCCCGGGCATCACCCAGAGCTTCCAGCAGGTCTTTTTTCAGTGCTTCCACCCGCTGGATTCCCAAATCCGGCGGAGCAGAGAGCTTTCCACCCTCGTCACTCAGTAACTCCATGGCCTTTTCAGACGCCTCCATTCAGTCTCTATCAAATCGGCTAAAATCCGTATTTCCTTAACCTGCCATCCTCTCCAAACAGGTCGCTGAGGCAGCGCTTCAGAACAGGGTCAGGTCGTTTCCATCATCGCCTTCCTCGACCGCCTCGCCGCCCATCGCGCTGGCCATCACCTCGCGCTCCAGTTGAACGGTACAGCCGGTCAGCACATCCTTGACCGATGTCTTCTGGATCTCCCAGTCATTGATCTCAAGGGCGTTCAGGAGCCGCATGCGGATGTCCGTCAGGTGTGACGCGCGCTCCCGGGACTCGCTCTTGACGCGCCCGCTCTGGCGCCCGAGGTTGATGATGTTGTTGACCTCGCCACGCAGCGTTGCCGCGCCCCGGTGCAACTTGGTCAGGGTATTCTTGAAACTGGAACCGCCGCGGTTCAGATAGCGCACCAGGGTGCCGTCCAGATCCTTGACCAGACGGTTGGTGAAGCCCGCCGCCTGCCGCAGGGTGCCCTCCTCCTGCACCAGCCCGTTGCGGAACTTCGCACAACGCCTTTGCACCTGTTTGACCGTGGTTTCCAGGGCGATCAGCACCGACCCTACGGCGCTTGCCATGTCCCGGTACAGGTTTTCCACGCGCTCGGCGGACAGGGCGTCGCCGAACTCCTCGGAAAGTCCGGCCGAAGCCAGCTCCACCTTAATGATCGATGCCATCACGCCGAACCGTTTGGCGGTCCGGCGAACCCCTTCCAGGTCGTCCCTGAGGTCGCCAATCTGCCCGGCCAACTCCTCCGCCTGGGAGATCACGGCGGCCTTGTGGGAAACCAGCTCATGCATGTAGCGGCTGAATTCCTCGAGGTTTCGGCGGGTGTCGCCAATCACATCCATCAACTCCTGCACATCAATGGTGTCCTCGGAGTTCTGTTGCATGTCGAAGGCGAGCCCGTCCAGAAACTCACTCATGTCGCTGCGGGCGCCGGCGAGGTCGTTTTCGAGGCTGGCGATCAGTTTCTCGACCACATCAAACACCGCCAGTGAAAAGCAGACGGCGTCGAGCAATTCCTCCACGCCCTCGCCTTCGAGAAGGACCTGGCTGTCACGCACCATCAGTTCACTGATTTCCCGGTGCAGCTGTCCCAGAATCTGGGCCAGATGGTGGGAAATCTGCGAACAGCGGTCATCGAACTGAAGTCCCACCAGCACGCGGCTCACGCGGCTTGAGGACTCCCCCACCCGTACGATGAGGTTCTCGATCCGGCCCACCACCGTGGCGCGGGCGTCGTCAAGGCGGGCAAACAACGCCTCGATCTCTTCCGCGGAATGGATGGGCGCTTCTTCAAAATTCTTGTGAGAGCGCTCAATGCTCGCCTTCAACTCTTCCAGCTTCTTGTCAATCTGCTGGGCCTGGCCACGCACCCGCTCAAATTCCATGGATGCCCGCTTGGTCAGGTTGACCACCTCACGGGAGACCTGTGAAAAGCCGCGACCCCGGTCGCCCGCGTTGTGCGCCTGCACGATGGCGTTCACAGAAAAGCACTCCACGTCCTCCATCAGATCGGCCACGCTTCCCAGAGCCGTGCGCACCGTGTGCACCACGTCGAACAAGGCGATAAATTCGGCCAGATTGCTCTGATCCTGACGGTGGGTGTCGATCAGGTCGGAGAAGGTGCGGATCAGGTTGGTGCGGGGTGAATCCTCGCCACAATACACCTCGTCATCAGATATTTTGCCGTGCATCTCGCCCAAGGCCCACTTGCCCTCCTCGATCTCCCGGTGAAGGTGCGGAAGGCCGTTGGCGATGCCGAGAAACACACGGTTGGTTTCCTCAATCCAGTCACGCAGCTGACCCTGAAGCCGAACCGACGCCTCGTCGCAACGAACCAGATAGCTCATTGATTTCAAGACGCTGACGGACTGCAACATATTGGTTTGGCGTTCGCTGGACATCAACTCCGCTCCCGTTTCAGACCCTGATCTTGGTCTTGGCATTTTTGAGGATTGCCTGAGCAAGTTTGGAGCGGCTCACAATGTGATCCACACCACCCCGGTTTATAGCCTCTTTCGGCATTCCGAACACCACACATGAATCTTCATCCTGAGCCAGTGTGGGTGCGCCGCTCTCATGCATCTCCAACATGCCGTCGGCGCCGTCGTCTCCCATTCCGGTCAAAATGACGCCGACGCCATTCTGGCCAACCTCCTGCGCCATGGAACGGAACAGCACGTTGACGCTCGGAATATGGCGATCCACCCGCGGGCCTTCGACCAGACGGATGTGGTAGTTGGCGCCGCTACGTTGCACCGTTGTGTGATGGGATCCGGCGGGTGCCAGCAGAGCAAGGCCCGGCTGGATACGGTCACCATCCTTGGCCTCCCGTACTGAAATTGTCACCATCCGGTCGAGGCGCTCGGCAAACGGCGCGGTATATCCACCGGGCATGTGCTGCACGATGACGATGCCGGGGCACCCCGGCGGCATCTCAGCAAGGATGTCCTGAATGACGCTCGTACCGCCGGTCGACGAACCGATGGCAATGACCCGCTCAGAGGTTTCAATGGTGCGCTGCCTGCGCTCGGGCAGCACTTCGTCCATGGAGTGACGGGTGCCGTCGCGGGGGCCGTCAACCGGTTCGGTTTTCACCCTGGGCGACGGCTTCGGCATGGGGGCGCTCCTGGGGCGGGCCTGCACACGGGAACCGGCTGCGGCTTTGACCAGCGCAACCAGTTCTTCGGCCTGGCCTTGCAGCCTCCGTTTCAAATCCAGCTTGGGCTTTTCGACACAGGTAAACGCCCCCAGTTCGAGGGCCTGGAGCGTGACGTCCGCCTTCTCCTCGGCCAGGCTGCTCACCACCACCACCGGCATGGGGCGGGCACGCATCAGCTTTTCGAGAAAGGTAATGCCGTCCATACGGGGCATCTCGATGTCGAGGGTGATGACATCCGGGTTCAGCTTCTTGATGGCGTCCCGGGCAAAGTACGGGTCGGCGGCGGTTCCCACCACCTCAATCCTCGGGTCCGCATCCAGAATCTCGCTCAACGTCCGGCGGATCAGTGCCGAGTCATCGACAATAAGCACTTTGATGGATTTCACTTGCTCTCCCCTGCAAATGTTGGCTAAAACAGCGTCAACTCGCCCTCGTGGTGCTCGGTCGGCGGCTGTTCGACGATGCGCGAGCGGTACTGGATCTCCTCCTGCAGCACATCCCCAACCTCGCGCTGGCCAAGCCTGCGCAGCTTGACGTTGCCCGTTTCGGTAAACAGCACGATGCGCCGTCCGGTATTGCCACCCACGTCCTTGGATGCAACCGGAAAACCTTCCGCCTTGAGAAAGTCCAGAGCGAACTGTGTGTTCCAGTCACCCACCCGAAGCGTGCGGGGGGAGGTGGTGTTGACATTACCCCCGCCGAACACCTTGGCGCGGATCGAAAACCGGTCAGCTCCCAGGTGCATCATCTCGTTGATCAGAAGCTCCATGGCGTTGGTGCCGTAACGTCCCGCCCGTTGTTCGCTGCCACCGCCGCGATCGGCCGGAAGCATGAAGTGGTTCATGCCGGTGATGCCGTTCTTCTCGTCGAGCAGGCATACCGCGATGCACGAGCCAAGGACGGTCTCTATCACCATGTCCTGTTTGGTGGCAAAGTAATCGCCCGCCACGATCACGCAGGAATCCTTGTTAAAACGGGCGTTGTGCCTGCGAATCATGACCCCACCTTCTGGTAGGTGGTGTTGCCGATAAACTCGATCTGCCCCCCGAACACGTCGACGTCCAGCACTTCCGAATGTCCCAGAAACAGGTATCCGCCCGGACGCAGCAATTTGATGAAGCGTTTCACCACCTGGTCACGGTCTTCCCGGGTGAAGTAGATGAAGACGTTCCGGCAGAAGATGAAGTCGAGAGCGGAACGGATCGGGTAGCGTTCACTCATCAGATTGATCTGGCGAAACATGAGCAGGTTCCGGACCGAATTGTGGAACGTGAATTCGGAACCGCCGGAGCCCGTGACCGGGCAGGTGTAGGCTTTGGAAAGGTGTCCGGGGATGCCCTTGATGACATCCTTCGGATAGGTTCCGGCACTCGCCTTGGCCAGTACGTTGGTGTCCAGATCCGAAGCCAGCAGGCGCGCAGACCATCCCGGATGACTGGATAGAAAATGCTGCACCACCATGGCGATGGTGTACGGCTCCTCCCCGGTTGAACTGGCCGCGCACCAGCCATTGATGGTGCGGTTTCCCAGCCCCTGTTTGGCGGCAAGGATGTAGGGCAGCGCGGCATCCTGCAGAAACTGAAAGTGCTTGGGCTCGCGGAAGAAGTGGGTCTTGTTGGTGGTGATCCGGTTGAGCATGTCGGTCAGCTCTTCCGGGTGCTGTTTCATGTATTTGATGTAGTCCGGGAAATTCGCCATCTCCAGGATGCGCAGACGTTTGGTCAGGCGGGATTGCACCATCTGACGCTTGGCGTCCTTGAGGTGAATGCCGGACAGGTCGTAGATGAGCTGACGAAGGTACTCGAAGTCCTGCACGCTGAGGCGAAACTCCGGGGTGATTCCCTCCTCCCCCAGCGCGTCGATTATCGCCACTCCCGACTTTTTTCGATCCATTATCCCCCCTCAACCCAATGAGGTGTGTTTCCGCCTGAGCAGCCGCTTTCCCCATTGAGCGGGAGCCCCCGGGTTTTGCCCCGGGCCGTACAAAATGAATTTCCCCCCTCTTCTCAATCCTTATCGGTGAAGACAAGGAGAAACAAAACCGGAAACATGCCGAGAATGTCCTTTCCCTTGCATGGGGAATATTTCGCACCGTATCGTGAGTTGTAGAGGTTCGGTGGGCAGGTGGCCCCGGTTTACCCGGACCCACCTCAAATGGCTGAACCGAAACGATCAGGAGCGGGATCTTATATGCAGAATCACCGTGCGGACAGGCCGCCCTATTCCCTTACCGGAAGCAAGGCAGGGGACCTGACCCGGCGTCCGGCACCGTGGCGCGATACCCCGGACACACTCTGGAACGACTGGCGCTGGCAGATGCGTAACAGCGTGCGCCACCTGGACCAGCTCGAACAGATCGTGCACCTGACCGATGCGGAGCGGGAGGCGGTACGTGGCCTGGGCAACAGCCTGCCCATGGGCATCACGCCGTTCTACGCCGGTCTGATCGATGGGGATGATCCGGACTGCCCGATCCGTAAAACCCTGGTTCCCAGCCTGTCCGAACACCTGACCGCTGCGGGAGAGTTGTTCGACCCGTGCGGCGAAGACGCCGACACGGTGGTGCCGGGACTGGTGCACCGCTATCCGGACCGGGTGCTGTTTCTGGCCGTGGGGGCATGCGCGGTCTACTGCCGTTACTGCACCCGCAGCCGCATGGTGGGCGGCGGCGAAGGCTACTCATTCCGCCGTGAATTGTGGCAGAAGGCGGTCGATTACATCCGCGCCCATACGGGCATCCGCGACGTGCTGATCAGCGGCGGCGACCCCCTGCTGCTGGAAGACCACCACCTGGACGACCTGCTCGGCATGCTGCGCTCGATTCCTCATGTGGAGATCATCCGCATCGGCACCAAGATTCCCGCGGTGCTGCCCCAGCGCATCACCCCGGGGCTGGTGAACGTGCTGAAACGCTACCACCCGTTCATGATGAGCCTGCACTTCACCCATCCCAGGGAAATGACCCCCGAAGTCATCGCCGCCTGTGAGCGGCTGGCGGACGGCGGCATCCCCCTCGGCAGCCAGACCGTGCTGCTGCAGGGCATCAACGACGATGCCGGGGTGATGAAGGATCTGATGCACCGCATGCTGATGGCGCGGGTGCGGCCCTACTACCTGTACCAGTGCGACCCGATTCAGGGCTCCGCCCACTTCCGTACACCCGTCAGGAAGGGCATCGAGATCATTGAGCAGCTGCGCGGTCATACCACCGGCTACGCCGTGCCCACCTTTGTCATCGACGCCCCCGGCGGCGGCGGCAAGATCCCGGTGTCCCCCAATTACGTGCTGGGGCAGATGGGCGAACAGCTGGTGCTGCGTAATTACGCCGACAAAGTGTACGAGTACGGCGACCCGCCCCGGGACACCGGGGCGCAGTAAAGCCCGCCCCCGGCATTGGGTTGTCCCTCCCGCGTCAGGCTACAGCCTGGCGTGGCTGCCGTCGCAGTACGGTCTGTTTTTGGAGTGCTGACACCCGCAGGCGTGGATGGTCCTGTCCGTATCGAAGGTCACCACCTCCGGCACATGCTCCGTACCGGCGTGGGAACCGTCGCAGAACGGACCGTTCCTCGAGTTTCCGCACATGCAGAAGGCCTTGGTCTCCCCGGCCCTGACCTGAATTGTGAAGGGTGCTTTTTGCCATTCAGTCATGGTGTTTCCTCATGGGTTTGGGAATGGTCGAACTGTTCCGCCGACTGCCTTTGAAGCCATATCCGTCTCAGACCGCCGTTTCAGGGGGCGATCCGCCCCATGCGCCCGGCTTCGTAGTCCCGCACCGCCTGACGGATCTCCTCGTGGGTGTTCATGACGAACGGCCCGTAGCGGGCCACCGGCTCGTCGATGGGCGCGCCCGCCAGCAGTAACAGGTCCGCCGGGCCCACCGCCCCCTCGGGAACGCTCAGGGTGACGGCATCACCCTCCCCGAGCACCGCCATGCCACCCTCCCCCACCGGATCGCCCGCCACCAGCGCTTCACCACCGAAAACGTAGACCCCTGCGTTGTGGCCGGACGTCACCGGCTGTAACAACTCTCCGCCGGGGGCCAGGGTGACGTGCAGATAGGTGATGGGGATCCGTGTCTCAACCGCGCCCTTGACTCCCAGGGATTCCCCGGCCACCACCCGTACGGTGGCTTTGCCGTCGTCACTGTGGGCGATAGGGGTCTGGTCCGCAGGCACGTCCTGATAACGGGGGGTTACCATCTTGTCCTTCGCGGGCAGGTTCACCCAGATTTGAAAACCGTGTAAGGTGCCGCCGTTATTAAAAAAATCCGCCTCCGGCATCTCCGAGTGGACGATGCCGCTGCCTGCCGTCATCCACTGCACGTCCCCCGCTCTCAATACAGCACCCCCACCCGTGGAGTCCCGATGCTCAAGAGCGCCTTCCAGCACGTAGGTGACGGTCTCAAAGCCCCGATGGGGATGATCCGGCACCCCGGAGGCCTCCTTCGGCCCCCAGGTGACCGGCCCGAAGTGGTCGAACAGCATGAATGGATCCAGGTCCATCCGCCCGTGCTGCGGGAAGCTGCGATTCACCGGAAGCCCTGCCCCCTCCACGGTGCGGTGAGCCTCCAGAAGCGTGCTTACCCGTCGTAACCTTTTGTAATCCATGGGAACCTCCCCGGACCGGACGATTCCACGCCCGATAAAGTAGTTAAGTCATTAACTAAATTTATAAAACACGGATGCGCCCCTGGCAAGCATTCGGACAAAATTTTTCCAAAAAGAGGGCGGAGTGCGGAGCCGCCCCCACCTACCGCTTCAAAGGGTGGATCACGCCGGGGTTGGCCTGGCCCTTCCGGGGCATCCGGCGCATCATACGAGTTCTAGCCGTTGAGCTTGTCCCGCAGGCGCTCGTTGACCACCTTGGGGTTGGCCTGCCCCTTTGAAAGCTTCATCACCTGGCCCACGAAGAAGCCCATCAATTTGACCTTGCCGCCCTTAAACTCCGCCACCTCGTTGGGGTTGGCGGCCATGACCTGGTCGATGATGCTATCGATGGCGCCGGTGTCGGACACCTGCACCAGCCCCTTGGCCTCGATCACCTGAGCGGCGGTCTGGTCGGTGCCGTACATCTCGCCGAACACGGTCTTGCCAATCTTGCCGGAAATATCGCCCTTGTGGATGGCCTCCACGATACCCGCGAGCTGCGCCGGGGTGACCGGGCAGTCGGCGATATCGACCCCCTCCTCGTTGAGTCGCGCGGACAGATCGCCCATGAGCCAGTTGCAGGTGGTCTTGGGGTCGCCGTCATAGGCCTTGACCGAGGCCTCATAAAAGTCCGCCAGGGCGCGGCTGGACGTCAGCACATCGGCGTCGTACTCGGACAGGCCGAAGTCGGCCACAAAGCGTTCCCGCTTGGCGTCCGGCAATTCGGGCATCCCACTTTTGACCTTTTCGATCCAGGCGTCCTCGACCACCACCGGGGCCAGATCGGGCTCCGGCAGGTAGCGGTAGTCATGGGCTTCCTCCTTGCCGCGCATGGAATCGGTGACGCCGCGCTTGGCGTCCCACAGGCGGGTCTCCTGCACGATGGTGCCGCCCTCGTTCAGGATTTTGGTCTGGCGTTTGATCTCGTATTCCAGGGCCTGCCGCAGGAAGCGGAACGAGTTCATGTTCTTCATCTCGACCTTGGTGCCGAACTCCTCCTGCCCCTTGGGGCGCAAGGATATATTGGCGTCGCAGCGCAGGTTGCCGCGCTCCATGTTGGCGTCGCAGATGCCCAGATAAAGCACGATGTTGCGAATCTTTTTGAGGTAGGCCACGGCCTCCTCCGGAGAACGCAGGTCCGGTTCGGAAACCGCCTCCAGGAGTGGCACACCGGCCCGGTTCAGGTCCACGTGGGAAACGTCGCCGAGTCCCTCATGCAGGTTCTTGCCGGCGTCCTCCTCCATGTGGATGCGGGTCAGGCCGATGCGCTTGGGAACGCCGTCCACAATGATCTCCACGTGGCCGTGCTCGCAGATCGGTTTGTCGAACTGGGAGATCTGGTAGCCCTTGGGCAGATCCGGGTAAAAATAGTGCTTGCGGGAGAACACGTTGGGGCTGGTGATGGAACAGTGGGTGCCCAGCCCCATCTTGATGGCGGACTCCACCACCTCCCGGTTCAGCACCGGCAACACCCCGGGGTGCCCCAGGCAGATGGGGCAGATGTGGGTGTTGGGCGGATCCCCGAAAGTGGGGCTGCAACCACAGAATATTTTTGTCTTCGTGGAGAGCTGACAGTGGACTTCCAGTCCGATAACGACGCCGTATTCCATTGGTCAAATAATTCCAAACATTTCGTTAGTTATGTAACTATATTTAAATCTTTGCTTTATGTGCGTGCCAGTCCGTATTCGACTCGTGGGCCTGGGCCACCCGAAGCATGGTGGCCTCGTCGAACGGCTTGCCCAGCACCTGCAGCCCGATGGGCAATTGGTTGGCGTCGAACCCGCACGGCACCGAAATACCGGGAATACCCGCCAGATTGGCCGAAATGGTAAAAATATCCGACAGGTACATCTGCAACGGATCGTCGGTCTTCTCTCCGATGGCGAAGGCGCCGCTCGGGCTGGTGGGGGTCACGATGGCGTCCACCCGCTCAAATGCGTCGGTAAAGTCCTGTAGAATAAGGGATCGCACCTGCTGGGCCTTCTTGTAGTAGGCATCGTAGTAGCCCGCCGACAGGGCGTAGGTGCCGAGCATGATGCGGCGCTTGACCTCGGTGCCAAAGCCCGCCTCGCGGCTCTCCATGTACATGTCGAGCAGGTTTTTCGCCCCTTCCGCCCGCTGGCCATAGCGCACGCCATCGTAGCGCCCCAGATTCGACGACGCCTCGGCGGTGGCCACCAGATAGTAACAGGCCACGGCGTAGGCGGTATGGGGCAGCGATACCTCCACCACTTTGGCGCCTTGCGCCGCCAGCACATCGATCCCGGCCTTGACCGCATCCAGCACCGCGGGATCGGCACCCTCAACGAAATATTCCTTGGGAATACCGAGAGTTAGCCCGGCCACGCCGTCCTTGAGACCACGGGTGAAGTCCGGCACCTCGCGGGCGGAACTGGTGGAATCCAGCGGATCCGGGCCGCACAGGGCATTGAACAGGATTGCGGTGTCCTCCACATCCTTGGTAAAGGGGCCGATCTGGTCGAGACTGGAGGCAAACGCCACCAGGCCGTAGCGGGAAATGCGGCCGTAGGTGGGCTTGGCCCCCACCACGCCGCAGAACGAGGCGGGCTGGCGGATGGAGCCGCCGGTATCCGATCCCAGCGAGGCCAGGCACATGTCCGCCGCCACCGCCGCCGCCGAACCACCCGAGGATCCCCCCGGTGCGCGGCTCGTATCCCACGGATTTTTCGTGGTTTTTGTAGAAGAGTTCTCGGTGGAGGAACCCATGGCGAACTCATCCAGGTTGGTCTTGCCCACCAGCACGCCACCGGCATCCACCAGCCGTTGGGGCACTGTGCCACTGTAGGGTGGGATGTACCCCTTCAGGATTTGGGAGCTGCAAGTGGTCTCGATGCCCTCGGTGACCATGTTGTCCTTGAGGGCCACCGGTATGCCGGTGAGGGGGCCGCCTTCGCCTTTGCCCATGCGGGCGTCCGCCGCCTCGGCGTCGGCCATGGCGCGTTCCCGGGTAAGCAGGTTGAAAGCGGAGATGGTGGGTTCCAGCGATTCGGCACGGTTCATCACCTGGGTGGTGAGTTCCACGGCGCTGATGTCGCCCGCGTCCAGTCGGGCGCGCGCCTCATGCAGGGTCCAGCGATACGGTTCCAACGTGTTGATTCCTTAACGAATTGTTTTTACAGGCATTTTATTACCTGTGAGACACTTAAAAGAGACGCAATAGATACACATATGAGACATCTGTCATTCGATGATCTTGGGTACCGAGAAGCAGCCCTCCGCATGGCTGGGGGCGATGTTAAGGGCGACCTCCCGATCCAGGGACGGTCGCGGTTGATCGTCCCGGAAGGTGTCACCGAACTCGGCGGCGTGCTCCAGTGTCGGCACCCCCGTGGTGTCCAGTTCGCCCAACTTCTCCACGTATCCCAGAATCGCATTCAGGTCCTTGCCCAGACCAATCACCTCATCGTCCGTGAGGGTCAGCCGCGCCAGGCTGGCGATTTTTAATACTTCGTCCCGCTCGATATTCACCGTCAAACTCCCGCTAGTGAGTAGACACCCCAGGTCCTGAATTGGATGGACTTCACGGTCCCTGTGTCCTGTGGGGTCCTATAGGATCCTATGATCCCGCCTGTTTATCCGCCTTCCTGGATGCCCAGTCCGCTTTGTTCTGCTGTTCCACCCGTGAGATGGCCAACGCCCCCTCCGGCACGTCGGAGGTCACCGTGGTGCCCGCCGCGATGGTGGCTCCCGCCCCCACCCGCACCGGGGCCACCAGCTGGGTGTCGGAGCCGATGAACACACCGTCCCCGATCACTGTTTTGTGCTTGTTCACCCCGTCGTAGTTGCAGGTGATGGTGCCCGCGCCGATGTTGACCCCCTCCCCGACCTCGGCATCGCCGACATAGGACAGGTGGTTCACCTTGGAGCCCGTGCCGATCACCGCCTTCTTGATCTCAACGAAGTTGCCCACCCGGGCGTCCCGCATCAGGTGTGCGCCGGGGCGCAGGTGGGCATTCGGCCCCACCTGGTTGCCACCTTCCAGCACCGCCCCGGTGATGAGCGAGTTGTCTTTCACTTCGATACCGTCCCCCAGCCGTGAGTCGGCAATACGGCAGCCGGAACGCACGGTACAGTCCCGGCCGATCACCGTATTGCCTTCCAGGGTCACCCCCGGATACAACACCGTATCGGCACCCACGGATACGCCGGCGTCCACATAGGTCTGTTCGGGGCTGATGAGGGTCACGCCCGCGGCCATGAGGTCTTCGGCGATGCGACGCCGCATGACGGCGCTCACCCGGGCCAGATCGGAGCGGGAGTTCACCCCCAGCACCTCCGATGGGTTATCTGTGCGGTATACGTTGACTTGCACCCCCTCACTCAGGGCTTCGCTGACGATATCGGTCAAATAATACTCCCCCTGGGCGTTGTCGCACGACACCCGGGAGAGGGCGGCGAACAACACGGGGGCATCCACCACGTAAATACCGGTGTTGACCTCGCGGACGGCAAGTTCGTCCGCGTTTGCGTCCTTTTGCTCCACGATGCGCGTCACCCTGCCCTCACCGTCCCGAATGACGCGGCCGTAACCGTCGGGGGTCTCCAGTTCCACGGTCAACAGGGTCAGGCCGCCGCCGGCATCGGTGTGGGCCGCTGTCAGGCCTTCCACCAGGGTTTGGGTCACCAACGGCACGTCGCCGCTCAGGATCAGGACCGGACCGTCGTAACCCTCCAGCGCCTCATGGCAGGCCAGCACGGCGTGGCCGGTACCGAGCTGCTCGGCCTGCTCCACCACCCGGGCATCGCCACCCATACCCAGCACGTGGTCACTCACCGCCTCTGCTCCGTGGCCCACCACCACGATGACCTGGCCGCCACCGGCGTCCTGGGCGCAAGCCACCACGTGACGCACCATGGGCTGCCCGCACACCGGGTGCAGCACCTTGGGGTGAGCCGACTTCATGCGGGTGCCCTTGCCCGCCGCCAGCACCACCGTACGAAAGCGTTCGCCGCTCACGCCGTATCCGCCTCCGGGGTCCTGTCGCCGTTTTTACCCTTGCGTTTGCCGGTATCCATGGCAAGCACCTCATCCACATCCACGTCGGTACCCGCGGTGTAGATGCCGCCGGACATGATCATCTTCATGGCTTCCTCCACGGACAGGTCCAGGTAAGTCACATCGTCCCTGGGGACGAAGATGAGGTAGCCGGAGGTGGGGTTCGGCGAGGTCGGCACGAACAGGTTGATCATCGGTTCTTTTGCCTTCTCGGCAATTTCGCCCTCGGTATCGTTGACCACGAACGCCAGCAGGAACATGTCCCGGCGGGGGAACTCCACCAGCACCACGCCCTTGAAATTTTCCTTGCCCTGCATGGAAGCGGTCTGCACCACGCTCTTGATGGCGGAGTAGACCGTGCGCACGATGGGCAGGCGCTTCAGAATCCGCTCGTAGCGTTTCACCACCCAGTTGCCCAGCACGTTGGCGGCAAGCAGGCCCACCAGGAAAATGCCAGCCACCAGCACGGCGATCCCCAGGCCCGGGTAGTAATGGGCGCTGAAGTAGGTCTTGAGCAGTTCGCCCAGGACCCCTTCGAGGCCCCTCAACAGAGCTCTCAACACAAAAAAGGTACCGGCGATCGGCAGCGTGACCAGAAGGCCGGTGACGAAATATCGTTTAACGAGGACTTTTAGCCGCACCAGATTCTTCCCGACAGGTAGGGGGGATGCAGGCCACTCGGGCCGCTTGGGGTAACGGACAAGGGCGAAATCATACCGGTGCCCCGAATCAATCTCAAGGTTTTGCCCCGCCAAACCCGCGGGCAAAACGGTACAATACCCCCCATGCGACCCGATTCGGCTTTTATTACCCTCGAAGGCGTGGAGGGGTGCGGCAAGAGCACCCAGTCCCACCTGCTCGTCCGCAGCCTGAAACAGGCCGGGGTGGAGGTGAACCTCACCCGCGAACCCGGCGGCACCGACTTTGCCGAACAGGTGCGCGCGCTGGTGCTGTCGGACGCGGCGGGTGATCTGCCGCCGATGGCTGAGCTGTTCCTTTATCTGGGCGCCCGCGCCGAGCATGTGGCGCGGCGGATCGCCCCGTATCTTGCGGCGGGCACCACCGTGGTGTGTGACCGCTTCAGTGACGCCACCATCGCCTATCAGGGCCACGGCCGGGGCCTTCCCCTGGATAAGGTCACCCAGGCCGCCGCATGGGCCGAGAACACTTCGCCGGACCTGACCCTGTTATTCGATCTGCCGGTGGCCACATCCCTTGCCCGCCTGTCCGGGCGCGGCGGCAACAATCGCTTTGACCGGGAGGCCGAGGACTTCCACCAGCGGGTGCGAGACGGCTACCTGGCGCTGGCAAAGGCCCATCCGGAGCGGATCGTGGTCATCGACGCGGACCAGCCGCTGGAAGCGGTCCACGCGGACGTGGTGAAAATCGTCGGCGAACGCCTCGGGCTTCCTGCCCTGTCGATTGCACGCGAGGCGGAGGTATGAGCGCTTTCGACAACGCCTTTGACAACGTGGTCGGCCATACCGGGGCGATCCGGATTCTGACCACCGCGCTGACATCGTCCCGGGTGCCCCACGCCTATCTGTTTCACGGTCCCGCCGGGGTGGGCAAAACCACCACCGCCGAACGGCTGGCGGCGGCCATCCTGTGTACCGGCGAGGATATGCGTCCCTGCGGCGCTTGTGACGCCTGCGGACGGGTTGCCGACGGCAACGCCTACGACCTGATCCGGATCGAACCGGACGGCGCCCAGATCAAGGCGGAACAGGTGCGGGAACTGCAAGGCCTGATGCGCTCGGGCGGCGCCCGCGGGGTCATCATCATCACTCCGGCGGAGCGGCTCAACCCCACCGCCGCCAACGCCCTGTTAAAAACCCTGGAAGAGCCACCGCCGGGCTGGACCCTCATTCTGGTGAGCACCAGGGCCGAAGCCCTGCTTCCCACCCTGCGCTCCCGTTGTCAGGCGGTGCGTTTCTCCCGGCTGCCTCCGGCCCACACCGAAACCGTGCTGGCGCGCACCGGGGTGGAGGCCGAGCACTGTAAACTGCTCTCGCAGATGGCCCAGGGCGCACCCGGCGCGGTGCTGAACCTGGGGCTCTCGGCGGAGGCGCTGGCCGACGACTACGCCGAGGCGGTATCCACCCTGCAGCCGGACACCCTGGACTCCCCGGCGCAAATCCTTTCCGCCGCCGAGACCTGGGGCAGGGAGGAGGCGGCCTGCCGCCGCCTGCTGTTGTGGATGCAGATGTGGGTTTCGAACGCTCTTGCCGCCTCTCAGGGCGCCGAAGCCGATGCCCTGGCAAAAACCACGGGCCTCGATCCGCTTTCCTGGTCCGCACTGTTTCCCCCCGCGTTTCTGGCCGAGTTCGGCGGCGCCGTGCAGGAAGCCACCGAGCGGCTGGATCGCAACGTCAACCGGCAGAGCACCATTGAAGCCCTCTTATCCCGCCTGCGCAGCGCCCGTGTAACCCGCCCGGCCCGGGAGGCGGTGTCGTGATCGTCAAGGTCCGGGTACGGGATCAGGGCAACCCGTCCAACTTCCGGGTGCCGGAGGGCGTGGGACTGTCCGACGGCGATACCGTGCTGGTGGACGGCGAACGCGGCACCCTCTATGGCATCGCCTGCGGCCGCCCGCAGGCACGGACCGGGCCGTTTGCGTGCTGCCAGAAGCCCGACCGCGCCATCCTCAAGGTGGCCGACGCCAGTGAGCGCTCCCGGGTCGATCAATTGCGGGAGCGGGAGCAGGAAGCCCTGGCGTTCTGCCGCGAACGGGCCGAAGCACTGGGGCTCCCCATGAAGATGCTGGACGTGGAGGCGGTGCTGGACAGCCACAACATCACCTGCTTTTTCACCGCCGACCAGCGGATCGATTTCCGTCAACTGGTCAAGGATGTGGGGTCCCGCTTCCGTTGCCACGTCCTGATGCGTCAGATCAGCACCCGGGAGGAAACCCGTTGCGCCGGTGGGATCGGCCCCTGCGGCCGTACCGTCTGCTGTGCGGAATTTATGAACAAACCCCCGGCGGTCAGTTCCAGGGACGCCAGAAAGGTGGCCCCCGGCGTATCCCATGCCAAGCTTACCGGCATCTGCGGCAAATTGATGTGCTGCCTCGCCTTTGAAAACGGAAAAGACGAAGCGCCTCCTATTTCCCTTTCCTGAACCGGGGTTGTCTCCGTATCCTTGTGCCCATGCGTCCCTCGTTTTTTCTGACCACCCCGATCTACTACGTCAACGACGTGCCCCACATCGGCCACGCCTACACCACCATTGCGGCCGATACCCTGGCGCGCTACAAGCGTATGAGCGGACACGACGTGCTGTTCCTCACCGGCACCGACGAGCACGGTCAGAAGATCGAAAAGGCCGCCGAGGCCAGGGGCGAGACCGCACAACAACTGGCGGATCGCCTGTCCGCGGGTTTCAAGGCCTTGTGGACGGACCTCGAGATCACCAATGACGACTTCGTCCGCACCACCGAGCCGCGCCACAAAAAGGCGGTGTATGAGGTGTTTCGCCGCATGCAGGCGGCGGGAGATATTTATGAGGACGAGTACGAGGGCCTCTACTGCGTGCCGTGCGAGTCGTTCTGGACCGAGCTGCAACTGGTCGAGGGCCACTGCCCCGACTGCGGCCGCGACGTGGAAAAGGTCACCGAGTCGTCCTACTTCTTCAAACTCTCCACATACGGCGACAAACTGCTGACCCACATCGAGGCGCACCCGGAGTTCATTTCTCCCAAAAGCCGCGCCAACGAGGTCAAGCAATTCATCAAAATGGACGGAGGACTGCGGGACCTGTCCATCTCCCGCACCGGGGTCAAGTGGGGCATTCCCCTGCCGGACGATGACGCCCATGTGTTTTACGTCTGGCTCGACGCCCTGGTGAACTACCTCACCGCCACCGGCTTTCCCGACGACGGCTGGGAGCGGCGCTGGCCCGCCCAGGCGCACCTGATTGGCAAGGACATCCTGCGCTTTCACGCGATCTACTGGCCCGCCTTCCTGATGTCCGCCGGGCTGCCTCTGCCGAAACGCATCATCAGCCACGGCTGGTGGACCATCGACGGCGAAAAAATGTCCAAGTCACGGGGCAATGTCATCGACCCGAAAAAGGTGGCGGACCACTTCGGGGTGGACGCCATGCGCTACTTCCTGCTGCGGGAGGTCACCTTCGGCAAGGACGGCAACTTCTCCATCGAGGCGATGACCACCCGCTACAATGCCGACCTCGCCAACAACCTGGGCAACCTGTTATCCCGTACCGTCTCCATGACCCACAGGTACCGGGACGGGGTGGTGCCGAAGGCAGAGACGGCGGACGATGCGCAGGTCACGGTCATCAGGGACAAGCTGGCCCAACTCCCGGCCATGTTTACAAAAGCGTTGGACGACCCGGATAAAAAAGGGCGCGGACTGGCCTTTGAGGTGGCCCTCGAAGCCCTGTGGGACGTGTTGTCCGACGCCAATGCCTACATCCACGAAACCGCCCCGTGGGAGCTGGCCAAATCCGGCGACGATACGACCCTCGATACGGTGCTCTACAACGCCCTCGAGACCGTGCGGATCTGCTCCCTCTACCTGTGGCCGGTCATGCCGGCGACTTCCGAGGCCATCTGGAAGCAGCTCGCCATCCATATCGACCCCAATACACTCGACCTGGAACAACAGGCCGCATGGGGCGGCTTGCCCCCCGGAAGCACGCTTTCCGAGCCCGCCGCCCTGTTCCCCCGAAAGAAGTTCGAGGATGTCCCAGCCGACCTTCAGGTGGTGGTCAAAAATCACCAACTGCCCGAGAAAAAACCCGATAAAAAGACCCGCAAGGAGACCGCCAACGTGAGTACCGAAAGTGGCGAAGCCGCCACCCCTGGAGAGAAGCCCGACGCCGACGATTTTATCAGCATTCACGACTTCGCCAAGGTGCGCCTCCAAGTGGGCCGGGTGAAGGAGGCCGAGCCGATCCCCAAGGCCAAGAAGCTGTTAAAACTGCAGGTCGACATCGGCACCGAAACCCGTCAGATCGTGGCCGGAATCGCCCGCCAGTATCCACCGGAGGAGATGGTCGGCAAACAGGTGGTGGTGGTCACCAACCTGCGTCCCGCCCAACTCATGGGGGTAACCTCCGAAGGTATGCTGCTGGCGGCGGGAGACGCCGAAGTGCTGGCCCTCCTGACGCCGTCCCAGGAAGTGGAGCCGGGCACCCGCATCAAGTAGATGGACCACACCGAGCCCCTTTCCGTCTGTCAGAGCTTCCACGAGGAGACCAAGTACGCGGTCGACCGGATGGACCGCTTCAGCATCCCTCCGAACACCCCCGGGCCGCCGGTCCCGTTCAAGCACTACCACACCGAACAGGCGGTCGATCTGGTGGGCTACCTGCCGTTCGAGCAGCACCCGTTCACCGGTGGCCCCCTGCCGGATGTGCGGGAACCGCTGGAACGGCCATCCCTGGAGGAGTTATCCCACTTACTTTTCTTCACCAACGGCATCACCGCGCAGATGAAGATGCCGGACGGTTCCCGCCACTTCTTCCGGGCGGCGCCGTCGGCGGGTGCCCTGTACCCCACCGAAATCTATGTGGCGGTACACGATTTCCCCGGCCTGAAAAACGGCATTTATAACTACCTTGTGGAAAACCACTCCCTGGTGCCGATGTGGGACGAAGACTGCTGGGACGCCCTGTGCGCCGCCACCTTCCAGCACAGCGCCATGGTACAGGCCAACCTTTCACTGATCTTCACCGGCCTGTGGGAACGGGGTGCCTGGCGATACCGGGAGCGGGCCTACCGCCGGATCCTGTTGGACACCGGCCACATCCTCGGCAACCTGAACCTGATGGGGCCACAACTCGGTTTCGGGGTGTTCCCCATCGGTGGCTTTGTGGACTCCGCCATCAACGCCCGCCTGTTTCTCGATGATGCCGAAGAAGGGGCGCTCAGCGTGGTGGCGCTGCCCGCCCTGGACGTCCTGACCATGGAAACCGTCCCCAACAGCGCCTCCTACCCATCCCCCACCCTGTATGGGGAGACGCCGGAAGCGGGGATCGCGCTGATTCCCCAACTGCACCGCGCCGCCTATCTGCCCGCCGACGAGCTTACCCCGGAACCCGCACCCCTGCCGGAACCCGAGGCCCTGGAAGACCCCTACCGGGATGCGGAAGAGGTGATCGCCCTGGACCACGCCGAGATTGACTGGGAAGGCAGTCTGGAGGCGGCCATCCTGCATCGCCGTTCGGCCCGCGCCTATGAACCCGGGACGCTGTCGCTGGATATGCTGGGCGCCATTCTGTCCCACGCCTATCAGCCCGCGGTGCCGTTCCGCCGGGGGCCGGAGGGCAACGTGCTGCACCAGATGTTCGACCCGAGCCTGCTCCACACCTATCTGCTGATCAATACGGTCGAGGAGATGGTACCCGGCGTGTACTACTACGGGCCGCTGCGCCACGAGCTGCGGCTGGTGCGCCCCGGCGACGTGGGCGATACGGCGGAACACATCTGCCTGGGGCAGGAATTGGGCGCCCACGCCGCCCTTCTGGTGATCCACACCGCCAACCTGGAACAGGCGGTGGAGCGCTACGGTGAACGCGCCTACCGTTACCTGCACATGGATGCCGGGCATATCGGCGAGCGCATGAACCTGGCGGCGCGCAGCTTCGACCTCGGCGCCTCCGGCATCGGCGGGTTTTATGACGACGATGTGACCCGCACACTGGGGCTTTCCGGGCAGGAAGCAGTGGCCTACATCACCACGATCGGGGTGCCACGGGGTGCCGCGTCGGCATGACCGCCCTGGTGGTATTCGCCAAAACTCCGGAGCCGGGACAGGTCAAAAGCCGGCTCGCCGGACGTCTTGGCGAGAAGGGGGCGGCGGACCTGTACCGGGCCTTTGTTCACGATATGCTGGCGCGCATCACCGCTGACGGACCCTTTGACGTCACCGTGGCCGCGAGCCCGGATACGTCAAATCCGTTTTTTGCCGAACTGCGATCCGAATACGGCGTGGCGCTGGAACCCCAGGGCGACGGCGACCTGGGGGCACGCATGGCAAACGCGCTGTACCGGGCCCTGAGCAAAGGCGACGGTCCCGCCCTGTTGATCGGCACCGACCTGCCCACTCTGCCCGCAAGCCACATTAACGCCGCCGAAGACATGTTAAAAACACATACCGTGGTCCTGGGTCCCGCCACCGATGGGGGTTATTACCTGGTGGGGCTGTCCCAGGCGGCCCTGAGCCGTTGGGACACCCTGTCGGACACCCTTTTTAACGGCATCCCGTGGAGCACCCCGCGGGTGCTTTCCCTTACCCTGCAGCGCGTTGCCGGGCTCACGCCCGCACTCGATGTGGCCCTGGCACCCGCCTGGTACGACGTGGACGAGCCGGACGACCTGGACCGGCTCACCGCCCACCTGACCGCCAAAAACGCCCTCGGGCTGCCGCGCACCCGTGCGTGTCTTGCGGCGTTGGAGGTTGCATGAGCGGCGGCGCCGGTGTGCATGCCGGTATCTACGCCGCCCTGCCGTTCTGCCCGAGCCGGTGTCACTACTGCAGCAACCCGGCGACCACCTACACCCCGGAACGGGGGGCGGCCTACCTGACGCGTCTGCTGGCGGAACTGGACGCGGAAGCGGCAGGCTGGCGCGACCGGGTGATCGACTCGGTTTACATCGGCGGCGGAACCCCCACCCTGTTCCCCCCCGAGGCCGTCGCCCGCCTTCTGGAAAAGATCACCCGCCGCTACCGGCTGGATCCGGCGGCGGAAATCTCCATCGAGGCCAATCCGGAGACCGTCACTTACAAAAAAGCGGCGGCGCTCCGCCACAGCGGCATCAACCGGGTCAGCATCGGCGCCCAAAGCTTCGACCCGGGACAACTTGTCCGGCTCGGCCGCATCCACACCACGGAGGCGGTGGACCGGGCCGTGGATGCGGTGCGGAGTGCCGGATTCGACAATGTCTCCCTGGACCTCATCTTCGCCCAGCCCGGACAGACCCCGGCCTCCTGGGAGGACAGCCTGAAGCACGCGATCAGCCTTTCCCCCGACCACATCTCGGTCTACGGCCTGACCGTCGAGGACGGCACCATGCTGGCAAAAAACATCGCCACGGGCGATACCCGGCTGCCCGATCCCGATATCTATGCAGCGCACTACGGTGCCGCCGTGGACCTGCTCGAAGCCGCCGGATACGCCCGTTACGAGGTTTCCAACTTCGCCCTGCCGGGATTTGCCTGCCGACACAACCTGCGCTACTGGCAGGGCGGCGACTGGTTGGGCGTCGGCGCCGGAGCCGCCAGTCACATGGGGGGACACCGCTTCGATCGCCCGGCGGACGTGGACAGCTATCTGGCGGCGCCGCCCCAAAGCCGGGAAGCAACCTCCGAAGAGCGCCTGAATCCCACGGAGAGGGCCCATGAAATGGCCGTATTCGGCCTGCGCACCAAGGGTGGGATCGACTTGACGGCGATTCACGACACCGCCGGCGCAGCCCTTCCCGATACAGCGCTGGCCAGCCTCGATACGCTTCGGGAACAGGGGCTTGTGAGTGGCGACAATGGCCACTTCCGCCCGACCTCCCTCGGTTTTTTGCACCACGACACCATCGGCGCCGAGCTCGCTTCCTCTTAAGCCGGGCCTCGTCCCGGACATCCGGTCATGGCACAATGACTTAAGAGTCTGCTATTTTCATCGGAACACGCGGCAGGCGGGAGGCCGCGTGCCATTGGGGGCAGTTCGAAAGGGGCGCAAGGTTGAAACGCCACATACTGATCGTTGACGACGAGGAGCTGTTCCGGGAAATTTGCCGGGAGATGCTCGAGGAGCGGGGTTATGAGGTCTCGGTGGCCGAAAACGCCTCTACCGCCCTCAACTGCATGAGCAATACGGTGGTCGACCTGCTGGTGGCGGACATCACCCTGCCGGGCATGGACGGACTCACCATGATCGAGCAGCTCCGGGGCAAGCACCCGGAACTACCGGTCATCGTCATCACCGGCTACCTCACCCAGGAAAACATGCTCCGTTCCCTCAACCTTGGGGTACGCGGCTTTCTGACAAAGCCGTTTTTCTACGACGAACTGTTCGTCTCGGTGGAAAAGGCCCTGGCCCAGTCGGAGGCCACCCGCAGCCAGCTTCTGGTGCACCACTATCAGCCGATGATCAGCCTTGGCAAGGAGATCCTCGCCACCGAGCACGAGGAGGTCTTTTCCAAGACCCTCGGCACCGCCCTGCGCATCGGCCTGCAACAGACCTCCGCCACCCAGGGCTTCGTTGCGGTGGCGGAAGGGGATGATGGCACCTTTCGGCTGGCCAGTTCCCTCGGTTTCACGCCCGAGGAGCAGCCCCACCTGGAAAGCTACCTCAAGGCGATTCAGGCGGCCCTGCCGCCCCAGCAGGCGGATTTTGAGGCCACGGACCTGATTCCGGGCATGCATGCCCTGGCGGTGGGAATGCCCGGTGAGGGGGCGCACCCCGGCCTTCTGGTGCTCGCCCGCCCCAAAAGCGACGACCCCTTTCACGAGGAGGAGAGCAAGCTGGCTCACCTCCTGGCGGTGCAAACCGCGATCGCCATCCACCACCATGCCTCCTGGCGGCATGCGGTGGAGGAACGTGACACGGCGCACCACATCCTGGCCGACCTTTCCGCCGCCCTGCTACCCCCCGATGCGACCCACCCGAATGGCGAGCATTATGTGGCCCTTGGCGGGCTGGCGAATCGGGTGGCGAAAGCCCTTCACTGCCCGGACGGAGTGGCCGCCGCGGTACAGAACGCCGCCATTTATCACAACCTGGGCAAGGCCTTTCTGCCCCTCGACATCGTCGGCAAAAAAGGGGCGCTGACCAAAGCGGAGTGGGAAACCATGCGGACCTATCCGGCGGCTGGCGCGGAACGCCTGAAAAGGGTCCCGGCCCTGGCCGACTCGGCCCAACTGGTGGCGGCCCAACGGGAGCATTGGGACGGCTCCGGCTACCCGGACGGTCTGTCAGGTGAGGCGGTTCCCCTCGGTGCGCGTATCGTGGGCGTGGTCAGCGCCTGGGGCGCCCTCACCTCGGCGCGGCCTCACCGCGAGGCGCTGGCGCACGAGGAGGCGCTTCGCACCCTCAACGGGCAGGCGGGCAAGGTCTACGACGGTGCCGTGGTCAAAGCCCTGGTTGAAGTGCTTGAGGGCGCAGGTTGACCGCGCCGGGAAAGACGGCGTTTAAACGCCGGTGACACTCATCCGGTAGCCGCCGGTACCGGCGCCACCCCACACAATTCGGTCAGCAGATCGCGCACCGGAACGATGCGTTTGGAACGGGCCAGGTTGGAACCGGTGAAAAACAGCCCTTCCTCGGTATTACCCTGCTGCGCCTGATCCAGGGCGTAGGCAATGCAGAAGGTCTCCTTGTCGTCCCGGCACAGACACTTGCGCAGACAGTTGGCAAAGCACTGGGTATGCACCTCATCACCTGCGTGCAGGTGGGTCACAAACGGCGAGGAGACCGCCCGACCGGGCAGCCCCGCCGGGCTGTCCACGATCACCACGTCACTCGGGACACGGTTCAGAAACAGCTTCTTGAAGGCGTCGTCGGCGTCGCATTCGTCGGTGCAGACGAAACGGGTCGCCATCTGTACCCCGGAGGCGCCGCAAGCGATCATCCGGTCGATATCCGACCGGTCCCAGATGCCACCCGCCGGAATCACCGGAATGTCATAGCCCTCCTCGGCCAGATAGGCGATGATCTCGGGCACCACGGTTTCCAGGTTGTAGGCCGGGTTACCCAGGTCTTCCCGCTTGGTGCCCAGGTGTCCCCCGGCAGTATTCGGATTCTCCACCACCAACGCATCCGGAAGCCGGTTGTGCACGTGGCTCCAACGGCGGCAGAGCACCCGCGCGGCCTTGGCGGTGGAGACGATCGGCAACAGGGCGCAGTCCGGGTAGTCGCGGGTATATGCGGGCAGGTTGAGGGGCAGCCCGGCGCCGGAGATGATCAGGTCGGCGCCATTTTCGGCGGCGGTCCGTGACATGGCCTCGTGGTCGGTGATCGCCACCATGCAGTTAACACCAATAACGCCGTTGGGAGCGGTTTTCCGCGCGGTCTCGATCTCATCTCTCAGGGCCAGCTTGTTGGCCGAAAAATAGTCGCTTTTTTTCTTGTAGTAAGGGGAAGACAGCCCCAGCGCCACCGACGCAATCACCCCGACCGCACCCTCTTTCGCCACCGCTCCGGCCAGACGCGCGCCCGACACCTTGATCCCCATGCCGCCCTGAATGATGGGCAGGCGTGCCTCATGCTTGCCGAGTTTAAGCGGTTTAAGATCGGTTTGGATGGGTTTACTCATGCAGACTCCGGACCCCCGGAACGGGGGTACACAATCGCTCCCCGCCGGAAGGTAAAGCCATAGCGGCTATCCAAGAAGGATATCATACCGTCGCCTTCCGGGTCTTCCGATTGGCCAGCAGTTGATCATATAACGCCAACAGGCGGGTCCCCTGAGCCTCCCAGTTGTAGCGGTGTTCCCGAACCAGAAGCAGATTGTGACGCAGGCGTTTGCTCTGGTCCGGGTCCTTGATCACGCGCAGGATCAGGTCGGCCACCTGTTCCATATTTCCCGGATCGGTCAACAGGCCGATACCCTGGGAGTGGACCACCCGTTCGATGCCCGGCAGGTCGCTTGCCACCATGGGAAGCCCCGCCATGATGCAGGCGAACACCACATCCGGAATGTCATACAGGACACGCTGGGAGGTGTCGGAGGGCAGTACCAGAGCCATGTCAAACGCCGCCAGGGTGGCGACCAGATCCGCCTCCTGAACCTCGATATGGTGTACCCGGCCCCGTAATACCTCCATCTCCGGCAGGTCTTCAAGGTGGTCCCGGTCCAGGTCGCAATTGATCAGCACCAACTCCACATCCCTGAGGTTCGCCACCGCCCGCGCCGCATGCACCGCCTGCGCCGTATCCCCGCACGCCACCGCCACTTTGGGACGGGATGGGTGCAGCCCGGTGGGCCGCGCCGGCCTCACCTCCCGGTACGGCAGGGCCGAATAGATCGGCACCACCGGAATGCGGCCCAGTTTCAACTCCCGCTGAATAAAGGCGCCAAAGGCGTAGCTGACGCATAGAACGGCATCGATACGCCGCGCACGCTGCCACTCAGTGGTAGCGGACCAGAGTTCGTTGAGCTTGCGCTTGCCCCACCCCTTCAGCCCGGATTCCGTTGCACCGACGGCCAGGTCCACCGGTGCATCGTAAACCAGCGCGGCATGCTCCGGGATATGCCTTGCCGCCCAGCCCAGGGTCCCCTGACCACCCACCTGGACCACATCCGCGTTCGCCAGCACCACCCGATCAGGGTCGATGGCGACGGCGCCCGCACGGGCGGTGTCGATGTCCGGCGGCAGGCAGGCCACCATCTCCACCGCATCCGGCAACGATTCGGGACGGAGCGTCCCTTCGGCGACATACAGAGTCACCCGATGCCCGGCGGCGGCAAGGCTGGCGGCCATCCGGGCACTACGGCCGTTGTGGCCGGACAGATCCGGCGCCAGCATGACCACACGGGCGGTGTGTGTGGCGGGCGTATCAGCCACCCCGGCGGCCTGCCGTCCGTGGGTGCGCGCACCCGGTGAAAAGGTGTTTCATGCCTGCATTATAGGTGTCTGGCCGCGCGCCGGTCCACGAACCGTCAGGGGGACAACGGCCATACCTTCCAAATCCAAATATTGACCACCTGCAAACCGCCCCCTTAAGCTAACGGCATCTGTGAGTATCGATGCGGCGCTGCATCCTGACCCCAAAGGGTGACACCCAACGGGCCGGTTCCGCGCACACTATATATTTTCCATTTTGGATTTTGACTGAAGGAGGCGATTGATGCCGAAACCGAGCCGACATGTCCTTGTTTGCACCAACACCCGCCCGCCCGGTCACCCTCGAGGTTCCTGTGGCGAGAAGCGTTCCCCGGAGCTGCTCATGAGCTTCATGATGGAAATCGAGACCAAAGGACTGTTTCAGGAAGCCATTGTCACCGGCACCCAGTGCATCGGCCCCTGTGGCATGGGTCCGATTGTGGTGGTCTACCCGGAGGGCACCTGGTACCGCGGCGTGACCTCCGAGGATGTGTCGGAGATCGTGCAGTCGCACATCATCGACGGCAAGCCGGTGGAACGGCTGATCATGCCGGACGAGGTCTGGGGCTGAGGAATACTCACCCTGAACGTTTGGAAAGGCGCTGTCCCGGTCACTCCGGGGCAGCGTTTTTTTTGCCCGGAAAGGGCGACGGGGCTCAGTTTTTTCCGCCGCCCCTGCGGGCTGGCGAGCGGCGGATCTGGCGCACCGGGCGGCTTTCGGCCTTCTTCGCCCGCGGGGCCGCGTCAACGCCCACCAGGGCATCTTCTTCCGTCTCCGGCGCCTCGGCCGTTTCCGGCGTGTCACCGGCACCGTCGTCTTCCCCGGTATCGAGATCCGGAATGTCGTGATCGTCGTCGAAATCGATGATCACATCGTCCAGGTCATCAATATCATCCGGTTCCACCTCCGCATCGGCCCCGGCGGTGTTCTCCGCGGAGGGCGCCGCCACCGGGGCGGGAATGCCGGAGTCGGTCCACTCAACCTGACTCAGGGAGGGGTGAAGCTCTTCAAGCTCCTCAAACAGCGTGCGGGCGATTTCCCGCCGATCGATCCCCTCCGGCGCCACCTGGATGTCGAGTTTGGCCATCTGGATGTCGAACCGGATCGATTTCAGGGTCTCCGCATCCATCCCGTAGTCATCCAGAAGCTGGCGCAAGTCCGAAGGTTCCCGGCCGAAACGCTTGGCAACCTCGTTCAGGCCGGCGTTTCTGTAGGAACCGTCCGGCATGATGCCCAGGTAGCATCCGCAGAACATGTCGAACGGCGAAATCGCACCGCTTTCCGGCACCTGATAAGGGCTGGAAAAGGCCTTGCCTTTCTTGGGGGCCGCGGTTGCCGCGGGCTCCCGTCGACGGCGTTGCTGGCCGCCCTGCCCGCCGCGGCCGCCCTGCCCGCCGCGACCACCCTGTCCGCCACGTCCGTTCTGGCCACCACCGCGTCCGCTTTGTCCGCCGCCACCTCCACGGCCGCGACGCTTGCGCCCACGGCCGGAGCCCTTCGTTGATTCACCCTCACCCATTACGGATTCTCTCGATAACTGGTCATATCTTGTTTCACACGTTAAACCGGAAGAGGATCACGTCCCCATCCTGGACCTTGTAGTCCTTGCCTTCCACATGGAGCAGCCCCTGCTCCTTGACCTGCTGAGGCGACCCGATGCGGTCAACGTCCTCAAATGCGGTCACCTCGGCCTTGATAAAGCCGCGCTCGAAATCCGTATGAATCTCCCCGGCGGCTTCCGGCGCAAGAGCATCCTTTCTGACCGTCCAGGCCCTGGCCTCCTTGGGGCCCGCGGTAAAATACGTGATACGGTCGAGTAGCTTGTAGGCGGCGTGCGCCAGCCGGTCGAGGCCCGGTTGATCCAGGCCCAGCTCCTCTAAAAATTCGCTCCGGTCTGCTTCCGGCAGAGAGGCGAGTTCCGCCTCGATCTCACCGCTGATCACCACCACTTCCGCCCCCTGTTCCGCCGCCTTTTTCTCGACGGCGGCCACCTGCGGGTTCGGCTTGCCCAAGTCCGCTTCCGCCACGTTGGCGACAAACAGGACGGGCTTTAACGTGATCAGGTGCGCTTCCTTTAAAAGCGCCTGTTCCTCTTTCGTAAGCGGAACGGTGCGGGCAGCCTGGCCCGCTTCGAGCGCCGCAAGCACCTTTTCCGTGGGGGCGAGGGCCTCTATGGCCTCTTTTTCGCCCGAGCGCGCTTTCTTCTCCAAGCGGGTGCGGCGCTTCTCCAATGATTCCATATCGGCAAGAATCAGCTCGGTATCAATGGTTTCTATATCCCTGACCGAATCCACACTGCCTTCCACATGGACGACCTGGTCGTTATCGAAACACCGCACCACGTGCAAAATGGCGTCTGTTTCGCGGATGTTGGCGAGAAACTGGTTGCCCAGCCCCTCCCCCTTGCTGGCGCCGGCAACCAGGCCCGCAATATCGACAAACTCCACCGTTGCCGGAAGTATGCGCTCGGATCCGTAGATCTCGGCCAACCGCTTGATGCGCGGATCGTTCAGAGGCACCACACCGACATTGGGCTCGATGGTGCAGAACGGGTAGTTGGCGGATTCCGCGCCCGCCGCCGTCATTGCGTTGAAGATGGTGGACTTGCCCACGTTGGGCAGGCCCACAATGCCACAGTTAAGTGCCATTCGATCCTTTTCGTTATGGTTCGGATCAGCCGGTCGGACAAACCGACCGGCCATATGGTTTGGATTCAGGGGCTCAACACGCCGTGTGAATCCGGTTCTGGGCGGTGAGGAAGTCCTCCCGCACCATCAATTCGACGGCATCCGCCGCACATTCGACCGCCGCCTCCGCCGCTTTCGCCTCATCCGGCGTAAAGCGGGACAATACATGGTCAGACATATCCGTCAGTTCATCGGGGCGGCCCACACCGACCTTGACCCGGTAAAAATCCCGATCCCCCAGCATCTGGGCAATGGAGCGGACCCCCTTCTGCCCCCCGTCACCACCCCCGATCTTGAGGCGGACACGCCCTAACGGAAGATCGACATCGTCATGCACCACGATCAGGTTTTCGGCCATCCGCCCCATTTTGTTGGACAGGGCCCGGGCCGCCTGGCCGCTCAGGTTCATATAGACCCGCGGGATGGCCAGATAGACGGCCGCATCCCCGATCCGGGCGGCACCTCCTTCAAACGTATCGCGCCGGTCCGTCAGCGCGGCATGCCACCGCTCGGCAAGGCGCTCCACCACCCGGCAGCCGATGTTGTGCCGGGTGCCGGCATAACGGGCGCCGGGGTTCCCCAAGCCCAACGCAACCTTCACCGGGTTGCCGGGGTCAGGATTCGGACCCCTCCGACTCGCCTTCGGCGGCCTCGCCCTCGGCAGCCTCGGCGGCTTCACCCTCGGCGGCCTCGCCCTCGGCGGTAACCTCTTCTTCGCTAACCACCTTGGGCGCCAGCACCGACACCACGGTGGCGTCTTCCGACACATGGGGATGGACGCCTTCCGGCAGGGTCAGGTCCCTGACGTGGAGCGACTCGCCGATCTGCAACGCCGAGGCGTCCACCTCGATGCTGTCCGGGATCGCGTTCGGCAGGCAGTCGAGCTCCATCTCGTGCATGTTGTGCTGCAGGATGCCCTGCTCGCGCACACCGGCGGGGGTGTCGCCGATGATGTGAACCCCCACGGTCACGGTTACCTTGTGCCCCTTCTGTACCTCGTAGAGGTCACAGTGGGTCAATTCACCGGTCACCGGGTGGACCTGGGCATCACGGACGATCACCCCCTTGGTCTCCACCTTCTTGCCACCCGTGATGGTGAGCTCGATCAGGGCGTGGTTGCCCCCCTCGCGCTGCATCATGTGGGTAAACTCGCGCAGGTTCAGGCTCAACGGCGTGGACTCACCCACACCGTACATCACAGCGGGGAGCCTCCCCTCCTGACGCAGTTTGCGGGCAACCCCCTTGCCGGAGTTTTCCCTCAACGATGCTTCAATTGAGATCGTTGCCATGTCTCATACCTCCCAAACCGGATTCAAAAAAACTGCAAAAAATCTTCGGGCCGCAACCTGTTACACGAACAGGATGCTGACCGACTCCTCGTTGTGCACCCGCGCCACCGCCTGCCCCAGCAGCCCGGCCACCGACAGCACCTTGAAGTGGTCGTAATTCTTTTCCTTATCGTTCAACGGGATCGTATCGGTCACGATCAATTCATCGAACGGTGAGCCTTTCAAGCGCTCCACCGCCGGTCCCGAGAGCACCGGGTGGGTACAGGCGCCGTACACCTTCAGGGCGCCCCGCTCCTTGAGGGCGTGTGCCGCCTGCACGATGGTGCCACCGGTATCGATCATGTCGTCCAGGAGCAGTACGTCGTGGCCTTCCACCTCACCGATGATGTGCATCAGTTCCGCCTTGTTGGGGCTGGTGCGCCGTTTATCGATCACCGCCAGCGATGCACCGAGCCGCTTGGCGAAGGCCCGTGCGCGCTCGGTACCGCCCGCATCCGGAGATACCACCACCAGGTCGGAAAAGTTCATGGTGCTCAGGTGATCCAGCAGCACCGGCTTGGCGTAGAGGTGATCCACCGGGATATTGAAAAAGCCCTGAATCTGGCCCGCGTGCAGGTCAAGGGTGAGCACCCGGTCGGCCCCGGCGGCGGCGATCAGATCGGCCACCAGCTTGGCGGTGATGGGCACCCGCGGCGCCGCTTTTCTGTCCTGCCGGGCATAGCCGAAATACGGAATCACGGCGGTAATGCGCTGTGCGCTCGCCCGCCTGAGGGCATCCATCATGATGAGCATTTCCATCAGATGGTGGTTCGTCGGGTAGCTTAAGGTCTGGACCAGAAACACGTCCATGCCGCGGACGTTTTCGTCGATCTGCACCAGACTCTCGCCGTCGGAGAAGGTGGTGACGGTGGCGGCGCCCAGGGTGGTTCCCAGGCTTTCGCACATCCTCTGGGCCAGACGCGGGTTGGCGTTGCCGGTAAATATCTTCATCTCGCTCACGGCATACGTTCCTTTAAACGCTCGATACCGAAACAGGGGGGCTTTATCGCCCACCACTCATCACGGCAGACACCCACACGATAAACAGGGAGCCCGATGGTCCCGCTTTGTACTCAGACCAAATTGGCTGGGGCGCCAGGATTCGAACCTGGGAATGCCAGTACCAAAAACTGGTGACTTACCACTTGTCGACGCCCCAACAAACGGAAAAAACAGTCAAAACCCGCCCGGACGGGATGTCTCGGCACCCACCAGGGGAACAACCCACACCATCCAGTGGGGTGCCATTTCGATCCGTTTCCGAATATCTTCCGCTGAATCCTCGTCCGCGGCCACGCAAAACACGGTGCTGCCGCTTCCGGACATTCTTGCCGCCGTTCCACCCGCAGCGACCAGAGCAGCAAGTGCTCCGGCGACCTCGGGCTCTATCCGGCAGGCGGTTGCCTCAAGGTCATTAACCCCATCATCGGCATCATCGACCCGGGCTCCGCCGCGGGCGATACGGGCCTCATCCGGACTGGATTCCGCAGGTCGAGCGACGGTAATTATTGAATTGCCCCGGTTCTGTGTCAACCGCGTATCGCCCTTTTGTTTGGCAAATTCTCTGAAAACCTTCGCGGTGCTCATGGTTACCCCCGGATTCAGAAGCACGCACCACACCCCGGACTGTGCCACAAGTGGCTCGACCCGCTCTCCCCGCCCCCGCACCCGCGCCGCACCGCCATGGATAAAAAACGGCACGTCACTGCCCACGGACTCCGCCACCCTGCACATGCGCGGGGTGTCCCATTCCAGGCCCCATAACAGGTTCAGCCCACGGATCACCGCCGCCGCGTCACTGCTGCCGCCCCCCAACCCGGCCCCTGCCGGGATGCTTTTTTCGAGCCGGATTGAAACACCCCGTGAGGTACCGGCCTCCCCGGCCACCGCCCGAGCAGCCTGGAGCACCAGGTTGTCGACACCTACAAGGCCCGCATCGTCGCAGTCCAGGGTGAAGCCGTCATCGGCATCGGTGAGCGTCACCCGATCGTAGAGCCCCACGGTGTGAAACACCGAGTCAATTTCATGGTAGCCGTCCGGGCGGCGTCCCAGAACATGCAGGCTCAGGTTGATCTTGGCGGGAGCCGGTATGGTCAGCGTGGCCAGGGTATGCGCCTCCCTCGGGTGCGGCTATGGAATAGGGTGAAAATGAACGGGGGGCCGCAGGTCACTGCGGCCCCCCGAACGATATACCGCCTAAAACCACCCCGGGGCCTGCCGCTTCCGGGCTATGCCCGGAAGGCTTTATCGCTCCCCGGCATCCCGAGGTCGCTCTCCGGCGACCCGGAGATCAGACCGAGTAGTACATCTCGAACTCAACCGGGGACGGCGTCATGTTGAGACGCTCGCACTCCTCGCGCTTGAGTTCAATGTAGGAGTCGATAGCCGCCTGACTGAAGACGTTGCCCTTCTTGAGGAAGTCGCAATCGGCCTCCAGGGCGTCCAGCGCCTGGTCGAAGCTGTCGGCCACCGTGGGCACGCCAACCAGTTCCTCGGGGGGCAGGTCGTACAGGTTCTTGTCCATCGGCTCGCCCGGATCGATCTTGTTCTCGATACCGTCCAGACCCGCCATCAGCATGGCGGAGAACGCCAGGTACGGGTTTGCGGTGGAGTCCGGGAAGCGCACCTCGGCGCGGCGCCCCTTGGGGCTGCTGGCCGCCGGGATGCGGATTGAGGCGGAACGGTTGCGGCCCGAATAGGCCAGCAGCACCGGCGCCTCAAAGCCCGGTACCAGCCGCTTGTAGGAGTTGGTGGAGGCGTTGACCAGCGCGTTCAGGGCGCGGGCATGCTTGATGATGCCGCCGATGTAGAAGCGCGCCATGTCCGACAGACCGGCGGGGCCGTCACCGGCAAACAGCGGGGTGCCGCCATCCCACAGGGACTGGTGCACGTGCATGCCGTTGCCGTTGTCGTCGGCCAGCGGTTTGGGCATGAAGGTGGCGGTCTGCCCGTACTGGTGGGCGACGTTGTGCACCACATACTTGAAGGTCTGAAGGTTGTCCGCGGTCTTCAGCAGGCTGTCGAACTTGAAGTCGATCTCACACTGGTTGGCGGTGGCCACCTCGTGGTGGTGCCACTCCATCTCCAGCCCCATCTCCTGCATGGTGAGCATCATCTGGGTGCGGATGTCCTGGGAGGAATCCACCGGAGGCACTGGAAAGTACCCGCCCTTGATGCCGGGCCGATGGCCCAGGTTGCCACCCTCGTAGTCCCGCTCCGAATTCCAGGCGGCCTCTTCCGAGTCCACCTTATACATGGAACCCGACATGTCGCTCTTGAAGCGCACCGAGTCAAAGATGAAGAACTCCGGCTCCGGGCCGAAGTAGGCTGTCTCGGCGAGGCCGCTGCTCTTGAGATAGGCCTCGGCGCGCTTGGCGATGCCGCGGGGGTCCTTCTCGTAGCCCTCGCCGGTGTACGGGTCAAAAATATCGCAGGAGACGATAAGGGTCGGCACCTCGGTGAACGGATCCATCACGGCGGTGGAAGCGTCCGGCTTGTACACCATGTCCGAGTTGTTGATGTCACACCACCCGGCGATGGACGAGCCGTCAAAGCCGTAGCCGTCTTCGAAGGCGTCCTCGGTGAGAGAGCTGATCGGTGCCGAGATGTGCTGCCACTTGCCACGGGTGTCCGTGAAACGGAAATCGACGATTTTGGCGTCGTTTTCCTTGGCCATCTGGATTACTTCTTCCGGTGTCATTTCAAAAATCTCCCAGTGGGACAAATAAAAACAGGGGCCACGAATGGCCACTACGCAGGTGAGGCGCATGATTTTCGGCGACAGGGGCCGCCTGATATCAAGGACAAATCAAGAACCGTGCCAGTTGCGCCGCCGGGACGTCCCGGCACCAATTCACCCGATCCACAAAACTGAATTTCCTGAACTGTAGCAAAACCGACGAACAAGTAAAAATGCTTTTTGGCATGCTGCAATCAGGGAGCATCACAGCGGTCGTCCCGCGCCCCCGGTAATACGATTGCGATTCGATACGACCCTATTTGTCGCAAAGTATACGTTTTTGGAATAATGACCACCTCCCCCACCCGGAATTGGCCGGCTCCGCCGGAGCGACCCCCGGCACCCCCTTTCCCGCTTCCCTCGCTGGACCCCCGGAAACGTTCGGAGTAAAGTATCCGGCGTGAGCCTTTTTATAAGGGCCACACCCTTGACATGCAAGAGCACCCCTTGAAGAGGCGGTTATTGAGAGTTGGTTATGTTTAACGAAGCAGTCAATTCCTGGGAATACCGGATTGAGCACCTGAGCCAGGTCCAGGTCGCCAATCAGCTCAACTTCATGGGCAAGGACGGCTGGGAGTTGATCACCGTGTTCCACAAGGAAGACGCCGAATACCCTTACGAGTGCTTCCTTAAACGGCCACGCACCATTTCCGGCTCCGGCGGTTACTGACGCTGGCTGTGCCTACCGTATTGCCCGAGGCCGAAGAGGCCACCGACAACCAGTCCGAAACCGGGTTCGCGCCGCTCTACCACGTCATCCTGCTTGACGACGACGACCATACCTACGAATACGTCATCCGCATGCTGGGCGCCATCTTCGGCTTCGATTCCGAAAAAGGCATGGCGCATGCCCGCGAGGTGGACCAGAGCGGGCGCACCATCCTCATCACCACCACCCTGGAGCGGGCCGAACTCAAGCGGGATCAGGTCCACGGCTTCGGGGCTGACCCGCTCATGGCCCATAGCAAAGGCTCCATGCGGGCGGTTCTTGAACCCGCATAACCCAAAAAATACGCTCCCGAGCCTCATATTGCCGGGGCTTTGCGCACTTGCCGTCCTGCTGCTGGCGACCGCATCTCCGGCCCTGTCCGCCGGGCTGTTCGCGCCGGACCTCAACTGGCGCACCCTGAACACCCCGCACTTTTCGATTCACTACCACGACGGGCTTTCGGCCACTGCGCTTCAGGTGGCGGAACTTGCCGAATCGGTGCACAGCCGCCAGTCCGCACGCCTGAACTGGACCCCGAAAAACCGCACCCATATGGTCCTGAACGACCTGACCGATCAGGCCAACGGCTTCGCCATACCGTTTCCATCCAACACCATGGTGCTCAACCTCACCGCACCGGACGGCGATACCCATACCCTTTTAAATCAGCGGGACTGGCTGTATACGCTGCTGCTCCACGAGTACACCCACATCCTGCATCTGGATCAGGCGCGGGGCGCACCGCGCATCCTGCGTACCCTGTTCGGGCGCTTTCCGCTGTTTTTCCCCAATCTGTTCAACCCCCCATGGATGATCGAGGGGCTGGCGACTTTAGAGGAGACCCGTGGCACCGGCGGCGGACGCGGCAGAGGCGCGCTAAAGGCCGGCCTGCTTCGCACCCAGGCGGCGGAAGGCCGTCTGCGCCCTCTGGATGCGGCCAGCCACCCGGTTTCCACCTGGCCCGGCGGCAGCATGCCCTACTTGTACGGGGTGTCGTTCCTGGAAGACGTGGCACGCCGTTACGGTGACGACATCCCCACCCGGCTGGCCGAAACCTACAGCCGGAACCTGGTGCCGTTCCTTGTCAGTGATAACTTCCGCAGCGGTGTCGGCCAACCCCTGTCCGGGGCATGGAACGACTGGCAGACCGGCCTGATGATCGAAGCAAGTGCGGCCTCCGCCCGCCTCAAGCCCCCGGCAATCCCCGAACGCCTGACCTTTTCCGGCTACTACACCGGCGGCGCGCGGGTTGCCCCGGATGGCCGCATCGCCTTTACCGGGCGCACCCCTCACGACCACGACCGCATCCTCCTCCTGGGTGAGACGAACGCCCCACCCGGGGAACTGGCCTGGCGCAATGGCGGACGGGGTTTGAGCTGGTCGGCGGACGGCCGGTCCCTGCTGTTTTCCCAACCCGAATATGCCGACAGCTACCGTCTGTACGACGACCTCTATCGTCTGGATACGGATACCGCAAAAGTCCGCCGCCTGACCCACGGGGCGCGGCTGCGGGAACCGGACGTGGCGCCGGATGGCCAAATCGTCGCGGTGCACAACGGCAGCCCCGCCCCCGGCGCCACCACCCTGGTGCTCCTGAATGAGGCGGGTGCGGGGTTTAAAATGACCCCCCTGCTCGAATCGGGGCCGGATGCGGTGTTCTCCCACCCGCGCTTTTCCCCGGACGGTCGCCAGGTCGCAGTCTCCGTCTCCCGGAGCGGCGGCCGCCGGGACATTGCGCGGGTGGATACCGAAAGCGGCGTGGTGACATTCGTGACCGACGACGATGCCCAGGACGCCGACCCCGCCTGGAGCCCGGACGGCGGCTACCTTCT
>JBHHVE010000027.1:0-38991 GCA_046754085.1 Leptospirillia bacterium
GGGCACCCGTCGGACCCTGAATACCCTGCGGACCCACCGGGCCGGTCGCACCCTGCGGACCTTGGGCGCCCTGGGGACCCACCGCGCCGGTGGCGCCGGTATCACCCTGTGCGCCCTGGGGGCCTACCGGGCCGGTGGCGCCGGTGTCACCCTGTGCGCCCTGGGGACCCACCGCGCCGGTGGCGCCGGTGTCACCCTTCACACCCTGGGGACCCGCCGCGCCGGTGGCGCCGGTGTCACCCTTCGCGCCCTGGGGACCCACCGCGCCGGTGGCGCCGGTATCACCCTGGATACCTTGGGAACCCGTCGGACCCTGGGCACCCTGCGGACCCTGGATGCCCTGGGCACCCGTCGGACCCTGAATACCCTGCGGACCCACCGGGCCGGTCGCACCCTGTGCACCCTGCGCACCCTGGATGCCCTGGGCACCCGTCGGACCCGCGATACCCTGCGGACCCACCGAGCCGGTGGCGCCGGTTGCACCGGTAACCCCGGTAGCACCAGTAGCGCCGGTCGGGCCGGTTTCACCGGTAGCGCCGGTAGCACCGGTGGCACCGGTTTCACCAGTGGCGCCGGTGGCGCCCTGCGGACCCTGCGGACCATCGATGCCCTGCGGACCTTCGATGCCCTGCGGACCTGCCGGCCCCGGGGTTAAAGAGGTATAGGCGTAGGGAACGCTCGCCCACTGACGGGACGGAAGCATTTCCTCAAAAGCCGTAACGCCGTCACTGAACCACACGCGGAGAAACGTCGAACTGTTACCAAACACATCTGCGGGGATGGTCACCATGCCGAGTGACGGGTCGCCCAGCTTGAGGCTGAACTTGCCGTTGATCACCGGAATGACCACCGAAGCCGTCGGCTCATCGCCCCCGGCTAAAAAGTTCTCGACGCTGCCGTCGTTGGACCACCAGGTGCTCCCGGAAAACGGGTTGGACCCGTTATCGACAATGGCAAACTTAAAGTTGCCGTCGCCGTTAAACGGCACACCACCAACCTCGATGGTCCCCGAATAGCTAAGCATCTGGGGAATAGCCTGCGCCCAGGCCGGCCCCGGCAGCAGAAAAGCCGCCATGGCAAGGATCACAAACAGTTTCAAGCGTTTCATCTCAAGCCTCCTGGCACACACATGCCCGCATCAATACAGGGTGTAATTGGAACTACTGGAAGAACCGATGACCGAAGACCCCTCATCCGAGGCTCCTCCCATCAAATCGGCAAGAACATAATTGGCTGAACTCCGAAGGTTCCCGGCAGCCGGCAACGAATCACCGTTCGCGACCGCCGAACCGAAACGAAGCTCCGACAGGTTGGTAAACGCGTCGGTATCGTCATTGGCATAAACAATAGCGGCCCCCGAGAACGAAATGACCGCATGGGCAAGGGAAGTGAAATCAGCGGATACGCTCGCGCGCATCACCTCCACCGGCGCCGATCCGGCAACCTCGATGGAGTAGATAATGTCCGCGGAGTAGTTCACTCCCCCGGCGAGCAGAATCGCCCCTGTCACCTGGTTGTTGGCTTCATCGACCTCCAGGTCAAAAGTTGCACCATTGATGAAGATCTGGGCCGACAGCACACCTCCGGCCACACCGTGGTTTTTAAGGTTGTCCGGAAGCGGCGCCACCAGCGTCTTTTGCGCGGAGGCACCGCCACCGCCACCACCGCCACCACCACCACAGCCATAGGCCAGAAGGAGGGTGAGAAGGCCCGCAAACAAATACAGGAGCCTGCTGCGACCATTTATGGCATCTACTCGAAACATCGATCAACTCCCCTTACACATGGAGTTCCGTCATTCACACAATCCGTCGGCTGCCGCAACGCGGGCGTCTCTTCAAACACCACCCGCGGTGGTCCCGCTCGACGGGAATCTCTTTTTTTCCTCCCGGCCTGTCGACGGATACGGGTCCGCCGAACCGGGGCATCTCACCTCATGAGCACCTGATAGAGAGCACTTTCTTTGCCAAAACTTTAAGCACTTTCTAAAAATGACAAATTCCTGAACAAATACGGCGGGTTGGGGTTCACATGAACCACGCAAACCGTTCGAACCATGGGAAAGAATTTGACCACTAAAACACCATTAATACATAAGTCAATTTCAAAAAAAGCAATCTGTTACACTCACCTCGATGGTTCATTGACACCATCTAAAACCCGTGCCTTCCCGGCACCTTCATTCACCCCGATACCGGGGCTGATTACCTGACCGGCCAGCCGTCCACCACCACATCGCCGATGTGCACCTCCACATCCCCTCCCGCAGTGATGGCCAGATCCGGGTTCTTGAATAGCACGTAGTAGATCCGGTCCATACGGGATTTGGCGGTCTTGACCTTGAGCTTGCCCAGCATGGTGTTGGGAATCTCGGCCACGCCGCCACTGGTCTTATCCACCAGATAAATGGGAACGTCCGACGCCACCCGCATCACCTTGGATGCCTGCTCCGGATCAACCACCTTGTAACGCAGGTCCACCAGGTGGCCACCGCTGGTCAGGCGCAGGGTAAGCAGTTCGATACCAAAATTCTCGGCCAGCTCCGCCATGCCGCTTGGCCCGGTGGCCGCCGGGGCCACGGTCGGAGCAGGCACATGGGCGGCAGTGAGCCCACCACCCGTGTGCGCGCAGCCGGTCAGGGTGAACATGCAGGCCGCAAGGGTCGTCATCACAACCCGCAACCCGAGCTTCCGTACCTTGGATGCCGTCATACCCTTAGTCATCGACAAGGCTCGCTTTCCAGGCCTCAAAGTCGGCCAGGGTCACACAGCCGTCGGCGTTCAGGTCCGCCTCCGGATCGAAGCCCGGATCGGGGGTGCAGAAACCGTTGGCATTGACCAGGATCATGTAATCGGCCGCGTCCACGACACCGTCACCGTTGAGGTCGCCCGGCACCGTGCCCGGTGCGGTCGGGGTGACCGTGACGATAGCGAAGTCACTCGCCACCCCACCGTCCGGATCGGTCACCGTGAGGGTGGCCGTGTAGCTTCCCGGCGCGATATAGGTGTGGTTGGCGTCCGGACCCGCCGTTGCATCGGCAGTGGTATCGCCGTAGCTCCAGTGGTAGGTCAGCGCGCCGTTATCCAGCGGGCTGATGTCGGATGCCACACCGTTCAGGACGGCCGACTGGCCCACCTCAACGGTCAGGTCGAGTCCGGCATCCGCCAGTGGCGGCAGGTTGGCGACATCCACGGAGAAGGTCACCTGCTGCGCCACCCCGGCGATCACCACCACCAGACTGGCGGTGTAGGGACCGCTGTTGGCATAGGTGTGGTCGAACACCACAGGGCCGGTACCATTCACGGAAGCGGTGCCATCACCGTAGTTCCAAAGGAAGGTGCCGGAACCGATCTCCGGGAGCGGCACCAGAATCGGTGTGCCCTCCGAGCCCAGGATGTTGAAGCCGTTGTAAGCCGCAAGCGCCGCGTCACAGGTGTTCTGCGCACTCAGACCCATGGTCTCGTCCGCACCGGCGTCGTAGCAATACTGCAGCGGGCGCGCATCGCCGTCGATGTCGTCCGTCGGCAGGGCGATGCCCTCCGCAACCAGGTCGGATATGCCGTACTGGAGGGCGGGGGAGCCGTCCATCACGTGGTAGTCACCTTCCGGCGACAGCGGCGTGAAGTTGGCCGTCACCGGCACCGCCAGCGGGTTGATCGCAATCTCACCCGCGGCACGCACCGCAACGCCGGTCACGACGTTGTCGTACGGTAGGACGAACAGCGGCCAGTTGGGGGCGGTTCCGATCTGGTTGCTGGGCGGACCCGCCACCGGAATCGCCGCCACCAGCGACTGGTCGGAGAACAGGTTGTTGGTGGCGCGGGACAGGGTGCCCGGAGTTACGTACAGGTCCAGGTCAAACGCCTGGGGCTGCTCGAAGACCTCGGTCCCCTCGTTCCACAGGTAGGAGGTGTTGTCCCAGAACACGTTGTTGTACAGGGCCGGATCGCTGTGCACCGGCATCCCCGCCACCTGGAACGGATTGGTGTTGCGGTAGACCACCATGCCCGCCGAGTGATGCCCGGCATCAAGCACCAGGGACCCGGAGGTGGAGGTCGCCACGTTCTTGGCCACGGTGTTGTGAACAAACACCGTGTCGAACGAGTCCTGCACCCGGATGGCGCCCTGGGCGGCGGCCACGTTGTTGACGATCATGTTGTTGACCACCTCGATGCGGGCGTTGCCGGCCTGGGCGATCGATATGGCCGAACCGTCCTCGGTGGCGTAGTTGCCCTGCATCTTGTTGGCAACAATGTTGACGTCACCGGTACCGGCCGAAGCCTGTCCGATCACCAGCGGCGCCGGGCCCATCAGCAGGATGCCGCCACCGTCCTTGAAGGACCAGTTGAACAGCACCTCGTTGTGGTCGATGGTGTTCACCCCACCGGCCGTGGCCACATGGCTGATACCGCCACCGCCGCCGTTGGCGCCGTTGGCGCAGATCATGTTGTCATGCACCCGGTAGTTGCTGACACCGTTGTAGATGCCGAGGCCGCCGGCGGAACCGAGGGTGCCGTTGTGCTCCAGCCAGTTGTGGTGGAGCTGGGCGCCGTCGATCTGGTTGTCCGTCACCAGCGGGAAGCCGAGGGCGATACCACCGGTGTTGACACCGAAGTTGTTGACCACCCGGGTGTTACTGATGATGGTGCCATCGGCGAAGGTGTTGATATGAATACCACCGCCGATGCGGCCACCTTCCACCTGGATGCCGTCGATCCGCACCCCCGGATCCGGATCCACCGGATAGCCCACGGGCAGCGGGTTGATGGCCAGATCGCGGCCCAAGATGGTCATGGCCGCCATGCTGCCGAGAATCGGCTGCGTCAGGGAGAGGTCGGCCTCCCGGAGGACGTTGACGATGTTGTTCAGGGACAGCGACCAGGCATCCTGGAGCGTCGGGTTCAGCAGGCCATCCACAAACTGGGTGGCGCCGGGGCCGTAGCCCTGGAGGCTGATGCCCTTGTACACGATCGGATTCGCCTGGTAACGGATCGGCGCCCCCACGTTGCCGGGAACCAGCAGCAGGGAACCGGCCGGGGAGCGGTCGATGGCGGCCTGGATGGTCTCACCCGGATACAGGCCGTTGCCTCCCACCACCTCGACGTTGGGGCTGTAGCCCACGCCGGTCGGGTCGATCAGGTGAATGGTCAGACCGAGGGTGCTGACCTTGAGGTTGTCGCCGGTCACCAGGAGCTGGTGCGGACCATAAGGGATCGGCGTAATGCCGTCCGCGTTAATGATTTGCACGGTAATACTGTTCTCGCTCCAGGCGGTCACCAGGAGCGGAGTCCCGTCCAGGGTGACCTTGCCGTTCGGTCCCTGGTCAAGGCCGAAACCGGTGCCCTGGACGGTCAGGAAGCCGCTGGTGGCAAGGGGATCATCCACCCCCGCGATCTGCGGGGTGCGGGTGGCGGGCAGCAGCGGGTCGTCCTTGAGGCAGGTGATGTTCTTGCCCGCAAAGAACCCGTTGACCGGCGTCATCGCCATATCCGCATAGCTGGTCTTGCCCGGATACAGCTCGAACTGCATGCGCAGGGTGTCGTAGTTGGGGTTGAACGCCGGGTCCAGGGTCGCGGTCATGCCCGGATGGTTGGCGTACACCGCCACCATGTTGGGGGCCATGCCCGTCGGCGTCGGCGCGTTCACCCGGTTCGTGGAGGGCAACAGCACCTCGAAGAAGCCGTTCTTGTCGGTATAGGCCCGGGCCATCTCGTTGCCCTTGTAGTCCTGCAGGGAAACCGGCACACCGCTGACGCCGGCCTTATCGCCGAACTGCGGCTTGAGGCCTGCTTCCAGGTTCAGGTTGTCGTTCACGAAACCACGCAGGCGGGCCGGGATCGGCACCTCGGTGAACAGATGGAAGTCGGCGGCGCCGTTGTTGCCGTCGCTTAGCGTCACCACCTTGAGGCTGCAGTCGTTGACCTGCTTACCGAAATCCGGGTTGGGCGGATCAATGACCTGGGTCACCTCGTAGACCGGCCCCACGCATCCGCTCGGCGCCAGCAGGGGCTGGGTCGGGGCGGCATACGGGTTCGCGCCGAATGTATCTCCCTGGTCAATGGTGTTCACGTCGTTGGCGGTCACCAGCTTGTAGGGCGGCGGCACGACCACGCGGACCAGGTACTTGCCCGGTGCAATGGGAGCGCACAGGCCGGAATCGCTCGGATACAGCGCATTCGGATCGAAGTCAGGCTGTGACGGGTCGGTCTTGGAGTCGTCGCGGCAGTCCTCGAAGAACTGGTAGCCGCCGTCGAACACTGCGGGCTTGACCTGGTTCCAGGTGGCCAACACCTCGCGGCAGGCCGGATCAACGGTGGTTGTCACAGTGCCGTCCAGGTTCTTGACAACCACGCTGCAATCGGCAGGCGGCGACGCATTAAAATGATCGGTCTGCACCTCGCCGATGAGCCGTCCCTCGACGGCGGTCCCGGCATGGGGATCCGGATTCGGAATCATAATGCCCGAGCCGGCCGGGGATTCAATCTCCGTGGGAACCGTTACCAGGTTGCCGGTGATCGGATCGAGGACCGCCTCGTACAGCTGCACGGTGATGTTCGGAATGCCCGGCTCCCAGTCGTCCGCCCCGGCATAGCGGATGTCGAAGGCGTTACGGGTGGTGCCGTACCAGACGACGCCGGAGACGCCGCCGTTGATGGCCACGTAGTCATTCCCGGCGGCGGCGTTACCGACCGTGGGATACGGTTTTTTGCCCCAGTCGATGCGGTTTACGCCACCCTCCACCAGGAAGGTACCCATGGTGAGCACCGGGCCCACGTCGGTACGGACCTCCAGGGGCGGTTCGCCCAGCTGGGTCAGGTGCTCGGCGGCAACGATGCTGGCGCCGGTGGCGGCCATACGGCCGTAACCGACCGCCGGAATCGTCCAGTGGCCGAAGGGGAAATATCTGCGGAGGTGGTAATCACCCGCCTCGTTGGTCGCCGTGGCGGCATACAGGCTGCCGTCCCGGAAGCGGGACTCCACCGCTTCGCCGGAAAGGCCCTCCTCGCCCGGATCCCGGAAACCATTCTCGTTGGTGTCGAGGAACACGCTGCCCTTGAGCTGTCCCCACCAGTCGGGAATCATGAGGGCGCGCTCGGGGCCGGTTCCGAAACGGGGGTCGAACACCTCAATATTGCGGTTTTCGACACCACTCGGCAGGATCTCCGGCATCACCACCGTATAGGTGGCCATGATGTAGTCGAGACCATCGTCAAACACAACCAACTGGTACATGCCGTCGGGCACGCCGTTGATCTGGAAGTTGCCGTTGGCGTCGCCGCGTACCAGGGCCACCTGCTCGCCGTTGCCGCTCAGGTTGTTGAGGGCGATGCGGGGGCGGACCACCGCTTCCGCAATACCATCCATCACGTTGAACGGCGGGCGTGCCGGACTCACCTTATGCACCTGACCGTGGAAGGTGCCCGCACCGGGCGCCACCGGGGCGTTGCAGGTACCGAAGGGGCACTCCTGCACGAAGCCGTGGAAGATAAGGGCGGCGGTCTCTATCGGGAATACGCCCTGGTTGCCTTCCATGACGAAGGCATCAATCACCTTGCTGCCCTCGATGGTGGTGGTCTGGACCCAACCGGATCCCACCGGCGGCAGGGCCAGCACTTCAATCTTGCCCGGGGGCAGGTTTTCGATGGAGATAAAGCCGTTATCGTCGGTCAGACACACGCCGCCGGTGCCGGGAATCACGTTGCCCAGGGCGTCGTACTCGGAGCAGATCGGATTGCCGTAGTAATCCTGGGTGATGGAACCGGCCAGGTCGTTGAGGACAATGGTGAAATGGTCGATGGTGCCGGAACCCGGAATCAGCGCGCCGGTGACCGGATCGTACTGCTTGCCGCGGGTGGGCACGTTCTCGTTCAGGCGGTCCCAGGTACCGTTCAGGGGACGGATATCCTCGAATACCTGCACCGAAATACGGGACAGCGGAGTCGGTCCCGCAATCACCGGTACCGTTACGGTGGCGCCGCTGGCCGTGACCTCAAAGGCGCGTCCGTCCATCTTGTTCAGGCCGCCGTTAATGGAGTCCTGCCCGGTGGACACGCCGTCGTTGGTGAGCACACTGACGAAGTAGCGTCCGATGGGCAGTTGCACGGTGTTGCCCACGCCGCCCACCGTCGAGCCGTCCATGATGGGAAGCGCATTGCTCTGGAACGGCTTGTCGGACGGGCAGTCATCGCCCGGGCCGTTGCCGTTTGCATCCAGACAGATGCTGGTGGCGGGGTCGATCACCACGGGGGTGTTGTCCTCGGTAATCAGGAACTTGAAGTTGTTGACCGCAACCGGCGGCAACGGCAGGCCGGTCAGCGGATCGTTGCTGACTTCCTCCACCAGCACCGTCACCGGATAGGTGGGCACCACCGGGTCGCCCGGAGGCGGCGCCGTGGCGGTAGTCAGCACGTGGAGGGAGAACGGGAACAGCGCCACGCCGCCTTTGTCGTCCCGTACCTGCAACTGAATCCCCAGGTCGTAGTCGTGGCCGTCCGGGGAGTTGGTCACGTGGGCCCAGGAGATCACCCCACTCCCGTCGATGCTCATGCCGGTGGGCGGTTCGATCAGATAGTAGCTGAGCACGTCGCCCAGGTCCGGATCGCTGGCGCTGACGGTGGCCGAGAAGGCGGCACCGCCGACGGCGTCAACAGATCCACCGAAGGTAATCGGGGTCTCGGTCGGGGTTCCCGCGTCTTTCGCCACACTGGCAATGACCGGGTTGCGGTTGACCGCAATCAGCACGTCCTGGGTGAGGAAGGTCAGCGGATCGGCCGCGACTTCCACGCGCACCATCAGCTTCAGGGGCGAACCCCCGGTATATGAGGCCGGTACGTCCCAACTGATCTTGCCGGTGGCCGCATTGATGGTCATGCCCGCCGGGGGCACATGGTATCCCGCCGCCAGCATCGCCGCATCCGGGATCACCAGGGAATACACCAGAGCCGCATCCGGGTTGTCCGCCAAAAACGCCACCATGTCGTAGGCGTAGGACTGCCCCTCGGAACCCTGTGCGACCGGGTTGGAGGCGATCTGCAAACCGCCCAGGGCCGAATCGATCACGCGCACCATGGACACCATGCCGCCCGGGAAACGGTCGGCGTTGGTGATGTCCATCTGGCGGTCGAACAGGGGGAACAGCCCCGCCGTTGCCGGGGTAATCGTCATGTCGCGGGTCTGACCCGGGCTTAACAGGGTGCTGTGGGTCTCACGGGGATAGCTGACCGGGAACGCATCTTTCGCCAGGGTGGTCTGCGTCACCCCCTGGATCAGAATGGTGTGATCCTGAGAGGCGGTGTTGACGTAGCGCAACAGCACGTTCTCGTCCGAACGGACGAGAACGTCATCGGTGTCCGGATAGGCCTTGCCGTTGATCAGCCAGTACTTGGGGTTGTAGTACACCGCGTTGTAGGAGCCGTTGTGGGCGCCGCCCGCATAAACCGCATTGTGCCAGTCCGGGTCGATGTCGCTCAGCACCAGGACTTCCTCACGGTCGTAGGCCGTGGTGCCGGCATAGGCGATTTTGTTGGAAGCCGCAATATAGCCCGCCGGACGCACAATCAGTGCGCCGTACAGACCCATCTGCACCTGTTTGGAGGCGTTGGTGCCGCTCTCGTACAGGTAGGTACCGGGCCGGGGCGTGGTGAACGTGTATGACGTCACACCCGTGAGCGCCGCCGCTTCAGTGGTATAGGACGGCTTGGCGCTGTTTCCACCGATCGCCAGCGGCGTATTGGGCAATCCGGGCACGATGAGGGAGGTGGCCTCGGGCAACGTGTTGTGAATATTGATCGTCAGGCTATCCCCCGCCGGGACTTCCAGTACCGGCCCGGGAATGGATGCGGGCGGCGCAGTCGCGCAATCGGCGGGCATGCCACAGTCCGAATAACCCCAGATGGGGACGGAGGTGCCGTCCGGCATCGTGACGCTTCCGGTGCTTACCTTGAGATCGTAGGTGACGGCCTGCGCGTTTCCGGCCAGGCCGAAACACGCCACGACTGCCATCATTACCATAATTAAGAGGGCTTTGGGACGGTTAAACATCTGACCCATCTCCTGCCTCGTTACTCGGTTCATCGTAGGTACCTACACACTTGTGATCCGCGGCCTGCATTCACCCGTTTCCGGGCTTCGAATCGGACCGCTGCAAGTTCATCAACATTCATCTATTACCCGTGCATTCGTTACTGACCCAAAGGATTCAGGGTCACGAAGACATCGAGCAGCCCATTCAAATCTCCTGACACCAGGGTGTCGGCGTAGGATTCGAAGAACACATGTCCCCCGTCCCCGCTGATCCCCGGCTGTAAACTTCCGGCAACGCCTTCCACACCGGCGAAATCGGTGGAGACCCGTGTGATCTCACCGCTGACCCGGTCCTTGACGAACACGTCGGCAACACCGTTGGTGTCGCCACTCACGAGGTTGGTGGCCGTGGACCAGAACACCACGTAGCGGCCGTCCGCGCTCACCGCGGGGTCGAAGCTGGCGCCATCGCCCATCGCGCCCGCGGCGCTTGCGGCCATGCGCGCCATCGCGCCGGTCACCGTGTCCTTGACGAATACGTCCATCATCAGGTTGGTATCCCCCGGAACCAGGTTGTCGGCGGAGGAGGAGAACACCACATAGCGACCGTCCGCGCTCACCGAAGGCGAGCCGCTGCCGCCGTTACCGGCGACGCCGCCGCTCTCGGACACCAGGGAAACGGTGCCGGTGAGCCGGTTGTAGAGGAATACGTCGGACACCAGGTTGCTGTCGGCCGCCACCAGGTTGGTGGCGCTCGACTCAAACACCAGATAGGTGCCGTTGGCGCTCATCACCGGGCTGTCGCTGTCGCCATCGGCCTCCAGTGCAACCCCGGACGGAACCACGCGGACAATCGCGCCGCTGACCATGTCCTTGATGAAGACGTCGGTCTTACCGTTGTTGTCGCCGGCCACCAGGTTGTTGGCGCGGGAGGTGAAGGCCACGTAGCGCCCGTCTCCGCTCAGGGAGGAGGAGCCGCTGTGGAAGTTGCTCTCGGCGCCCAGGGCATTCACCGAGGCGCGCGCCACGATGCCGGAGGCCAGATCCTTCACGAACACGTCGGAGTAGCCGTTGGTGTCGCCCGCAACCACGTTGTCCAGATAGGACTGGAAGGCAACGTAGCGGCCGTCCGAACTGATCGACGGGAACAGGCTTCCGGTCGGGTCGTTGTTGCCCGGCACGCCCAGCTCCTCGGTGGAGACCCGGAGGGTCACGTCGGAAGCCAGGTCCTTGACGAACACGTCGTAGGTGCCGTTGGCGTCACCGGCCACCAGGTTGTCGGCGTTGGACAGGAAGGCCACATAACGCCCGTCACCACTTGCCGCAAGGCCCAGGCTGTTGCCGTTGCCCTGCACCCGGGCGCTGTCGGTGCTGATCATTTCAAAGTCGACACCGAACATCACGCCGTCGGTGACCCGGGCGCCCTGGTCGAACAGGGCGGTATCGGCGATCAAATCACCGCTTGAGGGCACCAGGCTGGTGTAGAACACCGCACCATTGCGTTTGTAGTAAACCGTGGAGCCAACCCGCTCCACCCGCAGCAGATCGCCGCTCTGGTAGCCGCCGAAGGCGCCCACGGGGGTTCCACTCTCGAACACCTGGAGGCTGCTGTCGCCACGCGCCCAGATGCCGTAGTCGATGGTGTCCCAGTTGGCGGAAGCGTTGCTGGACGAAAGACCGGCGAAGCGCCAGGTGCTGGCGGTGGCCACTCTGAATTCAAAGGCCCCGTCCGCCGGGATCACCTGACTGGAGGCGGCGCCGCCGGTGCCCCAGCCGTCGGCGGCGTCCTTGGTCAGGGTGCCGCCGTTTCCGGAGGTGCCGACCAGGTCGGTCCAGAGGACGCTAACGCCCACAGGCGCCTGGGCCAGAGTCGTGAACGGGGTGCCGGTGGCGATCGCCACGTTGACCGCCGCGTCGCCGCTCTGCACCCGGAACTTATAGGTGGTGTCGGCGGACAGACCGGTCAGCAGCACCTGGTGATCGACCACCAGCATGCCGTCCACCGGGGTGTTGTTTTCCGTCACCGAGGCGATTCCGTAGAGCACCTGGGAGGTGGCGGGCTCATTCGTCTGCCAGGTCACGCTGGCGCTACCGACACCGATCAGGGTGGTCGCCACGTTCTGTATGACCGGCGGTGCGGTATCGGGACCGGCGCCGAAGATGAGGGCGTTCACGATGGAGGCCCCTTGGTCGTACAGGGCGGCGTCGGCCACCAGACCGCCGGTGGAAGGCACCAGGCTGGTATGGAACACCGCGCCGTTACGCAGGTAAGTGATGGTGCTTCCGGTGCGCTGCACCTTGAGCACGTCTCCGGTCTGGTAGGCGCCGAAGTTGCCCATGCTGACGCCGTTTTCGAGCACCTGGAGGGTGCCGTCGCCGCGCGCCCAGATGGCGTAACCGATGGTGTCCCAGCTGGCGGAAGCGTTGCTCGCGGACAGACCGAGCAAGCGCCAGGTGGTGGTGTCCGAAGCCGTGAAGGCCACCGCGCCGTTGCCCGCAATCGTCTGAACGGAAGCCGCACCGCCATTGCCCCAGCCGTTTCCGGCGGTCTTGGTCAGGGTGCTGCCGCTCACCGCCACGCCCACCAGGTCGGTCCAGGAAATGGAGCTCACCTCGTCACCCGTCGCAATGGTGCTAAAGGTGCTTTCGAGGTTGGTGGCGGTGTTGTTGCTGGCGTCCGAGCTCTCCACCCGGAACAGGTACATGGTGGCCGGGGTGAGGCCGGTCAGGGTCACGCTGTGGGAGGTGACCGGGTTGATGTCGAGGGTGGAGCTGTTCTCGGTGGTGGCGGCGATGCCGTAGTGCACCTGAGAGGTCGAAGGCTCATCGGTATCCCAGGTCACCGTCGCGCTGGCGGCGCCGATGCCGCTGACCATCACGTTGGAAATCACCGGGGCCAGTGAATCCACTTCGGTGAAGAACGAGTTGTCGGTACCGATCACCAGGTTGCCGACGCCGTCGCGGCTCTCCACATGGAACAGGTAAAGGGCATTCAGGTCGAGACCCGTCAGGGTCACGCTGTGATCGGTCACCAGGCTGTTATCCAGGGCCGAGGCGTTCTCGTTGGACGCCAAAAGGCCATACATCACCTGGGAGGTGGCGGGTTCGTTGGTCTGCCAGGTCACGGTCACGCTGCCCAGTCCGACCACGGCACTCGCCACGTTCGAAATCAGGGGCGCCGACACGTCCGGAGCCGCACCGATGATCACCGCGTCGAGGATGCTTGCGCCCTGGTTGTAAATCGAGACGTCCGCCACCAGGTCGCCGCTGGAGGGCTCCGTGCTGGTATAGATGGTGGCGCCGTTCTTCAGGTAGGCAACCGTGCTGCCGGTCCGCTCCACCCGGAACACATCACCGCTGACGTAGGTGCCAAACTCGCCAATCATGGCGCCGTTTTCAAACACGCTCACAACACTGTCGCCACGCACCCAGATGGCGTAGGCAATGGTGTCCCAGTTGCTCGAGGCATTGAAGTTGGAAAGACCCACAAAGCGCCAGACGTGGGTGTCGAAGGCGGTGAATTCGATGGCGCCATCGCCGGGGATGGTCTGGAACGATGCGGCGCCGCCATTGCCCCAGCCGTCCAGAGCGGTCTTGGTCAGGGTGGCTCCCGAGGCCGAGGTGCCCACCAGGTCGGTCCATACCGCGCCAATACCGCCGCTTGCGGCGGACGTCAGAAAGACACCGGGCGTGCCGCTGTTGCCCAGGTTGCCGGAAAAGTCCTGGCTCTCGGCCTGGAACACATAACCGCTCTCCGGCGCCAGGCCGGTCAACAGCACGCTGTGGGACAGGGTCAGCGCCGGGTCAAAGGCGGAAACATTCTCGGCAATGGTGGCCAGGCCGTAGTGCACCTGAGAGGTCGCGGGCTCATCGGTATCCCAGGTGATGCGGACCCGGTCCGCGCCGACCACGGTGGCCTGCACGTTGGAAAACACCGGCGGCGTGACGTCAATGGCAGCGGCACCGAGGATATGGATGGTGCCACCGACAATCTCCGCACCCTGGTCGTAGATCGAGGCGTCGGCGATCAGATCACCGGCCGAGGGGGTCGTACTGGTGTAAAAGGTGATGCCGTTGTGCTGGTAGAACACCGTGCTTCCGCTGCGCTCGACACGGAACACGTCGCCGCTGGCGTAGGTGCCGAACTCACCGATCGCAAAACCGTTCTCGTACACGCTGAAGGCGCCGTCACCGCGCGCCCAGATGGCGTAATCGATGGTCTCCCAACCGGCGGAGGTATTCACGTCCGACAGCCCCATGAAACGCCACGACACCGTGCTGACGGCGGTGAACTCCACGGCGCCGTCGGCGGGGATGGTCTGGGTTGAAGCGGCACCGCCGTTACCCCAACCATTGACCGCCGTCTTGCTCAGCGTGCCCGCGGTATCGGTTGTTCCCACCAGGTCGGTCCATACAATGGGCTCCGTGGTGGGGGTCTGAGCTGCCGCTGTTCCAACAACGAAGAACGCGAAAAACAGCGCCATAAACGCCCTGATGATTCCCTTGCTCGGCATCATGACTTCACTCTCGGCAGATGGGTACGGATAGCTCGGAACGCCACAAGGCGCTCGCCCGACTCCGGGCGGCGTCCACGGCACATGCCGCTTGCGAACTGCATTCCGAGAAAATCAGAAATGGAAAAAACGTGAGAAAGGGCCGCGTCGTGAGCGCCCCGTGCGTATAACAGAGAGGGGTTGAGCGTCCATAACCTGTCGGTCACACACATTTGCCTTTGGGCTGGCAGAGACCGGATCACGTGTCCGGACGCCCCTTGAGTTTCGTACCGGGAGGCGATGTCGTTAGCCATCAAATTCCCTTTCCCCAATCATTAAAAATGCGTGACACTGGTTGCTTCCCTCCCCCGAACTTTCATTCGCGGTGGGTAAGCGAGACTTGTCCAAGCCCCATTCCAACCGGCATCACAGCAATATCTTTATTGCCCAAACTTTACTCAGCCGTGTCGGCTGCATAACCCTTGCCAACACCGTTTGTTTAATGACTTTTAACTTGTATATATCTGATTTTAAACGATGTATATAACGACGACCGATTGACGAGTCGCGGGAAAAATCATCGCTTCCAAAATATTAATGAGAAAGAAATTCATCACATTGGAAATTGGGCTATCCACACTTCCTCACAATGTTGACCCCCTAAGGTTCACACCCCTCTTTGTTGGTGGGGGTGTACCCGGATTTCCGATTTTTCGGGACGATTTTAGTGGGAAGAGCGGGAAGGAGAGGGCTGCAAACGACGTAAAAACACGCTTCGGGCGGGGCCATGGAGAGATGTCAGCCCCCACCCCGGCGCCCCCGCATTTGAGCGCGGACCCCGGACATGGAGGGTATCAACGTCCCCGAACGCGAGCGGCCTGGTTTACCACCCGCGCCGGGGGCGTATTGTCAATTCCGTGCCCTGCCCCCGTGCGGGGCGCGCTTACCCGTAGCTTTCCCGGTGAATTCGCGACTTTTCGACCCCTATGGCCTCCAGCATGGCCAGGGCGGACTCCATGAACCGGGGGGTCGGGACCTGGTCGGTTTCGCGGGCACGGGCCTTTTCGTAGGGGGTAATGCCGGGGCCGCAGAGGAAAAATTCGGTATCTTCCGGATCGAACACCACCTCCCGCAGCAGGGCCTCGGTCATGCGCCCCTGACGCACCCCTTCGCCGATGCGGAATACGTCTTTTTCCCGGGTCAGGGTATGCACCACGCGGAGCAGGCCCGGATACTCGGTCTCAAGCCGTGTCAGTTCGCGCTTGTAGATCACGTCGGACCAGGTTTTGTTGGTGTAGACCAGGGTGTGGCGCAGTCCCGGGTGGTTCGCCAGGGCGTACTTGATCATGCTGAAGTTGGGCACCACGCCGCTGCCGGCGCAAACATGCACCAGATGCCCGGCCCGGCTGTCGATATCTTCGGGCAGGGTGAACGGGCCGGTAAAACCGGTCACCAGCATGCGGCTGCCGGCGGGCATGCGGCCAACCAGCAAGGGGGAAAGCAGGGGCGGGTACTTGGAGACGCCGCTGACATAGGCCTCTTCCTTGACGGTGATGGAGAGCAGCTTTTCATGGGGGGATGAGGCCAGGGAGTAGGCCCGGGGCGACTCCTTGCGGCCCTTGATGTCCTCCAGATAGCGGGTGAAGCGATCCAGGGACTTGAACTGGTGCGGGTCGATGGTCAGGAAGTGGCCCGGACGGTAATCCAGTTCCTCGTTGCCGGTGAACAGGTGCAGGGTCACCGTGTCGGGAGTCTCCTGAATGACCTCCGAAACGATGACCTCCAGTTCCTTGAGCTTCTTGCGTTTGACCTTTTGGCCCGGTGCATCCTTGGGTGACATGACTGCGGCCTCTCCCATAGGGGATTCCTTTCTTCTATGTGGCTTCACATGGTGCGCATTCCCCGTAGGGGGCGCTGGCGACGGGTGCGAAATGCACGCGCCATACCACGCCGAAAAAGAAACCCCAACTCATTGTTTTTAAATAAATCGCCCTTAAATCAAATCCTCTTCACCCGGCCGTTTTCCGTTCAAAGCGGAACGTTCCGACCAAGAGTGAACGCCTTCGCAGAGCGTCTGATGTGCCGGTCCAGGACCCGCGGAAGCGGTACCTCGCCCAGCATACTCGCGCGCCCAAACCGGCAACGGCCCCTATATCTGTAATAAACATATTCGACATGGGTGGTCATTCCCACGCTTTCAGACCGAATTTCCCCCGCCCGAGCCGTGGGCATCCCGTATGATTCCCCCCATGCAACAGTCCACGGATATGGATGCCGCCTGGATGGAGGAGGCGATCAAGGAGGCGGAAAAAGCCCCCGTTCACGGGGACGTGCCGATCGGCTGCGTCATCGTCAAGGACGGCGAGGTCATCGCCCGCGCCCACAACCGGCGCGAAGCGGACACCGACCCGACCGCCCACGCCGAGGTGCTGGCCCTGCGCCAGGCGGCGGAGAAGATCGGCGCCTGGCGGCTTTCGGGCTGTACCGTGGTGGTCACCTGCGAGCCGTGCGCCATGTGTTCCGGCGCCCTTGTGCTGGCGCGGGTGGACCGGCTGGTGTTCGGCTGCGACGACCCCAAGGCGGGCGCCAGCCGCAGCCTGTACCGGATTCCGGAGGATGACCGGCTGAACCATCAAGTGGCAATTTATGGCGGGATTCTGGCCGAAACCTGTGGTAACTTATGGCGCGCGTTCTTTACAAAACAGCGACCGTAAGGGCTGCCGTGGAGAGGTGTCCGAGCTGGCCGAAGGAGCACGCCTCGAAAGCGTGTGTGGCGAAAGTCACCGTGGGTTCGAATCCCACCCTCTCCGCCACTTTTGCCGTCTTTACGGGGCGTTCGGGAGCAGACATACGGATTGGTTGTTGATTCCGGAGAGGTGTCCGAGTGGCCGAAGGAGCACGGTTGGAAACCGTGTGTGCGTTCACGCGTACCGTGGGTTCGAATCCCACCCTCTCCGCCATCCGGGTCTGCTGAGCGAGCCGATGGGAACGCATAACAATACGCAAGGTCCCGCCGGGTGAGGGGTTGGGCCCTGTGCAATCGAATCTTGTTGAACTCCGCCAGGTCCGGAAGGAAGCAACGGTAAACGAGACTTTCGATGTGCCGCAGGATTGCCTGGCCCCTCTCCCGACCGGACCTTGCCTCCGGAACGCCGGGCAACGCCCGGAAGCGGCGGTTCCCGGGACACCGGGGGAAAAGCCGAGACCTGCCACGATGACCCGGAGGGGTGAACCCCGCAGGGCGCAGCAGTCGGACCGCATAGCAGATTTTAGAGGATCCCCATGAGCTATCAGGTTTCCGCCCGCAAGTACCGCCCCCAGCGCTTCGACGAGGTGGTGGGGCAACCCCACATCGTCCGCACCCTGACCAATGCCATCGGCTCCGCCCGCATCGGCCACGCCTACCTGTTCTCCGGCATCCGCGGGGTCGGCAAAACCACGGTGGCGCGCATCTTCGCCAAGGCCCTCAACTGCGAGAGCGGCCCCACCGCGGAACCGTGCAACACCTGTGAAACCTGCCGCCAGATCGTGGACGGCCACGCCGCCGACGTCATCGAGATCGACGGCGCCTCCAACAACAGCGTCGACAATATCCGGGATCTGTCGGAGAACATCCGCTACCGGCCCCTCGCCTGCCGCTACAAGATCTACATCATCGACGAAGTCCACATGCTCTCCGGCTCGGCCTTCAACGCCCTGCTCAAAACCCTGGAAGAACCCCCCGGACACGCCGTGTTCGTGCTCGCCACCACCGAAACCCACAAACTGCCCCAGACCATCGTATCCCGCTGCCAGCATTACGCCTTCCGGCGGGTATCGCGGGCGGAAATCAGCGACCACCTGAACGGCCTGGCGGAGCGTGACGGCATCAGCGTCTCACGTTCCGCCCTGTCCCTGGTGGCACAGGCGGCGGACGGCTCCCTGCGGGACGCATTGTCCCTGTTCGATCAGGCGGTCAGCTTCGGCGGCGGCCAAATCGAGGAGGCGGACATTTCCCTGATGCTCGGGGTTTCCGGCCAGTCCACCCTGTCGGCATTCGCCGGCGACATCCTGTCGGGTGACGCCGCTGGAGCCCTGAACCGCCTCAAGGACGTGATTAACGCGGGGCAGGACATCTCCATCCTGTCCGGCGAACTGGTGGAGCAGTTCCGCAATCTGCTGGTGTGCAAGGTCACGGACACGCCGGAGACGCTTATCGACCTGTCATCCGATGACGTGGCGGAGCTTTCCGCTCAGGCCCAGGATGCCCCCCGGGAGGTGCTGGAACAGGTGCTGGGACTTTTGACCGAGGCCCAGGAACGGTGCCGCCGCGCCGAAGCCCCACGTTTTCTGCTGGAAGCCGCCCTGGTTCGGGCCTGTCAGACCCCGCAACTGGTGGACCTGGGGGAGTTGTTGTCCCGGCTGGACGGTGATCGCCCGCAAGCGGCGGCCCGGCCCCAGGCCGCCCCGGCCCGCCCCGCACCGGCCCGGCCTGCCCCACAGCCTCCCCGCTCCGCGCCGCAACCGGCCCCAACCGCCGCGCCACAGGCACCCCCGGCGCAAGCCCCGCCCGCAGAGGTGGCACCGGCAGCAGCCATGCAGGCGGCGGGCGCATCCACCCCAAAGCCGCCTGCCTCGGCACCGGAAGCCCCTTCGGCGGCGCAAGCTGCCCCAACCGTACCCCAGGACGTAGCGGCGGCACCCGTCCCCCAGGCCGCGGCACCCGAACCGCCCGCCGCACCCGAACCGGCCCCGGCGCTCACGGAGCCGCCCGCCCATCGGGCGCCCGCTGCCCGGATACCGGAACCCGAGCCCGAGCCCGAGCCGACCCCGGCAGCCGCTTCGAAACCCGCGCCCGAGTCTGCCCCGATGTTCCCCCCGGCAACCGTTTCGGAACCCGCCCCCAGGGCGGACCCGGCGGTTGCGGACGCACGGCCCGCGCCGTTCACCCCGCCTCCGGGCACGCCCACCCCGGTGAGCGGCGGTCCCCGGGAGATCTGGACCGCCACCGTTCGGGAGATCAACAAGCGCCGCCCGTCCCTTGCCGCCTATCTGGAGCAGGGGGTGTTCCGGTCCGCCTCGGAAGACCGGCTGGAAGTCGGTTTTTTGCCCGCCTACGAGGTCATGTACAGCATGGTGAGCCGGCCGGAAAACCAGAAATTCATTGCCAACCTCGCCAACGAGGTGGCCGGACGCGAGGTCACCGTTGTCCTGAACCTGATCTCCGATCAGGCGGAAGATGTCAGCACCCTGGCCCAGGAGTTCGAGGCGGAGGCCCAGGCGGAACACCGGCAGGAGGTGGAAAACGCCATGGAACTGCCCTTCGTCAAGGAAGTGCTGGACGAGTTCGGCGGCGAGATCGTGGAATTGCACAAACCCGACCCGGAGTCCTGACCCCCGGTGTCCAAGGAGATTCAGTAAGATGTCGAAGAAAATGATGGGCCAGCTCATGCGCCAGGCCCAGGAGATGCAGCAGCGCATGGCTGAAATGCAGGAAGAGGCCGCCCGCACCGAGGTGGAAGCCTCCGCCGGAGGAGGTATGGTGACCGTGCGCTGCAACGGCAAGCAGGAGATCACCGGCATTTCCATCAAGCGCGACGTGGTCGACCCGGATGACGTGGAGATGCTCCAGGATTTGATCCTGGCGGCCATCGCCGAGGCCCAGAGCACCAGTAAGGCACAGATGGCGGCGGAGATGGAAAAGGTCACCGGCGGCCTCAACATCCCCGGCATGGGAAACCCCCTCGACGCCCTGATGTAGCCCGGCCGACGGCGTTTTCCTCCGCCATGAAGCGCAAAGGCGTTTTCGAAGGGCTGATCGGCGAACTGGCCCGGCTGCCAAGCATCGGGCGCAAAAACGCCCAGCGCCTGGCCTATGCCATCATGCGCCTTGAACCGGACCGGGCCCGCCGCCTCGGCCAAACCATTATCGACGCCCGCGCCAGCGCCCACCCGTGCGCCAGGTGCCACAATGTCACCGATGCCGAACTCTGCGAGATCTGCACCAATCCCCGGCGCGACAGCTCGCGCATGATCGTGGTGGAAGATCCGGGAACCCTCTACCAGATTGAGCGCACCGGTACCTTCCGGGGCATCTACCATGTGCTTGCCGGGGTGCTTTCGCCGCTGGAGCAGATCGGCCCCGAGGCCCTGGACCTGGACAGTCTGCTGATGCGCCTGAAGGAGGGCGACGTGCACGAGGTGATCCTGGCCACCAGCCCCACGGTGGAGGGTGAGGCCACCGCCCTCTACATCACGCGCGAGGTCAAGCCCCTGGGGGTTAAGGTCTCCCGCATCGCCTACGGTGTCCCGGTCGGCATGGACCTGGAATACGCCGACGAGGTCAGCCTGATCAAGTCCATCGAAGGACGCCACGCCCTCTAACCCCGGAGTACCGGGGAGAAAAAGGCCCGCCGGGCAACGCCGGAGGCGGCACCGTGACGGATATGGGGATTCGTATCCCCCCACACCCGCCCGTTCGCCCTGCGTCCGTCGAGAGCAAGCCGGGCTGCTCCGGGGGCTTCCCCCTCTCCTTTTACGGCCATTCATCATGGCGAACCGCCTTGCCGCGCGCTATGTTTGAAACAGGCAAGGAGGTGCGTGATGAAGCTGCTGATCGCCATCGACGGCTCCAAACACAGTGAATATGTGCTGGAAATGGCCAACAACCTGCCCGGATTGTCCGGCGCCACCGCCATTCTGGTGCATGTCAACATGCCCCTGCCGGAGCCGCCCGTTCCGTTTCCTGATGTGTTTGTGGAGGAGGACCTGCTCCTGCGGGCGCGGATTGAGGACGAGCACGAAACCCGCTCCGCCAACCGGCTGAAGGCGGCCCGCGCGGCGCTTCCCAAGGACTGGAACGTGGTGATCGAGCCTCGGGTCGGGCACCCTCCCAAAGAGATTCTGGACGCCATTTCCACCCACCAGGTGGATCTGGCGATTCTGGGTGCCCTCGGCATGGACGAGACCCTCCGGGTGCCCTTGGGCAGCGTCAGCCAGAAGGTGGGCCGTTATGCGGACTGTCCGGTTCTGGTGGTGAGGGAGAGCGGCACCCGCCCCTCTCGCGCGCTGGTGGCGCTCGACCGGGGACCGGGGGATGAGGCCGTGCTCGAATACGTGGAACGCGCACCGTGGCTGTCCGGGTGCGCCATGACCCTCACCCATGTGGTGGAGGACCGTTACCTGGCCGAGAGCCGGGTGGCCGTCAGCCAGTTCGCGGGCAGCGGCAACTACCTGGACCGGTTGCAAAAGGCGCTTTTGACCGATGGTCAGGCGTTTGTGGACGATGTCGCGGGCAGGCTCCGGGCAAGCGGCCTGAGTGTGGATACGCTGGTGCTGGAAGGGAATCCGGCCACGGTGCTGTCGGATCGCGGACTCGGGTTCGACCTGGTGGTGATGGGGGCCAAGGGCGCCCACGGGCTGGGACGTTTTCTGCTGGGCAGCACCTCCCAGAAGGTGCTGCGTAACGCCCCCACCTCCGTGCTGCTCGTCAAACCGCCCCCCTAGAACCGGCGGGGAAGCCGGTGATGCGTCAGCCGTCCTCTTTGGGCATGGTCAGAAACAGGCGCATCTGATCCATCAGCATCTGGGCGTGTTCCGCCTTGCGCATGTCCAGTTGCATCTCGTTGATGACCTTCACGCCAAAACCGTTGAACCACTCCTGCCAGCAGGCGTTGCATACCCGGCGCTTGATCTCGTCGCCAATGGCACCACCGTACACCGGACCGCTAATGGCCTCCCGTTCCTGACCACACTTGCAGCAATTGACCGTACTCATAAAAATCCCAAACTATCTCTGTAACCGGCCCGGCGGGCTTGGCCCGGCAGGCTTTTTCGCTCCCCGGCGCGCCGGGGACCGGGGGTTAGGATAAGACCTCCCCTCCGGATTGTCCACGAACGAAGCGAGCGCCCCGGTTGCCGCCTCCCCAAGGAGTGAGTAGAGTGTCGGTTTCAGCGTGCCTTTCCGGGTACGACGACAAATAATCGCCCCTCGCATGGTCGGGATCCCTTGCTGCCGCGTATTCTGAAATCCGTCATCGAGATTTTCCGGGACGTGGCCCCCATCATCCTGGTGGTCACGTTCTTCCAACTCGTCGTGCTCAAACAGCCGTTCCCGGAGCTGGACAAGGTGGTGTGGGGCATGTGCCTGGTGGTGATCGGGCTGTTTTTGTTCACCCGCGGGTTACAGGTCGGGCTGTTTCCCCTGGGTGAGTCCCTCGCCTTCCAGTTCGCCAAAAAAGGCAGCCTGTTCTGGCTGATCGTATTCGCCTTTACCCTGGGCTACGCCACCACCGTGGCGGAACCGGCCCTGCTGGCCGTGGCGGACAAGGCCCAGGATATCTCCGAGGGCCGCCTGGACCAGTTCATCATGCGCTCGGTGGTGGCGGCGGGGGTGGGGATCGCCATCGCCCTTGGGGTCATCCGCATTATCCTTGGTCACCCGATTCACTACTACATCATCAGCGGCTACGCCCTGATCGTGGGGCTGACCTATTTCGCCCCGGTGGAAATCATCGGTCTTGCCTACGACTCCGGCGGCGTCACCACCAGCACCGTGACGGTGCCGCTGGTGGCGGCCCTGGGGGTCGGCCTTGCCACCTCCATCAAGGGACGCAACCCGTTGCTGGACGGCTTTGGCCTGATCGCGCTGGCCTCCCTGACGCCGATCCTCACGGTAATGCTGTATGGCATCTGGGTGTATTAGTGTCCGTCCCCGTCAATAGCATGGGCTCCGGCGGCGTTTCGGCGCCTCGACATCGTTCCCGCCATACCTCATCGCCGCGCATGGCCGGCGGCCGACGGATCATATGCGGGCCTGCGCAACCGATTCACGGAGCGGGACACTAGGGTGGAAGGGCTTCTGGAACAGATCATTACGGGCCTTGCCTTCACCACCCGGGACATCCTGCCGGTGATGGTGGTGATTGGCTTTTTCCAGTTCCTGTTCTTTAAAACCCCCCTGGAAAACCCCCACCGGGTGGTGCCCGGCCTGCTGTTCGTGGTGCTCGGCCTCTACCTGTTCGTGGAGGGGCTGACGGTGGGCCTGTTCCCCCTGGGGGAAACCATGGCCATGCAGTTCTCCGAACCGGATCAACTGCCGTGGGTGTTCCTGTTCGCGTTTTGCCTGGGCTATTCCACCACCATGGCCGAACCGGCCTTGATCGCGGTGGCCATAAAGGCCCAGGAGATCACCTCCGGCGGCATCCGCGAATGGCCCCTGAGAAATGCCGTGGCGCTCGGGGTGGCCGTCGGCATCACCGTGGGTGTCTACCGCATTGTCATGGGTGACGCGCTGCATTGGTACATCATGGTGGGCTACGTGGTGGTGATCCTGCAGACCCATTTCGCCCCCCGCGAAATCATCGCCCTGGCCTACGATTCCGGCGGCGTCACCACCAGTACCGTGACGGTGCCTCTGGTGACCGCCCTCGGTATCGGGCTTGCCACCAATATCCCCGGACGCAACCCGATCATCGACGGCTTCGGACTGATCGCGTTTGCCTCCCTGTTCCCCATGATCACCGTGATGGGCTACGCCACCCTGGCCCACTGGATCGGAACCCGTCAAAAATCTTCGGAAACGAACCCCAACCCCCAGAAGGAGGAGTCATAACCATGGAGTTCTCAGCAATCTTCGCCATGGTTCCCGCAGCGAACGAAACCAAGGTAATCAACGCCGCCAGAAAGGAAGGCGCCACCGGCGTCAGCATCCTGAACACACGGGGTGAGGGCATCGAGGACAAGAAGTCGTTTTTTGGCCTGCAACTCGACTCGCCCTACGACTGCCTGATTTTCCTGGTCAACCGCATGCGCACGGGAAAGATATTAAAGGCCATCGAGGAAGCCGGTCAGATGCACGAGGACGGCAACGGCCTGTGCTTTTCCGTACCGGTGGACAACGTGATGGGGCTGAACAAACAACTCAAAGTATTGATGGAAGAGGTCCAAAAGGACTATTTTTAGGGCGATACGGGGGGGGGATCGCCCCACCCAATGGAGATGGCAACGTGAGTAAAAAAGTCCGCGACATTATGGTCCGCGACGTGGTGACGGTAAACGGCATGGCCACGGTGCGCGAAGCCCTTCAGGTGATGAAGGACCGCCGAATCAAGAGTATGGTGGTGGAGCGCCGCGACAAGGACGACGCCTACGGCATCGTCACCCTGTTCGACATCGTGAACAAGGTCATCACCGGCAAGCGCTCCCTCGACATGACCAATGTGTTCGACATCATGAGCAAGCCGCTTCTTACCGTCTCCGAAGGGCTTCAGGTGAAGTACGCGGCACGGCTCATGTCCCAGTTTGACGTCAAGCGCGCCGTGGTGATCGACAGCGGTGAGCTGATCGGCATTGTATCGATGGAAGACATCGTCTACAGCATGCTCGACGAGCCCTCGGACGGCCTTTAGCCTGGCCCCGGAGAATGATCAGGCGACTGCCGGTCATCCGCCCGGAAGCGGCAAAAACCCGCCCTAGGGGCGCCGCAGCATACCCAGCCACTCTTCCCCCTGCCGCCGTTCGTGGGAGTCGGGAGTGATTGCCAGCGATTCGATGGTGAAATTCTGCTTAAATAGTTCGCGCACCGCTTCCGGCGTCACTGAAAACGGCGGCCCGCCGTCCCCGGCGCACGCATAAAACAGCCCCACCAGACGCCCCCCCGGCACCAGCAGGCGGCTTATGCCGGCCACGTACTCCGACCGCCGCGCGGGGTGGATGGCGCAAAAACAGGTCTGCTCCAGCACCAGATCAAACCGGCCCCACAGGGCCTCCGGCGGCGCCAGCACGTCCTCCTGCACCAGATTGAGGCTCACCCCCTGCCCGGCAGCCCGCTCCCGGATGCGGGCGAGCGCCGCCGGGGCAAAATCGATGGCGGTGACCTCATACCCCTGTTCCGCGAGCCACACCGCCTCCCACCCGGTGCCTGCGCCGGGCACGGCCACCCGGCACGGGCGGATCACCCCCTGCCGGTGCAGGGCCACGAACGGCGGTGACGGCTGCCCCAGGTCCCAGCCGGTATCCCCCTCCCGATAGCGGGCGTTCCACCAGTCCGAATCCAGGGGTGGGATCAATTCCCCCGGCGTTTCCACCAGCCCTCCACCAGTTTCTGATAGCCGGCATCGCCGTGTAGCGCCTCATAATCCGGGTCGGAAACCGATGATCGCGCCCCCGCCGGATAACTTTCGAGAGATTTTTCAAACACCGTCAAGGCCTCCTCCCTACGGCCCTCAAGCAACAGAAAGGCCGCCTGCTGGTAACGCACCAGACCGTGCTTTTCCGCCTGTGGCAAGGCCTTTTCAAGCTCCGCCCGGGCCGTTTCCGGCTTCCCCTGCCGCAGCAGGGCCAGTGCCAGACTGCTGTGAAATTCCGGTGCCCGGGGCTCCATCTCGATGGCCTTCCTAAACCCGGCCTCGGCATCGCCGTAGCGGCCCATGCGGTAGTGCAAAGACGCAACCTCCGCCACCGTGATGGCATCCCCCGGATGAAGTTCCATCGATTTCCGGTAGGCGTTCAGGGCATCGTCGTACTGCTCCAGACGGGTCAGCACCACCCCCAGGTTGCCCCACAGCACACCGTCTTCCGGGGTAAGCTCGAGGGCCTTTTCAAAGCTCTGGCGGGCGTCCTCGTAGCGGTCTTCGCTCAGGGCCTGGATGCCCTGGTCGTTGTGGAACTGACTTTCGCCGCCGCCGGTGCATCCGGCCAGGAGCAATGACAGCATCAGCGCCAGAGCCAGAAACGGGGCGAAAACGGCATTGCGGATCACGGTTGAACTCCTTCCCGCCCCGCGGTCGGCGGCGCGTGGGGCACCGCCCCGGAAGGCATATTTCACGTTGAAATCGGCGTCCGCATTTTAGAAACGCCCCGGTGGGCTGTCAATTTTCCTTCGGAACACCCGGATTCAGTCTTAGGATCGCTTAAGTAATAGGCAAAAGCCACCGATGGGAAATATGTCTGTCCGAATCCGATAGCTGTGCGGGAGAGGTTTAAACCGAAATGTCGATGAATGTTACGACCGCTTCAGAGCAGGCGAAACGCTTCATACAGAGGTCACAGTTCGACCGGGCCATCGAGGTCTGGGAAGAGGTGCTGGAAGATGCGAATGACAATGATGCCGCCGGCGCCCTCAACAACATCGGTGACCTTCACGCCAGGAAAAAGAACACCGTTGAGGCGATCGACCATTTTCTGAAAGCCTCCCACGCCTTTGAAAAGGCCGGTTTTCCGCTCAAAGCCATCGCCACCCTGAAAAAGGCCCTGAAGCTCGATCCGAGCCGTCCCGAAATCTATCTGCGCCAGGGAGACCTGAACGCCCGGCGGGAAATGGTCGGAAACGCGGTTGAGTCCTATCTCATGGTTGCCCGCCTGCTCGTCGCCAAGGGCGAAAAGGACGAGGCCATGGAAATGGTCCAGAAGGTCCGGATCCTGGATCCGGTCAACACCCGCCACCGCCTCCAGGTCGCCGCCGAACTGTTTGAGCTCGGCCTCAACGACCAGGCCGTCGCGGAAACGATTAACGCCATCGACCTGTTCCTGCAAAACGACAACCTGGAGGACGCGGAGCGCTACTGCCGCCACCTGCTCGATCTCAACCCGAACATCGAGGAAGCCAAGGAACGCCTTGAGCTGATCGCCCATGGCGGCCAGCAAGCGGTGGCGGGCGGGGAAGCGGGCGGAGACGAGGCCTCCATCGACGACATTTTCGCCGAGCTCGACGGCCCGGCAGACAGCGAGGAACCCGCCGAGGCCCCCTTATCCATGACCTCCGAGAGTAACGCACCCCTGCCGCCGGGTGGCGACATGGAACTGGGCGAACTGATCGAGTCCACCTCCCAGACCGGCGATGCCGCTATGGAAGGGCTCGGAACGGATGATCCGTTTGCCGCCGCCCTCGAAGGCAATGCCGTGGATGGCGACGACATCTCGGCGGCCATGGCCGGGAGCGCCTCCGATGGTGGCAAAAACCCGCTGGAAGAACGCGCCACCGATCACCTGAACGCCGGTGAAATGTCCGATGCCTACGACTGCATCGAGCAACTGGTTACCGAATCGTTGGCGCAAAACCAGCCTCAGGCCGCGGAAGCCGCCACCCTCGCCCTGGTCACCGCCGACCCGGACAACCCCGCCGCCCACGAACTTCGGCTCCGGGTTCACGAGGGGCGTTCCCCCGTCGTGGAAGCGGAAGTGCTTGCCAAGCTGGTCGAAATCCACGGACTGCTGGATCCGGCCAGAGCCGAGGAGTTCCAGGCCCGCCTGGACACGCTGAAGGAAGGCGGCAACGGCCCGGCTGACAGCTTTTCCGAAAGTGATATCCCGGACGGGCTCGATCTCTCCGGAATCGGGCTGGCCGCGGTTCAGGAGGACACGGACGACGCACAGGCGACGGAGTCCCCCATTATGGACGTCAGCACTTCGCAAGCCGACGATGACGACGCCTTGTCCGAGCTGGATCTGTCTTCCGACCCAACGGCCATGATCGACCTGACCGACTCCGAACCGTCCGGCGAACACACCCTCGACCTGGACGGGGATCCGGACGAAGACGACGGCATGCTGTCCATCGCCCTGGATGACCAGGCCGGGGACACCGATGACGAAACGGTCGAGCATGTGGGAATGGACACCTCCGAAATCTCCCTGGACCTCGAGGCGGATGATGTCACGCCGGAAATGGGCCTCGACCTGGATGCCCCTCAGGATGACAGCCCCGCCACGGAGGAGATTGACATCGAAGGCACCTCCATCGCCCTCGATACCGATGACGAGGATCTGTTCGGCATTACCGCTCAACTTTCGGCGGAGCCCGCGGAGGACGAAGTCAGCGTAGCGGAGGACGTAGCGTCCAAAGCCGCCGACAGTGCGCCGGATGTGAAGCCCTTCAACCTCGACGAGGCCCTTGCCGAAGCCGCCTTCTACGGCGCCCAGGGCATGACCGACGAGGCGGTCCGCATGTACCACGACATCCTGGCCATCGAACCGGACCACCCCGAGGCCACCGAACGCCTGAACGCCATTGATAGCGCAATGGCCGAAGCCCCGGCGGAACCCCCCGCCGCCACCCGGACCGCACCGTCGGAGCCGGCCCCGCCGGTGTCCTCCGCCCCGTCGGCGAGCGGCGACGGCGAATTCGAAAACCTTGCCTCGGAAATTCAGGACACCCTGGAAAACGAGGTCGGCAACGCCTGGCGGGAAGTGGGCGAAGACGCCAAGATGGACGAAATCCTTACCGCGTTCCGCGCCGGGATCGAGCAGCAGGTATCGGAAGACGACGCCGAAACCCACTATGACCTGGGTGTCGCCTACCGGGAGATGGGTCTGATCGAAGAGGCCATCGGCGAGTTCCAGATCGCCATCAAGGGCGCCCAGCGTTTTGCGGATACCTGCATCATGATGGCCCAGTGCTTTGCCGAATCCGACAAGCACCACCTCGGGATCAGCCAGCTCAAGCGCGGCATCGAGCAGGAAGGGTGCACCGATGCCGAGTGGATGGCCCTGACCTATGAGCTGGCCACCCAGTTGGAGGCTGCCGGCCAGATCGAAGAGGCCAAACAGCGGTACGAGGAAATCTACGCCCGTGACATCACCTACCGGGAAGTCTCCGAGCGGGTCGCCCGCCTGAACTGACCCACACCCCCCCGGCCGTCCGCGCCGGGGGTTATCGCTCTACCCGGCGCAACGCCGCAAGGCGGAAAGCCCCTTGAACCGGGGTGTCGGCGGCCTGTACGATTCAGGCCACTTATGGAAGAGCTATCCCCCCTTAGAAAACAGATCGACGTCATCGACGACGAGGTGTTGCGCCTGCTCAACGAGCGCGCCCGCATTGCCTTGCAGGTGGCCGCCGTCAAGGAGACCCACCAAGCCCCGCTGCACGTGCCGGAACGGGAAAAAGCCATTCTGGAGCGGCTGACCCGCGACAACCCCGGTCCGTTCCCCGCCGCCGCCATTGTCGCCGTATACCGGGAAATCATCTCCGCCTGCCTCAATCTGGAAGGGCCGATCCGGGTCGCCTACCTGGGGCCGTACGCCACCTTCACCCATCAGGCCGCTCTGGGCTTTTTCGGCAGCAGCAGTTCGTTTTTGCCCCGTGCCTCCATTCCCGAGGTGGTCGCCTCCGTCGAAAAGGGCGAAGTGGCCTACGGCGTGGTGCCGGTGGAAAACTCCACCGAAGGCAGCGTGGCGGTAACCCTGGACGCAGTGGCGGCATCATCAGTCACGGTCTGTGGCGAGGTGATCCAACGTATCCACCAGTGTCTGCTGTCCAAAGAAACCTCCATGGACCGGATCACCCGGGTGTACTCCCACAAGCAGTCGTTCGGCCAGTGCCGCGAGTGGCTGACGAAAAACCTGCCTGGCGTGGAAGTCGAAGAGATGGCCAGCAACGCCAAGGCGGCGGAGGTGGCCTCCCAGAAACCCGGCGCCGCCGCCATTGCGGGGAAGCTTGCCGGTGAGGTGTACGGACTTCGGCTGCTGGCCGACCGGATCGAGGATACCGCCACCAACCAGACCCGTTTCTGGATCGTCTCCCGGGAGTCACGCCCCCCCGGAAAAGACGCCAAGACCTCCCTGCTCATTTCCATCAAGGATGAGCCGGGGTCGCTCTACAGCATGCTCAGGCCGTTCGAGAACCACGACATCAACCTGTCGCGCATCGAGTCGCGCCCGTCCAAGCAGCAGCCGTGGGAATACCTGTTTTTCATCGATATCCTCGGTCATCCGGGCCAAAAGACGGTCAAGGCCGCCCTCAAAGAGGTCGAAAAAAACTGCGTCTCGGTCAAGGTGCTCGGGACCTATCCCCAGGGCACGGAGGACGACACCGGGTGATCCGGGCACAGGACCATATCGCCGGTATCGTTCCCTACAAGCCGGGCAAGCCGATTTCCGAGTTGTCCCGTGAGCTGGGCATCGACCACATCATCAAGCTCGCCTCCAACGAAAACCCGGTGGGGCCGTCCCCGAAAGCTGTGGCGGCACTGAAAGAGGCCCTCGATGAAGGCGGCCTGCACCGCTACCCGGACGGCGGCGGCTTCTATTTGAAAGAGGCCCTGTCCGCCCGCTGGGGGCTCTCTCCGGACCACTTCATTCTTGGCAACGGCTCCAACGAGGTCATCGAGTTTCTGTGCCGCACCTTCCTGGGCCCCGGCGAAGAGGTGGTCGCGGCCGACCTCACCTTCGTGGTCTACCGGCTGATCACCACCGCCGCCGGCGGCAGGATCGTCGAGGTGCCCCTCAAGGACCACCGTCATGATTTGCCGGCCATGGCGGATGCGGTGGGCCCCGACACCCGCATGCTGTTCATCTGCAACCCGAACAACCCGACCGGCACCTACAACACCGAGGGCGAGGTCGAAAGCCTGCTGTCGCGGGTGCCGGACGATTTGATCGTAGTGTTTGACGAGGCTTACGCCGAGTACGCCACGGCGCCGGACTACCCGAACACCCTCCCCATCCTGAACGAGCGCCCTAACACCGTTATTTTACGAACATTTTCAAAGGTTTATGGAATACCCGCCCTGCGTATCGGCTACGGCGTCACCTCTCCGGAAATCGTCGATCTCATGAACCGGGTACGGCAGCCGTTCAACGCCAACGAACTGGCCCAGCGGGCCGCCCTGGCGGCGCTCTCCGACGATGCCCACGTGCGCGCAAGCCTGGCCGTCAACGAAGCGGGCAAGGTGCAACTGGCCAAACTGTTCGACGGGCTGGGGCTTGTCCACCTGCCGACCGAGGCCAACTTCGTCTACGTGAACGTGGGCATGGACGGGGGACCGGTGTTCGAGGCCTGTCTTAAGCGGGGGGTCATCATCCGACACATTCACGGCGACTGGGTCCGGGTCACCATCGGCCTGCCGGAAGAACTGGACCGGTTCGCCGAAGTGCTCACCGAGGTGTTGCCGGAAGTCCGCGCCGCCCACGAAGCGAATGGCTGACCCTTGGCGGACACCGGTATAAACACCGGCGCCCTGCCGCGCCTGGGCCGTGTGCTGGTGGTGGGCGTTGGTATGATCGGCGGCTCCCTCGGCATGCGGCTGCGCCGTTCCGGGGCCTGTGGCGAGGTCATCGGGTCGGACAGCGCCCCCCTCGACGAGGCGCTGAATCAGGGCGCCATCGACCGCGCCGGACCGTTGGAAGATCTGGCCTCCCAAGCCGATCTGGTGATTCTGTGCACCCCGGTCGGCACCCTCGAAAACATCGCCCGCAACATCGCCCCCCATTTGAAACCCGAAGCCGTCGTCACCGACGTGGGCAGTGTCAAAGGGGACGTGGTGGCGGCCCTCGCCCCACTTTTTAAGGGCCGCTTTGTCGGCGCCCACCCGATCGCGGGCAAGGAGTCCTCCGGCGTGGCCGCCGCCGATCCGGACCTGTTCGAAGGCGCCAACTGCATCCTCACCCCGGAAGAGCACACCGACCCCGACGCCACTGAACGGGTGGAAGCCCTGTGGCGCTGGGCCGGGAGCAACCTGATCCGCATGATACCGGAGGTCCATGATCGAGTATTCGCCAGCGTCTCCCACCTGCCGCATCTGGTGGCCTACGCCCTGATGGATACGGTGAGTCGGGCCGGCAGCGAGGAGATCGATCCGGTGGCGTTCGCGGCCGGCGGCCTGAAGGATTTCACCCGGGTGGCCGCCAGCAACGCCACCATGTGGCGCGATATCTGCCTGCACAACCGGGAGGCCATTCTGGAATCTCTGGACGGCTACCGGAAGTCGCTCGAACAGTTGCAGGGCGCCATTGAAAACGGCGACGGAAACGCCCTCGAAGAGGTCTTTTCCCAGGCCCGTTCGGTGCGCGAACGGCTCACCCGGTGACCCCGAGCAACGCCACCCTCACGCTCCAGCACGACGGCCCACTCCGCGGCACCATGCGGGTGCCGGGGGACAAGTCCATTACCCACCGCGCCGTCATCTTCGGCGCCATGGCATCCGGCACCACGCGTATTGATGGTTACCTGCCGTCGGAAGACTGCCTGGCCACCGTCGGGGCGTTTCGCCAGATGGGGGTCACGGCCGTCGAAAAAAAACGACACTCTCACCATCACCTCTCCGGGCTGGAGAAAATTTTCCGCTCCGGCGGAGGCCATCGACTGTGGCAACTCCGGCACCACCGCCAGGCTTCTGATCGGGCTGTTGTCCGGCCTGCCTTTCAGCAGCACCCTGATCGGCGACGAATCCCTCAGCCGCCGCCCCATGCGCCGGGTGGCGGAACCCCTGAGCCGCATGGGGGCACAGGTTCAAACCACCGAACAGGGCACCCTGCCCGTCACCGTGACGGGGGCCAGGCTGAACGGTATCGACTACCAATCGCCAGTGGCCTCGGCACAGGTGAAGACCTGCCTGCTATTGGCCGGCATCACGGCCGCCGGCACCACCACCGTCACCGAACCTCACCTGTCCCGCGACCATACCGAACGCATGTTGCCCGCCTTCGGCGTGCCACTCGGACGCGACGGCCTGACCGTGTCGGTCACCGGCGGCCAGTCCCTCACCCCGTGTGACGTCACCGTGCCCGGCGACATTTCCAGCGCCGCCTTTCCGCTGGTGGCCGCCACGCTGGTGCCGGGTTCCGAAGTGCGCCTGCCCAACGTCGGGGTGAACCCCACCCGCGCCGGGGTGCTGGAGGTGCTCATCCGCATGGGTGCGGACATCACCCGTACCCATGAACGGGAAACCGGAGGCGAACCGGTGGCCGATCTGACCGTGCGCCACGCGCCCCTCACCGGTATCGAGATCGAACCGGAACTTGCGCCCCGCACCATCGACGAGTTTCCGGTGCTGTTTGCCGCCGCCGCCCTCGCCAATGGCACCACACGGGTACGGGGTGCCGAAGAGTTGCGGGTCAAGGAGTCGGACCGCATCGCCGCCATGGCGCGGGAACTTACCCGTGTCGGCGTCAGGGTCGAGGAGCACCCGGACGGGCTGTCCGTCCACGGCCCGAGCGTCCTCACCGGCGGCCGCTGCCTGGCCGATGGCGACCACCGGCTGGCCATGGCCATGGCCGTGCTGGGGATGGCCTCCGCCGAACCGATCACCGTGGACGCCCGCCCCATCGGCACCTCCTTCCCCGGTTTTGCGGATCTGTTCACCGCCCTCGGCGGCTCCGTGAAAATCGGCTGACGCCCCGCCCCGTGCCGAAGTCGAATCCCATGCTGGGCGACATCTCCCCTCAAACCTTCCTGTCGGAATCGTGGCAAAAACAGCCCCGCCTCATCCGGGGTCTGTTCCAGGAGGGTTTTGATCCGCTCTCCCCGGAGGAGTTGGCGGGCCTTGCCCTGGAGGATGACATTGGCTCCCGGCTGGTGACCACCGACGGCAGCGACAAGGGCTGGAAGGTGTACCCGGGGCCGTTTTCGGAGGATGTGTTTGCCGCCCTGCCCGAATCCGGCTGGACCTTGCTGGTGCAGGAGGTCAACCACCTGCTGCCGGAGGTGGCGGCGCTCATCCAGCCGTTCCGTTTCATCCCCAACTGGCGGCTGGACGACGTGATGGTGAGCTACGCCGCGCCGGGGGGCACGGTCGGTCCCCACATCGACAGCTACGACGTGTTTTTAATTCAGGGGATGGGCCGCCGCCGCTGGCAGGTGGCCGCCCCCATCGAAGAAGGCTGCGCCCGACTGGTGCCGGACATCGACTTGCAAGTGATGGCCGATTTCGTCCCGACGGAAGAATGGACTCTGAAGCCGGGCGACGTGCTCTACCTGCCCCCCGGCGTGCCCCATCACGGGATCTCGGACACGCCGTGCATGACCTATTCGGTGGGCTTCCGCGCCCCCACCCATCAGGAGATCATCGCCTGTTTTTTCGAAGAGGCGGTGGCGGCCACCGACCCGAACGCCCGCTACGCCGACCCGGACCTGACCATGCAGACGGATCCGGGCCGTATCGTCCCCGAGGCGCTGGAACAGGTGCGCCGGGTGATCCGCGCCGCGGCAAACGACACCGCCATCGACCACTGGTTTGGCCGCCACATGACCTCCCCCCGGGACGGTGAGCCGGACGCCGGTGTTGATTCCAAGGCGATGATCCATCCACACCGGCTCGAACAGAGCCCCGCCAGCCGCTGGGCCTATATCGAGGAGAAGGATGGCGGCTGCACCCTGTTCGTGGACGGGCGGGCCTTTCCCCTGCCCGCCGGTTTGAGCCCCCTCGCCGGGCCGCTGACCGGTGGCGCCGTGAATGCCGGCCTGCTGGCGTCCTTTCTGGATGACCCGGCGTTGGGAGACGCCCTGCGGGAGCTTTTGAGCCAGCTTGTGGCCATGGGGGCGCTGGTGGACGGCACGGAACCGTCTTGAACGGCGCGCAGGCCAGTCCATGGCGGGTCAGGTCGGCCACCTGGAAAGCGGATAAAAATGCCCTGAGCCGGATTCGCCGCCAGGTCTTCATGGAAGAGCAGCACGTCCCGGAGGAACTGGAGTGGGACGGCCTTGACGAGGCCGCCTACCACGTACTCGCCCTGAGTGGCGCCGGGCAGCCACTGGGATGCGGGCGGATGCTCGCCAAAGAAGGTCATATCGGGCGCATGGCGGTGCTGCGGCCGCACCGGGGCAAAGGCATCGGCGCCGCCCTGCTTTCGGCGTTGATCGACATGGCGCGGAGGCAGGGCATCAAACATGTGGTGCTGGACGCCCAGGTATCCGCCATCGGCTTTTATCAACGCCACGGCTTTACCGCCCACGGCAAGACCTTCATGGATGCGGGCATCCCCCACCGGCGCATGCGCCGCTCCCTGACCGAAGCGCAGACCGGAAACGGTGCGAATTGACCCCTCCCGGCCCCGTATGCCAGTGTCCAGTCATTGATTGTCCAGACGCTTTATGAAGGGTTCGGCTTTCATGCGGATACCGTGCGTTTTATCGAGGACGGCATTCCGTTCCGGCAGATGATTTTAAAAATTTCGGAACCCGGCGGGGGTTAGCCGGATACGGCGGAGTGCCTTTACCGGTGACACCCCCAACCGTCCAATGGGTTCATCCGGGTTGGGCAAGTGGGATGATCGGGAGTAACATGGGCGGACATTCACAGGTAAAATCAGCAGGAAGAGGTATGCATGGAATGGACAGTGGGTGAAGGCGACGCACTCCTGGTGGTGGACGTGCAAAATGACTTTCTGCCTGGCGGCAGCCAGCCGGTGCCGGACGGAGACGCGGTGGTGGGTCCCATCAAGCACTACATCGACCTGTTCGCCAAAACCGGAAAACCGGTCTACTTTACCCGTGACTGGCACCCGGAGGATCACTGCTCGTTCGCGGCCCAGGGCGGTCCGTGGTCGCCCCACTGTGTCCAGGGCACCGATGGCGCGGCACTCTGCCCGGACATCTCCATGCCACCGGGAGCGGTGCTCATCTCCAAGGCCAAGGCGGCGAGCGACGATATCTATTCCGGCTTTCGCAATACCGACTTGAACGACCAGTTGCACGCCGACGGCTCCGTGCGCCTGTTCGTCTGCGGGCTCGCCACCGAGTACGCCGTGTTGCAGACCGTGCAGGATGCCCTCGAACGCGATTTTCAGGTACGGCTGCTCACCGACGCCGTCCGGGCGGTCAACCTCGCCCCGGATGACGGTGCACGGGCCGAGGAAAAAATGCTGGCCCTGGGCGCCATTCCCGCAACCCTGAACGGCTTCCGCGAATAAATGGACCCCAAGGTTTTACCCGTTCAACATGCCGTCAGGCGATACTGCCCACGGCTTGGTAAAGAGGAAACAGAACCATGAAACAGAACCCGACCCGGCTGGCCATCGCCGCCGTGACCCTGTTGCTTGCCACGACCCTTACCGCCTTCCCCGCCCTCGCCGACTCCAGTGACCGGCACCATGGAATGACGACCGGTGCACACATGATGGGAGGGCACGGCGGCATGTCCTCATCCAAGGGTGGTCATCACGGCATGATGAACAAAAAAGGCCACGATTTCGGCCCCCATAACGCCGCCGTTCACTTTTTGAAAATGGGCGACATGCTGGAACTGGACGATGCCCAGAAAGCGCGCCTCCGGACCCTGCGGGATGAATGGATTTCGGCCCACGCGGTAAACGAAGCCCAACTCAAAGCGGCAACTTCGGACCTAAAGGGGCTGCTGTTTGACGACACCATTCGCATGACCGAGGTGGAAAAGCAGCTGAAAACAATCGGGGCGCTTGAAGGCGACCTGTGGCGCGCATTCGCCAAGCAGCTTCAGCAGATCAAGGGGATGTTGAACGACGACCAGAAGGCGCGTCTGAAAGCCCATCACGGCCGCCACCATCGCTGACACCCGCTCGGGGCGCAGACAGCGGGCCGCCTCAGGGTGCCCGATTCGGACGCTGCATCAGCTTCACGTCTTCCACTTGGCCGCCGGAGCCGATGATGGCCACCGTGGTATCGCTCCCCTCACCCTGGTAGCTTGCCAGGTTCCGGGTATGGCGGCAGTCTTCGCCGGACTCGCACAGACCGTCGTCGTCCCCTTCACCGTCACCGGTCAGCTCCACCGCGTTCGGCAGGTAGTCACTCACTGAGCCGTCGGACCAGTGGTGGGACTTGCTGTCCTCGCCCGTGGGCACCGGCAGCGCCTCTGACAACACGGTATCCGATGCCCTCACCCGCCAGTCCCAGATGCGGCAATTGCCATCTTCACAGGAGCGCGCGCTGGGCTCCAGGCCTACGCCGGTGTCTGCGACCCAGTGCCGGAAGTCGTTGTCAAAGTCGTCCCAATCGTGGATCCCGTTGGCATGCTGCGCCCCGGCGATGTCGTCCGGGTTTGTCACATCATCGTCGAACACCCCGCCCACGAAACTTGCGGACAGGCTGACGCCCATCTCAAGGGTGGCGTCGGAACCGTCCCGGTTCTCGCAGTTGTCGTTGCCGATGCCGGGACGAATGCCGCCGGTCTCGACGCAGTCCCACAGTCTGTTGTGCCCGATCTTGAGGGCGCCGGAGAAACGGGAGTCGTCCGAGTCCTGTAAAAACACGCCGATCTCGCCGTTGTCCGCCGCCGCCGTATTCAGCATCGTGGCGCCCTTGGCGGCGTAGAGGTAGACGCCGCTGGTGCCGTTGCCGGTGGCGGCGACATTCATCAGGGTGACGCCGGATGAAGCGTACACCCAAACCCCATAGGCGTTGTTATCCGCAGTGGTGACGTCGGACAGGAACACCCCGTTGGAGCGCTCGAGCACCGCCCCCCAGGTACCGTTCTCGGATGCGGTGACACTATCCACAACGTTGTCCGGCGCATTCAGGAGGTAGAGGCCGGCAAGGCCATTGTCGCTGGCGGAAACCCGCAACAGCAGGTTACCGGACGACTGCTCCAGGATCACACCGCTGTAGCCGCCACGGGTGACGAACAGGTCGGACAGGCGGTTGCCGCCGCCATGGTGAACGTATACACCCTCGTTGGAGGGATTGCTCGCGCTAAAGCCGTACAAGGCGGAAAACGTGACGTTTTCCCAACGCAGGGCATGGGCATCATCCGTGGCATCCACGGAACCTTCGACCCACAGGAAGGAGCGGTTTCTGGCGCGTATCACCACGCCGCCGTCGCCCGCGCCGGTGATGGTCCGGCCCGGAGGCACCACCAGCGCCACCTGATCGGCAGTGATGTCGTAGGGTACCCCGGCGTCGCCGGTCACCACATGGATGGTGCCCGGCGCGGACAGCACACCGCCCGCGCTCACCGGCACCACCGGGTTGTTCCACCACACCTGGGGCGGTGTCTGGTAGAACTCGCCCAGACTGCCGCTCACCCGTATGGCGTTCGGCAGCCACTGCATGCTCGGCACATGCAGCAGGTCGGAGAGGCGCACCCCCGGCTTGAGGCCGGTGGAGACCATGCGAACCGGGTTTGAGGTGCTGTCGCAGCGCCAGTAAAAGGCATCCAGAAAGTCGGTGGCGGTGAGCCCGTCGCAACTGGTGAAACCATCGATGGCGGCGGTGCGGTACTCGCCCGCATGCAGACAGGCGTTGTGCCCGCCGCTCTCGCCGCCGTCACACGGAAAACCGCTGGCGGCGAACGGTATGGGGCCTTCGTTGACCACATAGTCGTTCCAGTCCGAACCCGGGAAAAACGCGGTCACCCCCAGGGTCGGATCCGGCGTCGGATCCGGCATCGGGATGTTGTTGCAGGTATCAGTGGCGACATCGTACAGATCGATGGTGTTATCCCGACCGTCGTCGCAGTAGTTCGGAATCGGCGTGTTGCTGCAACTGTCGGTGGCCAGGTTGTAAACGTCCGTGGTGCCCGCCTTGCCGTCGTCGCAGTAGTCCGGCCTCGGCGTGCTGTTGCAGGTATCGGTGGCCAGATCGTAAATGTCCGTGGTGCCCGCCTTGCCGTCGTCGCAATAACCCGTTATCGGGGTGTGGCTGCAGGTGTCGGTGAACAGGTGATAGGCGTCGTCGGTGCCCGCCTTAGCATCGTCGCAGTACCCCGCAATGAGCGTATTACGACAGATATCGAGGAGCAGGTCATAGGAGTCGTTCGTGCCCGCCCGGCCGTCGTCGCAATAGCCCGGCGTCGGCGTGTTGCTGCAACTG
>JBHHVE010000028.1:0-36221 GCA_046754085.1 Leptospirillia bacterium
TGTCGCGACTGTCCTGACGCCGGTCGCCGCCGTAGCGGCTGTCCTGACGGCCCTGGCCCCCCTGCCGGTTGTCCCGGCTGTCGCGGCTGTCCTGACGTTGGCCGCCACCGTAACGGCTGTCCTGACGGCCCTGCCGGTCATCCCGTGCGAACCGGCCGCCGCTTTTTACCGGACCCCGGCGCGGGGGTTTACTGGTATCCGTCGGTTTTCCCTTGCGGGGGCCGCCGGGGCCGGGTTTGCGCGGGCCCTTGGGGCCTTTGGTAAATGCCATGGTCTTATCGTTTCCAGCGGGTGGTGCCGTCCGGGCGGTCTTCGAGGATGATCCCGGCATCGCTTAATTGATTTCTTATTTCGTCGGAACGGGCAAAGTCTTTGGCCTTGCGGGCGGCGAGACGTTCTTCGACAAGGTTCTGAACCTGCTCATCCGTCCAGTGCCCTTCGATATACGCAGGCAGACTAGAGGAAAAGGTCCACCCCCCCTCCCCGAGGGGCAGCTTGAGCACCCCCAGGGTGTTGCCGATCCGCTCCAGCAGGGCGTTCACCGCCTGTGCCTCGGCGGCGTTGAGGTCGCCCGCGGCGTTCACGGTGGTGCGAAACATCTGCAACGCCGCCAACGCGCCGGAGGTGTTGAAATCATCGTCCATGGCGGTCTCGAAGGCGTCGCGGCAGGTGGACAGGGCCTTTTCCACATCCGCCCGCACCTCGCCCTCGCCCTCCGCCTCGTCCAGCTTCTCCCGCACCCGGTAGAGGTTGTTGAGGGCCTCCTTCGCCGCCACGATGCCGTCGTGGTCGAAGTCCAGGGGCTTTTTGTAGTGGGTGCCCAGCATGAAGTAGCGCACCATCTCCCGTGCCTGGGGCGCTTTGTAACCCTCGCTCGCCAACTGTTCGAACACGTCGCGGATGGTGAAGAAATTGCCCAGGCTCTTGGACATTTTTTCGGCGTTGACGTTCACAAAGCCGTTGTGGACCCACAGGTTGACGAACGGTTTGCCCGTGGCCGCCTCGCTCTGGGCCACCTCGTTCTCGTGGTGGGGGAACATAAGGTCCTTGCCGCCGCCGTGGATATCGAAGGTCTCACCCAGTCGTTTCATGGACATGGCGGAGCACTCGATGTGCCAGCCCGGCCGCCCCTCTCCCCACGGCGAAGGCCAGCTCGGCTCGCCGGGCTTGGACGACTTCCACAAGGCAAAGTCCGACGGATTCTGCTTGCGCGCATCCACCTCGACCCGCGCGCCCGCTTCCAGGTCTTCCTGCTTGCGGCCGGAGAGCTTGCCGTAGCCGTCGAAGCGCTCCACCGCAAAGTAAACATCGCCATCCACCACGTAGGCGGTACCGTTGTCCACCAGCCGCTGCACCAGTTCGATGATGTCACCGATGTGGTCGGTGGCGCGGGGCTCCTCGACGCCGTCGTCGGTGCGGGCGGTGGCGACCCCGATCCGGGCCATGTCGTCATAAAAATGCCCGATCTGCTCATCCACCAGCCGCTTCCAGTCACCGTCGCCCTCGTTGGCGCGGTTGATGATCTTGTCGTCGATGTCCGTGAAATTTTTCACGAATCGGACGCTATACCCCTTGTATATCAAATAGTTACGAATAACATCGAAGGTAATTGCGGAGCGTGCGTGGCCCATGTGGCACAGGTCGTACACGGTCACGCCGCAAACGTAGATGCCCACCTTTTTCCCCGCCGGGTCGAGAGGCGTGAACACCTCCTTTTTGCCGGACTGGGTGTTGAAAATAGTGAGAGCGCTCACGATCCGCCCTCCTCGCCGGAGGTTTCGTGGGGCTGCACCGCTTTTTTACCGTGGCGGTGGACGAACCAGAAACCGCCTGCCAGCAGCGCCACAAACACCACCGTCAGGATATTGAAATACTTGCCGATCAACTCCCGTACCGCATCACCAAACAGCATGATGAGCCCACCCACCAGGAAGAAGCGCGCCCCCCGGGAGAGAAACGACACCAGCACGAAGCGGGGAAAGTTGATCCAGAACACCCCGGCGGCAATGGTGAAGATTTTGTAAGGCACCGGGGTGAAGCCCGCGATGCCGATGGCCCACGCCTCGTAGCGCTCAAAATAGCCGTGGATGCGGGCGGTCTTCTCCTGGGAGACGAATTTTTCCAGCACCGGTTTGCCACCCCAGCGGCCGATGCCGTAACCCAGGGTGCCGCCGATGACGCTGCCCACGGTGCAGATGGTGGCGAACCACAACGCCTGATGGGGCGAGCCCAACCCCATGGCGATGAGCAGCACGTCCACCGGAATCGGGAAGAACGACGCCTCCGCCACCGCCAGGGCGAACAGAGCATGCACGCCGTACTCGCTGTCGGCCCACGACAGCATCCATTCATACAGCCCGGACACGCCTCAGCCATCCCATCCAAACGCGCCGATCAGCGGCACGAACATGCAGTCCATAAGGCGCTCCCGGCGGAGTTTGCCGTCGGTCCTGGTGTAACGCATCAGGGTTTGCAGGCCGCGGCTGCCCTCCGGTATCACCAGACGACCGCCCTCCGCCAGCAATGCAAGCAGGGGCGCGGGGGCCTCCGGCGCACCGGCGGTCACCATGATGGCGTCAAAACGGGTACCCGGCGGAAGGTCGGCCGGAACCACCGCGCCTTTCACCCCACGGGTGCCGTCCCCGGTGAGGATGGTGACGTTGTCGTAACCGGCGTCCGCAAGCCGCGCGCGGGCGGCCTCCGCCAGTTCCGGCACGCGCTCGATAGAGATCACCTCCCCGGCGAGTTCGGCCAGCAGCGCACACTGATAACCGGAACCGGTGCCCACCTCCAGCACCCGTTCCCCGCCTTTCAGATCCAGGGCTTCGGTCATCGCCGCCACCATGTAGGGCTGGCTGATGGTCTGGCCAAAGCCGATATCGAGCGGCCCGTCCGTATAGGCAAAACCTGCCGCGATCTCGGGCACGAACAGATGGCGCGGCACCCGCAGGAAAGCGTCAAGTACCGCCTCACTGGCAATGCCCCGGGCGCGCAACAGCGCCACCATATCGGTCCTTAGGCGAATCCAGTCATCCGCACCGGGAGAATCGGCCTGTTGGCGAAGCGCCGTCATGACAAGGGACCGTCTTGCCGGCGCAGGGATTCAAGCGCGGCGTGGTTGGTCAGGTCCAGATGGACCGGCGTCACCGAGATGTAGCCGTCCTTTACGGCGGCATAATCGGAGTCGGGGTTACCCTCCCACTCCAGGTCGCTTCCACCCACCCAGTAGTACTTTCGCCCACGGGGATCGGTCTTTTCGATGACCAGCTCCTTGGTAAAGCGGCGTTTGCCCTGCACGGTCCAGCGCATCCCCATTACCCGGTCCGGCGAAAGGTCCGGCACGTTGACGTTAAGCAGGGTATCCGGCGGCAGCGTTTCACCCGCCTCGGCGCGGGCGAAGTGCCATTGGAGCAGGCGGCGGGCGAAGTCGGCGGCGGCATCGAAACCGGCATCCTCCCAGCACACCTGGGAGATGGCGATGGACGGGATGCCCAGCAGGGTGCCCTCCATGGCGGCGGAGACGGTGCCCGAATAGGTCACATCGTCCCCCAGGTTGGCACCCCGGTTGATGCCGGACACCACGATGTCGGGGGGCTCGGCCATGAGCTGATGCACCGCCATGCTGACGCAGTCGGTGGGGGTGCCGCTCACCGCAAAGCGCCGTGGCCCATGGTCGTAAACGCGAAGCGGCTTATGCAGGGTGAGGGAATGGCTGGCGGCGCTCTGCTCCCGCTCGGGAGCAACCACGGTGACCTCGCCGACAGATTCCAGGGCAGCGGCCAGGGTTTGCAGGCCCTCGGCGGCAATGCCGTCGTCGTTGGATACCAGAATACGTTTCATCGGGCGGCGTGGGTGACCAAATTTGGGGGCGCAAAAAAAAATCGTGCCGACGGCCCACAGGGTAATGTGGCGCCGCCGGCAACGAAAGGAAGCCCTTGTGAGGCCTCGAACACGAAAACTGGTCGGGGCGACTGGATTTGAACCAGCGACCTCACCCACCCCAAGGGTGTGCGCTACCGGGCTGCGCCACGCCCCGAATCCGGGCTGCGCTCAGGCCCGAGAAGAATCCGTATTGTCCATCAAATCCAGTAGCTCCCGCAACCCTTCCCGCGTGTTTTCCACCACGTTGTCGGTTGGGGACTGCGGCGCCCGCGACTGGCTGCGCGCTTCAAGGGCGCCAATCTCCTTGAGGCGTTTTCGGGCACCGGCAATGGTAAAGCCCTGCCCGTGGAGTAGATCGCGCACCGTCAGGATCGTCTCCACGTCCTCGCGGCGGTAAACCCGCTGCCCGCCTTTGCCCTTGCGCGGGCGGATTTGTGGAAACTCCGTCTCCCAGTAGCGGAGCACATAAGGCGCAAGGCCGGTGACACGAGCCACCTCGCCAATCTTGAAGAACAGCTTATCGGGAAGGGGTGCCCCCGGCATCGTGCCCCTGTGGTCAGCTGCCGATGACACTCTGTTTAAATACGGGGCTGGCCCGGAAGGTCACCACCTTACGGGGTGAAATACCGATCTCTTCGCCCGTTTTGGGGTTTCTGCCCTTGCGCTCGTTTTTGGAGCGCACAGTAAAATTGCCGAACCCGGCAATCTTGACCTCTTCACCCCGGGCAAGGGTGTCCTTGATCTCGTCGAGAATAAGCTCAACAATTTCCACAGCTTCCCGCTTGGGGATGCCGTGGCGCTCATAAAGGACATTGGCGATATCCGCTTTTCGCACCCTACCGCACTCCAGTTTCCACAACCCAAAGCCAATCTGGCCTGTTGCACCTGACACTCACGCATTGATTCGGTGAGACAAAAATAAGGGTGGATCGAAATAAAGTCAAATGAAATTGACAGGTTGCGGCACTTTTTTAGCATTTTTTTGCGACCGGGGCAGAACCTTTAGCGGACAATACGGGTAATTCTTGGCTGGAGGGAAGCGCTTCCCTCATACCGGTGGCGCATTACCCGCAGCAGCCAAAAGGCGCCGGCAAGACCCGCTGTGGCCCCTGCGGCGGAGAACAGGTCGGCCCGCTCGGGACCGCCGGAAAACCCTACCTTATAGCCGATAAAGCCTCCGATGAACATCGCGACCACCGGCCATACGTACACCAGCGTTATAGCAAAGCGGGTGCCGCTCTCGGGCAGCCGCACACTCACCTGCTGGCCCACCAGAACCCCCAGCGGATCCCTGACGCTGACGGTGCGCTCGCTACCCTCCCCCGGCTGGCACATGCTGCTCTGACTACAGGAGGAACAGGCATCGGAGCGGGTCACACGCACCTGGGCGACGCCCTCCCCGACCTCAACGACAATGCCGTCTTCGTCCATTTCCCGCTCTTTTATGTTATTCCGGGGGATGATCCCGGCAGAGGCCGCCCGTCCTCAGGAATCCACCACCGACTTTGCGTACAGATCGCGGCACAGCCGATACTCGATGGCGTCCACCAAGGCCTGATAGCTGGCCTCGATGATGTTGGTGGAGACCCCCACCGTGTCCCAGGTGCCGTAGGCATCGCCGGACTCCACCAGCACCCGAACCCTGGACGCGGTGCCATGGGCGCCGGTGAGCACACGCACCTTGTAGTCCAGCAGGCGGAAATCGTTGATCTCGGGGTAGAACTCACACAGAGCCTTTCTGAGGCTCAGGTCGAGGGCGTTGACCGGGCCATCGCCCTCGGCCACCTCGTTCTTCTCCTTGCCATCCACGCGCACCTTGACGATGGCCTCGGAGACCGACGGCTCCCCCGGCCCGCGGCGGCTTGAGATGACCCGGAAGCCGGACAGCTCAAACAGTGGTTTATGGTTGCCCATGGCCTTGTGAATCAAGAGTTCGAAGGACGCTTCGGCACCCTCGTACTGGTAGCCGGATGCCTCCAGATCCTTGAGGTCCGAGAGAATTTTTACCGACAGGACGCTGTTGTCCGACAGGTCGATACCAAACTCGCGGGCCTTGGCCAGCACGTTGCTGCGGCCCGAATAGTCGGAGATCAGCACCCGGCGGTGGTTGCCCACGGTTTCGGGGCGCACGTGCTCGTAGGTGCTGGCGTTTTTTTCCACCGCACTGACGTGGATGCCGCCCTTGTGGGCGAAGGCGGCCTCCCCCACATAGGCCTGATGCTTGTTGTGGGGCAGGTTGGCCAGTTCATACACCGCCGCCGAGGTCTCCTTGAGATTGGCAAGGCCGCCCTCCGGCAGGGCCTTCACCCCCATTTTCAATTCCAGGTTGGCCACCACGGACAACAGGTTCGCATTGCCGCAGCGTTCGCCAAAGCCGTTGACGGTGCCCTGCACCTGCACCGCGCCACATTGTACCGCGGTGAGGGCGTTGGCAACGGCCATCTCGCTGTCGTTATGGGTATGGATGCCGAGGGGCGTGTCAAGACGACCGCGAACCACCTCCATGATCTGCTTGATCTCCCACGGCATGCTGCCGCCATTGGTGTCGCACAGCACCAGGTTGTCGGCACCGCCCGCCGCCGCCGCCTCCAGGGTGGTGAGGGCATACTCCGGGTCGGCCTTGTAACCGTCGAAAAAATGCTCGGCGTCGTAGAACACCACGGAGCGGTGCGCTTTCAGATAGCTGATGGTGCTTTCGATCAGTTCCAGGTTGCGGGACAATTCGATGCCGAGCGCCTCGGTGACGTGAAAGTCCCAGCTCTTGCCGAAAATGGTCAGCACGTTGGCGCCACAGGCAAGCAGCCCTTTCAGGTTCTTGTCGTCCTCCACCACCACGCTGGCCTTGTGGGTGCTGCCGAAGGCGGTGATCTGGGCATGCTTCAAGGAAAGTTCCTGGGCTTCCTCGAAGAACCGCATCTCCTTGGGGTTGGAACTGGGCCAGCCACCCTCGATGTAATGCACCCCCAGATCGTCCAGCAGGCGCACCACGCGCAGCTTGTCGGCGACGGTGAACGAGACGTCCTCCGCCTGGCAGCCGTCCCGCAGGGTGGTGTCGTAAACGTCCACCCGCTCGGGAAGCAGTGTATTTGTCGAACCTTGCTTGCTCATCACATCAAACGCCTAGTTTGCGCCCGATTTCTCCCCCAGCGCAAATGTGTCGTGCAGGGTGCGCACCGCAAGTTCGGTGTAGCGCTCGTCGATCACGCAGGAAATCTTGATCTCACTGGTGGAGATCATCTTGATGTTGATTTCTTCCCCGGCCAGCGCCTGGAACATCTGGGTGGCGACCCCGGCGTGGGAGCGCATGCCGACCCCGACCACGCTGATCTTGGCGATATCGTCCTCGGTCTGCACGTCGAGAGGCTTACCGTCCATGGTCAGGCCCTTCATGGCCTTTTTCACCGTCTTCAGGTCATCCCGGGGCACCGTGAACGAGATGTCGGTGGTGCCGTCATGACTGATGTTCTGAATGATCATATCGATCATCACCCCGGCATCGGAGACCGTATTGAAGATCCGCGAGGCGGCGCCGGGGTGATCGGGCACGTGGGAAATGGTGACCTTGCCCTGCTTACGGTCGTAGGTTACCCCGGAAACACTCACCTGTTCCATGTTCTCGTCCTCTTCCATCACCAGCGTGCCGTTATCCTGATTAAAACTGCTGCGCACCTGCACCGGCACCTTGTGCCGCATGGCAAACAGCACCGAGCGGGTTTGCAGGACACCGGCGCCGAGACTGGCCAGCTCCAGTATTTCCTCAAACGAAATGCGGTCGAGCTTTCTGGCGTTGGACACCACCCGCGGGTCGGCGGTGTAGATGCCATCCACGTCCGTATAGATGTCGCAGCGGTCGGCGTTCAGCGCCGCCGCCACCGCCACCGCGGTCAGGTCGGAACCGCCCCGGCCGAGGGTGGTCACGTCCTGCTCCGGGCTGATGCCCTGAAACCCCGCCACCACGGCCACCATGCCCTCGTCCAGCGCCTTCCTGACCCGCTCGCCGGTGATCCGGGAGATGCGCGCACGGGTGTGCGCGCCGTCGGTCTCTATGCCCACCTGACGCCCGGTAAAGGCCCGCGCGGGCACCCCTTCAGCCTCCAGCGCCATGCTCAAAAGGGCGATGGTGACGCGCTCGCCGGACGACAACAGGAGGTCCATCTCCCGGGCGGGCGCGGACGGATTCAGATCGTTCGCCATCCTGACCAGTTCGTCGGTATAGCTGCCCATGGCGGACACCACCACCACGACCTGATGGCCTTCGGCCCGGGTTTCCGCCACCCGGCGCGCCACATTCCGAATGCGCTCAAGGTCGCCCACCGAGGTCCCGCCATATTTCTGGACAATCAACACGCTACCGCCACCTCCACCAGCATTTCGCGCCACTCTTTTACACCGATCACCGCTGTTTTCGCCAGCGCCGCCTCGTCAAAGCGGGCCGGGCGTCCCCACCGGCTCGTGTCCGTATCGGTCACCAGGTCGCTCACCAGAAACGGCACCGGGTCTCTCATATGGCAGCCACTGACCGACGACGTGCCGTGGTCACAGGTGATTCCAACCCGAACCCCCGGGGCCGCGCTTAACGGCCCGATCAGGTCCCGATCGATGTGTTCGATGGCGGCGACCTTGGCCAATGGGTCGCGGCGGTGGGCGGCCACGTCCGGGGACTCCACGTGGCAGACCACCTGGTTATGGGATTCCAGGGCGGCCAGGGTGGCGCGGGACTTGGCGACGTAATCCGTATCCAGTCCCCCGGTGACACCCGCCACCCGAGGGGCCTCGGCCCCCGCCGCCAAGGCCAGGCCACGGACCAGGTCGACGCCGGAGATGACCGTGCCGAATGGCATCTGTATGCCGAACGGGAGACCTGGTCCACCACCCCAGGGCCACAGGGTCCACTCCCCGCCCAGGTGCTCCCGTACCGCCCGCCACAACTCCGGCAACGGCAACGTTCCGCCCTCACTCAGGGATCGGCCGATCAGACTGTAGGGGTCGGAGGTGAGGGAAGGTGCGCAGGTCAGCACCGCCAGATGGCGACCCTGGGTATCCGGAAACAGCCGCACGCCCGCCTTGGCCAGCACCGGCGCGGCGCGGCGCACCATGTCCGCCGCGCCATCCGACGCCACTTCCAGCACGCGGCCGCTGGCGCGATCCACACGCACGGCATTGATGCGAAACGCGGCCTCATGCGGGTGTACCAAAACGCCACGGGCTGTGGCCTCCACCCCTGCTCGTCCGTAAGGGCCTGGGTACGGGGCCATGCCGAGCAGCGCCGGAATGGCCGTATCGGAACCGGGGACGCACCCTTCCGGGGTCGGCAGCAGGCGGCCACAGTGGCCGTGGGCCGCGAGCCGGTCCAGATGGGGCGTGCGGGCGGCAGCCAGGGGCGTGCGCCCGCTCAGCGACGGTACCGGCCCGTCAGCCAGCCCGTCGAGAATGACGAGAACGGTTTTCACAGGGAATTGACTGCTTAAAAGCCCAATGTCTTGAGTACGGCGGGCAGCGTGGCGGCCACCGTTTCCGGCTCCTTGATCACCTTCAGGGCGACGTCCGGGTCCTTCAGGCCGTGACCGGTGAGGGTGCAGACCACCCGCTGTCCGGGCAGGAAGATACCCTTCTTGTTCGCCTTGATCAGCCCCGCCACCGAGGCCGCCGAGGCGGGCTCGCAGAACACCCCTTCCAGAGAGGCGATCATCTGGTACGCCGTAAGGATCTCATCGTCGGACACCATGTCGATCTTGCCGCCGGAGTCTCTGGCGGCGGCTTCCGCGCTCTTCCAGCTGGCCGGGTTTCCGATGCGGATGGCGGTGGCGATGGTGGACGGTTTTTCCACCACATGGCCGCGCACGATGGGGGCCGCTCCCTCCGCCTGCCAACCCATCATCTTCGGCAGGCGACGGCTCTTGCCCGCCTCCATGTATTCCTTGTAGCCCTTCCAGTAGGCGGTGATGTTGCCGGCGTTGCCCACCGGCAGAAAGTGGTAGTCCGGCGCCCGTCCGAGCTGGTCCACCACCTCGAAGGAAGCGGTTTTCTGGCCCTCGATGCGGAACGGGTTGATGGAGTTGACCAGGGTGATGGGAAAGCTTGCCGAAATCTCACTGACGATTTGCAGGGCCTGATCGAAATTGCCCTGCACCTGAATCACACGGGCGCCGTAGGCCATCGCCTGAGCCAGCTTGCCGATAGCGATCTTGCCCTCCGGAATTAACACGAACACCTTCATCCCGGCCGCGGCCCCATAGGCCGCGGCAGCGGCCGACGTGTTGCCGGTGGAGGCGCAGATGATCGACTCCGCCCCTTGCTCGTGAGCCTTGGTGACCGCCATGGTCATGCCCCGGTCCTTGAACGAGCCGGTGGGGTTGGCGCCGTCGTACTTGAGGTGGATCTCAATGTCCGGGTTGATCGCCATATTGAGCCGCCGGGTGGGGATGAGCGGGGTGTTGCCCTCCTGCAACGTCACCACCGGGGTCTTGTCGGTGACCGGCAGATAGTCCCGGTACTCCCGCACCAAACCACGCCAAAGCTTTGCCATCAGCGCACCTCCCGGTTATTGCACATGGGATTGTTACTCATCTTCGGACTCCACCCGCAGCACCATGGCCGGCTCGCTCACGCTGTCCAACTGTTGCACCTCGGTGAGGGCGGACTGAATGGCGGCCTCCCTGGCCCGGTGGGTCAAAATCACCAGCGACACGGCCTCGCCTTCGGCACGGCCGTCCTGCACCACCTTGCCGATGCTAATGCCGTGACGCCCGAGAATCCCGGTGATATCCGCCAGCACCCCGGGTTTGTCCACCACCCGCAGGTGCAGGTAGTACAGGCAGGTCACCTCCGACATGGGGCGGATTGAAAGGGGTTCGCGCGCGCTCTGCTGGAACGCCATCGGCGGCACCTGTCCGGGGTTGCCGCTCTGGATGGCGCGGGCCACGGCCACCAGGTCGCCCACCACCGCGCTGCCAGTGGCTTCGGCCCCGGCGCCCTGGCCGTAAAACAGAGTCTCGCCGACAAAATCGCCGGCCACGGCGACCGCGTTGAACACCCCGTCCACCTGGGCAATCAGATGGCTTTCCGGCACCATGGTCGGGTGCACCCGGGCCTCGATCTGCCCGTCCACCTCCTTGGCGATGGCAAGCAGCTTCACCTTGCAGCCGAATACCCGGGCGTAGTCCAGGTCGGTCGGCGTGATGCGGCTGATGCCCTCGGTGTAGATATCCTCCAGTTTGACCTTGCCACCGAACGCCATGCCGATCAGGATCGCGAGTTTGTGGGCGGTGTCGTTGCCTTCCACATCGTAGGTCGGATCGGCCTCGGCATAGCCCAGCGCCTGCGCCTCCGCCAGCACGTCGGCGAAATCCGCGCCCTGCTCGCCCATGCAGGTGAGGATGTAGTTGGCGGTGCCGTTGATGATGCCGAGGATGCCCTGGATGCGGTCGCCGGTAAAACTCTCGCGGATGGCCCGCAGAATCGGAATGCCTCCGCCCACCGCCGCCTCGAACGCATATTGCACACCGGCTTTGTCGGCGGCGGCAAACAACTCCTCGCCATGGGCCGCAACCAGCGCCTTGTTGGCGGTGACCACGTGCTTGCCGGCGGCAAATGCCGCCAGGGTGACATCCCGCGCCACGGTATCGCCGCCGATCAGCTCCACCACGGCGTCGATGGATGGGTCGTCGATCAGCAAAGCGGCATCGGTAACCCCCACCCCCTCCGGCAGTTCAAGTGATCCCAGCCGGTCTTCGTCCCGCTCCGCCACCCGGGCAAGTTCCAGTGGAAAGCCCAGACGTTTCTCGATCACGTCCCGGTTTTCCAGGAGGATGCGCACCACGCCGCCGCCGACGGTTCCGGCCCCGATGACTCCGATTCTGATTGCGTCCGACATGACCGTATTCCTAAAGCACCTTGCGAATGGCCTTGCACGCCTGACGGATACGATGCTCGTTCTCCACCAGCGCGATGCGCACGAATTCGTCCCCGTACTCACCGAAGCCGATGCCGGGGCTGACCGCCACCTTGGCCTCCTTGAGCAGAAACTCGGAAAACCCGAGGGACCCCATTTTCTTGTACTTGTCCGGAATCTCCGCCCACACGAACATGCTGGCCTTGGGCGGCGGTACATCCCAACCGGCGCGGTCGAGCCCGCTGATCAGGGTGTCGCGCCGGGACTGGTACATCTCGCATACCTGCTTCACGCATTCCTGGGGACCGTTAAGGGCGTGGGTGGCGGCGATCTGGATGGGCTGGAACACACCGTAGTCCAGGTACGACTTAAGCTTGGCCACCGCCCCCACCACCCGCTCGTTGCCGACGCAGAAGCCGACCCGCCAGCCGGGCATACTGTAGGTCTTGGACAGGGAGTAGAATTCCACGGCCACGTCCTTGGCGCCGGGCACCTGGAGAATCGAGGGCGCCACGTAGTCGTCGAAGGTGATTTCGGCGTAGGCCAGATCGGAGATCACCAGCACGTCGTTCTCTTTGGCGAACTCCACCACCTTTTCGTAAAAACTCAGATCCACCACTTGGGCGGTGGGGTTCGACGGGAAGTTGACCATGAGCGCCTTGGGAGGCGGCCAGCAGCCGCGGAACGAGTTGGTCAACTCCTCGAAGTAGTCCAGATCCGGATGGATCGGCACGTGGCGGATATCGGCCCCGGCGATGATGAAGCCGTAGGGGTGAATCGGGTACGACGGGTTTGGCACCAGGACCACGTCACCCGGGTTGGTGATGGCCAGCGCCAGGCTCGAGAGCCCCTCCTTGGAGCCAATGGTGACCACGGCCTCTGTGTCCGGGTTCAGTTCCACGCCGAAACGGCGCTCGTAATACTTGCACACCGCCTTGCGCAGCCCGAAGATGCCCTTGGAGAGGGAATAGCGGTGATTGCGCGGGTCGTTGGCGGCCTCGCAGAGCTTGTCGACAATGTGCTTGGGCGTGGGCTGGTCCGGATTGCCCATGCCGAAATCGATGATGTCCTCGCCCCGGTGGCGGGCGGCCATCTTCAGTTCGTTGACCCGCGCGAACACATACGGCGGCAGCCGCATGATGCGCTGGAAGTCCTGAAACGGATGATCCGACTTGCGGCGTTTGGGTGTTTTTTTCTGCTCCGCCATTTTCGCCTACTCTCCAGCCGCAAGCCCCGAAAGCACTGCGGCCGCGCCATACGAACTTCTTACCCGGGGTCCCGCCGCCACGTGGGCGAACCCCATGTTACGGGCCGACTGCCTGAGTCGGCCGAATCCGTCCGGCGTCACGTAACGATCCACCGGACGCTGGGCCGTTGTCGGCCTGAGGTACTGCCCCACCGTGAGCACGTCACAGCCCACCGCCTTCAGGTCGGCGAACACGGCTAACAGTTCCTCATCCGTCTCACCCAGCCCCACCATCACCCCGGACTTGGTTACCATGCCCGGGTGGGCCTCCTTTACCGCCCTCAAGAGCGCCAGGGAACCCGCATAATCCGCTCCGGGCCGCACCTGCCGATAGAGCCGGGGCACGGTCTCCACGTTGTGGTTAAACACCGTGGGTCCGGCGGCGGCCACCGTCAACGCATCCGGGGTGCCGCCACCGAAGTCCGGGGTCAGCACCTCCACCGTGGTCCCGGGCAGCCTTTCCCGCACCGCCCGCACGCAACGGGCAAAGTGGGCCGCGCCACCGTCCGGCAGGTCGTCCCGATCGACCGAGGTGATGACCACATGGGAAAGTTCCATGCGGGCCACCTGTTCGGCCAGCCGTTCCGGCTCGTCTCCATCCAGGGCCTCCGGTGTCCCCTGTTCGACCGCGCAAAACGCACAGGTTCGGGTACAGGTGGCGCCCAGCACCATGAACGTGGCCACCCCCCGGGAAAAACAGTCCGCCAGGTTCGGGCAACGGGCGTCTTCACAGACGGTGGTCAGCCCGGCCTGCCGCAGTCCGGATTTAAGGGTGTCACCCGCGCCGATCGGTGCGGGCTTTCCAAGCACCCATCGGGGCAGCCGCTCGGGCGCTCCGGTTAGCGTTTCCCCGGAAAACATAAGCCGCACAGTTTAGCGTGGAGCGCTTTTCATGTCCAACTCCACAAACCCTTCCAACCCCACCTCGGAAGTCACCATACGGCGCGGTTTAAAGCGGCGCGCGAACACCTCCACCACACCATCATCTCCGGGAGGGGCGAGCAGGCCGGTAGCGGGATCGATTTTGGCGTAAACGATGCCCTTGGGAATGCTGAACGGGGTATCCGGCACCCGCTTCAGGGCGGCCCGCATGAAGTCGATCCAGATCGGCAGCGCGGCGCGGGCGCCGGTTTCCTTGTTGCCCAAGGGGGTGTGATCGTCCATGCCGACCCACACCCCCACCGCCAGATTGGGGCTGCTGCCCATGAACCAGGCGTCGGTAAAGTTGTTGGTGGTGCCGGTCTTGCCGCCAATGTGGGCTTTCAGGCTGCGGGCTTTTTTGCCGGTGCCGTTGCGAATCACGTCCTCCAGCACATTGGTGATCAGGTAGGACGCCTCTTCGGAGATCGCCCGGGTCACTCTGGGTTCGGACGCCTCCAGCACCTCCCCTTCCCGATCCACCACCCGGCGGATAAAGTACGGCTCCGACAGCATGCCGCCGGAGGCGAACACGGCGAAGGCGCGGGTCAACTCCATCACGGTCACGCTGGAGGAGCCCAGACCGAGGGAGAGGTCGTTGGCCAGGGGCGAGTTGATGCCGATGCGCCTGGCAAAGCGGTGTACCGGCTTAATCCCGATTTCCTGCAACAGCTTGATCGACGCCACGTTGCGCGAGTGCACCAGTCCCTCCCGCAGAGGGGTCGGCCCGAAAAAGCGTTTTTCATAATTTTCCGGCTTCCACATCACCCCGGTGGACGGGTCGTCAAACACCAGCGGCGTGTCCATCAGGACCGATGCCGGAGAATATCCTTTTTCGAATGCCGCTGCGTACACTACCGGCTTGAACGCCGAGCCGGACTGACGGTGGGCGGAGATGGCGCGATTGAACTGACTCAGGCCAAAATCGTAGCCCCCGACCATGGCGCGCACCTCGCCGGTCTTGGGATCAAGCGCAACCAGCGCCGCCTGAACCCGGGGGATCTGCTCCAGGGTGAACAAAAGCTTCTCGGTGCTGCGCACGCCGACATGAATCACATCGCCCTGGGACAGGTGAAGCACCGGGTCAAAGCTGCGGGAAACCTTGAGGTCCTTGCCCACGGTGCCGCCCAGCAGCCGTCGCCGGGCCCAGGCCATGTCCGCGGCCAGGATGGTGCCTTCGTGGCCCTCCACCAGCACCGTCACCGAATTGAGCGAAACCGCCAGCACCACCCCTTCGTAAATGGGACCCGCGGCAAGCTCCGTGCGAATGCGCGCCCGGGGGGCCTTGGACAGCATGGCGTCAAGTTCCTGAGGCGACAGGTGGCCAATGATGCCACGCCACCCCTGGCGCTTGTCGAGGGCGCGCAGACCGGTTTTGACGGCGGTCTCCGCCGCCTGCTGCATGGCCGCATCCACTGTGGTGTAGACCGAAAGACCACCTTGATAGACCGCGTCGGTGCCGTACTCTTTCGCCAGATGCTGGCGCACCTCCTCAAGAAAATATTGTGCGTCCCGGCCCTTGGAACGGGGCCGCTTGAACGACAGGTCGGCGGCGTAGGCCGCCTGATAGCTGGCCCAGTCGATCACCCCGGCATCCACCATGCGGCGCAGCACCACCCCCTGACGCTGCTTGGCCGCCTTCGGGTTCACGTAGGGGGTGTAACGGCTGGGCGCTTTGGGCAAACCGGCCAGGAACCCGGCTTCCGGGAGGGTGATGTCGGACACGTTTTTGCCAAAATAGCCCCGCGCCGCCGACTGCATGCCGTAGGCGCCGTTGCCCAGGTAGATCTCGTTTAAATAGAGTTCCAGAATCCGGTCCTTGGACAACAGGCTTTCCATCTTGAGGGCGAGCAGTGCCTCTTTGAACTTGCGGGTAAAGGTTTTTTCCCGGGACAGGAACAGGGTGCGCGCCAACTGCTGGGTGATGGTGCTGCCCCCTTCCCGCAGGCCGCCCCGGGTCAGGTTTTTGACCACCGCGCCGCCGATCCGCACCAGATCGATGCCGATATGGCTGTAAAAACGGCTGTCCTCCACCGCCAGCACCGCCTGAATCAGGTGCTCCGGCATGGTCCCGAGGGGCACGTACTCACGCCGCTCACTGTAATACTCGCCGAGCAATTCACCGGCGCCGTCGTAGATGCGGGTAATGGAACTGGGGGAATACTCCGCCAGACCACTGATGTCGGGCAGGTCCCGGGACAGATACCAGACCGCTCCACCGGCGGCTATAACACCCAGCAGCGAAGCCAGCAGCGTCAGCCTGACAAGACGCCCCCAAAGGCTGCGCTTCGGCCTTCTCCGCGGCCCTTTCGGGGGTGCGGGCGGAGCCGGGGCGGAACCGGAAGGCGTGGGGGTCGATTCGGGCGAGTCATTCACAGGGACGTAAAGATACACCAATGTGCAAGACCCGGCGTCCCCTCTCTTGCCCCGGCTTACCCCCCTCCCTATAATCCTGGGCACGATCTATTCGGCGGAGCCGCCACTGGCAGTGGCTTCCACGGGTGGCAAATGGTTGCCGCTTCACGTCAGATTTCAGGAGTATCGTCATGGGAGATATGGACCTTCGCAGCTGGACCATCGGCACCCTCGTGCTGACCGGCATCCTCAGCCTGATGCTGGTCCTCACGATGATTTTATAAGCCCGGAGCCCCGTTATGGCATCCGATAGTTCATTCGATATCGTCTCCGAGCTGGACATGCAGGAGGTGAAAAACGCCATCGATCAGGCGATGAAAGAGATCACCCAGCGCTTCGATTTCAAGGGCAGCATCAGCAAGATCACCCTGGAAGACGAAAAGAACATCGTGCTGGTCTCCGAGGATGAGGGCAAACTCCAGAGCGTGATCACCGTGCTGGAGCAGCGCATCGTCAAGCGCGGCATCTCCATCAAGGCCCTCGACTACCAGAGTGTCGAACCCGCCGCCGGCGCCACCGTGCGGCAGCGGGTGGCCCTCAAGGAAGGGGTCGCCACCGACAAGGCCAAACAGATCGTCAAGGAAATCAAGGGGATGAAACTCAAGGTCCAGGCCGCCATTCAGGGCGACAAGGTGCGCGTCTCCGGCAAAAAGCGTGACGACCTGCAAGCCGTTATGGCCCATGTCAAAGAGATGGACCTCGGCCTCCCCCTCCAATTCACCAATTACCGTTAGGCGGACAGAGCATGACGCTGACCACGATCGAGCGCCACATCATGGAAGAGGAGCGCAAGCTCGGCCCTACCTCCGGCACCCTGACCAACCTGCTTTACGACATCACGGTGGTGGCCAAGGTCATCTCCCGGGAGGTGCGGCGCGCAGGACTCAACAACATCATCGGCTCCACCGGCGACGTGAACGTTCAGGGCGAAACCGTCCAGAAGCTCGACATCTATTCCAACGACCTGCTCAAGGGCTATCTGGGCAAGAGCGGCCGGGTGTGTGCCATCGGCTCCGAGGAGGACGCCGAGCCGCATCTGGTCGAGCCCCACAAAGCCGGCAAGTATGTGGTCAACATGGATCCCCTCGACGGCTCCGGAAACATCGCCGTGAACGCCAGCATCGGCACCATCTTCTCCATCCTGCCGAAGCAGAGCGAGGGTGCTCCCCAGGCCAGCGACTGCCTCCAGCCGGGACGCAACCAACGGGCCGCGGGCTACGTGATGTACGGCTCCTCCACCATGCTGGTCTACGCCACCGGTTACGGCGTCAACGGCTTTACCCTGGACCCCACCGTGGGTGAGTTCGTGCTGTCTCACCCCAACATCACCATTCCGGGGCGCTGCAAGTACTACAGCGTCAACGAGGGCAACTCCCACTACTGGGAACCGGGCACCCGTAACTACGTCGACTGGTGCAAGCAGATCGATGCCCCCACCCAACGGCCCTACGGCCATCGCTACATCGGCGCCATGGTGGCGGACTTCCACAGAAACCTGCTGGAAGGCGGCGTGTTTCTCTACCCCCAGGACAACAAGGATCCGAGCATGGCCAGCGGCAAACTGCGCCTGCTGTTCGAGGCCAATCCCATGGCCTATCTGGCGGAGCAGGCCGGCGGCAGCGCCACCACCGGCACCGAGCGCGTTCTCGACATCCAGCCGAACGACCTGCACCAACGGGTGCCGGTGGCGGTGGGCAACCTCGCCGAGGTCGAGCGCTACGAATCCTTCATGCAGGGCAACACCTGACGGGGTACCGCCTTACCGTGACGAAAAGCCTTCTCGTCCCGGCCCTTCTGCTGAGCTTCGCCCTACCCGCGTCCGCCGCAAGCTGGATGTGGATTGGCCTGCCGGATGGCGAGCGCTACCTGACCGAAGTGATGGAGACGCCCGACGAGCGCGCCCGCGGTCTGATGTACCGAAAGCAAATGGCCGACGACCGGCTCATGCTGTTTCACTACAACCGCGACGGGGTCTACAAGCTGTGGATGAAAAACTGCCTCTTTCCCATCGACGTGGCTTGGACCGACCGGTACGGCCAGGTGCTCGCGGTGGAAACGGCGCTCCCCCCATGCGAGCGGGAGCCGTGCCCGGTCTATGGCCCGGACGGCGTCTCCCGTTACTTCATCGAAGGACCCACTGGCTGGCTTGAGCGGGGCGGCGTGACCCCCGGCGACCACCTCGAACTCGGCCCGCACACGGCCTCCCCACCATGACACCAGTCCTTCCCGTCCTGCTCGCCACCCTGCTTTTCGGGCTCAGCGCCTGCGGCTGGCTGCCTTCCCGTCCGGAACCTTCCGTGCCGACCGAAGCTCGCGCCCCCGTCGCCGACGACGTTCCCGTGCCCGTGGACGCGCCCCCCCCTCCCGCCCCGGCACCCAGTCCGCCCGCGCCTCCCGCCGAAGCGCCGAGCATCGAAATGACGCCCTCCCGCCCGGTTCTCGTGCCGCCGGAGGGGGATCTGGATGCTCCGATTTCCGTGCTGGACCGTTACCGCACTCCGGTGACCACCCGGGATCAGTTGCACGCGGTCGAGTGGATTCAGCATGGCGCCGACCAGGGCCAGGCATGGGCCATGTACCTGCTCGGCACCCTTTACGAAACCGGGCTGGGTTTCCCTCAAAGCGATGCGGACGCGTTCCGTTGGTACGAAGCCGCCGCCCGGGGCGACGACCCCAACGCCCAGTATCGCTTGGGGGCCATGTACCACGATGGCCGGGGCACCTCTCAAGATTACGCCGCCGCGCGCGGTTGGCTGGAAAAAGCAGTGGCGCAGGAACAGCCGGACGCCGCCTACCTGCTCGGCAATATGCACCTGTTTGGCCGAGGCATGGAAAAAGACGCCGCCGCCGCGGTGGAATTGTGGGCGCTGGCGGCGGAAGCGGGCCACGCCGATGCCCTGTTCAACCTGGGTATGGCCTACCTGCACGGCAACGGCGTGGCTAAAAAGGCCCGGACCGCGGCGAAATGGCTGCACCAGGCCGGTTTTGCGTTTCTGGAACAAGGCCGAATGGACGAGGCCGAGCGCGCTCACGCCGCCCTTGCGGGCATCAAGCCCGACGGCACCCCGACCCAGGAACTGTTCCAGGCCATCCAGCGCACCCGGGCACGGACCACCCCCCCGAAATAACAACCGGCCCACGGCCACAGGCCGTGGGCTTTTAAACCAAAAAGCCCCCCGCCGCGAATGCGCCGGAGGGCCCTAAATCAATGATTTATATATGGTGCGGAAGGGGAGACTCGAACTCCCACGGGCCGTAAAGCCCACTAGAACCTGAATCTAGCGTGTCTACCAATTTCACCACTCCCGCATATACGAAATGGAGCGCGTAGAACCGGGAATTTTAAGGATAATCCCTGGTCTGTGTCAATGTATCCCCCGCCCTTTTTTCATGCTGGCAACCGACCCTGAATAGCTGTAAAATTCAGCGTCCTTTTCCCGCCCGCCCGAATGGAGAGTTCACAACTTGAAGCAGATGGCGCATCCGGCGGTCATCAAGGTTCTCCTGGTCGAGGATCACCTTGAAGACGCGCTGTTGGTTCAGAGCATGCTGTTTCTGGCCGACCCCGACCGTTATAACCTGTCCCACGTCCGTTCCCTGCCGGACGCCATCGCGCGCCTGAAAAAAGACCCCTGCGACGTGGTGTTGCTGGATCTTTCCCTGTCGGAGTTCGACGGTTTGAACGCCCTCTCCCGCCTCCACTCGAGCGTCCCCGGCATACCCGTTGTGGTGCTGGTCGGCCACCGGGAGGAGGCACTCGGACTGCAGGCGGTGGAATCCGGCGCCCAGGACTATCTGCTCAAGGTGCCCGGCAATTCCATCTCCGTGGCCCGCATTCGCCGGGCCATGGAGCGCAACCGGGCGCAGGAGGAAGTCACCAACCTGAAACGCTTCGACCCCGTTACCGGCCTGCCCAACCGCCTCCAGTTTCTGGAAGCCCTGGACTCGGCCATCTACGCCGCCGACGAGTTATCCTCCTGCCTCACCCTGGTGCTGCTCGATATCGACCGCTTCAAGTCGATCAACGACACCCTCGGTCAGGAGCAGGGAGACATCCTGCTCAAGACCGTCTCCGAACGGCTGGTGCAATGCGCCGGTCCGAAAGACCTGGTGGCGCGTCTGGGGGGCGACGAGTTCGCCCTCCTGATCCACGGACTGCCCAGCAGCAAAGCCGCTGAAGCCCGCACGGAAAATGTGCGCAAGGCCATGAGCGGCGCCTATAAACTCGACGGCAACGAGGTCTACGTCACCCCCAGCATTGGCCTGAGCCACTACCCGGAAAACGGTCGCGACGCCAGAAGCCTGGTCAGAAACGCCGAATCCGCCCTCTCCAGCGCCAAGTCCAGGGGCCGCAACAACCTCCAGGCGTTTTCCCCGGAAATGGAGGCTCCGGCCTCCGAGCGGCTGCGCCTCGAAAACGGCCTGCGCCGGGCCCTGAAGCAGGACGAACTGTTCCTCTACTACCAACCGCAGGTCGACCTCGAAAGTGGCCGTATCACCGGAATGGAAGCGCTGTTGCGCTGGCACCACCCGACCCTGGGCCTGATCTCCCCATCCCGTTTCATCCGCTTGGCGGAAGAGACCGGGCTGATTGTCCCGATTGGTGAGTGGGTGTTGCGGACCGCCTGCGCACAGGCCGTGAAGTGGCAGGAAAAGGGGTTTGGAAAGCTGCGGGTATCGGTCAATCTCTCCCCCCGCCAGTTCCACGAAAACACACTGACCGCCATCGTGCGCGGGATTCTGGAAGATACCGGGCTGGACCCCGCCCTGCTGGCCCTGGAAATCACCGAAGGGGTCATGATGGAGGACACCCGGGAGAGCGCCGCCGCCTTCGCCGGAATCAAGGGTATGGGAATCAATATCTCCATTGACGACTTCGGCACCGGGTACTCGTCTCTGGGCTACCTCAAGCGCTTTCCGGTGGACGTTCTCAAGCTCGACAGAAGCTTCGTGAAGGAGGTCGACACCGATCCCGGCGACGCCGCCATCGCGCGGGCCATCATCGCCCTGGCCCACGGCCTTTCGGTAACCGTGATCGCCGAAGGGGTGGAAACGCGGGAGCAACTCGATTTCCTGAAGAAGGAAGGCTGCCACGGGGTTCAGGGCTTTTTGCTTTCCAAGCCGGTGACGTCCCGCGCGTTCGAGCGGCTGCTCGCCCGCGGCGGTGCATTTTCCCTCTAGAGAGGTACCCGGGAACCATGCCGGATATCGCCTGCATCAATGGCAAGCCCATGGCTCTGGATGAGGCCCGCGTGCCGGTGAGCGACCGGGGGTTTCTGTTCGGTGACGGCGTGTATGAAGTGGTCCGCACCTATGGGGGACTGCCGTTTCTGCTGGATGCCCACCTGGACCGGCTCGACACCAGCCTCGGCGCCATCCGCCTGACCCCGGATTGGGACCGGGAGATTCTGGCCAACTGGATCGCCGCATCCCTCATGCAGGCGGGCTATGCCGAGGCCAAAATCTACATCCAGGTGACCCGCGGCGTGGCCCCCCGCGAGCATGCCTTTCCGGACACCACCACCCCCACCACACTGATCACGGTAACGCCCCTGACCCCTCTGGACAGCGGACTGATTGCGAACGGGGTCACCGCCATCACCACCCCGGACATCCGCTGGAAACGGTGCGACATCAAGTCCCTGAACCTGCTGCCCAACGTGCTGGCGCGCCAACTGGCCACCGAGGCCGGGGCGTTCGAGGCGCTGTTTGTCACCGATGAGGGACTGGTGAGCGAAGGCGCGGGCTGCAACCTGTTTATGGTGAAAAACGGCGCCCTTGTCACCCCCGGACTGTCGAGCCGCATTCTGGCCGGGGTGAGCCGCGCCCACCTGTTAAAAACCGCGCTTAATCTGGGCATTGAAGCCCACCAGCGGGACATCACCCTGAGCGAACTGCTGGCGGCGGACGAGGTGTTTTTCACCGGTACCACCATCGAGGTGGTCGGGGTCTCCCGCATCGACCAGACAACCATTGGCAGCGGGGCCCCCGGCCCGGTCACCCGGCAGTTGGCGGCGGCTTTCCGGCCGGCCCATGCCACCGCCCTCGGAGGCGGATAGTCACCCCATGTCCGGTTCCATGCTGTTAACCGCTCTGGTGGTCCTTGCCGGTGTCCTGGCCGGGGTCGGCGTCGGCTTTCTCGCCTGGGGCCGCGACCGCAAGAGCGGTGATGCCATCCGGGACGCCGTCTCCGGCATCGCCGACCTGATCGTCGCCCGCATGGGGGAAGGCCTCGAAGCCAAGCACCGGTCCCTGTCCGACGACCTGACACGAACCATGGAGGCGCGCACTGACCGGATCGAAAAGACCGTGCGCGAACTCAAGGAGGCGAATCAGGCACAACTGCTCAAGCAGGAGCGGGAACTGCGCGACCTGACCGACGCCAAGCTCAAAGAGGTGGCCGCCGCCATCGGCAAGCTCCAGGCCGACACCTCAAAAACGATCGGTGACCTGCGGGAGGGTCTCACCGCCCGGCTTGCCGGCTCCCTCAAGGAGAGTTCCGAAAAGACCGCAATCAGCCTGCAAGAGAGCATGAAGCTGGCCACCGATACCCTGAACCAGCGCTTCGACGAGCTTAGAAAACTGACCGACGGCAAGCTCACGGAGATCTCCGGCAAGGTGACCGAACGCCTCGATGAAGGGTTCAAAAAAACCCAAGCCACCTTCACCGACGTGGTCAAGCGTCTCACCATCATCGACGAGGCCCAGAAAAAAATCGCCGACCTGTCGAAGGAGATGGTGTCCCTGCAAGACATTCTGTCCGACAAGAAGAGCCGCGGCGCGTTCGGCGAGGTTCAGCTCAACCAACTGGTGAGAAACGCCCTGCCGGAGAGTGCATTCGCGCTCCAGTACGACCTGGGCAACGGCACCCGGGCCGACTGCGTGCTGTTCCTGCCCGACCCCACCGGCACCGTGGCGGTGGACGCCAAGTTCCCTCTGGAAAACTACCGGCGCATGTTTGACCCGGCGATGACGGAGCCGGAGCGGATCGCCGCCGGACGCCAATTCAAGATCGACGTGAAAAACCACATCGAGGCCATTTCGTCCAAATACATCCAGCCTGGCGTCACCTCCGATGGCGCGGTGATGTTCCTGCCCGCCGAGGCGGTTTTTTCCGAGATCCACGCCCACCACCCGGACCTGGTGGAACTGGCCCAGAAAAAGCGGGTCTGGATCACCAGTCCCACCACCATGATGGCGATCCTCACCACCGCCCGCGCGGTCATCAAGGATGAGAAAACCCGCGAGCAGGTGCACATCATCCAGGAGCATCTGGCCGCCCTGTCCAAGGATTTCGACCGCTTCGGCGACCGCATGGACAAGCTGGCGGTCCACATCCGCCAGGCCCACAAGGACGTGGACCTTGTCCACACCTCGGCCCGCAAGATCACCAGTCGCTTCGAAAAGATCGAACAGGTGCAACTGGAGGACGGGAGCGAGCCGCCCAAACAACTGGAAGCGGGCGCCAGCGAATAGACACCCCTAGAGTTTTTTGAGCCGCCGGGCCAACTCCCGCTCCTTTTTGGATAGCTTTCTCGGATTGCCGCGCTTGGTGGTGTTGCCTTTCCAGCCGTCCCGCTCCGCCGCGTCCGCGTCCCGCTCCCGTTCGGACATGTCGCCGTCGGTGCCTGCCCCGGCCTCCCCGTCGGCGATGATCAGGCGCTTGACGAAGCGGGCACACTCCACCGCCTGGGCACCACCATCCCGGGCCCAGCGTTGCACCGTGCGGTCCGACGACACCACCAAAAGTCCCGCGCCGCGTTCCTCCGCAATGTCGCGGATCAGTTCGTCAGCGGTGACGCCTTTGGGGGAGTAACTCACGTCGATGCCGTGGTCCCGGGTGCGGTGCCCCAACGGGTGCCCCTCGCGCCAGCCGTCGAACACCACCTCGATGGACTGGGGGCGGCGCTTGCGGTAGCGCGCCAGCATCCCGATCAATTCGTGGCGCTGTCGCTCCAACTCTCCCGCGCCTGTGCCCATGCCCCACAGGGCGGCAATCAGGTTGTAGCCGTCGATGACGATGCGCGCGCCCATGGGGGGCAGTATATCCAAAGCGAAACCGGCGACACACGGCCCCCCATGATCGACGCGAACCGCTTCCTACGGGCCGGGTCAATCGGATAGACTTAAGCCCTGCCCCCCAGCCGGAGTCCGACCCTTCATGCCCAATACCCCGAGCCTGTTTGCCCCCCCCGTTCAGGACCCCCTGGACGCCGCGCGGGCGGTTCTCTCCGACCGCTTTGGCTTCGACGGGTTCCGCGAGGGTCAGGAAGAAATCATCAGCGCGGTGCTGTCCGGCCGGGACGTGATGGCCATCATGCCCACCGGCGGCGGCAAGAGTCTCTGCTACCAGTTGCCCGCCTGCCTGGATCAGGAGATTACGGCGGGGGTGACCCTGGTGGTGTCGCCCCTGATCGCGCTGATGAAGGATCAGGTGGACGCCCTGACCGCATTCGGCATCCCCGCCGCCGCCGTCAATTCGTCGCTCTCCTTCGACGAGGTGCGGGCGGTGATGGACCGGGTGCGCGGCGGCGGCATCCGCCTGTTGTACGTCGCGCCGGAACGCTTCGGCTCGCGCTTTTTCATGGGCGAGATGGCCGGAGTGCCGATCGCCCGCGTGGCGGTGGACGAGGCCCACTGCGTCAGCCAGTGGGGCCACGACTTCCGCCCCGCCTACATCAAGCTGCGGGCGGCGGTGGAACAGCTCGGCCGCCCACCGATCTCCGCCTTTACCGCCACCGCCACCCCCAGGGTGCAGGACGACATCGCGGAACTGCTGGGGCTTTCCGGCCCGGCGCGCTTCGTCACCGGCTTCGAGCGCTCCAACCTGCACATGGAAGTCATCGAGGGCGGCCGCAAGAAGGACATGCTGGCCACCTTCATGGCCAAACAGGCGGGGCCGGGCATCATCTACTGCGCCACCCGAAAGCACGTGGAAGAAGTCACCAGCCGCCTGGGCGAGAGCGGCGGGAAGGTGGTCGCCTACCACGCCGGACTGCCCGACGAGGCCCGCATCAAGGCGCAGAACGCCTTCATGGACGGTCACATCGACGTCATCGTCGCCACCAATGCCTTCGGCATGGGGGTCGACAAGGCCAACGTGCGTTTTGTACTGCACTACGACATGCCGGGCACCCTGGAGGCCTACTATCAGGAAGCCGGGCGCGCAGGACGTGACGGCAAACCGGCCCGCTGTACCGTGCTGTACGGCCGGGGCGACCGCTTCACCCAGGAATTTTTCATCAACGGCTCCCACCCTACGGAGCACTTCGTGCGGCGCATCTGGCAGGTTCTGGAAGACGCCCAGGTGGACGGCATCGCCGAAATGTCGAACCGGGAGATGCTGGCCGCCACCGGCGAGGAGGGCAGCGAGTTCGCTGTCTCCGCCGCCCTCAAAATACTGGAACAGGCGGGTGGCCTTTCCCGCATGAATCCCCGTGACAACCCGGCCCTGATCCGCATTGCCGACCGCGGCAAGGTGGGCAAAAAGGCGGCGGTGCAGCAACGCATCCTGACCGCCCTCGACTTTCATATCCCGGCGGGCGAAAGCGGCACCGTGGAAATATCCCTGGGCCAGCTGGGGCACGAGGCGGGCATCGACCACGACGCGCTTTTGCGCGGCCTGAATGCCATGAACAACGCCGGCGCCATCGACTACACCGCACCGTTCCGGGGACGCGGGGTGCGTCTTTTGATGCACGGCATGCCGCCGGTGGACTTCACCGCGCAAACCGAAAAGCGCAACTACGCCTTTGCCAGTCTCGACGGCATGGAGGCGTATTGCCAGACCAGCGACTGCCGCCGGGCGGCGATACTCGCCCACTTCGGCGAACTCCGCGAAGACGGCTGCGGCGCCTGCGACCGATGCCTGAACGAAGGCCCGGTGATCCCCGAGCAGGAGGCCACGGTGCTTGCCCAGAAACTCATGTCCGGGGTGGCCCGCTGCTGCGGCCGGGGCCGCATCGCCTTCGGCGTGCAGACCGTGGCCGCGCATCTGGCCGGGGGTAACACCGAAGCGGTGCGCAAAAACGGCCTGGATCAGGTCAGCACCTACGGCCTCCTGCAAAACTACACACAAAAGCAGGTTGCCGACCTGTTAAACCAGTTGGCCGCAAAAGGCTACCTGCGCCGTCAGGATGCGGGTGAAGGCGTCAAGAGAAGGCCGGTGCTGACCCTCACCGAACAGGGCGCGGCGGTACTCAAGAACGAAGCCGCCGGGGTCACCCTGCGTATTCCAGCCAGCACCCCCGCCCGCCCCGCCATCCGTTCGGCCAAAGGCGGTGGCGCCGCAAGTCCGGCAGACGTGGGTGACCCCGGCCTGTACGACACCCTGCGGGGACTCCGGATCAAGCTCGCACAAGAAGCGGATATGCCCGCCTACCGAGTGTTTGCCGACCGCACACTACAGGAAATGGCCAACCTGAAACCGACCAATCTCTCCGCCATGTCCGAAATACACGGGGTCGGCCCAAGCAAGCTGGAAACGTACGGCGAGACCTTTATGGCGGCCATACGCACTTATCTAAACACCTCGAAAAACCCTTGGGAGAGTCTGACGTGAACCCGAAAAAAGCGGAGACCCTGAGCAGCTGGGAACTGGTGTTCCCCAACGATGCCAACCCCTACGGCTCCATGTTCGGCGGCCGTCTGATGGCGATTATGGACAAGGTGGGGGCCATCACCGGGGCCGAATACTCAGGCCGGATCGTCACCACCGCCTCCGCCGAGGCGATGCATTTTAAAAGCCCGATCCGGGTGGGCGAGCAACTCGAAGTGTTGGCCCGGGTGGTCATGACCGGCAAAACCTCCATGGTGATCAAGGTGGATGTCTATTCCGACAACCCCTTGACCGGTGAGCGCCGCCACTGCACCACCGCCCACTTCAACTTTGTGGCGATCGACACCATCGGCCGCCCCACCCCGGTCCCCCCCCTCCTGGTGGAGACCCCGGAGGAGGAGAAGGCCCTTGAGGTGGCAAAGATCGTCAAACAGAAGGCGCTTAATCGCAAGAAGCAGATCGAGGAAGCAGAGAACGGCTAGGACACCACGGGAATTACCCCCGCGCGGGGCGCACGTGGGCGTGGCCTTCGCCGCGCAGCCCTTCCAGCCCCTCCCATACCAGCCACGGCACCATTAATAGGGCCGCCACCGGGTCTGCCCACCACCAGCCCAGGGCGGCGTTGGCGGCCAGCCCCAGAAGCAGGGTAAAAGAGAGAAACGAGCACGCCAGGGTCTCCTTGGCCTCGGCCCGCAGCGCGGCGCTGCCGAGGTCGTTCGCGGCGTGCATCTTGGCGCGGGCCACCAGGGGCATCACGGTCAGGGAGAGCAGCGCGAGCACCATGCCAAGGCGGCTCTCCTCCGGTGCCTGCCCCGCCGCCAGCACCCAGGCCGACTGCCCGGTCACATACATCGCCAGAATCAGAAATGTGATCCCGACAAAGCGGTACATCTTCGCCTCGGTCACCTGCACCCGCGCAGCGTCGGCGCCGTGGGCGGTCACCCGCAAGCCCCACAACACCACCGCTGCTGCGGCAAACTCAATGGCGGCATCAAGCCCGAAGCCGACCAGGGCAATGCTGCCGGCGGCGATGCCACACCACAGGGCGACGCCGGTCTCCACCAGGTTGTAGACGAGGGTAAGCGCCACCAGCCGCAGGGCGGCCTTCATGGCTCGGTGATATGTTGCGTCCGCCACCGGGGGGTCTGATTCGTAATCGTGCGTCACGGGGTATGCATCCGCCAAGTATGGAACCCGAACCAGGCCGCCGGGCGCAACCCGCCCACCTTACCCGGCCCCCCCGCGCCCCTGTGGAACACGCCGGTCCGGTGGGTGATCCGGCGGGGATTCGGGCGACGAAAGGAGCGTGCCGAACGGATAAAAAAAGGGGTGGATGCTTTGGCATCCACCCCCTTCCCTGGCGTTGGCCCGAGCCGCCGCCGTTTTCCCGAGTGTCTAGAACGACGTTTCGGCAAATACCCACAGTTTGTCGGTATCGACCTGGCCGCCGCTGTTGTCGGCGCTGAAGCTGGCGTATTTCACACCCAGCTTGGTGCCCTTGGCCACCTTCTTCACCGCCAGCAAATCGATCTCGGTGCCGAAGTCGGCGCTGCCCTCGTCCGCTGAGAAATCGTGGTAGACCCCCATCAGCTTGATTCCGGAGACCTTGCCCGTGACGCTTAACATCAGGTCCACCAACCCGCCCGAAGGGGTGTCGACAAACTTGTCCGCCCAGCCGTTGAAGGCGTGCGCGGTGGCCAACGGCGTCTCAAACTGGGTCAGGGTTGCCCCGGTGCCGTCCTGGCCCAGCACCTCATAGCCCACCTTGCCGGTCACGCCGCTGTTGGTGGCGCCCGCCTCAGCGAACATGTAGGTGGTGTCCGCCACGCCCGAATCGGCGTACTCGCCCTGGCTGGCGTACTCCACGGTCAGGTGCGCCCTGGTCGCGTCACTGACGTCAAAGCTGCCCACGTAGCGCAGCCCGATGGTCTGGGTGGCGCTGCTTGCCGAGGAAGCCGCCACCAGGGCGTTGGTGTTGATGAAATAACCGTAAACCGACACGGCACCCACATCGAGACCGGTGTACTTGACGTTCAGCAGCTCGGCTTCCGCGTCCAGGTGAGTGAACAGAATCTTGTTCACCGCAAAGACGTGGGCGAGGGTGATGGTCAGGTCCGGCACATAGGTATTGACCAGCGCCACGGCGTCGTAGGTCTGCTCATTCTGACGCCAGCCGACGTTGCCGATGAAGCGGTCGTTGTCCAGTTTCACCCGTTGACGGCCTACCCGGAGCAGGGTGTTGTATTTGCAGTTGTGATCGATGTAGGCCTGATTGAGTTCGGAACCGGTGGGATCCAGCACCGTGTCGTAGGGCTCGGCACCGTTACTGCTCACGCCATCACTGTAGTGATCGCCATCGATGGTGGCCACATTTTCAAACTCGATGAACCCCTGAAAGTTGCAGCCCTCCTCCCCCACCATCCCGGTGCGGTACCCCAGACGGGTACGTAGGGTGGAGGCGGAGGCGGAATCGAGGTTCCCCGCGTCACTGGTGTTGTTGGTTTCAAAACGATAGCGAATGTTGGCCTCGGCCTTGCCGCCCGCCAGCGCATCCAGCACACTGGCGGCCCGTGCCTCCCCCGGCATGCTAACCATCGGCACCGCAAGTGTTAACGCCCACAGAAAGGTGGTGCCGATTCCTGTAAGCCGTAATGATTTCATCTTCTGGTGTCTCCCCTTATTAAGCATTCGAAATGCGTTGGCCCCTTCCCCTGTTGAAGGACGATTTATACTCATTTTTTCCAGAAAAACAAGCATTTCCACAAAAAAAGCTCATCGGATGACGCTATTGTCATACGGGTGTTACGGGTTATGTACGTTGACAGCATGAGGCACATACCACTCGTTAAATTATCCGGAAACGCACCGCGAGACCGCCATTGCCGCCTTTTCGCGGGGCCTCCGTTCGAACAGCGTGATGACTCAACCCCGTGGGGGCATCATCCCTCTTGGCAAGCCAAGGGAGGATCGTGTATTATTCTGCGCTTCATTTCCGGAGTGGCCACCAGATCAGGCGGCCACGGTTCGGGGGTGAGATGAAGTTTGGCATGCGGGAATAGCTCAGTTGGTAGAGCACAACCTTGCCAAGGTTGGGGTCGCGGGTTCGAATCCCGTTTCCCGCTCCAAACATTCAACGCCTTGCGCTCCCCGCGCAGGCTCGACTAGCACGCAGCTAGCACGCAAACCCTCGGTAGTAGACTGCTGACAAAACGTCAGCAATCGGCCCACCAAGGGCTGTAACTCTTCAAAGTACGCATCAATGGCCACCACGGCCTGCCCCATGTAGTCGGGGTCGTACTTCGCATAAATCTCTGTCGTGGCGTATCCCCCGGCCTTGTGGCCGAGCATCCCGGATACCTCCCAGGGAGGGACGCCTCTCTTCCGCAACTCCGTCGCCATAGTGTGCCGGAGGGTGTACGGGGTAACGTCCTTTCCCAAACCCGCCCGATCCCTGGTCTTGTGGAAGGCCGTCTTGATGCTTCGCACCTGACGGCCGTGCCAGTGGATCACGTTCTCGGCCTCCGGGTTCTGCGCCAGCCAGGGCAACAGGGTTCCGGTGATGGGCACCACGGGGCGGTATTTCTTCGTCTGCTCCCGCCCCGGAGGGTTCAAGGCAATGTGCCGATGCTCCAGGTCCACCTGGAAGTGCTTGAGCTCCAGGATCGCGTCGGGCCGCGCCAAGGTGTTGAGCGCCACCAAGCAGTACATGAGCACGTGATCCTCGGTGATCGCGTTGATCAGGGCGGCCACTTCCTCCAGGGACAGGCGCCGCTCCCGCGGTGCTCCCGCCGGAACGGCCCCCACCAGAATGAAGGGCACCGAGCGCAGTTCCCCCCTCTTGTACGCCCAATTGAGCGCCGCCCTTCCCATCGTCAAGATACGCTTGACGTAACCGTCCGCGTATCCCTTCTCCCGGAGGTGGCGAATGAACGCCTCCTGCCGCGCCGGGGTCAACTCCGACACCGTGACGCCGGGAAAGAAGTCCGACCACTTGGCCAGGTTGAAGCGGTTGTTTTCCGCGCTGGCCTTGTGCCTGGCGTGCTGCTCGTAATACCGGACCAGCACCTCCTCCAGGGCCACGTCCTGTGGTTCCTGATCCCGTTTCTCTGAATTCTCGGCAACCCATCGGATCAGCGTGATCTCGGCTTCTTCAATAGCGTCTGTGCCGAGCGATGCGCGGCGTGTCTGTCGAGATTCGTGGTCGAACCACGTTCGGCACCACTGACGGCTGTTTGGCCGCCGGGAGACCCAGTATTTTCCAACCTGTCCGGGGCGGTCCCTCCTCGGCATGGGTCGGTCCTCCTTACATTCAGATATGAGACGATCTGTTCCTCGGTAAACCTATATTTGTTGCCGATCCGGTGAAAACCCAGCAACCCCGCCCGGATATCCCGGCGCAGGGTGTCAGTGGACACCTCCAGGTAGCTCGCCACCTCGTTGAGGTAGAACAGCTTGGGCAGTTGCAGAATCTCACCCACCGGCGCCGACCCCCAGCGGCTCGGTGTTCATCGGCTGCCGGTAGGTGTCCCCTTCCGAACCGATGGCACCCATGTTCTCCACGCGCCTGATCTCGTTGGTGGACATCCAGCCCCACTCCCGACCGATGCGGTAAGCCTCAAACCGTTCTTTCTGATTGCCTCGCAACAGCCCCTCGGCGTTATGCTCAATAAAGTGGGAGCGGTGCCCCTCGGTCGTCAGAAGAGAGCCGTTCATGGCCTGCTCGATCCGCACCAGCCAGGGGCGCAAGGTGTACATAACGAGCGCACGGGACTGCTCCGTGACGTTGCTATACGTCGCCCGGTCCAGAATGCCGATGGCCGGTGGGGGCACGCGGAAGATGCGGGCGATGTCCTCCAGGGTCAGCTTGCGGCTCTCCACGAACTCCGCATCCCGCTGCGACATAGAAAGGGGCGAGAAGTCCATGCCCTCCTCAAGTACCAGCACCTTACCGGCGTTGCTAGGACCTGAAAAGGCGTCTTGAAAAGACTCCCGCAAGGTCGAGGCCGCCTCCATTCCCAGGGTTCCCGGATGTTTGAGCGCACCCGATGGGCGGACGCCGTTCCGGTACAAAGCTCCTTCGTGCTGCTGCTGGGCCAAGGCCACGCCGATGGTCTCCCTGGCGATGGTGATGGGTGACAAGCCGGTGAAGCCGTCACGGCTACGGTAGCGTAGATGCAGTACCTCCTCCTGGACGTACCGCTCGGTGCCGCCACGCTCGGGGGTCACTTCATAGCGGACGCGCCCGTTGACCAGTTTGACGGGGCGCACGTGGTCTGGGTGCATGGGAGTCAGCGCCACCACCGCGCCACGCCCGTCGATCTCCTTGAGGGCGTAGCCGTTGCCGGTGAGTAAGCAACTCGCCACAAACTGTTCCCGGAACTCCAGGGCGGTCTGCACCGAATTGGCACGCTCATGCAACACCCGGTAGAGCGGATGCAGACGGTCCACCTCCCTACCCTCGTCCTCGGACCGCCTGAATGGAGCGAGAGGCAGGGAGGCAGCCGTTTCCGCAATAAGTTGTACGCAGGCATGAACGGCTGGTATGCCGGTGGCTCGCTCGGGCGTGATCATCTGCCCGGAGGCGGTATCGCGGCCCCCAAGCATCTCGGCCAGGTAGGGGTCGCGGCTGGATACGTCCCGAGTTTCAGGGTCGAAGCGGTTTGCAAGGCGCCGTAAAATGCCCATCAGACCGTCTCCAGAAAGCGCATAGCCAAGGCCAGGCGAGGCTCATAGGCACGTTCCATAAGCGCCCCCATTGCCCGCTTCGCCACGGTGGTATCCGGGTAAGCAGGTGTGGCTGTCACCGTCACGTCCCGAATGTTTACGTCCAGCAGGTCACGGGTCATAAGATCACCTTGCATCTGCCAGCGGTCACCACCGTCCGGCACGCTGAACGCGAAGGATGCACCCCGGATGTCACCCCGCTGCACCGAAACGCCTACGTCCCGGCCCGCCTGGGTATCCGGCAGGTCCACTTCGAAACGCAGACCGTGGGCATCCTCATGGAGCCGCAAGGTGCCCGCGCTCGAACGCCCCAGGACAAGCTCGGGTCGGTGATGCACCAAGGCCACCACGTCGGGGCCACTCGACAGGGAACGGGTAAAGGCACCGGGGCGGACGTATTCGACAAAGCCTCCCAAGTCCTCGGATGGCGCGTTGAATACAGCCGCATAGCCCACAAGGCGGGGGGGGTCCCCCCCCGCCATGCGAAGCTCTACTGCCATTCGCCGTTCCATTAGGTCGTCACCATGTCCTGGATCGCCGCGAAGCTCTCCGGGTGCCGAACCGTGATGTCGCAGTCCTGGAGGGCGTGAATCAAGACGCCGCCTTTCTTGAACACCGTGCTCTCGTAAGGGTTCACCAAGATGTCCACGCCCGACCAGTAGCCGATCAGAAGGTCCGCCCAATTGCCGAAGATAAGGGCCGACAGGCTACTGCCGGTGCCCTTCGTCAGATCGCTGGGTGCCTGGGTGGACTGCGCCAGGGCGTACCCTGCCAGCATATTCGGGTCGTCCATGATCATCTCCGAGTCAGTGGACGCCACCTTCACGGTGCCGCGCATCTTCTTCACCGCGTTCGGATTGGTCAGGAAGCCGAGGCTATCCTCCAGAGCGTTGTCGATGGCCACCTCGTTGATCACCGACAGCACGCTGGCCCAAGTCGGGGCCGCGCCGTTGGTGCCCAGGGCCACGTCGCCAATGCCAGTGGTGTTAAGGATGCCGGTGGGGTTGTTCGAAGCTCCGTCACCGTCGATGGCTGCCTTGTCGATGGAGGTGGCCAGCACGTTGGCGAGGTCGGACCGTACTAGCCGCTCCACGGAAGGCACCGCGTTCAGGATCATCCGGCGGGAGTATTCCACCACCCCGCCAACCGTTTTGGGGGCCATTGCCACCGTGTCATAGGTCTGGTCCGAAGCCGTGGTATCCGTGTGCTCGGCCGTCCAGTAACCCGTTGCCGAACCGGTCAGGCGCGGGATGTCCTGGTTGCCCACCAGGCCGTCCAGGATGGTGGCACCCAACCCCTGCACCCGCAGGGCGGCACGCAGGCGGTCAATCATCAGGTCCGCCCGGTGTGCCGTGGGAACAAGGTTGCCCCCACTACCGCTGGTGAGCCCAGCACGGCGTTCCAGGAACACTTCGTGGGGCACGAACACCCCCGAAGGCTTGCGGCCCGAACGCATGGCCAGCTCCTCGGAGATTTCGAACTCCCGGCCCGCATCCACCCGGGCCGGCTCCAGCATCGCGGCGATGGCGCGGGTCACACTGAAAGCCATGCAGGCGTCCTCAAAAATACCGTCGTTACCCCGGCGCGGCTGGTTCGGGTCCGCCGCCAGGCTGCGCTCGGCCTCGGCAATCACCTCGGCCCGCTCCAGTTGCCCGTCCAGGCGGGCCAACTGCCCTTTGAGTCCTTTAAACTCCCTCTCCTCTCCTTCATTCAGGTCACGTTCCTCGCTGCCCGCCTTGTCGGTGAGCGCCCGCATGTCGGCCACTACCTTGGAGCGCGTTTCACGAATTTCCATGATCGTCATTTTCTAGCCTCATAATCGGTATTTGGCGGTCCGATTAATCTTCCAAACCGGTATCCTCGGCTCCACAAAGGACTCCTGCTCTAAATCACGAATCCATCATCTGAGACAAGCCCTCCAGTACGCGCTCAATTAAAACGTCGGTGCGTAATACCGCGAAGGTTTCCGGAAGATCGGAGTATTCGATAGCCCCGTAGATGCCTGAAACCTTCCAGTCTCCACTTTCATCCAGGTGGATAATTAACGATTGGTCGGGAGTCATCCCTCTTCCCTTAATCCCGAGCATCTCCTCTGCGCGGATACTGGTAACTTCTGCCAGGAACCCGGCCAGTTTCATTGGTAGACCCAGTGTCCGAGCTTGCTGGAGTGCGCAGATCAAAATGACATCCCGTCCACAGTACAGACGGCGCTTGCCTGGAGAATCTTTTGGGCCGATAAACTCCACCGTTCCCTTGTTCACCCAGTTCTGCAGCACACCAGAGTCAAGCCTGGGCTGGGTCAGCGACAACGCTTCTGCCTGGGTAAACTGGGGCTTGTCGAGCACCGCCTGTGCAATGACAAATGGTTCGCGGACCTTTTTATACAGCTCGCGAACGCCAGGCGGGACGTTCTCGAATGTATCCAAAATGGTCCGTGGGGGATTGGTCTGCTCACTCTGATCTTCCATTCCGTCCACCATGCTGAAAGGCTCTAACCTCACCTCTGAGTAAGAGGTTACACTATATCAATATAGCGGTCAATGATGGTTTACAAAAAATTAAGCCCCGCCCGGAATCAACCAGACGGGGCCCCTCCCCCCCCCTATCCCAATGCGCCTTTCTGACCACACCCGTAGGGGCACTCGACCGGCTCCCCGGTGTCGCTCCACACCACCTCGCCGTCCTTCAACGTCTCCATAGGTCGGCCCGCATCCTCCCAGTCGAACACGGTGGCCGACCCAAGTTTCTCCCGTGACATCCAGCGGCAGAGGTACCGGTTTGTCCTGTCCCATTCCTGGCCCGCACTCCACCCCAGCCCGTTGGCATCTTCTGGCGAAAGCCCCCCGACAAAGTCCTTGTCGCGAACCAGGTCGCGGATAGGTGCCGTCAGCCTCTCCCCGGTCAGCGTGTCAACGAAGGTGTACGTCTCCGGGTCGCCAAATGAATGGGCGATAACCCTGTACCGGACCTTCGGTTCCTCGGCGGTTGAATTGCTCATGGTTGCCTCCAGTGCTTTAGAAGTGAGGCACCGAGAGTGCCCCGGGCGCTTCTAACCGCACTGGAAGCGGCAGGACTTGTTCCCCTTGCGGGTGTTGTATTCGGCCCTACGCCCGGGACTCGCTGAAAAAGGGCAATGAAAAAACCCCGTGGTGGCCGACCACAAATTCAAATATCCAGCACCAACAACCCCCGATCCGGCGCATAGACTGACTTGAACGGCGGTTCCTCCCGCCGGTGCAGTCCGATGGCCATGCACAACGCCACCAGCCCGTCCACCCGGTCCGTGCTCTTGTCCTTGGCAATCTTGCGTGCCCCGGCTGGGTCCTGGACCGTGACGGCGTTGGCGGCGTTCCAGTCGAGTACCGGGTTGTCGTGCCGCAAACCCCCATCCAGCACCGCCGCCTCCAGGGCGTCTACCGCCGGTCCCATGTCCCGGTAGCCCTGCCCCCACGGCACTAGGGGAACGTCGGCACCTTCGTCCGCCAGGACGTGCTGTAAATCCTCGATCCGCCAACGGTCGTAGCCGATACCTCGTGTCCGTCGTCAGATAAATTGGGACAGATGAGCGGGCAGGCTAAAAGGAGTGT
>JBHHVE010000029.1:0-35481 GCA_046754085.1 Leptospirillia bacterium
CGCCGAAGAAGACCGCCGCCAAAAAGGCCGCCCCCAAGAGGAAGGCCGTCGCCAAGGTGGTCAGCCTGAGTGCCGCTCGCAAGAAAGCAGCCAGCAAAAAGCGGGCTGCTGCCCGTTCGGGCCGTAAAGCCGCCTAGACAACGTTTCCTTTCAGGGAAACCACACGGCCTCCCCGCCCGGGCAACCGGTGGGGAGGCCGTTTTGTTATCGGGGTTCAGGCTGAATAGCAGGGCGGCAAGCACAAGCGGGCATCGTGGTATAGAATGAGCCGATCTTTAGCGAAGTAAATCCGGACCATTTTTGTCCCCAGTTTAAGGACCCACCGATGAGCGACCTCTCCCTGACCCTGGAAACCTCCAAGGGCCCTATCCATCTGAACCTTCATGCGGACAAGTGCCCGGTCACCGTGGCAAACTTCGTGAACATGGCCCAGCGTGGCTACTACGATGGACTCAAGTTCCACCGGGTGATCGAAGACTTCATGATCCAGGGCGGTTGCCCCCAAGGCAGCGGCACCGGAGGCCCCGGTTATCAGTTTGGTGATGAATGCCACCCCGACCTGAAGCACGACACCCCCGGCGTCCTCTCCATGGCCAACGCGGGACCGGGCACCAACGGCAGCCAGTTCTTTATCACCCATGTGCCGTGCCCGTGGCTGGATGGCAAGCACACCGTGTTCGGCAAGGTGGTGTCGGATGCGGACCAGGCCGTGGTGAACGCCATTGCGGGCGGTGACACCATCGACAAGGTGTCGGTTGAAGGCGACCCCTCCGAGCTGTTTGCCCGCCCCGAGGTGGCCGATCACCTGACCCGTGCGAACGCCATGCTGGACGCCAACTTCCCGGACCTGAAGCCCGCCTAACCCCTGTCCCGCGCCGCGCCATCGATGATGCGCGGCGCGGGATATTCAAGTCCTCCCCCCCAACCGCCCGACAGGAAACATAAGGGAGCGTGCCCGACACCCGGGCACCCGGTCGTCACGACAATCACCGGATACAGGGGGCGGCAACGTGAATAAAAAGCAGAAAACCAACCTGGCAGGGTACACACTTATCGGATTCATCAGCGGACTGGTGGTGGGGGTCACCCTCACCGCCCGGCTGATCGGGTTCCCGATACCATAAAATCCCATTCCAACGCGCGGGCCCTAAATCGGCCCGCGCGATATCCCTGCACCCTCCCCGAGTAGCCGTTCTCCGGCTGCTTCCCCCCAAAAAAACACCAACATTCAAGCATTTCCAAAGGCCTTTTTCCGGGCATCAATAAATGTTTAAATTTAGTTCATTTTTTACTTATCAGCCGCTTGATTTATGCCGATATTGATACGCATACAGAACTAACCCTCCCCCGTCACAGCTTCCGCCTGCACCACAAGGGCGTCCCGTGACACCGGGATATTCATATTACGGACAATTGGGTGTAAGGAATTGATAATGAATGGTTTTAAGAGTGCATTGATTGCTAGTACCTGCGCGCTCGCACTGGCCCTTTCCGGCTGTGGTGGCGGCGGCTCCTCCTCCTCGGTAAGCAGCCTTACGGTGCCCGAGAAAATGAGCGTGGTCACCGCCGACACCTCCGGCATCAGCAAACCGGCATTCGGCAACTACAAAACCAACTTTGCCGGCCTCGGCAAGGCCTTCGGCGACGCCGATACCCCCTACACCACCGACCTGGTGGATGTCTTCGTGTTTGACCCGGCCATGGAGCCGATCGACCTGGTTAACGAAATCCTCTGTTCCGTGGAGCAGACCCGGTTCGGCGACATGCTGAACCAGGGCGACTACCTGGCCCTGGTGGACACCGCCATCTGCGGCAGTGGCAAAGCCCAGGAAGACGGCTCCTCCGGCCAGTCCGCGGGCGGTGGCAAGAGCACCTCCTACGAAAAATGGGTGGTCAATTCCTCCCGCGCCAGTGCCTCCGCCCCCCAGATCATCCAGTTCTGGATTGCCGAGAACGATGGCCCCAGCGGTGAGACCGTGATCGCCGCCGAGGTGACCATCACCGAGGGCATAAGCACGGAAAAGCCGTTTGGCGACTTCGTCCTCAACTTCGAGTTCCGCGACCCCAACAACAGCAACGCCGTGACCGGCAGCGGCACCCTCAAAACCGTCACCGCACCCAGCGGCAAGGTGGCCTACACCATGTTCATGACCGAGGGCACCGAACAGACTCCGGGCGCCTATGCCCTCAACACGTCGTACATGAAAATGCTCGCCAGTGTGGAGATGACCCCCACCGGCAGCGAGGGCCTGGCCCGCACCAGCATGCTGATGGAAGGCAACCAGGGCGGCTATCAGTATACCCAGTCCCCCAACTACTCGGCGGTTTTCAACAGCACTCACATGCGGCGCGGTGCAGCCACCACCCTGGCCAATCTGGATGCGGACACCTTCGCCAGCGAAACCTGTGTGGACCGCGCCAACTACAACACCGAGGTGTGGCGTTACGACCTGTACCACGCCGCCGATACCACCTATAACGGCACCGACGTGCTGGGTGGCGACCGGGTGGAGGTCAACAGCGGTTTCCCGTTCACCTACGACAACGGCAGCACCGACGTGTATGGCCATGTGGGTTACTGGGGCATGTGGATCGAGGACAGCTCGGTCACCATCCCCGACGGCGCCACCATCACCCGCAAGAACTACGCCGATAACACCACCACCGACTACACCGTGCTGAAGGCGCCGGGCAAGCTGATCCGCCGCACCACCAAAACCCTCCCCCTGGCCAAGCTGTCGGGGATCACCATGGACTACTGGGGCGAGGTGGATCCGGATGGTGCCGGTGGCAGCCCGGCGGCCTTTGGCCAGTACCGGGTCAGCTACCTGACCACTTCGGACACCTTCCCGGCAGGCAACGGCGGCGGCGCGGTGCCGTCCGACGGCTTCTACGCCTTGTCAGAGTTGACCGGCTGGACCGAAACCGGTCCCAGCACCACCGACATCGTGCCGGACGACATCACCCCGGCGTCGGGCGCATTCCTCGGCCTGTGGGCCAACGGTCTGGGCGGCGCGGTGAACTTCGTCGGCGGTCAGAGCAACGCCCTGTTCTTCGAGGAAACCTTCGTGGGACCGGAAGACTCGCTGCTGACCAACGGTACCGTTAACCTCCATTGCTACAGCAACTGTCTGAAGAGCAATATCCAGGCGAGCGATGTGGCCACCTGGGACGGCATCTACCAGACGCCCGCCACGGACGTGGACACCGGCGTCGTAACCTACACCTTCAACCCGGCGGACATGACCCTTCGGGACGGCGGTGTGGCGGTGGCCCTGGGCACCGGCGTTTCCACGGACAGCACCCAGCACAACTGGGGCATGCAGGGCGGCGACATGGTAACCACCGCGGTGGAGAACACCCTGACCAACCTCTGGGACATGCAGGACCCGGCCAAGGTCACGGTGACCTACCGTTGGGAGACCGGCTCGAACGACTGGAACAAGCTGACGGCGGTCTCCACCGGCGGCAGCTTCGTCAGCTTCGACCCGCCGGTGCAGTTTGCCTACGAGCACAGCACCGCCAACGACCTCAACAGCGATGCCACCTACGACGGCACCACCGTACGCCTCAACTATGGCGGCAACGGCGACCTGTGGGGTATCCCGTGGACGGTGGATCAGGCCACCGGCCGCTGGTATGCCCAGTTCGCCATCAAGGACGGCACTCTCATGGGCCCCAGCGGCACCGAGTTCGTGATCAAGGCGCGTGAGATGGAGCAGTCCATGCTCACCGTGGGCATCGGCAGTTGCGCCGCCCTGTCCTCCGCAAGCAAGCCCACTGCCGCCCTGCCGGCGGCGGTGGACGGCGCGCCAAACAACGCCCTCACGATCCCCACCATCACGGTGGCGCCGGCAGTGATTGGCGGCGTGCTGCAGTCCAGCTAGCAGCAAGCCGGTCTACCGGACCCCAAAAAAAAGGCCCCGCTCCGATATTCGGGGCGGGGCCTTTTTTGACCACGATGCCGTGCGCGCCTCCCGACTGCCAATATGTGCGCAAAAAAATGGCCGGCACGCCAAAGACGTGCCGGCCGGCGGCGGGTAATGATGGGGGAATCACCCGCCGCACATCTGTTTAGTCATTATCACCGGAAACCAGGCTGGGGGCGAGGGATTTTACTAGGCAGGTCCCGTAATTTCACCGATTTTTTCCGGGTTCCCCGGCCTCGAAAACAAGCCCACCCCTCGTCCCTGGGCAGCCCCGCTCACACGGGCATTGATCAGGAGGCGGTTTTGCTCTTCTTCTCGCGTCTGGCGCGACGGCGGCGTGCAAACTTGCCCACGTCCGCTTCCGGGCGCCGGGCGCGGTTGGCCATGATCACCGGATCCTGCACTTCACCGCAGGCGACACAGCGCCAGGCACGTACCCGCAACCGCCCGCTGTCGTCCAGCATGTCGATCATCCGTTCACCAACCATGGTTCCGTTGCAGCGTGGGCAGTTCATTTGATCACTCCTCCAGATACGACGGCGTATGTTAACCATCCTCTTGGCCCAACTATGACCGACCGGTCGGTTTATGTCAAACCACATAGGCATTACCACCAGCAACAAGTTGATTTACCCCGCTATTCCAGACCTCCTGAATTTTCCTAATTTGCCACCCATACCGACCAATCGGTATCCTGAAAGGGAGGAGGTCCTGATGGCTGCACCCAAACGCGAACTCATTATCGATATCGCCGGGCGCCTGTTTTACGAACATGGCTACCACGCCACCGGCATCGCCGAGATTCTCAAAGAGGCGAACGTGGCCAAGGGCACCCTCTACCAGCACTTCGACAGCAAAGAGGACCTGCTGGAGGCGGTGCTGCGACGCAAGGGGGAGGAGATTCGCAGCTGCTTCACCGAGTTGGTGGAGAAAAAAGGCTCCACCCCAAAGGAACGCTTGTGCGCCGTATTCTCCGCCCACCACGATCTGTGGTGGGGCAACGACGGCTTCTGTGGCTGTCCGTTCACCAAGATTCTCTCGGAGTTCTCCGACCGGGACCATCCGGTCTACCGGCTGGTGGGCCTGAACAAGCGCCTGATCAACGGCTATATCCGCGATCTGGCGGCGGAGGCCGGGGCCCGCGATCCGGAGGCGCTGGCGCGGCAGCTTTTTCTGTTGCTCGAAGGCGCGGCTGTATTGCACGGCGCCGGGCATCCCGCGGACGTGACCAGGGACGCCGAGCGCGCCGCCCAGGTTTTGATCGAGTCCGCCATCTAACCATTTGTCAGCGTTATCCCGAGCCCGCCCCGGCACTCGGCACGGAAGGCATGGGGAGCGCCTTTCGATCCGCACGTCCACGATGGAGACGTGACATCCTCCACCGGCAAGTGCGCTTCCAAGGCACCCTCCCGGCTCATCCCCCGGCCCCGCTTGCAGCGCACCCCGCCGGTATGCGAACCTCACGCCGAGAGATAGGGGTCCTCGCCAGGCCAAAGGGGGAGTTGAGCCATGCGCACCATCCGCATCACCTGTGGCACGGTCAGCATCCGTGCCGAACTGTTGAAGACACCGACCGCCGATGCCGTCTGGGAGGCCCTGCCTTGTGCCTCCGCCGCCCGTACCTGGGGCGAGGAAGTCTATTTCCCGGTTTCGATCAATGCGGCGCTGGAAGACACCGCCAAGGACGTGGTGGAGGCCGGGGAGATCGCCTTCTGGACCGAGGGTCACTGCATCGCCATCGGTTTCGGCCCTACCCCCATCAGCCAGGAGGGTGAAATCCGCCTGGCGGCCCGCACCAACGTATTCGCCCGCGCCCTGGACGATGTGACCGTCCTCGGCGGCGCCACCGATGGCGCCCCGGTGGTGGTGGCGCGGGCCAACTAACCCCCCGAAAACACGCCTCAACGCCCGGATTGAAGGCCTGACGGCCAGCCTCCGAATAAATGTTTATTTTTAACTCATATTTTCCGTAAAACCTGCCGAAAAGTGTGTACGCCGGCCCGCGCGCAAGGGGGTTGCCCCCTCGAATACTGTCGCGCCGCCTTTTGTATTCAGGACTTACGGCCATGAAACATACGCGTACCACACTGATGCTCGCCCTTGCCGCGACCCTGCTTGTCACCGCCTGCGCCTTTTCCCCCCGGCACTACCGGATCCAGCACAACGACATGGTGGAACTGGGTGGCGATGGCAACACCTGGAACAGCCTGACCTTCTCCCGCTGACGGGTAACGGGCCGCTCCGGCCACGACAAACACCTCTCCCCCCCTTGCACTACCGGTAAAACGGGCCGGTTTGCTCCATTTTGACAACTGGAAGGTTGTTACCGAACCCGGTTTATGCAGACAATGCATCAGTTGTCCGGCGATCACCGGTTCCGGTCCGGGCACCTTGAGGGAGACGGATGCAGGGCATACTCGAACAACTGGCAACCTGGTTCCAGACCAACGTGTTCACCCTGGACACCCTGGCTCAGGCGGGCTGGGTGGCGGTCGCGCTGGTGGCGGGTTATGTGCTGTCCCGCGCCCCGATCCGCTGGATTGAGGGGTGGCGTCAGGCCGCCGAACGGCCCGACTGGGTCATTCGCCTCCTGCACGCCCTGTGCGATGCCCTGCTGCCCGCCATTGCCCTGCTTTTCCTGCTCCTGCACGCACCCGTCGCCAGATGGCTGGAAGTGGACGCCCGCGCCACCGCCGCCGCCGCCACCCTGTGCCTGGCATGGATCGCCATCCGCTTTTTGTCCGCCCTGATCAAGCGGCCCACCGTCGCGCGCCCCATCGCCTTTCTCCTGTGGGGGCTGGCGGCATTGCACGTCTCGGGGCTTCTGCTTCATCTGATTGATGCCCTCGACTCCGTTGCCTTTTCCTTGGGGGGAGGGCGCATCTCCCTGTTGACCGTGCTGACCGGCGTTGCCGTGGTGGCGCTTTTAATCTTCGGCGCCAACGCCCTCACCCGCCTGATCGAAAAACAGCTCACCCAGGTGCCCGGCATGTCGCCGTCCCTGCAGGTGCTGACCGGCAAGCTCATCCACATCGCCCTGGTGGTGCTGGCCCTCCTGATCGGCCTGAACACCATGGGCATCGACCTCACCGCCCTTACGGTGTTTGGCGGCGCCCTCGGTGTGGGGCTCGGCTTCGGTCTGCAAAAGGTGGTCTCCAACCTGATCTCCGGCATCATTCTGCTGGCCGACCGCTCCATCAAGCCGGGGGATGTCATCGTCGTGGGGGAGACGTACGGCTGGGTCAAGCACCTGTCCGCCCGTTACGTCTCCCTGATCACCCGTGACGGCAAGGAGCACCTCATACCGAATGAACTGCTCATCACCGAGCGGGTGGAAAACTGGTCGTACTCCGACAATAACGTGCGTATGCGTATCCCCATCGGCATTGCCTACGACTCCGACCCGCGCCGGGCCATTGAGTTGATCAAGGAAGCTGCCCACGAATGCCCCCGTGCCCTCAAGGTGCCCACGCCCAACTGCCTGGTCACCGGTTTCGGCGAGAGCAGCGTGGACCTGGAGTTGCGACTCTGGATTAATGACCCGGTGGAGGGCATGGGCAACGTCCGCAGCGACGTGCTGCTGCGGGTGTGGGACAAATTTGCCGAGAATAACATTCAGATTCCGTTTCCCCAGCGGGATCTACACATCAGGAGCGCGCCACCCGGCTTCGACCTTACCGCCGTGACGCCCGTTGCACCAGACCCGACACCGAAACAGGCCAGGGATAAACCCGCCTCACCATGATGACCCCCATGACGATCCGCACGATGCGCCCCATGACATACCGCAACGTGTGCACCAGCGTCGTACGCCTCGGGCTGGCCGGACTGATTGGGTTGACTGCCGCGGCTTTCAACCCCGGTTTCGCGGCCGCCACGGAGCCATCCCCCATGGTGCAGGTCAGCTGCAACGAGGTGACGGCGATTCTCTACCCCTACCGCCACCGGCGGTTGACTACAGACTTCACCGACGTCACCGATCCGAGGACCGGAAAATCAGCCCCCGGCTGCGCCGTGCGAGCCACCCGCGTCACGCCGGCCAGGGACGACCAGGATCCGCCGGTGGAGCATCTGAAATCCCTGATGACCGAACGCTTCTGGGTACCGCAACCCGCTTACGATGCCGATGGTCATCAGGGCACCGGCTTCGCCCTTGAGCGCCATCAGGTGCGGTGCATCTTCTCCACCAGCTGGCAGGTGATCGAACGGCTTCCCCACCACGACGTGGACGTCATCTGCTATCAGACCACCCCATGACCGGGGTGGTCGAAGCCCGCGACGATGCCGCCATCGCCCGCTGCTTTGCCGTGATGCGCCAACTGCGCCCGCACCTGACCGAGGCCGGGTGCGTTGCGCGCATCAAGACGCAGATGAAAACGGGCTACCGGCTGGCGTTTCTGGAGCAGGCGGGCGAGGTGGTGGCGGTGGCCGGTTTCCGCATTTTGGAGAACTTGGCGTGGGGGCGGTTTCTGTACGTGGACGATCTGGTCACCGATGCCGCCAGGCGGGGACACGGGTTCGGCGGACGGCTGCTGGAGTGGCTGCTGCAACAGGCCCGTGAGTCCGGCTGCGATGCCCTGCACCTGGACTCCGGCGTGCAACGCACCGATGCCCACCGGTTTTACGAGGGGCACCACCTGACGAACACCAGTCTGCACTTCGCCAAATCACTGTCGTCACCCTGAACCCGCAACCCCCTCTCCGACGATCCTCGACCATGCCCACCAGCCACCATCCCACCCCCCACATCGCCATCCCCGACGACGCCCTGGAATTCTCCTGGGTGCGCGCCCCCGGCCCCGGCGGGCAGAACGTCAACAAGGTGGCCACCGCCTGCGTGCTGCGCTTCGACGTAACCCATGCCGACCTGCCGGACGGCTTAAAAACACGGCTGCTAAAGCTGGCCGGAAGCCGCGCCACCACGGGCGGTGAAATCGTCATCCACGCCAGCCGCCACCGCACCCGCGAACGCAACCGGGCCGACGCCATAGAGCGGCTTATGGGCCTGATCGCCCAGGCCGCCCACCGGCCGAAAAAGCGCCGCCCCACCAAACCGGGTCGCGCCGCCAGGGAGCGCCGTATGGACGCCAAGAAACGGCGTGCCGGCGTCAAGAAAATGCGCGGCAAGGTCACCGGCGACTGACCTTGCCGCATCCCTGTTCCAGGCCCTTTCCGGGCACCTCATCGAATAACCCAGCCTCCCAAGGGTGCCTCTCATCACCCTACTTAATTCCTACCATTTAAATGCGCATATTACCCCGCAACAATTTGTTTATAAAAACAAAAACAGGCGTGTGTAACCATTAACTAAACAAGAACTGTTTACTTTTCGGGATAACCTCTCTCTAATTAGTCTCACTTCGTCTGAAGTGAACATTGTGAGGCGTTGATGGGGCGCTTGGGGCGTGCCGAATATCCGCCAGGATGTTCGCTGGTGCCTCGAGCATTGCTTCGGAGTGGTCCGCAGCCAATTCAAAACGCAACCGAAACCCGGCCCCGCCCACGCCTGCACCGTGGTCCATCCGCCGCGCCGCCGTCGTCCGGCGCCAGCGTGGGACCATGACACATTACCAGCGGTCCGTGCGCCCGTTTGATATGGCTGCTGGTCGCTTTCATTTGAAAGGGGAGATCAAGATGAAAGACCACAGTCATCACACACACCAGGCCAACCGGTCTCGGGCCGGGGTGTTTGGCGCCCTTGCGGCGCTGTTTCTGATCGCCACGCCCACCTGGGCGAACAACCTGCCCGGCGAGGGCCCGCGCCTCGGCACGGTGCGCACCACCCAGGCCGAAATCGAGTCGGGAACCCTGTCCCTCACCGACATCCGCCTCGCCGGCATGAAAATGTTCACCACGCCGTTCAACAAGGCCGACGGCTACGGTGACGGCGTCATGGATCCAAACGCGGACCCCCGCGGGCTGGGCAACCGCCCCACCATCAACGGCACCTTTCTGCGGGTCAACGGACTCGACGGCCAGAGCTGCCTGGAGTGCCACAGCGTCATCGACATGGGTACCACGCCCCCCACGCTGGGCATTGGCGGCGCCGGTGGCTCGGTCACCAACGCCATGTTCATGCCGGACCTGATCGACCTGCAGTTCCCGGAAATCAACGCCAACGGCGAGGGCATTACGCCTTACACCGGCCGCTTTATCAACCCGCCCGCCCTGCACGGTGCCGGTGCGGTGGAACTGTTGTCCCAGGAGATGAACGCGGAGTTGGCCGCCATCGCCGGGGCCGCCAAGGCCAACCCGGGCGTATCCATGGCCCTGATCGCCAAGGGCATCTCCTTCGGCAGCATCTCAAGTCCCGACGGCATCAGCCTCGACACCAGCGCGGTCGAGGGGGTGGGTAGCGACCTGGTCATTAAACCGTTTGGCCGCAAGGGCGAGGCTCCCACCGTACGGGCCTTCGACACCGACGCCCTGCAATTCCACTTCGGCATGCAGCCGGTGGAGGTGGTGGGCACCGACGTAGATGCTGACGGCGACGGTGTGGCCAACGAGATTCTGGTGGGTGAACTGTCCGCCATGCACGTGTTCGGCACCACCCTCAAAAAGCCGATCGAGGAGCCCCAGACCGCCCAGACCAGACAGGGCCGGGCGCTATTCAACAGCATCGGGTGTAGCCGCTGTCACACGCCGAGCCTGGACACCGAGCAGACCGTGCTGGAATACCGCCTGCCGGGGGAGGCCACGCCCTACTACGCAGTGGATCTGGCCACCGACGTGCCGGGCTACACCCAAAACGGCAACGGCGGCCTGACGGTGCCCCTGTACTCGGATCTGAAGCGCCACAGCCTGGGCCCGGCCATGGCCGACACCATGAACACCCTGGGCCAGTTCAACGAGATGTTTATCACCCCGCGCCTGTGGGGTATCGGCAGCACCGGGCCGTATATGCACTCCGGTCAGGCCACCACCATCGGTGAAGCCATCAACATGCACGGTGGCGCGAACAGCGAAGCCCTGAACGAACAACTCGCCTGGGCCGCCCTGACCCACGACGAGCAGGCCTCAATCCTGGCCTTCCTGCTGACCCAGCGCCTGCCGGTCGATGCGGTGGATGACCTGCTCAGTGCGGGTTCCACCGGCGGCCAGAAAGCCAAGGCCAAAGGCAAGGGGAACTAACGTGAAGCAGCCCTCCGCCACCCCGTCCGAAACGCGGGGTGGTGGGAGAGGCTGTTCGGGATACGGACGGCTCAGACCCGGCCCGTCACCTCGCGAACCCGGTCGAGCAGGTCCGTCACCTGGAACGGCTTGGTTACGTAGCCGTCGAACCCAGCCCGGGTGGCTTTGTGCCGGTCCTCCGGCAGGGCACCCGCGCCCACCGCCAGCACCGGGACTTCCGCCAGCGTGTCCGACGCCCGGATCCGGGACGACGCCATGGAGCGACTCATGGACCTGATCGCCCAGGCCGCCCACCGGCCGAAAAAGCGCCGTCCCACCAAACCGGGTCGCGCCGCCAAGGCCCGCCGGGTGGATGCAATAAAACGCCGCTCCGGCGTCAAGAAAATGCGCGGCAAAGTCAGCGGCGACTGACCCGCCCCGCTCCGGGTCAGGCCCGGCCGGTGATTTTGCGGATGTAGACCTTGGCAACGCTCATAACCTGCGCGCTTCGAACGGATTCATAAACCTGTGCGAGAGACCTTGATATCGAGGCGAACGGCAATGCATGAATAGAGCACCGGGTGGGACGGCCGGTCCGGTTCGCCCAGTGGGGCACACCGGAGCCGGGTGGGCATGCCCCGAAAGGAACGGACCGTGGCCGGCCGCCCCATGCGGTATCCCTCACGCCGTGGGCGCGGGGATTGAAACGGCCAATTCATGCCGGCGAATCGCCCTGCTGGCGGCGAACACCGGCGTATTCAAAAAATCTCTTCGGCAGGGGACAGCCCGCTGCCGAAGCCGGGACGTCTCAGAAAGTGGCGGGCAGTGCGGTCCACGCCAAAAGCGCGGAGCCGACCCGGAACCTGACGCACGGCATTTTTGCCACATCAACGCCGTCCGGTCCGTGGGCCACGCCCTTGTTTTGAAGGTAGCATTAATATCGTATATATCCATCTTTTCGACCATCAAAAGGCCGGCAGGCGACACCGCATTCAGCCCCCCTTAAAATCACATACCGGTTTTTCCCTATGATCTATGGGGATTCGACCCACGTACCCGCGACGGTTCGGCCCCATCGTTTCAGGATTGAAGACTCCATGGCTCCCATAATTTCCCGCATCCGCCATGCCGGACTCGGAAACCTGCTGCTGCTCGGAACCGCCCTCCTCGTCGGCTGCGCCAGCGGTGCTCAGACCGCATCCGGTGACCCGTCGGACACCCTACCCGAGCGCGGTATGGAAGCCGTCACACTGCCGCCGAACACCTCCGCCGAACATGCGATTCAGCAACTGGGCGGCATCTATACCGCCGATCCGGCACTGTCCTCCTACGTCACCTCGGTGGCTGTCCGGCTGGCCGCCGCAGGGCCTTCCGGTGGATTATCCCCCACCCCCCGGGTGGCCCTGATCAACAGTCCGATCCCGGATGCCAGACGACTTGGGGAACACCAACTGGCCATCAGCCGCGGACTCCTGACCGAACTGGAGAGCGAAGCGGAACTGGCCGCCGTGATCGCCCACCTGATGGCCCACGACACAAAAAATCAATCCGCTGCCGACGGCACCCCTGATGACGCCGCCGAGCAGCGGGCCGACCGCCAGGCCATCGACCGGGTGGCGGCCGCAGGGTACGATCCCCACCTGGCCGCGCACCTGGTCCAGACCTTCCACCAACTGGCCATGAGACAGGCACCGGACTGGATGAGCGGGCTGTTTTACCATCACCCCCCTTCGGCGGCCCGGGTACGGGCGGGGTTGCGCCACGTCGCCCGCTATCCGACGGAGACCGGGGAGAGCGGTATTTACCGCCATGCCGAGCGGATTCGCGCACTCCTGGTCAACACCGATGCATACGAGGCCATCACCAGGGGCCACGCCGCCCTGAACCGGGGCGATACGGCCCTCGCCCTGACCTTGGCCGGGGATGCCGCCGGGCATCTGCCCGGCGCACCGGATGCACATGCACTGAGTGGTGCCGCCCACCTTGCCGCCGGACATCCCGCCGAGGCCGAAAACGCCCTGAGTCAGGCCCTAAAACTGGATGACGGGTACTATAAATATTATCTGGTGCGCGGCGTCGCCCGCGCCCGACAGAGGAAGGTCGAGGGCGCCCTTGACGACCTGAATCACAGCCTCGCCATCCTTCCCACCGCTGCCGCGCATCTGGAGATGGGGCGCATATACGAAGGCGGGGACAACGAGGCCGCCCGCACCCACTACCGTGCCGCCGTGGCGCTGGGGGGCGCGGCCGGAAAAACCGCCCGCGCCGCATTGGCGAGACTGGATAAACCGGAACCGCCGCCCGCACCCTGAGCGGTACCCGTACCGCCGTCCGAGGGACAGGGCCTGGTATTTTTCTGTTTTTTCCCGGCCGCCCGAGCCCGGAGCGGGGCTGCATTATCCCCCTCCGCCAAATCCATGGGCGGGGCGGTGCCGGATCAGATCAGCAGCAGCCAGAAGCTGAGAATCACACCGGCGATTCCCACCATGAACAGATTGATGTGTCGAACAAAGGTCCTCATGACCATATCTCCATATTCCAGACAAGGCGTACCCGATGTTGGGGTCGCCGCAGGAAAATATTGCACATAATATGCCATATAACGACATCTCCAACACTTTTTTTAGGGTGTTTATTTCCCCAATGATTCGTAAGTATTTTTGACCCTCACCCCAACCCCATCACCCCTGACCGGAGCAGGTCACCGGGTGAGTGGGCGTTACCGGCCTGACGGTCGGGCGGCACGCTTCCGTCACCAAACCACGGGCACCCCCTCGGAAACATTGCGCCCACCCGGTCCGTGCCCACAGGCATGCCCCGGGCACCCGCACAGATCGGGTCCGGCCACCGCCTCGCAGGCAAACGGTGGTATATTTTTCACTCACGTTTCTTGTGGGGCCGTAGTGGCGAACGATCAGACATCGGAGCAGGGTTTCAGCCGCGATCAGGCCCGCGATTTCTACGACGGCTTCGGCGTCCGCCAGGACCGGCAGGCGTGGTACGAGTCGTGCGGCATGAACGCCCTGGCGGCCCACGGCGGATTCGGCTCCGCACGTTCGGTATTTGAGCTCGGGGTCGGAACCGGCCGTCTGGCAGAGCGGCTGCTCAGTCACTACATCCCCGCCCATACCCAATATCTGGCTGTTGACCTCAGCGCCACCATGGCCGGGCTTGCGCGAACACGCCTGGAGCGCTTTGGCGAACGGGTGCGGGTCAAGGTGAGCGACGGCTCCCTGACCATTCCCCTGACCGATGGGGAAGCCGACCGCTTTATTTCCACCTACGTGTTGGATCTGCTGTCGGAAGCAGACATCCACCAGGTCATCGGCGAGGCCCGGCGCATCCTTGCGCCGGGTGGGCTTTTATGTCTGGCCGGGTTGACCCACGGCGTGAGCCCCGTGACCCGCCTGAGCATGGCCCTGTGGCGAACGGCCTACCGTATTCGGCCAAAACTTGTGGGCGGGTGCCGCCCCCTGTCGATGGTGGATTTTCTCAATCCGGAGGAGTGGGAGGTTCGTTACCGGGAGGTAACCGTGGCCTTCGGCATCCCGTCGGAGGTGGTTGTGGCGGGAAATCTCACCCCGGGCAGGCGCGGCCCACTGCGCTAACCGGCAGGCTTGCTCCCGGTCTGCCGGACCGGGTTTACGCCGTGACGTCGGACTCCAGCAGCAGATTGTAAATCTGCCGCAACTCGGCGGCGCCCACATCGGTGAAGAGCAGGCCAAGTCCGCCAGGGGTAATACGGGCCACGACGCCACGCGCCTTGATGCGCAGGTCATGACCATTGGCGGAGTGGGTCATCCAGATGGTGCAGACATCGCCGCTTTCCAGGCGCGGATCACAGCAGACAAACAGACCGTCCAGGCTCAGGTCGCGGCACGGTCCGGCGACGGTACCGCCGGAGGAGGAGGTGAGCACCACCGCCATTTCCACCGATGCCCGCCCGAATGCACGCTGTTCCGATTCGTTTTCCATCACACCACCTCAGCAGGTAAACGATCCCGGCCGGAACGGCTGCCTAACGCCACTCGGTTGATATCGGGGTGTACAGGAACAGGGCGCGCATCTTTTCATAATCTTCCGGCTCCATGTGGGTAAACGAGAAGCCTATGTAGGGAGCGCTGCTCCATACCACAGCCGCCTGGGCACGCATCTCCACCCGACCTTCCGTATCCTCTCCGAACACCATGTGCACCTGGCACTGGACGCCCACCTGAAGCGGTTCGTCCACTTGCACGGAAAAGCCCCCCATACCCACATCGCCGGTCCGGCTGGTGACCACGGTTCCATCCTCGGAAGTAATGACCACCGCCATGTCCACGGCGCTGCGATCGAATTCGCGTCCATTCCAGGACTCGCTCATTTGTCACGCTCCCTATCCACATTAAAATCCGGCGTAACGCCCGCGTAAAATACCCGTCCTACCCCTATCGGAATGTTTCGGGAAAAACCTTACCGGTTGAAAAATGCTCGCGCGCGCACTCACCAGCGCCCGAAAACGCCTGTCGGATTGGCGAATAATGGATTCGGGGCGGGTTGGTCAGGGGCCGGCCTTCAGACCCTCATACGGTTTGATAGAATGCCACCAGGAGCGCGGCCTGACCGTCTGAATAACGGTAGGGGGCGTCCGGTTTTTAGCGCCCATGGGCGACCGGGGAAAACCGGATTCAGGCAATCTGGCGGGCGGTCTTGGTTTCAACCTGTGTTTCGGGCAGCAGGCGGGCCCGCTCCACGCGGGCGTGCAACGCCTGGACACGTCCCATCGTTGCCGGGTCCAGAGCGCCGGAATTCGCCGCCGCATCGGCCAGTCGACCGGCTTCGCCGATCCAGGTCACGGCTTCGTCGACCCGCCCGGCTTCCACCAGAAGCTCGGTCATCGCCAGTCGCGAGTCGATGTCGTCCGGCGCCAGGGACATGGCTTGCTGATACAGCATGCTTGCCTCCTCGATACGCCCCTGTGCGGCAAGCGCCCGCCCGAGTCCAATGATGCAGGCGGTATCTTCCGGAGCCAGGGTGACGGCACGGCGAAATGCCTCGACCGCCTCGTCCGGCTCACATAGACGCAACAGGGTCTGCCCCAGCAGGCGATTGACCTCAAGGTGATTGTGACGCACCTCCGCGCCCCTGCGGAAGCTCTCCACCGCTTCCTCCAGACGCCCCAGAGAAAGAAAAATGCGTCCCTGGAAGAGGTGAAGCCCGATCGCTTCCGGTTTTTCCAGAATCGCCTCGGCGAGCATCTCCAGAGCCTCCTCCACGCGACCGCTGTCGAGCAGAATAGCCGCAAGCCGCTGGCGCGCCTCGGGTCGCCTGGCGCTCACTTCGATCACCCTGCGATAGCGTCGTTCCGCCTCTTCGGGCCGACCGGCGGAGAGTTCTGCGGCGGCGGCGTTCATCATTTTTTCATGCCGGGTCATATCTTTTGTTCCCACCCCGTGTTCGAGTGACAGATCATCCGGATTGACGGACCCTTATGATCGGCGATCTTTATGATCGGCGACCATAATGGTCGCATTAAATTTACCCTTGATTTCCAGACCGGTCAAGTCGGTTTTACAAGGCGTTGTTTAGGCAATGGGAAAGGCCTCCGATAACGGTATATGCCCGCGGCTATTTAAAAGGTGGGGCGCTTCCGGTATGTTGACGAAACGATTGCGGCATAGCAGGTAGCGAGAAAACAGGCATTGAACGAGCCGACTGCACCCGAACCAAGTCCGGAACAGCGCCGACGTTTCGAACGTCACGGCTTCCGGCTTCCAGTGACCGTCACCCTATCGGGCGGCGACGTTGTAGACACCCAGACCGATACCCTGGCGCTGGGCGGATGCCATCTGCCCTGGGACCACGACCCGCTGCCGTCCGGGGCTGAACTGACTGTATGCCTCTATCTCGACAGCAACCGCTCGGAAGCACCGGTCAAGACCCCTGGCCGTGTGGCCTATTATGTCGGCGGCGGCATGGGCATCGAATTTCATAACATGGACCGCGATGCCTACGGACGTCTTCGCGCCTTCTTTCTGTTTCGCGACCTTCACAGCTTCACGACCGACTGCCACCGCCCCACGGATAACTAAACCGGTTGAAAAAACATTAATCTCTTGTAGAGTATTCCAAACGGCGACGAAAAACCGCCGCCCGTTTCCGAGGCAAAAGCACAGGGAGAATGTCACGGGCTACCGAATTCACCGGCAGGGACGAAATGTCCGCGTCGAAATCGATGCTGGCGGGGTAAACCGGGAACGACTGCTTGCGGCCTTTCTGGCCTGCCGCAGGGGCCACTGTGGCTGCCCCACCCGTTACGGTGACCGGATGGGCACCTTTTCCGTGAGCACCGAAGCGGGGCGTATCGTGCTCGAATTGAGCCCGAAACCGGGGTGTCACCTCAAGACGCCAAACCTGCGGAAATGCCTGGACAAGGCCCTGGTGCAGGCCCGTTCCGACGTGACGACGGGCATCAACGGCATGGCGGCGCCCTTTCCGGCACAAAACGCCTCAAACCAAACGGTAAAAAACCGGGAATTGTTTAATACGCCCGGCTAAAGCTCCCGCCAAAACCGTCCGAAATAGGGATAAGCAGTTAAAGCCGTTATGGATGGGGGGGAATCCATGGTTTGTACGGACACACTGTGGAGAACAGGAATACGTCTACTGATTTCACGAATTGTGAAAGCATGAAATTTACCGGCAGTCTCCTCAAAGAAGACATCAAGGGAACGGAAACCACGTTCGCCGTGGTTGTGGTGAACCAGAAGGTGATCGGCAACCGCGATGAGGCCTCGAAGACCGCCTTTAACTTCCAGACCATCTTTCCGGGTGTGCCGATTGTCCTGATGGCCCAGGACCACAACGGCACGCCGGTCTATGTGGGACGCCCCGATCTGGTGTGGTTCCTCGCGGATGTGCCCCTCCGCCGTATTCCATGGAAGGAATACACCTTTAAAGGGTAATCCGCCCGCGCCCGCTTAGGCGGGATCTTCCAGCGTAAAGCCGATTTTGACCGTCACCTGCCACTGGGCAACCCGACCGCCGTCGATATGCCCACGGGTATCGAGCACCTCCAGCCAGCGCATGTTACGTACGCTCTGCCCCGCCCGGGATACCGCATTCTGAATCGCCTGATCGGTACCCTCGGCGGACGTACCGGTCACTTCGATGTGCTTGTAGATATGATCGACCATGGGCTGTCCTTCCGGCTTATAACAGGCCGAAACCGGCTCGGCCCGTGCCTTCATTCTAACGCCGGGGCTCATGCGTATACAAAGTAATGCCGGCGCGGTGATGGGTTACGGCAGGGATTTGAAATCGAAGGCGCCCTGCCCCGCGTGGCCGGTGCCGACCACCTCATCCGCCGCTAAACACCTCCGGGGGAATCGGGGTCTGGGCCGGATCGTCCGCCACCAGGGTGAGTGAGACCGTAGCGGCATACAGGCCGCCCCCCTCCACGGTGGCGGTAAACCTCAGGGGCTCGGTAAATGCGTGAACCGACAGGTCGGACAGGAAAGTGCCACAGCCGTTGCTGTAATCGGCGCCGGTGGCATACACCGCACGCAGGGTGCCTTCCGGCACGCCGTCCAGCCGCAACCGTTCACCAGCGCGCAGATAAAAAGTAAGTGCCGTGCCCCCGTCCGGCTGTAGCAACTTGATGAGCGCATCCCGTCCCAGCCGGTTTTCGGTATTTATCGTATGGGGACCGCCACCCGCAGCCGACAGGCGGCCGCTTGCGGGGCGCTCCCCACGGTGGGCGGTACACCAGGCGAGAAGCGCCGCCCCCCCCGGCCCCTCGGCCACCTGGTCCATTCTCAGGTAACCACGCACCCCACCCACCGTGACCGGCACCCAACCACCGTTCACCGGCCCCCCGGTCACCATCACCGTCTCAAACGGGGGCAGCTGCGTAAGCACCGGCTGGCCCAGCCCTGGACCGTCGTGCAGGCTGGCGCCGTCCTCGGACACGTGGGCGGTGCGCGCGCCGGGCGCCACCTGGGCCGCCGGACCCGGCACCCCTCGCCCGGCCGTAGGGTCCGCCATCGGGCCCCACGGCCCCAGCATCACCAACACTGCCACCAATAGTCCGGCGGGCGCCAGTTGCACCAGGGCCGACAACGGGTCCAACCCCCACGACCGCTTCAGGGTGGGCACCGGACCATCGCCGCCGTCACGGGCCTGAATCAGCCACTCCCGGTCACGATGTTCCGGGTCGATGGACAGGGCCTCGGCCGCCAGTGCGCGCGCCAGTTCGGTTTTACCTGCTGCGGTAAAGGCCCGAGCTTGGTAGCCGAGCAGCCGGGCGTTGGCCTGTTTCGGCATGCTGCCGCCCAAGGCATTTTTCCAGATGGCCCGAACCGACATGACTGGGCCGGAAGGCAGCCCCCACCACCCCAGGGCCCAGGTAAACATCGTGGCGGACACCGCCATATCGCGGGCGCAGCGCGGACACCACACACCGTGGACACTGTCCACCGCCACCCGGGTAAATGCGCCGATGACCCGGCGATAAATCACATAACGTGGCTGGGCGCTGACCTTGCGGCAGCGCTGGCAGGCCACCGGCTCCCCGTCTCCGCCGCCTTCCGGCGTCACCGCCTCCAGCGTCTGCATGTCATAACGGGCACGCGCCTCCGGGTCGGACAGGACCCGGTAGGCCTCGTTCAGGGCGGCGAACTGCTCGGCCGCACCCAGGCGTTTGTTGTAGTCCGGGTGCAACTCCTTGGAGCGACGTCGGAACGCCTTTTTGATGCCGATCTGGGACCCCTCTGGCGCAATCCCCAAAATCCGGTAGTAGCCCTTGTTGTCCGGGTGCCGCATGGACCACATGGTACCGCTTTGCGCCCGGGTTTCCCCCATAAATATCTCCATTTCGGGGGTCAACTGTTTAATAATCTTTTCTTTTCCAATGGGTTCTGATATCTTCCCCCGCGATTTTGTGTGTGGAGCGGCCCCTGGGCTCAACCACCATGGGGCCGCGCTTTCTTTTTTTGGGCCACTTCCCCGCTTCCCGCATTGTGATTGATGCATACCCGTTTGACGTGTCCGGCGAAGGCCGCCGTCGGCTTGCCGGCGGCCTGGCGCGCGGCAGCGGGAGTGATGTCCGAAGCGTGATGGCCACAATGGCGATCACCCGCATCGCCGAGGCCGCCTACACCAAGCGGATGGAACCGTCCGCCGTGCCGGCCATACTGGACGGCCTTTGGAGAACGACCGACTGAAGCGGCTCCCCGAGCGGGAGCCACTCCCTGTTTGTGTGTTGAATGCCGCGGTCGCGGCGTCCTCTATCCGGTTATCAGATACACGGCAAATGCCGCGTGCATGAGCGCCGTCGTACAGATCACGGCGCTGTGGGCGATACGGTTGGCTTTCGGGTTCAATACCGGCAAAGTCATGGCATCCCACCTCATGTTCAGGAATCGGCTGAAGATTGGGTTCTTCCGAACTGACTCGATCTCATCCGACCGGCCCATCTCCGAAAACCCGGAGCGGACCCCCCCGCCTTTGACGTCCTGCGGGACGACGGGTTAGACAATGGTTTAGCAGGCGTTTTCGTGATTGGCAAGCTGCCCGGGGTGATTTTTTCAGATCCCTTCGGGCACGCCTTCAGGGCCGTTCCGGATGGAACAGGGCAAACACACTGGTGTAGCCGTGCAGGTAGGTGGCGCCCGCCACCGGGCCGATCTCGCCGTTGCAGAAAAAACCGCCCACCGGAACCTTTCCGATGATGGTTCGGAACACCCCGACATCGTGGTTCGGCTCACCATACAAAGCCACACCCCGCCCCAGGCAGGAGAACATCAATCCCCCCGCCGGGGGGCGGTCGCCGTGGCGCTGGGCATAGGCGGACAGCATCAGGGTCAGGTCCTCGGCGCTGGTGATGGCATCGCGCAGGTGGAAACGTGCCAGCCGCCCTTCATCAAGGCGATCGCCCACCATCAGGGCACTGTCGTCACTGGTCACTCCGAGTACGTTCCGAATCAGAAAGTCACCATGCCCCGGAGTCTCGTCCGAGGCGCTCTGGGCCAACCCTAAAAACAGTCCGTTGGCCAACAACGCCCGTTCATCCCCATCCATCTCCGCCACCACCGACTCCAGCACCGCCATCACCGGAAGGTCATTCAACGACCTCAACATCTGACCCTCTGCACCGGTGACGGTAAACAGGCCGCCGACCGGACGCACCCCCTGAGCCACCACCGTATCCACAATCACGTTCCCCTCCAGGGCCAGCCCCACTGCCCCTTCACGCCGCACCCCGCCGTCCATCAACAACAGGTTTTGTCCCGGTCCCCTGGCACCACTGGCCAGCCCCCCCACCACCGGCGCGCCGGGACAGGCAAAATCAAGCCCTTCGGTCAGCCGTTCAACGGGAAAGCTGAACGGGTCGGCCAGCACCACAAACCCCCGGGCCTCGCCACGTCGCACCCCCACGGCCCGCTCCCACTCACCGGGGCTGGAACCGATCGAACCCACCTGTTCCGCCGTCATGGAAAACGGCAACAGCCGAACCCCCGGCAAGCGCGCTGCGGTGATGCCAAGGGCCGGGCGCTGCTCGATCTCGCACGGGGCTCCGCCACCGCCACCCGGACTGCCAACCACACCGCCGCCGGTGCAGCCGATCAGGTGACGATGGGGTACCGCATCCGCCAACCGCTCCGGCAGGTCGGAAAGCCCGGCATAAGCGGGCGAGACAAAACAGAAGAGCACATCGAACGGGCCGTGCTCGGCCACGTCGTCAGCAAGTTGCCGGGTGATATCAGTCAGCGCCACGGTCAGGTCATCGGCGCGGCTCAGGGCGCCGATCCACTGCATGCGGGTGGCGGCAGGTTCCGGTTTATCCACTGTGGATGCGGTCTGGTTCATGGCAGGGCCTCCCTCTTACCACCCATCTTAGGCGGGGTTGTCCCGTTGAGCCGCTTTTTGTACCCATTCCACAAAAAAAAGCGGCCCCTGCCCGGCCAAAGCCGGAAGGGGCCGCTTCTCATGTCCGTTCAGCCCGGCCCGGATCGTCCGGGCCGGCGCGGAAAAGTTACCCGGTGCCGATGGACACCAGTTCGATGTCGAAGGTCAGGGTCTCCCCCGCCAGTGGATGGTTGGCGTCCAGAGTGACCGACTCATTTTCCATCCCGCGTACCAGCCAGCGGCGGTTCGGGTCTTCACCGTCACCCAGCACGTCGCCTACTTCGGTGCCCTCCGGCAGACGGTCGGCGGGCACGGCAATCACCAGTTCCTCCTCCCGCGGACCATAGGCCTCATCCGGCGGCAGCACCAGGGTTTTGTTCTGGCCAATCTGCATGCCCACCACCGCATCGCGGATACCCTCGATGACTTCGTCGGAACCGGCGGTAAAGGTAAACGCCTCCTCACCCTGGGTTGCGTCAAATACCGTCCCATCCCCCAGCTTTCCGGTATAACGGATTCCTACCGTGTCTCCTGCCGTTACCGCTTGTTCCATATGCCCCTCCGATGCGCTGCGAATACAATAGTCGGTAACCGAATCAAGCCCGGGCCGATCGCGCGTCGGCCCAATTCCAGATACCACTCCATTTTTAAAACCCTACCACTTCTTACGGAAAATGTCTGGAAATGGGCATCCGGGTCACGGACAATGGCCATGCGGGCATCATGCAACACCGGCATGAGGCCGAAATGAATGGATGTCCGCATCCTGCCCCCAATGTGGTTTTTCACCCCCGGAAGGCTTTGCCGGTGAATCCGCCTGCGGCCGTTGCGGGGTGGTGTTCGCCAAGGCCCTGGCGGTTAAGGCCGCGCTCGAACCTGCTCCCTCCGCCACATCGGAGCCGACAGACCCTTCGCAACCGACCACCGGCTTCATCAGGCGGGGAGCCGGGGCACCGGCGCAATCCACCACCCCCCCCGCGGAGTACATGCCGAATACCCTCCGGGCAAACCGCCTGACCCGCATCGATCCGGATGAGCCGATTCTGATGGGCGGGATTCGGGCCGGGCTGTTGTTGCTGCTCGCCTTCTGGGGATGGCGTTTCGCCCAGCTCAACCAGCCTTACGGGGTGTATGACCACCACTTTCTGCACAACGCCCTGCTCATCTTTCACGAGGCCGGACACCTCCTGTTTATCCCCTTCGGCCGCTTCATGACCATCGCCGGAGGCAGCCTGATGCAATTGCTCGTGCCCCTGATCGTGATCGCCACCTTTTTATTTCAATCCACGCCAAATCCGTTCGGCGCGGCGGTGGGCGTCTGGTGGCTGGGCATCAGCCTGATCGATCTGTCCCCCTATATCGGCGACGCGCAAAGTCTGAAGCTGATGATGATCGGTGGCTTTATCGCCGAGGACGTGCCCGATGCTCATGACTGGCGCAACACGCTTTACAGCCTCAATCTGCTTCGCTTCGACCGGGAGATCGCCAGCGCCGCCCACTACACAGGAAGCCTGCTGATCGGCACCGGGTTGCTATGGGGCGCCTACCTTGTGTTGCGTCAGATCAAGACCGTGCGAAAGATCTGAGCCGCACACGTTCACGTGCGCCTTCCCAGGTTTTGCGGGCGGTGCTGCAGTAAATTCGAAGAGAGGGGCGTCGGTCCGCATCCGTTGGTGTGGGGGGCGTCTTTTTTTATCCGTCCGAGCGTGAGGTGAGCCATGCAAACTTTCATCATGATGACCCGACCGCCCCTCAAGCAACCAACAACGGTCAGGAACCCGGAAACCCTGGCGGACCGGGTGCTCAACCGGGTGGGAGACGAGTGTCCCGAGGTCCACTGGCTGCACCATTACAAGGCAACCGGACCATACTGGTTTGTGGACATGTTCGAGGCGCCCACCGTGCCGGAGGCGTTTCACGTGGCCAGGGTGGTGCACGAGGTGGCTCACGCCCGTGCCGACGTCTGGCCGGTGAGCGAAGCGAAGCGCTTGCTTCGCCACCATCCGGAATTAGCCAAGGTCGCCTGAAACGGGAAAAACGCAGCGGCAACAGAGATCCCCGCTGGGGGTGCCTGATGTTGGGCACAGCCCAGGCCATGTTCGAAGTCGCACGGACGAATTTCCGGCACGGCCGGTATCGTGAAAAAACACCGGGTCAAAGGGACCCAGGGGGGCGCCGGGCATCACACAGTGATTTTTTGATTAGGGGCGAAGGGGGTCGGCAGCGCGTGGGTTACAAATGGATTGCCCTGCACAATTCCGGGGCAACCGGTACCAAAAAGAACCGAAGTGGCGGGCTTTCAGCTAACCAGAAACGCCAGCCAGGCCATGGCAGCCGCAGTAAAACAAGCAGAACAAATGAGCTGTGCAACCATCGTGGAAACGTCCTAACACTCGGACAACGTAAACGCCGCCCTTATCCTACATAAATGCATCATCAAGATGCAACCCGGCCGGTGGCAGCCGGTAACCGATACGGTAAGTGTGCAAATCCCTTGCCGAAAATGGAACCGCCCTGAAACAGCCCCGGTCGGCCTTACGCGCCACGGCAATGGGTGCCATTGACAAGCCCCCGCTCCTCGATCGGACGGGAACCAAATTGCACGGTCATGTAATAAAAGAGGAAGTATTTCCCGTTATTGCCGATAAAACGCCCCCTGGCGCCTACGACTCCGCCTCGATAAAGATGCGGGTGATCTCCGGGTGAGCTTCACGGATGGTGACGGACAGTTCGTGAATGGCATCCTCCACCTCGCTCGCCAGGAGCTGGTCCTCGAAATCGAGGGTCAGATTCAGGAGTACTTCCTGGGGCGACAGATGCATGGTAAGCACCTCCCCCGTCCGGGTGATGCGCGTGTCCGCCTCGGCAATCCGGCGGACGCCGTTCACCACCTCCGGGTGCCCCGCCTCCCCGATTAACAAGCCCTTGCTCTCGTAAGCCAGAAAGCCCGCCGTGCCAGCCAGAATCAAGCCGATCATGATCGACGCCACCCCGTCCAGCACCGGCATATCCAACGCCTGACTCAAGGCCACCGCGGTAAAGGCGATCAACAGGCCGAGAATCGCCGCAGAGTCTTCGAACAGCACGGTAAACAGTGCCGGATCCTTGCTCTCCCGTACGGTCTGTAAGATGCTCCGACCGCAAGCCTGATCCCGAAACTCGCGAAATGCCACCCACCATGCGCCGCCCTCGAACAGCAGGGCCAGGGACAGCACCACGTAATTAATGGTGGGGTCGGACAACGGCTGCGGGTGCTGAATGTGGAGCACCCCTTCATAAATGGACAGCCCCGCCCCCAGGCCGAATAACAGGACCGCCACCACAAACGCCCAGAAGTAGCGTTCCATGCCATAACCAAACGGGTGAGACTGGTCCGGGGGACGCTCGGCGCGGTGCATGCCGTAGAGCAAGAGCCACTGATTGCCGGTATCCACCAGGGAGTGGACACCTTCGCTGAACATGGCCGAGGAGCCGCTGATCGCCGCCGCCACGAACTTCGCCACGGCGATGGCGAAGTTCCCCGCCAGAGCCGCGATCACTACTTTTTTGGAACCGGAAGCCGCCATCGGCGGGAGACTAACATAGGCGGGTGTGATGTGCTTGAAACATGGGCCGGAACGATCAAGCTGGAACGGCAACAGAAGGCCGATTACGGGCCGGAACCGTATCCGTCCGGTCCATCGGTATCAAAGGGAATCAGCCAGACCACCGGAGCTTCTCCCCGGAGGGGAAGCGGGGCTGGCACGTCCAGGTCGCGGCAGCCGAAGCAGGAGCTCAGATAGCCCGCCATATCCTGGGCCACCATCTGCACCACTTCCTCCGCCTTGCCATCGCTATCTCCGGGGTCGAAGCTGCCCGACGGCCCCGAGCGGGCCAGAAACATCTGGGTAAACGCCTGGGCAAATATCCCGTCCTGCATCCCCTGAGCCAGCTTCTGACCGACCAGAGCCTCTGCATCCTGCGGCAGGGGATCGCTCCAGGTCACACCAGTCCGCATGGCCTCAAAAAAGGCGTCGCGTTTTTCGCCCGCAGCCAGACTGTCCACAAACTGTCCGCCCAGGGCTTCCCGAACCGCTCCATCCGGGCCAAGGCCGAACGGTGCCCCCATGGGGCGTGACGGGTTCAGGGCGGCGTCGGCGGCATCTTCCCAGGCCCCTTCAAGCCCAACGAAATCGGTTCCGCCGATATGATCGAACAGCCCCGAGTCAAACCCTGCATGGTCCACTGACATCCGGTACCCGCCCGCCGGGTCAGCCGCCATCGCCGGCACCTGTTTGCCGGAGGCAAAGAACTCCCCCGCCGCGGCATCCCGCATGGCATCGGCGGCAAATCCACCGCAACCTCCCGAGTGGGCACACCCGCTACCAAACGCCGAAGGGAATGGGCCATTCGGGTGCCCGCTGACGGGCACCATACCCTGGCGCATAAAGTCGTTCGCCACCCCGTTCAGGGGCCACAGAAAAACGCTGAGAAACACCAGGCATAACGCCCCCGCCATGCCCGTTCGATACCCTGCCACCATCCGCTCCCCCGGAAACGTCGCCCGCGGTGATCGCGGACGCACAATTTCCCTTCGGCAAACGGGAACTTCGGCAGAAGACCGGCAGGAGAATTCTCCAATGCGGGGATGTTGTTAATGCGGGGGTGTTGTTATGGTGCGCAATTTAAGTATTATTACTCGGTTGTATTCGAGCGTAATGGGTCAATGTGGCAGGATCCTATTTGGTGGATGGGCCTGTAAGAATGTCCCCTCGTACCTATCTTTATATCTTGCGCCCCGGCCTGACGGCCTTTATCGCCGTGTGGCTGGCCTGGCAGTCGCCCGCCTTGGCACAGAGCCCCGGACACATCATAGTGGCGGCCAACCCGGCCTTTCCCGTTGATCACCTCACCCGCGAGGAGATTCGCGCCATCTACCTGGGGGAGACCCAGTTCATTGGCGGCACACGGGTGACCCCTATCGATTTTCATCGGGCCATGCCGGTTCGGAGGCTGTTTTTAAACTTGGTGGTGGGCATGGAAACCAGCGGATTCGACGCCCAATGGATCCACCGCATCTTCAGCATCGGCGGCGTACCGCCGCGCCGGGTCGGATCAATACAGGCGGCAATGGAGGAATTGTCGCTGCATCCGGGCGGACTGATATTCCTGCCCGCTGATACCGCAATACCATCCAAAAACATGCGGCTGGTGTGGCAATCGGAGCGCTTCTAGCACATCCCTTATCCGGACCGGGCACGGAAGTGCCTCTCTCCCCCTGACCGACAACGCCTCCCGAAACGCACCGTTCCCCTCCACGGCGATGGAATCGCCACCCCCCGGGGGGAACGGTGCGTCGGATGTGTGGCACAGTGCTCCGGCCGCCCCCCATCCCTGGGACAACCCGTCATCCGGGTTGGATGCCAAGGCGACGGGTGTCGCAGACAAGAACGGACAGCCGGAGCACTGTGCGCACAGCGCCGTACTATATCTATAAGCTAAACGGCTGTCAATAGCCAATGGCTATGTTTTTATTAGAAAAATTCCCCCGCCGGGAACGGAATTTCAGAGGGGGTGCAGCCGCCCCACCTGTGTTTCAAGCCGCTGACTTCTTTTGAGGAGCGTCAGCCGCTCGATAAGTTTACCGGCCAACTCAAGCAGCGGCCGCCCCGCCATTTCCGACATTTGATCCCGGGCCAGATACATATGAATTTGACCACGGAAGTGGGACAACTGTCGCGCGGCAGCCACCACCTCACCTTGGTCGAGCATCAGGAACGCCTCCTCCAGGGAGGCAATCATGGACCCGGCCCGGCTCCAGTGCCAGCCATGCTCCTCGTTCAGATCCACAACCCGGTCGATCAGCGTATCAATCTCTTCGGATAACAGACTGGCGTAAGGCACCGTGCCTACCAGTTCAACCGCGCTACCACCCGACCCCATTGCGCCGTCCGGAACGGACTCCACGACAGGCACACCAACCTCCACGGGCGCCGCCAAAATGGATCCGGCCGACGCCAACGAAGCATGCGTGAAAAGCCCGACAACCAGCCACGCAAATATCCCCACCTTGATATTCTTCACCCGTTAAAGCACCTTCCTTGCAAACGGGTTTCAACCTTGGTCCCCTCACCTTGAGGCTACAAAAAAATGCGCCTCCGCACAAATGAATATGATCAATAAATCATCATATTAATGCTGTTTAGAGCTCCAGCACGCTGATTTTAAACGAAAAAAAAAAACGATTCTCGCTGGTCGAAATTCGGGTGTTCAGCGCACATGTTGATGGGACCTCCGCCCCGGACAAGGGGGAGCGGCCGATGTCGGAAACGTTCCTGTCAATCCAGGTCGATGAGCACCTGGCGGACCACCCCGCACACGGTCGCGGGACCGGTAATCTCGATTACCGGATAGCGGGGATTCAGGGGAACCAGAAAGCGCTTGTTACCTTCGATGAGCAGTTTCTTGAAGGTGGCCTCCTGAGCATCGTCGAGCCGCGCCACCACCAGGGAGCCGTTGACCGCCTCGGTTTCCGGGTCGACGATGATCACGGCACCGTCCGGCACACGGGGTTCCATGCTGTCACCCTTGACCCGCAAGGCGAAGACGGTACGACCAACCCGCTTGGTGGTCTCCACCCAGTCGTCCGCGTCTCCGGGTTGGAAGGAATCCACCACATCAGCCCAATGACCGGCGGTTACCCAGCTGATGCACGGCACCCGGACGGCGGGACCGAAGACCGGTTCCGTGCTGCCGTATCGGGCATGGGCGTCGCTCGCATCGCGCACCACTGCATCTCCCGTACGGGCCACTTGGTAGCCACCGGGCTCCACCGGAATGTCATCACCGATCACGTCCATCCAGCCGTGGGGCTTCCCCATGCCCGACTCCAGGCGACGCGCCACATCATCACCCATGCTGCGCCGGGTGCGGGTGCTTAAAATCTGGGAAACATAAGCCGGGTTTACTCCCGCCCGTTGTGCCAGTTTTTTTTGCCCTCCCGCCTCACTGATCAAACGTCTCAGGTTGTAAAGGCGAATTGCCTTGGCATCCATGTCCTCATTAGAGCACATGCTTCGCACCCTGATAAATGAAAAAAAAATGCCGGTAACCGCTACCGACCCCCTGTGTCCGGGCTTTTGGTGTAGCATTTGGCGGTTTTGGATTCGGCGCGGAACTCACCAGGATGCCGTCCATATTGCCCCGGACTGCGAAACAGACACCGCCGCGACACCCAGCCAGCCGTTGGGGTATCCGGAGGCCTGTTCCAGCCGCCTCGCCAAATCCGCCTCCAGCCCCTGCCCGAGCGCCTGCACCAGATAGGGTGGGTAGACTCCGGCCTGCTCCGCCAGCCGGTTCAGCCCCCCCATTTCACGGGCGAGCCGGAGCAGGCGGTTTGCCGATCCGCCACCGGAAAATCCGTAAAGCCCCCGCGCCCCATCCCGGGCACGATACCCGGCCTCCTTGGAAAGTACGTCCATCCAGCCATACTGCTTACCCATCCCCCGTTCCAGTCGGCGCGCGAGGCTGTGCCCGATATTGCGATTGACTCGCGCTGAAAGCACCTGACTGATGTACGCGGCAGACACCCCGGCGCGGTCTGCCAGCGCCTTCTGCCCACCAGCTTCCTTAATAAGCCGACGCGCGTTCAGGCGCCGGATTTCACGTATGTCCATGAGCCTCTCTCCCCGTTTCGTCATGTTAGCATAATGATATATGGTCGCCAACCTCCGGGGGGGGAAATACCCTTCCAAGTCTTGACATGTTCTTTAGCGTTTCGCTACGATCTGACCATGAGGCTAGCACACTACATCCACATCACCACCCGCCAGGAACGGGAACGGCTGGCCGTCAGTTGCGGGACCACCGTGGGATATCTGTACCAGGTGGCTGGCGGCCATCGTCGGGCCGGAACAGCCCTGGCCCAGCGATTGGAGCAGGCCACCCAAGGGGCGGTCTGCCGCTGCAGCTTACGGCCGGACGTCTACCCGCCGGACGAGTGTTGCGCCTCCCGCTGCCGTGCCCGCTGCACAAGCCGGACTGCCACGGGTGAAGCCGGAGACGGTCAGTGTAGCCCGGCGCCTGGCCAGCCACCGGCGCGTCCCTCACCATGCACTGCTGGCCTGGCTCGCGGATAACAGCGCCTACCAGCGGGATATGGATATAGCAGGGGACGCCGCAGACGGCGGACTGTCCGCTACCGCATAAAAAAAGGCCACCTGTTGTCCGGTGGCCTGAATCCCCCTCCGGTCATGGCGGTGGGAAGATCGAGTGGGACGCGAAAACGGCTCCGGATTCCTGCAGGCACCGCCGGGTCAATGGGGGGGTAGGAGTCACGTCGCAACGGCACCGGAGGAGGAGCCGTTTTCACATCCACAAGCGGCCCCGGCGCATACACCCCGGGGCTCTGAAATAAAAGAACAATATACAACCCCGAACGGGCGTTCCCCCGCTCGCATGATATTTATCGGGAATCTCCGGAAAAGCCCCCATGACATCTTTCATGACCATTCGTGATAAATGTCATGCGCACAACTCATTGGAGCGTAAGGAAGTTTCCGGAGTGGCCCCGCAACTCCTTGTCCCGCAAGGAGTTGCGGGGTATAACTTTTTTGATCCGGGACCTTGTCGAGTCCCATCCCGCTCGGTTATAAAGATATCTGTATTGCACAACCTGTCATTATTCGCCGGGGTTCCAGGTGCAAGGAATTCCGGTGGTTGCCTATTGGGGGGAACCCGCCCATGAACCACCCCATCGTATCCCGCTACACCGGGAGGCTGGACCTCACCGGGGTCTACCTGTTCAAAAAACATCAACAACTCACCATTGTGCCAAAGCGCAAAAATCCTGACGCCATTCCGTTCGTGGGTGGCATCATCGCCTGGATGGTTGTGTTTGGCGCCCTCTGGATGATCGGCTAGACCAACAATCGGGGCTGGGTGCGACCACCCGGCCCCGGCGTCAGCGGCGGCCCGTAACTTAAAACGTGCGTGTCAAACACGCCCTAACGGCCGGCAAGGCCAAGCCAACGACGCCCTGCGCCTCCGCCTCCCACATTTTTTTCCGCGGCGGGAACAATCCGCCAGCCTCCCGCGTCTAACTCAACGACGGCACAGGCTGGGGTGCTTCTGTACTCGCACCACTCAACAGACCACAGCCTTTCCTGATCTCTGTCAGGATCCCGTCACGACACCGGCGTAGGTACCCCATCCCCGCGCCGGTGCTCACCCGACCGGTCCCCCGCTCTTGCACCCTTTCCCCAATGGGGGTGGAAGGGCGGGGGGCTACCCGGATGGCAAACCGAACAGATTTGTGCGGACAGGACGCACAGTTACGTACGAAACGCCCTTATGCGTTCTTCCGTCCAAGCTGGACATACAGCTTAACGTATTGGTTTTTATGCTTTTTTTATAATAAAGCCTCTTTGGCACGAGGATTGTTATCCCTTACTGAGCCACGGCAGAGACCCCACCCCGGATTCGAGGGCGGATGAACACTGAATGCGCCGCTTGCCGGTGCCTGATTTCTAGGAGGTTCCACTTGGGAATGAAGAGAGACTGGCTATTCCGCACTTTACTGGTACTGGCCACCGCCACCTTCACCTGGGGCACGCCCCCGGCCCTGGCGGATAACCCCATTCCCAACGGCGTCGAAACCGGCCCCGGCGCCAACTACTTCGTACGAGGTGTGGCGTTGGTCAGTTCGGGGCATCCCGAACAGGGTTTCCCGCTCATGGCCGCCTCTGTGGCCATGGCCCCGGACAACATGCACCGGAACACCTACCTGACCCTGTTTCTGGACCTGCCGGCCCACAACCGAAATACGCCCGTGCTGGAAGCGGTTCACCGCACCGCACCGAACTTCGTCCCGGCCATGGGGCAGCTTGCCCGGCTTTACGAGGGCAACCTCCGTTATGCGGAAGCCGAGGCCCTGCTGACCCGCTGGGCGGAACTGCGCCCGGAAATGGCGGAACCCCAGGCCCGGCTCGGCGAACTGTATTACTTTACCGGGCATTACGATCAGGCCATCCAGGCCTTCTCCCTCCACCGGGAGTTGATCGGAGAAAGCCCCTATGCCCTTCGGCGCATGGCTGCAAGCCACTTGGAGCTCGGCAACACCCGCGCCGCCAACCAGTTGCTCGATAAGGTGCGGGTGCTTGATGGCCTTCAGCCGAATGGTGTGAGTATCACCATGAACCAGTCCCGATAAGGAACCGAAGGCGGCCCGCCTACCTGGGGCGGCCTCCCCCGAACCGCCCCGGGGCCACACTGCACGCCACGCACACCTGGCCGCCTTCGGTTTCCGTTTTACCACCTCAACCCCTCCCAACGAGAACGAGGTGGTGATACGGGGGAGGCTCCCCGCCTCCCCCGACATTTCCGGCCGACCTGGCGCCCCGTCGGCGGGCGTTGTAACCCACGTCTGGCCATATCATGACGGGCCGCCCCCACCCCCTCCGGGGGCGGCCCGCTCATCGATTTTCCCTCGCCGTTCACTCGCTCAAGCACGGGGTTGGAAGCCTGGGACCCCGGAACTCCCGCTATATGCCCCGGTTTTTTTTGAAGCGCGTGTAAAGGTCCTGAATAAAATGCCGAAAAGTTACTCGTGTAACGTGGGCGGCGACTGGAGATGTGCTTTTAAGGCACCCCCTTGACTGGACGCTTCCCCCCCACCCGCCAGCCCAGTTAGGGTTATCGGTCGTCGCCCCGTCACACCCCTTCCGCCGCCTTGGCGGGTAGCCCAGGGAAGGGTAGTAATCTCCAGGGACTGGAGAGGGGACCCCAAGGGGGGATATAAAGGGACCGGCTCTAACATGCCGGTCCCTTTTTTAATGCCTTGGCCCCACCCACACACTGCTTGTCTGTGACCCCTCCCACCGTTGGAGTTGACATCGGCCTTAATCTTTCGATGACCGATGGCATAGTCAGCCATCCCCACGGCAGATAGCCTGAATTCCACAGCCCCCCATCAGGGGCCAGGCTCGAAACAGTGAGCCTGCCGTAAACCGCTTTTGGGTCTCCGTCCCGGTGAGTGGGCAGGCCGGAGGTTCTCGCGTGATGCCGATGGCGACCGGTGCCCCGGTGCGGTTTACGACATGGCACCCTTCAGGGCCTACAATCAAGGGGAAGCGGGACGGTGGGTGGATTGCCCGCCGCCCCCGCATGGTTATGGTGTGTGTCTCCCCCTTGATCCGGTGAGTTTCGGGCCGCCGACTTCTTGGATGGGGCTTTCCTCTGGTCGCTTCCCCAATCTTTTCTCAAGATAGGTAATTTTTTTCTTACACATATCTTGTAACTGACCCACCCGTCCCCACCATATGCTCCCGAGATGGCCAGACGATGTTCTCACTCCCCCATTTTTTTCGCATAGAAACAACTTGTTACACACTAACAAAAAAATATTTCCAACCGAGGCACCGATCTTGCTAATTAGCCATCTTATCCACCAATCGTGTGTGATGTGGTGACGGCCTTGGGGCCGTGGACGGGACGTTTGCAAGTCCCTTATGCCAAACGGAAGCCCTCCAAAATGGGAGGAGCGAAATGGCCAGACCCTATGGATGGGGCCGTTAACGGGAACGGTTAGGGTATTTGGGTCCGCCGTGGTTGTAACGGGCATGCTGGTTCCCCCAGCGGTTCCGTCCCCCCCCCAGGCCTTTAATTTTTGCTTTGTGTCCCGATCCCTTCCCCCATCTCGGGTGATGGACACAATGGGCGTCGGCATCCCCCTCTCCGCCGGCGCCCTTTCTTTTGCCCGCCCGCTGGCGGAATCCCCCACCACGAGATCAGACAACGGACGTACAGGCGCGGGGGTTATGCCCCCAGGGGACGATGCCAGCCGCCCGACTCTGGATGCAGACTCTGATCCGGCACCAGAAAGTCATCACTTCCGCCGTCTTCCCCGGCGCCACCATCCTCACCCCCGCCCGGATTGGTCAGACGTTCCCGCATGGGGGCGATTTTCGGGTAATTTGGATGACGCTCGGCCAACTCATTGAGACGATTTGCCGCCTCTTCCAACCGGCCGGACTCCATCAACAATTCGACCGCCGCCAGTATCTCCTCGGCGGCGGCGTCAATCAATCCCGCCTCAAACAGCTCCGCCGCCAGCTGTAACCTGTGGCGGGTATTGACCGGGTCCAGAATACGGATTCGCGCAAACACCGGCAGCGCCATCTCGGGCTTGCCCATGCGGACCATGTGGCGGGCGTATTTCAGGTACGATTCCACAGCGTCGCCCACCCGGTCACAGCGGGCGTTCAACTCCGCCACCTGGCGATACACCTCCACCCGATCCGGATCGATCTTGATAATTTTCTTCAGACTCGCCACCGCCTTGGGCTGATAGCCGGACAGTTCAAACTCCCGGGCAGCCTGATAGTAGCGCACGACCGCCTCCACCACATTTTTCTGGCGGGCCAGGATATCACCCATCTGGTTTAGCGCCTGCCCGGCGTTGTGGCTGTCGGCGTTATCGATAAAGCGTTCCCACACCTCCATGGCCTTGTCGTCATGGCCCGTGTGCAGATGCTGTTTGACGACCTCGGCAATATTGACGTAATCCGAGTGGCGGCGGCGCACCGCCTCGGACCCCGCCGGCAGCCAACTTTTCCGTACGTGTTTCGGCACATCGTGAAGCACCGGTGGCGTCTCCTCGGGAGGTGTGCGACCCGACACCCTCCAACTCGTCGCGCCACGACCACGGCTGCTCACCCGGTGAGCTCCGTCAGTGCGTTCGGGGGGGGGCGCTCACGGGCTCGCTGCCGGGGCCGCCCGGGTCCTCAAGCAGGGCGGCAATGTCATTCGGCGGGTCGTCGTCCATGTCCAGTTCCAACGTAACCCGGCAGGTATCATGGGCCAGCGCGCGCTCGATGGCCGGGTCCTTGGCGGGTGCAGCATCGGGCTCCACCAGGGTGATACCATCGTACCCGTCGGAGCCGTTCGCATCGTCCGGCGACCCCAGCAAAATATCGCCGGGGTTACCGACAACGATATCCTCCTCCGAAACCGTATTTTCATCTGGAAATGGATCGGCAGCACGCAACTCAGGCTGCCACACCGGCTCGCCGCCCGAAGTATTGAACCGTGCCATGCCCTGAAGCATCCGCACGGTCATTCGACCGGTCTCGGCGGAAGTATCCAACCGCTCTGCCAGGGAAACCAGGTGGGAACCCGCATCGTGAACCACCTCGAACACCCGCACCACATCGTCCGCGCAAGCGGCAATGGATTTCAGGGAGTCGGTGACCAGAAGCGATCCCTGGGTGGCCTTGTCCAGCACACGATCCAGACACGGGGTGCCTGAGCCGGCCTCGACACGCTCGCAAAACACCTCATCCAGCGCGTAGCGGTTCTCCCGACACCAGATTTCAATGGATTCACGCAATCCACTCACCTGGTCGTCGGTCGCCCCATCCGAAACGCGTACGTAGCCCACCGCCTTGTACATACTGACCCTCGCCTTGCCATCCCGCCCGGGCGCACACCTGCTGCGCGCCCGATTGAATGGTCGGGTTCCCTACCTAAACCGTTCGGTAAAACCCGGCGAAAGCTTTAAAGGGACAGGCGGGCGGAA
>JBHHVE010000030.1:0-34473 GCA_046754085.1 Leptospirillia bacterium
TGTTGCTGCAACTGTCGGTGGCCAGGTTGTAAACGTCCGTGGTGCCCGCCTTGCCATCGTTGCAGAAACCCAACGTCGGGGTGTTGCTGCAACTGTCGGTGGCCAGGTCATAGGTGTCCGTGGTGCCGTCCCGGCCATCGTCGCAGTAGCCGGGAACCGGGGTGTTGGTGCAACTGTCGGTGGCCAGGTCATAGGTGTCCGTGGTGCCCGCCTTGCCATCGTTGCAGTAGTCCGGTGTCGGCATGCTGCTACAGCTGTCGGTGACCAGGTCGTAGATGTCTGTGGTACCCGCCTTGCTATCGTCGCAGTAGCCCGGCGTCGGCGTGCTGCCGCAGGTATCGGTGGCCAGATCGTAAACGTCCGTGGTGCCCGCCTTGCCGTCGTCGCAGAAACCCGGTGTCGGGTCGTGGCTGCAACTGTCGCTGTTCAGGTCGTAAACGTCCGTGGTGCCCGCCTTGCCGTCGTCGCAGTAGCCCGGTGTCGGCGTGTTGCTGCAGGTATCGGTGGCCAGGTCGTAAACATCCGTGGTGCCCGCCTTGCCATCGTCACAGACCACCGGAACGGGGATATGGCTGCAACTGTCGGTCGCCAGGTCGTAGACGTCCGTGGTGCCCGCCTTGCCGTCGTCGCAGTAGTCCGGCGTCGGGTCGTTGCTGCAGCTATCGGTCGCCAGGTCATAGGTGTCCGTGGTACCCGCCTTGCCGTCGTTGCAGAAACCCGGCGTCGGCGTGCTGGTGCAGGAATCGGTGACCGGGTCATAGACATCCGTGGTGCCCGCCTTGCCGTCGTCGCAGTCCATCGGAACGGGGATATGGCTGCAACTGTCGGTCGCCAGGTCGTAGACGTCCGTGGTGCCCGTGTCCCCATCGTCGCAGTAGCCTGCTGTCGGCGTGCTGGTGCAGGTATCCGTAGGCAGGTCGTAATCGTCCATGGTGCCCGCCTTGCCGTCGTCGCAATAGTCCGGCGTCGGCGTGTTGCTGCAGGTGTCGGTACTCAGGTCGTAGGTGTCCGTGGTACCCGCCTTGCCGTCGTCACAGTAGTTCGGTGTCGGCTCGTTGCTGCAGGTGTCGGTACTCAGGTTGTAAATATCCGTGGTGCCCGCCTTGCCGTCGTCGCAGTAGTCCGGCGTCGGGTCGTTGCTGCAGGTGTCGGTACTCAGGTCGTAAACATCCGTGGTGCCCGCCTTGCCGTCGTCACAGTAGTCCGGCGTCGGCGTGCTGTTGCAGCTGTCGGTCGCCAGGTCGTAGACGTCCGTGGTGCCCGCCTTGCCGTCGTCGCAGTAGTCCGGCGTCGGGTCGTTGCTGCAGGTGTCCGTGCCCAGGTCGTAGGCGTCCGTGGTGCCCGCCTTGCCATCGTCGCAGAAACCGGGGGTCGGCGTGTTGCCGCAGGTATCGGTGGCCAGGTCGTAGGTGTCGGTGGTGCCCGCCTTGCCGTCGTCGCAGTAGTCCGGCGTCGGCGTACTGTTGCAACTGTCGGTGACCGGGTCATATACGTCCGTGGTGCCCGCCTTGCCGTCGTCGCAATAGTCCGGCGTCGGGTCGTTGCTGCAGGTATCGGTGACCGGGTCGTAAACGTCCGTGGTACCTGACTTGCCATCGTCGCAGTAGCCCGGCGTCGGTGTGTTGCTGCAGGTATCGGTGGCCAGATCGTAGGTGTCGGTGGTGCCCGCCTTGCCGTCGTCGCAATAGTCCGGGGTCGGCGTGCTGTTGCAGCTGTCGGTGGTCAGGTCGTAGATGTCGGTGGTGCCCGCCTTGCCGTCGTCGCAGTAGTTCGGCGTTGGGTCGTTGGTGCAGCTGTCGCTGTCCAGATGGTAAATGTCGGTGGTGCCGTCCTTACCGTCGTCGCAATAACCTTCGATCGGCTTGTTGCTGCAGATGTCGGTATCCAGATGGTAGACGTCGGTGGTGCCCGCTTTGCCGTCGTTACAGTAGTCCGGCGTCGGCGTGTTGCTGCAGGTATCGGTGGTCAGGTCGTAGATGTCGGTGGTACCCGCCTTGCCGTCGTCGCAGTAGCCGGGAATCGGGGTGTTGACGCAGGCGCCCGTGTCCGGATCCTGGCTGTCTGCGGTGCCCTCCTTGCCATCGTCACAGGGGTCCGGATCCGGTTCGACCGGAACGCAGGTGATAAGAATATCGGTAACGTTCGCGCCTTCCACCTCGCCACGTCCGTTGGAGACGGAACAGATGAGCCCCTGCTGGGACGGCTGGTTGACCACGGTGACGTTGTAGTGGGTGCCGTCGCGCACCGCAATTTCAAACTGGAACGGGCCGTTTTCCTTGAGCGGCATGGTTTCCTGGGCGTCGTTGTCGATCACAACGGTGCCGATAAGGCCGGTCACTTCACCGCCGATGAAGTAGGAGTTGCCTTGGCAGGGGGTCTCGACCTTGAACTGGCCGAACACCTTGTGGTGGCCGTCGTCGCTGTTGGACTCGGGCGAAACACATCTGTCGCGCCCACCTGCACCGCCGGACGCAGCACCTCCGCCGCCGCCACAGCCCGCAAGCATAATCAGCCCCGCAAGTACCACTCCAACCCAGACTGCTGGCCGCATTGCCCTCTCCTTAAGCGACGTGCCGCGTCAAAACCTGTCGTGCGTGGGCGGTTCACAACCCGGTATTTTTTGAAAAAACGCCGTTGTGTCGTGTCCACACACTATTTTTCCGGCATCCCCTCTCAAGGTGCCTCTCCCGGTGAACCACCCCAAGGCGCCGCTTCCCACGTGCCGGTGAGGTTTTTGAACAATCCACCTATCTGACTTATCGGAACCTCGGCGGAAGGAATGAATACTTTTTTCCCACCACTGCAAAGCTGTGCGGACGCCGAAAAAAGCGGTTATCCTGAATCCCATGGACCCATCACCTTTCCCGGCAACACATACCTGTGAGGCCTGTGGCGACGCCTTCGATCCGGGCACGCACGCCGTCTGCTACGAAAGCAGCTACCTCATGCTGAACGTCTGCCCCGGCTGCATGGACGGCTATATCCGGCAGTTCGGCACGGTGTGCGTCAATTGTGAGGAAAGGATTCCGCCCCATACCCAGGTGGCGGTGTACAAGACCGGCGAAGAAACCCACGTGGGACATACCACGGTGGTCTGCAACCCGGCGGGCAATACGTTTTACGGGTACTGGGGCAAGGGCAAGCTGAACTCGGTGTTCCGCTGCATCGAAGCCTGCTAGTGGGCCGGGCGCGCCTGCAAGTTGCGGGTATACAGCAACAGACTGCCCGCCACCGCCGCGTTGAGGGAATCGACCCCTCCGGACATGGGCAGGGAAACGGTCAGGTCGGCGCAGCGCCGCAGGCCATCGGAGACCCCGGCGCCCTCGGTGCCCACCACCCAGCAAACCGCCCCGTGCGCCGCCGCCTCGGCGGGTGAAACCGCCCCGTCAGCGGTCGCTATCGCAACAGGCCGGCCATTTTTTCGAAGCGTGTCTGCCAGATCATCCAGCGGTCCCGTCCAGCGCAGCCACGGCAGCCGGAACACGCTCCCGGCGGCGGCGCGCACCGCCTTGGCCCCGGTGGGGTCGGCAGAGCCGTCCAGCAGGATCACACCGGCGGCCCCCGCCGCCTCCGCCGAACGGATCAGGGTGCCGACGTTGCCCGGATCCTGCACCCCGTCGAGCAACAGCATGTCGCCGGAGGCGGCCAACAGGTCGCCCATGGGGGTGGGCGCCACCCGCACCACGGCAATGACCCCCTGGGGTGTCCGGGTGTCGGCGGCGGCGGCGAGCACCGTTGGTGACATCTCCTCGACGGGGGCGCCGGCGCGGCTGAACTCAAGGGCCAGACGGGCGGCCTCACCACTCCCGGTCTCACACCAGAACAGGCATTCCACCTGGTCTGCGGCGAACAGCAGTTCCTCCACCGCCTTCGGGCCCTCGGCCACCGCAAGCCCTTCCTCACGGCGGGCCGCCGACTGTTTCAGCCCACGCAGCCAGCGCACGGCCCTGTTTCTGGAATTGGTGATCACACCGGACGGCGTTTACAGAATGTCGAGAACATTCTCCGGAGGACGCCCCACGGCCACCTTGCCGCCGCAGGTCACGATGGGCCGTTCGATGAGGCGGGGGTTTTCCACCATGGCGGCGATCAGTGCGTCCTCGGAGAGGGATTCATCACTCAGGCCAAGGGCCTTGTACTCGTCTTCTTTCTTACGCATCAAATCCCGCGGCGCCATGCCCAGCCCGGCCAGGAGCGTTTTGAGGGTCTCGGCCGAGGGCGGCGTATCGAGGTACTCCACCACGGTCGGCTCAATCCCCCGGTCCTTGATCAGCTGAAGGGTCTGGCGGCTCTTGGAGCAACGCGGGTTGTGGTAGATGACGACATCACTCATGGTCTGTTTCTCCGTCTATCCCAGAATTCCTGCCGCAGGCGCGGGCACCGGCGCAAACGGCCAGAACATCGGCACCAGGAACAGGGTCATGATAAAAATCAGCGCGAGCAGCGGGCCGCCCACGCGCAGGTAATCCATAAAGCGGTAGTTACCCGGTCCGTACACCAGAATGTTGGATGGGTGCGCCACCGGTGTAATGAAGCTGGTGGAAGCGGAAATCGCCACCGCCATGGCAAACGGGTATGGGGACACCCCCATGGCCACCGCCGCCGAGAAGCTGATGGGCGCCACCAGCACCGCAGCTGCGGCATTGGACATCACCTGGGTCAGCACCACCGTACACAGGAAAAATCCCGCCATAACCCCCACCGGGCCGTAGGGCGACAGCAGGGTCACCACCCCGTCCGCCATCCAGCGGGCGGTGCCGCTGTGGTCCATGGCAATGGCCAAGGGCAGCATGCCGGCGATCAGGAACACCGCCTTCCAATCGATAGAGCGGTATGCCTCGGTCATGGTGACACATCGGGTCAGCACCATCAGGACCGCACCGATGGTGCCCGCCAACGCAATGTGCAACAGCCCGAAGGCGGCGCAACCGATGGCCAGGGCCATGACCGCCACCGCACGCCAGGCGCGGTCGGTACGCATGCCCTCCACCTCCACCTCCTCCAGCACCAGGAAGTGGCGCTCGTCGCGCAGGCGGCGCAGCGCATCCCGCGGCCCCTGCACCAGAAGCACGTCACCGGCCCGGATCGGGATGCGGCCGAGCTTGTCGTGCATCATCTCGCCGTGGCGATAGATGCCCATGGCGATCACGTGGAAGCGGTTGCGGAAGTCGATCTCCTTCAAGGTTCGGCCGACGATCCAGGACTGGGGGGAGATCACCACTTCCAGCAGCCCGATCTGATCGGAGGTGATGCCGGACTCGCCGGTCTGCTCGGCCTTGATCTGCACCCCCCGGGTGCCGCGCAATTCCATGATTTTCTCCACCTGGGCTTCGACCAGCAGGTGGTCGTCCTCCTGGAGAATTTCGTGAGGCAGGGGAGAGAGAATGCGGATCTGGCGATATTTGGGCGCCTCCCCCGGCCCCTCGTAGGGGGTGCCTTCAGTAACCGGCAATTTACGGATGATGCCCAGCACGGAAATGTCGTACTCGTTGCCCAGACGGCTCTCTGCCAGGGTCCGGCCGATCAGGGGGGATTCGGCCTGAATCACCATCTCGGTGAGATAGGTGCGGATAAATTCACCGATGCCCGGCTGCGACGCCGCCCGCGCCGGCAACAGCCAGCGCCCCGCGGTGGCCATGAATACCACCCCCACCAGCAGAATGGGAACACCGGTGGGGGCAAAATCGAAAATTTTAAAGCCCTCGTAGCCGTGGGCCTCCAGGGTCATGCTCACCAGCAGATTGGGGGGGGTGCCGATCAGGGTCACCACGCCGCCCAAAAGCGAGCCGAACGACAGCGGGATCAGTAATTTGGAGGGGGAACTGCCCGCCTGACGCGCCATGCCCATGACCGCCGGAAACAGGATGGCGGTGGCGCCGATGTTGTTCATGAACGCCGACATGGCCCCCACGGTGACCATCACCCCCACCAGCAGGCGGGTCTCGCTGTCACCGGCGAGCCGGTATATCTGCTTGCCGATGGCCTGGGTCACGCCGGTCTGTGACAGGGACCCCCCCAGCACGAACATGGCGACCACGGTCACCACCGCCGGGTTGGAAAAGCCGGAAAACGCCTCATCCACCGAAACCAGCCCGGTCAGCGCCAGGGTGATCAGCACCAGCAGCGCGGTGATGTCCACACGCACCCACTCGGTGGCGAACAGCACCATGGCCACGGTCAGAATGCCGAGAACGAGGGGTATTTCCATAAACAGCCGTTCCCGGCAGACTCCCAGCCCCACATCCAAAGGAAAAATCAGCGGCTAAACATACCACATCCCCCGAATGACGCCAGTTTGGCGCAGTTTCGCTTACCCGACCCGCACAAACTCACCCGCAGATCGCACCCGACCGATAAGGGTAAAAAGCCCCTTTGAATGAGAGGCTCTCCTTTTGGGTAAACCCGATTTTAGAAAAATTTCACCTCGCAGGGATGACGTGGCCGCTCCCGGTGATCACGGCAAGGGTGACGAAAACGCCGGACATGGTGACACGCACCCGTTGGCGGAGTCCGGGGACACCCCTTCGTTCCACCGCACCGGCGCGGGCCTGTTTGCATTTGTGATGGCGGTGGCCAGCCTGATTCTGGCGAACAATTTTCTCCGGAATCCCGGTGCCTTAAACGCCGTGATTCCGGCCGCGACACTCACCATCACCATTTGCCTTCTGCTCTATGTCGCCAACCCCAAACGCTACATCTGGCCGCTCAGGGTGGCCTCCGGGATCCTGTTTCTGATGGTGGCGGCCCTGTTTACCTACAAAGCCCTGACCACCACGTCGGGGTTTGGGGACCGGACCCTGCTGCAATCCATCATGGGATTCTGCCTGATCGGCATGCCGTGCCTGTCCTACACCCTGTGGGGCAACAGCAGCGGCCCGCTGGAGGCGGCTCTGGACACGGACACGGAGCGGCATGAAATCTCCACCGGCACCCTCGTCACCCAACTGATGATCAGCCTGACCATGCTGCTGGGACTGGTGGTGTTCGCCATGCAGGCCTTCATCTAGGCGCGCCCCGGCGTCCCGGGGCTAGCGTTCGATGGGTGAGTCCGGGTCTGCGGTCCAGTCCCACCAGGAACCGTCGTAATTGCGCAGACGCTCATACCCCGCCAGGTGCAACAACATAAACAGCACCGCCGAGCGCACCCCGCCGGTGCAGTACGGCACGATCTCCTTATCCGGCGTCACGCCCGCGGTTCTGCACAGGGCGGCAATCTCCGCCTCCGACTTGAACCTGCCATCCTCCGAGTAAACCGAAAGCCACGGCAGGTTCACCGAACCCGGCACGCGCCCCTCCTTGGCGCACTCGTCGCTGCCACGGGCGTCCACCACCACCGTATCGGGGGAGTCGTTCAGGCACGCCACCACGCCGGCCCGGTCGATGCAGGTCTCCAGTCGGGGCAACGGGGTAAATTCGCCGCGCACGGCACGGGAGGGCATCAGGGTGGTTTCGCGTCCCTCCCGCTTCCAGGCGGGGTAGCCCCCATCGAGCACCCGCACGTCGTTGTGCCCCAAGTAGTGGAGCATCCAAAAAAACCGCCCCTCCGCACCCCAGCTCTCAAACGGTTCGGAGTAGATCACCACCGGCCGGTCGTTGGAGACCCCCATCTCGGCGAAACGGTCCCCCAGTACCTTGGAATCCGGGTGCAGCATGCCCTTGACCGGGTTGCTTCCATCGACAAAATCCTGCCAGCGGCTGGGCACGGCGCCGGGAATGTGCCCCTTGAGATAGCCGACCGTGCCGCGCACGTCGATCAGGGTGACCTCGCACGACGCCCGGAGCGCCGCGAATTCCTCGGTCGAGATAATGCCGGATGCCATGCCGGGTCCTCCTTTCAGTGGCTCCACCGCCCGAGCAGTTCGATCATCGGTTGATGGATCCTGCCGTTGGTGGCCAGAATCTCGTCATCATCGAGGGCATGGGGGGAGCCGTCAAAACGGCTTACGGCGCCTCCCGCCTCGCTCAGGATAAAACGCCCGGCGGCAACATCCCACGGTTTCAGGTTCAACTCCCAGAAACCGTCGGTGCGGCCCGCCGCCACGTAGCACAGATCAAGGGCCGCGGAACCGGTGCGGCGGGTGGCCTGCACCGTGCGGGTCACGTCGGCAAAGTGGTCCAGGTTGTCGCGGGCGGCGCTGTGGACGTTGTAGGCAAAGCCGGTCACCAGCATGGACTGCATCAACTCGGAGGTGCCCGAGACGGAAATCGGCTTGCCGTTCAGACTTGCGCCCCGCCCGCGTTCAGCGATAAAAAGTTCACCTTCCGGCCCCATCATGGGCGCGAAAACCACGCCGAGGGCGACCTCCCCATCCATCTCAAGGCCGATGGAGACGCAGAAAAACGGAAAACGGTGCGCATAGTTTGTGGTGCCGTCCAGGGGGTCGATCACCCACCGGAAGGGGCTTTCATCGGCACCCAGTTCGCCCCCCTCCTCGGCCAGAATCCGGTGCCCGGGAAAGGCGCTCAGGATGGCCTCGACCACGGTGCGCTCGCAGGCGGTGTCGATCTCGGTCAACAGGTCGATATCACCCTTGTGGGTAACCTTCACCTCCCGGTGGTAACCGTCCCGCTGGATACCGCCGGCACAGCGGGCCGCGGCCACCGCAACCTCACGGGCGGCGGTAAGATTAAACGCGGGCTGTATCATGGAATCGGAAGGCATTGTACCCCTTGAACAATAGAAGATCTGGAGCGGAAGGTTCACATGTTCACGTGGAACAGATACAGCCTACCACGGTGATTATGACTGTGTGCCATACCCGTTTCCGGCAAAAGCGATTCGACGATATGGGCAAAAGTGGCTAGACTTCGAGGGAAGGAGATTCGGCGCGGGGCAGTCCCGGCAGGGCCGCGCCAAATGACACGATCAGGGGGTTGCCGCCACCGGACGCCCGGCGTCCGGCACCCCCGCTATTTCCGGTACCTGTTCACCTGAACCCCATGCACATCGGTCTTACATCCGGCACCACGGGCCGCCCCCACCCACAGGCCATCCGGCAGGCTATGCGGCTCCTCCTGCTTGGGGTGGTGCTGGCCGCCCTGACCGGCTGCGGCAGTGGTGGCGGCACATCGACCGGCGGCGCATCCATATCCGCCAGCGCCACCACCGCCGAGGATACGGAGGTCTTCATCACGCCCACCGTCACCGGCGGCACACCGGGGGAAGCCTACGTCTACGCCGTGGTGACGGGTCCGTCTCACGGTACCGCGGTGGTCTCCGGCAACCGGCTGCTGTATACCCCGGCCGCCGATTACAACGGCACCGACAGTTTTCAGTTCAACGCCACCAGCAGCAGCGGGGTGGCCTTCGCCGGATCGGCAACGATCACCATCACGGCGGTCAACGACCCACCCGCCTCGGCCAGCGCCGTCATCACCACCGCCGAGGATACGGTGGGCACGGTCACCCCCACGGTGAGCGATCCGGACTCGGGAGACACCCACACCTTTCTGGTCATCCCCCCGTTGCCCGCCAACGGCACCGCCGGACCCACCGGCACCCCGGGCAGTCAACTCACCTACACCCCGAACGCCAACTTCACCGGCACCGACAGTTTTACCTTCCAGATCATCGACGGGGCGGGCGCATTGAACACCGGCAGCGTGAGCGTGACCGTGAGCGCGGTCAACGACGCCCCCACCTCAACCAGCGTTAACGCCACCGTCGGCTTCACCCTGTCCACCACGCTGCAACCCACGGTGGAAGACCCGGACCCGGATGACACCCACACCTTCAACGTCTCCAGCCCGGCCCTGACCTACGGCACAGTGAGCGTGGTGGGGGGCAACCTGGTCTACACGGCGGGATTGACCGCCGGGATTGACCTGTTCACCTTCACCGCCACCGACGGATCCGGAGCCAGCGTCAATGGAACCGCCCGGGTCACGGTGGACCCGGGCATCAACGTGGCGCCCACTTCCGCCAGCGCCACCCTCAACACCGACGAGGATACCGTGGGCTTTGCCACCCCTTCGGTGGTCGACCCCAATCCGGGTGATTCTTTCAAACTGTCCATCGTCAGTCAGCCGGCCATGGGCACCGCCTCGGTGGCCAACGGCATGCTGCGCTACGTGCCGGACGCCAATTACAATGGCGCCGACAGCTTCACCTTCCGCGCCACCGACGGTGGTGACCTGTCCCGCGACGGTACCTGTACGGTGACGGTAAACCCGGTGAACGATCCACCCAGCGCCGCCATCGCCACCCTCACCGCCGTCGAGGACACCGCCGCCACCCCCGTCACCCCGACCGTGACCGACATCGACGACTCGCCGCCGTTCACTCTCGCTATCGAGACCCAGCCGGCGCAGGGTACCGCCGGGGTCGCATCCGGCCAACTCACCTACACACCAAATGCCAACTACGACGGCTCCGACAGCTTCACCTTCCGCGCCACCGACAGCGGTGGCGGCTACGTCATCGGCAACGCCGGGGTCACCATCACCGCCGTCAACGATGCGCCCAGCGTGAACGACATCGGGGTAGTCACCCTGGAGGACCGGGCCACCTCCAATATCGTGCCCTCCATCGACGATGTGGACGGCGACCTGAGCTTTACCCTGGCCATCGCCACCGCCCCCTCCAACGGCACCGTCAGCGAAGATGACGTCCGCATCACCTATACGCCGACCACGGGTTTTTACGGCATCGACACCTTCACCTATACCGCCAATGACGGCGCCCTGGACTCCACCGCCGCCACCGTCACGGTGCACGTCACCGGCAGCATCGCCACCGCCGCCCAGCCCGAGGACGTGGTGTTCGGCGATTTCGACGGTGACAGCGATCAGGACGTGGCGGTGGCCAACTTCCTGGGCGACGTATCCAGCCAGGTGGTGACCGTGTTTCTCAACGCCGCCGGCACCGGCACCCTGGACAGCGGCACCCATATCGATCCCAATGCAGGCAGCGCCATCCTCGGGTCCATTGCCCTGGCCGCCGGCAACCTGGACGGCGATGGCGACGACGATCTGGTGATCGTCTATCAGGACGACGACAGCTACGCCGTGTTCCCCGGCAACGCCGGGCTTGCCGCCACCACGGCGAACGCCCGCGTCAGCCTCGGCAGCGGCTTCTTCCCGCGGGCGGTGGCATTGGGCGACTTTGACGGCGGCGGCGTACTGGACCTGGCAGTGGTGGGCATCTTCGCCGACCAGATCAACATCTATGCGGGCAACGGCGACGGCACCTTCGCAGGCACCCCATCGGCCACCCTCGCCACTGGCACCAGCTCTTCGCCGTTTGACGTGGTTACCGGCGACTTCGACAACGACGGCAACACCGACGTGGCGGCGGTGCCGTTGCAGGTCTCCGCCACCGACTACCTCAGCCCCTACCTGGGTGACGGCACCGGCACCACCTTTACCGCACCCGTGACCGTGGAAGACGCCGCCCTGCTACTGGAAGACGACGCCGACCTGGCCGTGGGCGACTTCAACGGCGACGGGCGCGACGACCTGGTACGTACCCTCAAATCGACCCATCAGGTGGCGGTGTTCCTGTCCGGCGCGGGCGGCAGCATGAGTTCCCACACCACCTACAGCGTCGATCTCCAGCCGTCCGGCGTGGCGGTCGCCGACGTCACCGGCAACGGCAACCTGGACATCGTCACCAGCAACGCCGGAAATGACTCCACCTCCCTGCTGGCCGGGGACGGCGCCGGGGGCTTTGCCGCCGCCGTCACCACCGCGGCGCACCCGTTCCCCGGCGGCATCGCCACAGGCAACCTGAACGGCTCCGGAGGCGCCGACATCGTCACCGTGCATCCGGCGGACAACATCCTTGGCGTCACCCTCTACTGACCTTATAAAAGGTTATGTTTTGGTCATTTTTGACCGATGAGACGGGATACCCCGGGTCCATCCCCGGGCGGGTCAGGCCCCTTTAAGCGGGGGAGTTCGGTTATGGCACAGGACAATCAACAAACGGATATCGCAGCGCTCGGCCGCCTGATACGGGTGGCCCGTGGGGAGGAGCCAGCGGATCTGCTGGTGACCGGCGGCGAACTCGTCAACGTGATCTCCGGCGAGGTTTATCCCGCCAACGTCGCCATCTGCGACGGCCGGGTGGCGGGCATCGGCCCCGAATACACCGAGGGCCGGGAGGTGATAAACGCCAGCGGGCGCTTTGTACTGCCCGGCCTGATTGATGCCCACATGCACCTGGAAAGCTCCCTCCTGACCCCGGCCCAGTTTGCCCGCGCGGTACTGCCCCACGGCACCACGGCGGTGGTGGTGGACCCCCATGAACTGGCGAACGTGATGGGCATGGACGGGGTGCGCTACATCCTTGAGGCCAGCGATGGGCTGCCGCTTGATTTGTTTGCCATGGCCTCCTCCTGCGTGCCCGCCACCCATATGGAAACCGCCGGAGCCGCCTTCGGCAGCGCCGAGATCGGCGAACTGCTGGGTTGGGATCGGGTCATCGGCGTGGCCGAGATGATGAACGTCCCGGCTGTGCTTTCCGGCGAAAAGGAGGCGCTTAACGTACTGGCCAACGCCCGCGCCCGACGGGTTCCGGTGGACGGCCATGCTCCGGGCCTTTCGGGTATGGACCTGGTCGCTTACGCCGCCGCCGGGGTGCGCTCCGACCACGAGTGCACCACGCCGGAAGAGGCGGCGGAAAAGCTGCGCCTCGGCATGTGGCTGATGATTCGCGAAGGCTCCGCCGCCCGCAACATGGAAGCCCTGCTGCCGGTGGTCACCGACGCCAACCACAGACGCTGTTTGCTGGTGTCCGACGACACCCACGCCCACGATCTGGTGCGCCGGGGCCATATGAATCACGCCCTGCGCGAGGCCGTGCGCCTCGGGCTGGATCCGGTGCGGGCGGTGCAGATGGTGACCATCAACGCCGCCGAGGCCATGGGGCTCGGCGAGCGCGGCGCCCTGGTGCCCGGCTACCGGGCCGATCTGGTGCTGGTGGACGATCTGACCGCATTCAAGGTCAGCACCGTGGTCAAGGACGGAAAGCTCGCGGTACAGGGCGGCGATCTGATTGCCGCCCTGCCGGTGAAGGCGTCACCGGCCATGTACGACACGGTGCGGACCGGTGACATCACCGTCGATCATTTCAGGATTCCGTTTAACGCCCACGACGAAGCCCATGTGATCGGCCTGACCCGGAGCCAACTGGTCACCGAAGACCGGCTGCTGCCCCTCAAGGTTGTGGATGGCCACGCCGTCAGCGACCCTGCGCGGGACATCCTCAAGGTGGCGGTCATCGAACGCCACAAGGCCACCGGCAACGTCGGGCTCGGCTTTGTACAGGGGCTTGGACTGAACGCCGGGGCGATCGCCTCATCGGTCTCCCACGACTCCCACAACCTGATTGTGGTGGGCACGAACGACGCCGACATGCTGTCCTGTGTCGATCAGTTGCGGCAGATGGGCGGCGGCTTCGTGGCGATGCTGGACGGCAAGGTCAAAGGCGTCCTGCCGCTGCCCATCGCCGGACTGCTGTCGGATGCGCCCCTGGAAGAGGTGGTGGAACAGGGGGCGAAAATGAGGGAGGTGGCGGCACGTCTGGGCATCCACCTGCCGGCGCCGTTTATCTCGTTATCGTTTTTGGCGTTACCGGTGATTCCGGAATTGAAAATCACCGACCACGGGCTGGTGAACGTCACCCGTTTTCAACTGACAGATCTTCTGGCCTGAAGCCCGGACCGCCGGGGAGCGAAAAGGCGCCTGCGGGCCATGTGTTCCCGCAGTGGGGCCGTGCCCACCTGGCCGGCCTGTCACTTCTGCGCGGGAGGCCGCGCTAGGAGTGTTGAATCTCCTCGGCTACCAGTTTACCGTCCTGCTTCAGATACTTGATCGCCACCCTCGCATGGGGGTTCAGTCCCATCATCTGCTCGGCGGTGGCTGAAAATTCCAGGTACGCGCCGGTCTGGGCGTCCACCAGGGTCACGATTCCCATTTGCCGGTCCAGGGAGGCAATCACGCCGAAGTGGGTCATGTTCTCCTCCGGACCACATGCCGGAGCCTGGGGAACCGGGGCCAGAACGAGCACCATAAAGACCGCAAGCAGCGTGTAATGAATTCTGTTCATGGGTTTCCCCTCCCACCGGTTCGAGAAAAAATCATACATGCTTCATTATAACAACATAATATCGAGCCCGAAGCACGAACCGGCGGGACGAAGCAGGTGGCGCTTTCATCACTCCTGTTTATCCGGTCCCTGGATTCGCTTACAATCAGAAACAGGATAACCCTCGCCCGTTTCGACCTATACGGATGGAGTTCCAATTATGAAAGCAAGACGCTTGATTTTTGCCGGTCTCGCCACCTTCGGACTGTTGTTCGCCAGTGGCTGCGCCACCCTCGATAAAGCCTACGTGGGCACGGTTGGGGCCGTTGACCCCGACAAGGTCAAGCTGAAGCAGGCAACCCGCTGGCTCAACCCGCAGCCGAACTTCCGGATGGTGAGCCAGGACAAGATGGTGGTGTTCCTGCGGGTCAGAAACAGCTCGGGGTCGGAGCTCGACATCCGTCGTGACGTCCAGTTTGCCCTTGAGGACCTGGGCTATCAGGTGACCCGTAATCCGGACGAGGCCCAGTACGTCATGAATCTGGATATCCGTTACTACGGCGAAAACGCCCGCGCCGACGGCGGCAAGGCCACACTGGCGGCGGGCGTCGGCGGCGCCGTGGTAGGCGGTATCATCGGCCACCAGTCACGCCACGGCGGCAGCGGCGCGGCGGTGGGCGCCATCGCCGCCGGCATGCTGTTCGACGTCGCCGCCCAGAGAAACAAGATACGTGAATTCGATGTGGTGGTGGACACCCGCATCGGCGAACGGGTTAAAGGCGGTGTGCAGACCACCCGCAAAAGCTCCGATGCCTCGGCGGTGGGCCACGCGGGCAGCTCCCGGGGCGGCAGCGGCTATGAGGGCGGGGTTGCCGTCGGCGGCACCGAGGAGACCCAGAGCGCCGTGTTTGAGGAAGACTTCCTGTACTCCCAGAACCGCCTGCTCGTCTACACCAGCAAGATGAACCTGACCCCGGAAGAAGCCGCCCCGGTGCTGGAAGACCGCCTGATCCGGGCGCTCTCCAATATCCTGCCGTAAACGCCCCCTTTTACCCCATCACGTAAGCGACCGATTTCATGGGAAGCAGTTTCGGCCACCTGTTCCGTATCTCCACCTGGGGTGAATCCCACGGCCCGGCGGTGGGCGTTAACATTGAAGGCTGCCCGCCCGGTCTTGCCCTGACCGAAGCCGACATCCAGGCCGACCTGGACCGGCGCCGGCCGGGCCAGAGCCGGGTTACCACGCCCCGTGACGAAACCGACCTGTGCGAGATTCTGTCCGGCACCTTCGAGGACAGGACACTGGGCACCCCGATCGCGGTGCTGGTGCGGAACAAGGACGCCCGCTCCGCCGCCTACGACGATTTTGCCTCGGTCTACCGGCCGTCCCACGCCGACTACACCTATGACGCCAAATACGGATTTCGCACCTGGCAGGGCGGCGGGCGCGCCTCGGCGCGGGAAACCATCGGCCGGGTGGCGGCGGGCGCGGTGGCAAAAAAAGTGCTGGCCGAGGCGTTCGGCATAGAGGTGGTGGCGTGGGTTCATCAGGTGCAGGACGTGGTGGCGGGCACCGGGTGGGATCAGGTCACCCTCAATCAGGTGGAAGGCCACATGGTGCGCTGCCCCGACCCGGAGGCGGCGGACCTCATGCTGGCCCGCATCGATGCCGCCCGGGAATCCAAGGATTCCCTCGGCGGCGTGGTGCGCTGCGTTGCACGCAACGTCCCCCCCGGCCTCGGTGACCCGGTGTTCGACAAGCTGGAGGCGGACCTGGCCAAGGCCATGCTGTCGATCCCCGCCTGCAAGGGCATGGAGGTGGGGTCAGGCTTTGGCGGCATCACCATGAGCGGCCAGGAGCACAACGACGAATTTTTCATGGAGAAAGACCGGGTCCGCACCCGCACCAACTATTCCGGCGGCATTCAGGGGGGCATCTCCAACGGCGAAGACATACTCGTGGCCGCCGCCTTCAAGCCCACCGCCACCATTGGCCACCCGCAAAACTCGGTCGATTCGGACGGCAACGCCGTGGTGCTCAAGGCCAAGGGCCGCCACGACCCGTGCGTGCTGCCGCGCGCCGTGCCGGTGGTCGAGGCCATGGTGGCGCTGGTGCTATGCGACCACTATCTGCGCCAACGAGGCCAGTGCGGCTGAAAATCGCCCCGTGCGGAGCGCGCCGCTCCCCGGCAATCCGGAGTTGATTTTTATCACTCCCCGGCGACCTGGGGTTCGATGCCCTTGTGGGTGGAGACCACCCGCAGCAGGGTCTCCTCGATGTGCCGGAGCATCTCCGGATCGGTCACCTTGCCACCTTCCGGCCCCTTGACGTAAAACACGTCCACCACCTGATCCGCCTTGGTCGCAATACGCGAGAAATAGATGCTCAGGCCCAGGTCGGCGATGGCGCCGGTCAGGGCATAGAGCAACCCCTGGCGGTCGGCGGCGAACACGTCAATCACGCTGAACGACTCGGAACTGCCGTTATCGATCTTCACCTGCGGTTCGGTGTGGGAGAAGTCGATGTCCTCGTGGACAACGCGCCCGTGCCCCCCCTCGAACAGCGACTCCACCTCGGTGTTTCCCTGCAGCACATCCGTCAGGGTATCCCGCAGGCGATTCCAGCGGTGATAGTCGATAAAGCCGGTGGCGGAAGGGTCCCGCACCCGGAACACGTCGAGAATCACATCGTCCCGCAGGGTGGTGATGCGGGCATCCTGTATCTCCATTTCCTTGGCGGTCAGGGTACCGGCAATGCGGGAAAACAGGCCAGGCACCATCTGGTCGTGGGCGCACACCACAATCTCGGCATCCCCGCCCCTGTGGGGGGTGATCTCCACCACGGCGGGCTGCTCCTTGAGCTTCCGCACCAGGGAGAGGTGGACCTCAATTTCCTCCACCGGGGTACTCAGAAGGTAGCGGCCGGGTATGCGTGTCAGGGTCTCGTCCAGCCACGGCCGGGCGTCCTCCCCGAACACCTCGGCAAGGGCCTCTCTTTTGCGGTTCACCACGGCGTCCTTGTCTTTCACCAGGGAGCGTCCGCCCAGAATCTCCAGGGAAGCGCCGTACAGTTCGGTCAAAAGGCCGGATTTCCACTCGTTCCAGGTGCCGGGCCCCACTGCGGAGATGTCCACATGGGTCAGCACATAGAGCATCTTGAGCCGCTCCGTAGTCTGCATGCTACGGGCAAACTCGGTCAACACCTTGGGGTCCGACAGGTCGCGGCGGAAGGCAATATGGCTCATCTCCAGGTGGTTTTTCACCAGAAACGCCACCAGATCGGTTTCCGATTCGGACAGTCCCATGCGCGGCGCCACGCTGCGAACCAACTCCTCCCCCGCCTCGCAGTGGTTCCGGTGCTGACCCTTGCCCGAATCGTGCAGCAGGATCGCCAGATGCAGAAGGTCCTTGCGTTTCAGCTTGCGGTAGACCTCGCCGTAGGTGTCGTCCCGTTCCCTGAGGGACTCGACCACCTCCATGGCGTGCAGACTGTGGGCGTCGACCGTGTACTTGTGATACAGACTGAAGGTCACCAGCCGGTCCACCCGCGAAAATTCCGGCAGCACACGGCCCAGCACCCGCATGCGGTGCATGCGCTGAAGGGTTTCAGCAATGCCCGACTCCCAGCGCAGGATATCCATGAATATCTTGCAGGCTTTCGGCGAACGGAACGAGCGGCCGGTGGGACGAACGTGGCTCAGGCGTTCCACCGTGTCCGGGTGCAGGCGCAGACCATAGGTCTGCGCCAGGTACAGGAAGGTCATTACCCCTTCGCCGTCCTTGAAAAACGCCTTTTCCTTGCCCGGATCCACCCGGATCTCCCAGTTGGTCAGGGTGAAGTAAGGCGGCACCCGGCGGGAAAACAGTTTTTCGGTGATGCTGCGGCTGCGGGAGCGCTCGGCCGCCCGGTCGATAAAACGCGTGCAGATATCGAGCACCCGGCTGGCGTGGGTAAAGTAGCGGCGCATAAAGCGCTCCACCGCCCGGCTGCCGCGGCTGTCGGTAAAGCCCATCCATTCGCTGATGCGCAACTGCTCCTCGAAGTCGAGCACATCCATGCGCTTGCCGTAGTGGAAGTGCAGATCGTTTCTGATGCGCCACAAAAACCCCTGGGCCTTCACCAGCGCCAGTTGGTCCTGAGGATCGATCAACCCCTGCTCCGACAGTTTTTTGAGATTGCCGGTGCCGTAGCGCGCCAGCGCCACCCAGTGGAGGTAATGGATATCCCGAAGGGCGCCCGCGCTTTCCTTGACGTTCGGCTGCTGTAAAAACACGGTGGAGCCAAAGCGCTCGTGGCGGGAGCGCTGCTCCTCCGCTTTCTGGAACAGGAACGACGGTACGTCGCGGCGCACCACCTTCTGCCCGAACTCTCCCAGAAAACGCTCGTACAGGCCGCCATCTCCGACCAGCAGGCGCGATTCCATCATGCAGGTCTTGGCCGACAGATCCTGCCCCATCTCCAGACAGTCCGCCACCGTGCGCACGCTGTGGCCGACGGTGAGCTTCAGGTCCCAGAGCGGGTAAAGCACATCGTTGGCAATGGCCTTGGCAGTGTCTTCATAGCGGGGGTCGAACAGGAACAAAAGATCGATGTCCGAGTGGGGATTCAACTCGTCCCGCCCGTAGCCTCCCACCGCTACCAGGGCGAGTCCGGCGGAGCGTATCGGCCTGCGGTCGCCCAGGTACCGCACCGCGGCGTCGGAATAAAGGGAAATGAGCAATTCATCCATCAGGCGGGTCATGCGAAGCACCACCCGGCGACCGGACACCCCCTCCGCATGAAGCGCCCGGATCGCCTCCATGCGCTCGTCCAGAAATCCCCGCAGCCGAATCACCCGCTCACCCGGATCGTCGGCGATAAAGGCTCTTGCAAGTATGTTGTCCAGGGTGCCCATAACAGCCATTTTAGGGGGTTTTGGCTGGATCAGCCAGCGCTTTGAGGGGGCGTTTCGCCTTTTAAGTAGCGGGTCATCCGCTCGATCCCGAGTTGCAGCCGGGAGAGTGAGGTGGCGTAGGAAAGGCGCACATGCTCCGCCGCCCGGTAGTCGCCGAAATCGGCCCCCGGCGTCACCGCCACCCCGGCCTCCTCCAGCAGGCGGTGGCACAGGGCGGCGGAGTCTCCCCACGGGCCGGTCCCGGCGTACACGTAAAACGCTCCCCTGGGTGTCACCGCCACCTCAAAGCCGAGGGGCGGCAGCGCCTCAAGCAGGTAGCGGCGGCGTTCGTCATAGGCGTCGCACATGTCCTCCAACTCGCCGCCAAGGGCGCCGAGGGCGGCATACTGGGACAGGGTGGGCGCGGAAATAAAGATGTTCTGCATCACCCGGCGGCAGGGGTCGATCAAGGCTTCCGGCACCACCATCCACCCCACCCGCCAGCCGGTCATCGCCCACCGTTTGGAAAAGCCGTTGACGATGATGGCGTGGTCCGAAAGCGTCAGGGCACAGACGCCCCGCTCCCCGTAAGTCAGGCCATGGTAAATCTCATCGGAAATCAGATACCCGCCCCGCTGTCTGCAAAAGTAGGCCGTTTCTTCCAGGTCACCGGGTTTGATGAGGGTGCCGGTCGGGTTGCCGGGGGAGGTGACGACGGCGGCGCGGGTTTCATCCCGCCAGTGTTCCGCAAGGTGTGAAGCGTTCAGGTGATACCGGCTGTCCGGGCCCACCGGAATGTTCACCGGCTCGCCGCCCGCGAGCCGCACGAAGTTGCGCTGGCACGGGTAGCCGGGGTCCGGCAACAGCACCGTGTTGCCCGACTCCAGCAGCACCAGGTAGAGGGCCAGAAAAGCCCCCGAGGTGCCGGGGGTGATGAGAATCCGCTCCGGCGCCACCGATACCCCGTATTCGGAGCCATACCAATTGGACAGCGCGTCCTTGAGCACCGGCAGACCGGTGGATGGCGTGTAGTGCCCTTCACCCCGGTCGAGTGCCTCGCGGGCAGCCTGGGTGGCGGCCCCCGGCGCGGCGAAGTCGGGTTCACCGATCTCCATGTGCACGATGTCATGCCCGGCGGCTTCCAGCGCACGGGCGCGCTCGAGGAGTTGCATCACCCGGAACGGTTCAATTTGATCGATACGCCGCACCGGGCCAGTGTACCGGAATGTGGGGGGAAAGGCGGGAAAGCTCGGGATTCAGGCGGGCGGTTGGTTGCCGGGGCGGAATAACTCCAGAATGCGCAGGATGGTTTTTTCCACCTCGGGAGCCACCCCGTCGAACTGGATGCCCATGCCGCCGTCGGCCTGGTAGGCGACCCAACCCCGTATGGTGAAGCGAAGCTCTTCGGTACCCGCATGGGCGATGGCGCTGACCGACACTTCGGTCTCCTTGGGATAGGGGGCCCCGCACTGAACAAAACATCCGCTGGTATTCAGGTTGGTGGGGGTGGCGTGCGTAATGTCGCCGGTATCCACGTGGATGACAGCGACCCGGAAGCTGCGGCCACGCTTGCCCGGTCGAACGTCATAACGGGGTTCGCGGCTACCCGCCGGTGCAGCAGGCTTTTGAGGGCGCTTTCGCATGCGGTCTATATCGGCCAAAACACCGAAGTATCAAGTAAAAATCTCCCTGAACTTGCTCGGAAAACCGTAACTCGCCTACCATCCCCGCCATGCGGGAAACCCCTTCATTCGCCGAATGGCTCGCCGACCTGCCGTGGTGGGCCAAACTGCTGATCGCGGCCGGAACCGCGTTTGGCATCTATGTGGTGATCGGACCGTTTCTGAAGGCCTAGGCGCGGGGGGCATCCGGCGGGGAAATGAACCTCCAGCCGCCTCAGGGCAGGATGGCCCGGGTGAGCACACCACCGTTTATGGCAAAGCGCAGCATCACCTGAATCCGTGTGTAGACCCTGAGCGCCTCCCGGACCGGATGGAACCGCACCGGATGGAACACCAACCGGCCACCAAGGGACATGAGGTATGAGAAGGGTGAAGAGGTCCGCCAGGCCGCTTCTATTCCGGGATCTGAACGGTGTCGTCGTCAAAAATGCCGGATTCGGCTTTTCTGTGGCAGCGTTCGCAATTACTCATGGAACGCACCGCTTTATTGCTTTTGACACTCTCTTTTTCAATCTCATGATGGGCGCGCACGATGTACGGCACCTCGGAGATCCGGAGCGGGGCCTCGTCGGCGGGAATCGACCGCCTGATTTTAATGGAGCGCTTGTACCAGACATCGTCGGCGGCGTGCCTGCTAAGGAAATCCAGAATGGATCCCCGGGTTCGCGCATCCAGTTCGGCGTTGTCACCGAAGTGATCCTCCAGCGCCTTCGGCGCCATCAACCGCTCCCATGAGCGGCGCGGCAGCAAACCCGGCTGGAATGGAAAATGGCAGGAGCCGCACTCTTCCTGATAGAGCTCATTGGTAACCGGCTCAACCCCCTTGTGGCGCTTGAACAGTGCCGACGGTTTCAACGCGTTCAACAGGGACGAAAGCCCGCCCTCCGCATGGGCGGTCACCGGGGCCATCGGAACAGCCGCCAACAACAGGGTGATGGCGATGATCACCGGCTTGAGACGACGTACGCTTAACATCATTGGAATCACCATGTCACCTTGACCGAAGCAGCCATGCTTAAGAGCCCGACCATGCCTGCGTCCTGATGCTCCGTATCCGGCGCGCTGCCAACGGCGAGGGCGTAGCCGACAGTGCCGAGCAGGCCGAGCAGGGCGTGCAGGTTGTCCGGGTCGCCCGGGCCGTCCTTGAGATGAAAGTCTTCCCAGTGAAACACCAGCCCGGTGCCGACGGCAGCCCCACCCAGAGCCGCGGCGGTAACCGCGGCGGAATGGTGAATGCCGCTTTTCTCATTGTCGGAACTGGCGGTTCCCGCACTGAGCGCCGCCAGGGTTGCCGCCCCCAGGGAAGCGAGACCAAGGTACTTGTGCGCTTTGTTACCGGTCCAACTGGGTTCTTTCCACGGCTCGGCTTCGGCCTTGCTGCTCATGTGCATGCGTTCCCCGCCATCGCCGGTCTCTGCCTGCGCCAGCTGAAAGGTCTCGCCTCGCCCGCCGTATGGACCGCCGTACAGGTCCGCGGGCAGCACCACCCCGGCCGGTTCCGGCCCGTCCGCCGCCAGCCCGTGCGCGGGGTCCCCCAGCAGCATACAGAACACCCCGATGATGCTGTAATGAATAACCTTGATCACACCCAGACTCCTGACAAGAGAGATACCGCCCCATGACATCGGGGCCACCCGGCCCAATGCCCGTTTTTATTATCGCTTCCCTTGGGGGAACCCCGTTAGCAGTCCGTTATTGTTCCCGAAGAAACATCAAAAAATCGCCCTTTTCCTGGGGGGTGCACTCCCGTCCCAGGGTCCACTCACAATTGCGTTTGAACCATTTCTCGATCTTCTTCACCTCGGTGAGCCGATCCGGGTTGACGGAAGGCGCCAGGGGATCGATTTTCTTGCCGGTCTTGACGTGCTCACCGGCCTTCGTCAGATCGTCCGTATGGCAGGAACCGCAGCGGCGTTCCTTGCCGGACTCCGCATCGATGTGGACCTCGTTCCAGCGGGTCTCGCCTCGGGCCGCATCAAACGGCCCCGCCCCCGCAGCCCGATACGCAGCCAGACGCTCCTCCACCACCCCGGCCGCCCCAGACGGTCCGGAAAGGGCCAACAGGCCGGTCAGAACCACCACAAAAACCGTTGCCCAATGCCGAATCATCCGTCCTCTCTCTATATAACTAGTTGGAACCCGCGGCGTCACCGGCCGGTGGGTCCGGCAGGCGCATGGCCGCATCTTCGAATGTACCTTCCAGGGCATCCTGATGACAGGCTTCGCAATCCTGCTCACCGTGGACGTTGGACTGCTTCCACACTGCGGCTTTGATGTCCTCGTGCTTCTTCACCCAGTACGGGGTCTCCGTGATCCGCAACGGCGCGGCGTCCGGTGACAGGGAGTGGAAAATCTTGTAGGCCGGCTCGTTCATACCGGTGTCGGCGGCATTGGTGGTCATGAAGGTCAGCAGTTCCGCAACCGTTTCCTCATCCAGATACAGATCGTCACCGAAATGATCCGCCTGCCCGGCCATCATCGCCGCCCAGCTGCGCGCGGGCAGCAGGGTGGGATGGAACGCCATATGGCAGTCGCCACACTCCTCGTTATACAACGCCGACTGAGGCAGGGGACGACCCTTGAACGGACGATAGCCTTCCTCACCGGCGCTCCACCACCCGGAGAAAAATGCCGCAGCCCCCATGGCCGCAAGCCCCAGAAGCATTGCCGCCACACGCCGGTTAGGCGGTACGCCACCCTCGCCGGGAGTGACCCATTTGTGGCCGTGGATCATGGCGCCCACAAGGCTTTCCCCCAGCACCCGTCCCTCCACCACCACGCCCAGCACATGCAGGGGAACAAAAAACAGGGTGATAAAGGCGGCCACCTCGTGTATCTCGCGCCAGAAGGGGGCGACCGGCAGGTCCATCCATTTCAGGAGCGGACCGTGGCCCTCCTCCAGACCGAGTACCAGCACGCCGGTAATACACACCACCAGACCCATGAGCATCAGAAAAAGTACCGCCCAGCCCGCCACCGGATTGTGCCCGATAAAACGTTCCGGATCCTTCGCCTTGAGGCCCGCCAGGTAGTCCCGCACCGCACCCCAGCCACGGACAAAGTCGCCGAAGTGGGCATAACGGGTACCGGTAAATCCCCAGGCCATGCGAAATACAATCAGTCCCAGAATCAGGTATCCGGAAAAAACGTGCAGGTGCAGATAGCGGTTGTCATCGAAAGTGAACCAGCAGACAGCGAAGGCCGCCACCAACAGCCAGTGGAATACGCGCACCGGCGCATCCCACACCACCACCCGACGATGTTGTTCCGTGCTGTCGGACATCCCCTGTTTTACCTCCGCGTGGCCTGACTCAATCTACCTGGATTTGCAGAATACGCCCAAAACCTGAACTGAACCTGAATGCGGGCGGCGCCCCATGTAAACCACCCCGAAAGTTCGCTGACCCCATCGTCGGGGTTCGTTTTTCCGGTTGCCCTACTGCCACGGCACGGCCTCCCGTCACCCCCGCCGCCGGCGGCGCAGATAGCTCTTTTGCAACTCAACCGCCACGAACAGGGTCAGGGCGATCCCCAGTAGCTTCAGCCACTCGCCGAAGGTAACCGGCGCAACCCCCAGCACCGACTGAACCGGCGGTGCGTACATGGCCGAAATGTGGATCAGTTGCGCCGCCAAGGTGCCGAACAACAGGAGTGGATTTTTCAGGGGGGAATGGCGGAAGGCGGAGCGCAGTTCCGCCCGGCAACCGAACACCATGACGTTTTCGAACAGAACCATCAGAAGCAGCAGCGCGTTGCGCGCCTCATCCAGCGCCCACCCCGCTGATATCAGGGTGTGAAACAGACCAAAGGCGACCCCCCCGATCACCAGCGCGACCAGACCGACCCGATGAATCATCAGGCGGTTGAACACCCGTTCGGCGGGCGGCCGGGGCTTGCGCCTGAGTTCGTTGCCCTCGGCGGGTTCGAATGCCAGCGCCACATCCTGAATACCGTTGGTGACCAGATTCAGCCAGAGCAACTGGACCGCCGTGAGCGGCAGTGGCAGACCCGCAATCAGCGAGAGCACAAACAGCACGATCTCCGCCGCGCCGGTGGCGATCAAAAGCAGGATGACCTTGCGCACGTTGCCGTAGGCGACCCGGCCCTCCTCCACACCGGCGACGATGGAGGCGAAATTGTCGTCGGCCAGAATCAGGTCGGACGCCTCGCGCGCAACGTCGGTACCGCCCCGCCCCATGGCCACGCCCACGTGGGCCGCCTTCAGGGCGGGGGCGTCGTTGACCCCGTCCCCGGTCACGGCGACGAATGCGCCCTGGCGGGAAAGGGCCTGTACGATTTCAAGTTTCTGCCCCGGCTCCACCCGGGCAAAAATTCCACCCTGCGCCACCAGGCGGTCGAAGGCTTCCTGCCCGGAATCCGCGGCCGCCCTCAAGTCGCTACCGCTCACCACACGGGAGTCATCCGTCGCCATCCCCAACTCGCGGGCAATGGCAAGCGCCGTGGCCGGGTGATCGCCGGTGATCATAGACACCGTGATCCCGGCCTCGCGACAGCGGGAAACCGCCTCCGGGGCACCGGGTCGTAACGGATCGATCAGCCCCACCAGCCCCACCAGGGTCAGCTCCGTCAACTCCGACACTCCGAACGGCTCACCGCCTCCAGCGGGGAGCCTCCCTTCGGCCAGGGCCAGAACCCGGTACCCGGCCGACGCCAGGGTCTCGGCGCGATTTGAAACCGCCTCCGGGTCGATCGGCAGATCCCCTTCGGCAGCGGCCATCCTGCTGCACATGGGCAACAGGTTTTCCAGCGCCCCCTTCACACAGGCCAGACGTTCGTCCCCGGCCTCGTGCAGGGTGGCGGCAAAGCGCCGCTCCGACTCGAACGGAATACGCGCCACCAACGGGTGTGCCGCCTCCTCATCCGCCCGCACCAGCCCGGCCTTGCGGCCGAACACCAACAAAGCCACATCCACCGTATCGCCATGGGCGGTCCAGGCACCGTCCATGTGGCCGTAAAAACCCTCGTTGCACAGCATCCCGACCCGCGCCAGACGATTGATGTCCGCTTTCGACAACTCGGACAATCCGCCTTCCGGGGAAAACACCTCTCCCTCCGGATCCAGCCCGGATCCGCTCACCTCCCACGGGCCCTGACCCGGTTCCTGATCCGGCAGCATGACCCGGCTCACGGTCAGCTCGTTTACGGTGAGGGTGCCGGTCTTGTCGGAGGCGATATGGGTGCAGGAGCCCAGTGCCTCCACCGCCACCAGCTCACGCACGATGACGTTGCGTTTCGCCATGCGCCGGGTGGCGATGGCCAGGGCCACTGTCAGGGCCACCGGAAGCCCTTCGGGAATCGCCGACACCGCCAGTGCCACCGCGAGGATGAAAATGTCCCCCAATGCGGCGCCCCGGGCCACGGCCACTCCGCCCAGCAACACCACCATCAACAGAATGTAGATGCCGATGGTGGCGGTGAACTGGTTCATGCGCAGTAACAGGGGCGGGGGTTCGGAGGGGCTCGTCATCATCGCCTGAGCGATATGGCCCACCTCGGTGGCGAGCCCCGTGGCCACCACCACCCCCTGCGCGCGGCCCCGCTCGGTCATGGTTCCGGCAAACACCATGTTGACCCGGTCGCCCAACGGCGTCTCGGCTTCCAGCACGTCTTTGGAGGACTTGGCCACCGACAGGGACTCTCCGGTCAGGAGCGATTCGTCCACCCGCAGATCGAACGCCGAAACCAGCCGGAGATCGGCGGGCACCCGTCCGCCGGACTCCAGCACCACCATGTCCCCCGGTACCAGTTCGGATGCGTCCAGTTCGTACGGCTCGCCGCCCCGGATCACCCGCGCCCGGGTTTTGACCAGGACCCGCAGCGCCTTGGCGCCCTTTTGCGCGTGGAACTCCTGGGTGGCGCCAATGAGCGCATTGAGGGTGAGCACCGCGAAGATGAATCCGGCATCGGACCACACCCCCGCCACCATGGAAATCATCCCTGCCGCCAGCAGCAGGTAGATCAGGGGCGAGGCAAATTGGCGCAGGAAGATCGGCAGGAACCCCGGCAGAGGCTCCGGCGGCAGCGCATTCGGGCCAAACCGGGCATAGCGGGCGCTCACTTCCTCGGGGGAGAGCCCGTCCACCGACGTCCCGAGAGCATCAAGGACATCCCCCCCGGACAGGGTATGGGACGGTCCGGGGAGGTCCGGAGCCCGCCCGGTTAAGTCTGCTGGATCACGCATGACCGATGACGCTGGATATGCAAAGGCGGCGGCGGATATACGGGATTACGCCCGTTCTCCATGAAGTTCCCGCTCCACCTCCAGCACCCGCTGGGTAATAGGCAGGATGCTGTCGGGCGTCAGGCTCATGGACTCGATTCCCTCCCGCACCAGAAAGGCGGCAAACTCCGGATAGTCGGACGGCGCCTGCCCGCAGATCCCGATGTACTTGCCCATGTCGCGGGCGGTGTGGATGACCTGGGCGATCAGGCCCGTCACGGCGCCGTTATTCTCGTCGAACACCTTCGCCACCAGCGGCGAGTCCCGGTCCACCCCGAGAGTAAGCTGGGTCAGGTCGTTGGAGCCGATGGAAAAGCCGTCGAAATGGTTCAGGAACTCCCGCGCCAGCACCACGTTGGCGGGGATTTCACACATGACGTAGACCTTGAGACCGTTCTCCCCACGGATCAAGCCGTTCTCCGCCATGCGCGCCAGCACCGCCTCGCCCTCCGCCACGGTGCGCAAAAACGGGATCATGACCTGCACGTTGGTCAGCCCCATCCGCTCCCGCACCCAGTTCATGGCGCGGCACTCCAGCGCAAACCCCTCCCGATAGTCCTCGGACACGTAGCGGGACGCGCCGCGAAAACCGATCATGGGGTTTTCCTCATCCGGCTCGAAGCCGCTGCCCCCCAGCAGCGCCGCATACTCATTACTCTTAAAGTCCGACAGCCGCACGATCACCGGCTTGGGATAAAACGCGGCAGCGATGGTGCCGACACCCTCTGCCAGTTTCTTTACGAAAAAATCGGCGCCGTCGGCGTAGCCCGCCGTGAGGCGCCCGATCTGATCCCGCACCCCGGCGTCCGCCACCCGCTCCGGGTGCAGCAGGGCCTGGGGGTGCGCCTGTACGGTGGCGGAGATGATGAACTCCAGGCGTGCCAGCCCGACCCCGTCGTTGGGCAGAAACGACGCCTCGAACGCCTGGAACGGGTTGCCCATATTCATCATGATCCGGGTGCGGGGACGCGGCAGGCCGGCCAGTTGCACCTCGTCCACCTCGAACGGCAGCGCCCCCTCATACACCACCCCCTCGCCACCGCCGACGCTGGAGACGGTAATCATGTCGCCGGTACGGATCCGACCGGTCGCCCCGCTCGCCCCCACCACGGCGGTCAGGCCCAACTCGCGGCTGACAATGGCGGCATGGCAGGTTCTGCCGCCCCGGTCCGTGACGATGGCCGCCGCCTTCTTCATCACCGGTTCCCAGGAGGGGTCGGTCATCTCGGACACCAGCACCTCGCCGGGGACCAGTTGCGAAAGTTCCCCGGCATCCGTGATCACCCGCGCCGGACCGCTGGAGATACCACTGCCGACGGCGGTGCCGCGCACAATCTCGGCGCCCTTGCCGGTCAGGCGGTAGCGTTTCAGGGTATCGCGGGCGGCGCGGGAGTGTACGGTTTCGGCGCGCGCCTGAATGATATAGAACGGGCCGTCGGCACCGTCCCTGGCCCATTCCAGATCGAGCCGGACCAGGCGCCCCGCCCGCTGGCTGTAGTGCGTCTCCACCTGAACCGCGTAGTCCGCAAGCTGCAGCACCTCCGTGTCGGTGATGCAGAATCTGTGGCGCAGATCGTCGGGCACCGGCTGATTTTCCGTGCTCTCACCCCCATCCGTGGCGGCGTAGATCATGCTCTCCTGCTTTTCCCCGAGGGTACGCCGGATGATCGGGCAATCGGCCGTTCCCAGGGTGCCCTTAAACACGTAGAACTCGTCCGGGCTGACCGTCCCCTTCACCACGTTTTCCCCGAGGCCGTAGGCGGCGGTAACCAGCACCACGTCCTCGAAGCCGGTTTCCGTATCGAGGGTGAAGATCACCCCCGAGGTACCCCGGTCAGAGCGCACCATCTGCTGCACCACCACGGACAACGCCACCTGCATGTGGGCAAACCCCTGATGGTGGCGGTAGGCGATCGCCCGGTCGGTAAACAGTGACGCCCAGCAGCGGCGCACGGTGGCCAGCAACGCATCGTGCCCCTCGACGTGCAGGTAGCTTTCGTGCTGCCCCGCAAACGAGGCGTCGGGCAAATCCTCGGCGGTGGCGGAAGAGCGCACCGCCACGTCCAGCGGGCGGCCTGCCGGGGCGGATAGTTTGTCGTAAGCGGTCAGAATTTCCGCCGCCATCCCCTCAGGGATGGCGAGGGACTCGATCCAGCCGCGGATGGTCGCGCCGCGGCTGGCCAGTTCCGACACGTCGGCGGGATCAAAACCTTCCAGCAGCGCGGCGATCTCACTCTCCAGACCCGCCTTGCGGATGACCTCCCGGTACCCCGGAGCGGTCACGCAAAAACCGTTCGGCACCGGCACGCCCAAGGGCGCGAGGGAACGGTACAATTCCCCCAGGGAGGCACCCTTGCCGCCTACCAGCGGCACATCGTCCAGACTGACGTCTGCGAAAAAACGGATAAAATCCACGGCGTCCTCCTCGACCTCCTGTCGGTTCGGGTATATTGCCAGTCAGGTTCGATTCCCTTTATATCTACCACTTGGGGGACATAAACGGAACCGGTTCGAGGCCATGGGTGGAAGGGAGGCCGAAGTGAAACTGGAGCCACATTTGGCTGAACCTGCGCACCTGCCTCCCCTGCTGTGCGCCCTGCGCCCCCTGCTCCGTCCGGGGGAAGGGATTGCAGACCACGCCACCCTGGCCCGTGAACGCGGCATGGACCCCGGCCGCTTGCGTGACTTCATCAGCTTCTTCCCGGCGTTTCAGCCCGCCGTCCACGGCACCGGCACCGTGCGGGTCTGCACCGGCCCCGCCTGCCTGGCCGCAGGGGCGCGGGAGCGCCTTGATGCACCCGGCGCCATTGCCGGGCCGTGCGTGGGCCGTTGCGAACAGGCCCCGGTAACGGAGCCCCCCGACATACCTCGGTGCCCGGCAACGGTCCAGGTGCCGGACCTGGGCTGGCTCGACGGCCTGATCGGCGACGCAGCCGAGGCGCATCTGCTCGACGCCATCCGCGCCAGCGGTCTTTCCGGCATGGGGGGCGCGGGCTTTCCCACCCACAAAAAGCTGGCGGCGGTGCGCGCTGCCAAGGCCCCGCTCAAATACGCAATTGCCAACGCCGACGAGGGCGAGCCCGGCACCTTCAAGGACCGTTACCTGATCGATCACCACCCGGAACAGGTGCTGGCCGGGCTGCTTCTGGCCTGCCGCATCACCGGCGCGGCGGAGGCCTTCGTCTACATACGGCACGAGTACGCCGCCGAGCGGGCGAATCTGGAAGGCATGTTAAAAGGGCTGGCCGATACCGGCCGGGTCTCCACCCGGTCGCCATCGCCGCTGTCGCCCAAGGTCAGTGTGATCCCGGCGGGAGGCGCCTACATCTGCGGCGAGGAGACCGCCCTGATCGCCTCCATCGAAGGCCGCCGCCCGACCCCGTCACCGGGGCCGCCGCACCCGGTGGAGACGGGCCTGTGGGGTGCCCCCACCCTGGTGCAAAACATCGAGACCCTCTATTACATTGCACAGGTGGCGCGCTCGGGCGCGGACGGCCAAGAGGTCGGCTACGCCGGCAAACGCCATTTTTCCGTGAGCGGTCAGGTGGCGGAACCGGGGGTGTACGAACTGCCCACGGACGCCACCGCCCGGCAGTTGCTGGCGGCGGCGGGCGGCATGACCGGGGGGCGAGAACCGGCGGCCTTTATTCCCGGCGGCGGCTCCACCGGTCTGTTGCCGCCCGCGGCACTGGACGTGCCCCTCACCGTCGAGTCGTTAAAATCACTGGACACCGCGCCGGGCACCGGCGGCCTGGTGTTTCTGGGCGGCGACACCTGCCCGCTCCAGGTGGCGGCGCACCTGGCCCGCTTCTACGCCGACGAATCCTGCGGCCAGTGCGACCCGTGCCGCCTGGGTGCGCCGCGCCTGGCCAACGCCGCGGCGGACCTGTGCCGGGGCGAGGCGGTGCCCCGGGAAACCGTCACCGCCACCGCCCACGCCATGACCACCCTCTCCATCTGCGGGCTGGGCCAGTGGGCGCCCCTGGTGGTGACCTCCCTGTACCGGCATTTTCCCGACCTGATGGACGAACACCGCAACGGGGTTTGCCGGGCCGGTCAGTGCGACATCGAGGCATTGTGATCCACGTCACCGTAGATGGCGCGCGGGTCGCGGTGCCGGTGGACGCCAGCGTGCTCGATGCGGTGCGTCAGTCGGGGGGCGACCTGCCCACCCTGTGTCACCGGTCGGGGCTGCCACCGGAGGGAAGCTGCCGCCTGTGCGCCGTCCACGTGGACTGGAACCGCCTGCCGGTCCCGGCCTGCGACACCCGCTGCCGGGACGGCATGGCCATCACCACCGGCGGCGAGGTGCTGGAGATGGCGCGACGCGAGGTGGTGCGCATGCTCATGCAGGGCCACCCGGCGCCGTGCCGTCCCGCGGGCGATCCGCGCGGGCCGTGCGAACTGGAGCTTCTGGCCGGGCGCTTCGACATCCCGTCCACCGGTTCGCCTTCCGCACCCGATACCGCCCATCCGGCCATTAGCGTGAACCTTGCCGCCTGCATCGGCTGCGGCCGCTGCGTGCGGGCCTGCGGCGACGTGCAGGGCCACCGGGTGATCGGCTGGCAGGGGCTGTCCAGCCCCCGGCTGTCGTTCTCCGGCGGCGACTCCCTGGCCAAAAGCGACTGTGTCGCCTGCGGCGAGTGCGTGGCCGACTGCCCCACCGGCGCACTCTCCAGCACCCCGGCGCCTGCCCCGCACATGGAACAGGTGGAGACCATCTGCCCGTACTGCGGCGTGGGCTGCGGCATCACCTGCCACACGGCGGACGGGCGGGTGCTGGCGGTCACATCCAATCCGGAGCACCCGTCCAACCGGGGCCGCCTGTGCGTGAAGGGGCGCTTCGGCCTCGACTTCGTGCACCACCCGGAACGGCTCTCCACCCCGCTCATCCGGAAAGACGGCGCGGCCAAGCCGTCCGGTCCCGAAAGCTTCCGCGAGGCCACCTGGGAGGAGGCCCTCAGCCTGACGGTGGAGCGGCTTTCCGGCATCACCCGGAAACACGGCGGTCAGGCGGTGGGAGGGCTGGGTTCCGCCAAGTGCACCAACGAGGACAACTACCTGTTCCAGAAATGGATGCGGGCGGGGCTTGCCAGCAACAATGTGGACCACTGCGCGCGGCTGTGCCACTCATCCTCGGTGGTGGCCCTGGGCACCATGCTGGGGTCGGGCGCCGCCACCAACCCGAACACCGACTTCACCCTGGCGGATGTGGTGTTTCTGATCGGCACCAACACCCTGGCGAACCACCCGGTGATCGGCACCTTCATCCGCGAGGGGCACGCCGCCGGACATCACCTGATCGTGGCCGACCCCCGCCGGGTGGGACTGGCTGCGGAGGCCGACCTGCATCTGGCCCACCGTCCCGGATCGGACGCCTGGCTGATCAACGGCATCGCCCGGAAAATCCTCGACGCAGGCCACATCGATGAAGACTACATCGCCACCCACACGGAGGGCTTCGAAGCTTACCGGAACGGGCTTCTGGCCCTCGATATGGACGAGGTGGAACAGACCACCGGCGTGTCCCTGACGGACATCCGCACCGCCGCCCGCATGATGGGTGAGGCCAAGGGCCTGCTTACCGGCTGGGGCATGGGCCTCACCCAGCACGTGGCGGGCAGCCTCAACTGTATGGCGGTGGCCGCCATGCACCTCATGACCGGCAACCTGGGCCGCCCCGGCGCGGGGCTGAACCCGCTGCGGGGCCAGAGCAACGTGCAGGGCGCCAGCGACATGGGGGTGCTGCCCAACGTCTTTCCCGGCTACCAGCCGGTGGCCGACGAGGCGGTACGCGACAAATTCGCCAAAGCCTGGGCATGCGACCTGTCCGACACGCCGGGGCTGACCGTGGTGGAGATGTTTCAGGCGGCGCGGGCCGGAAAACTGCTCGGCATGCACGTGATGGGGGAAAACCCGGCCCTCTCCGACCCGAACCTGGGACATGTGGAAGAGGCCCTGTCGGGACTCGAATTTCTCGCCGTGCAGGATGTGTTTTTCTCCGAAACCGCCGCCTGGGCCGACATCGTCCTGCCCGCCGCCAGCGTGCTGGAACGGGCAGGCTCCATCACCAACACCGAGCGCCGCATCCAGCCCATCCGGCCGGTCTTCCCGCCACCGGGGAGGAGCCGCCCGGACGGGGATATTCTGGCGGACCTCCTGGCCCGTACCGGACATGCCGGCGACTCCGGCGATCCGGCCCACAACATGGACGAGATGGCGGCCCTGACCCCCAGCCACGGCGGACTTTCGTCCCAACGGATCGAGGCGGAATCACTGATCTGGCCGGTTCCGGGACCGGCGCATCCGGGCACGCCGATTCTGCACGCGGATGGCCCCCGGCGGGGCAAGGGGCGCTTCCTGCCGCCAAAGCTGGTGCCACCGGCCGAGGTTCCCGATACGAAGTATCCCCATTTGCTCACCACCGGCCGCATTCTGGGGCACTACCAGACCGGCACCCTGTCGCGCCGGTCGGAGGTGCTGGACGCCCTGGTGCACGAGCCGTGGGCCGAAATCCACCCGGACACCCTGCGGGAAACGGGTATCGACAATGGACAAAACATCCGTCTGGTCAACCCCCGCGGCACCATCACCCTCACCGCCCGCGCCACGGAAAGCGCCCTCCCCGGCGTGGTGTTCGTGCCGTTCCACTTTGCCGAGGCGCCGGTGAACCGGCTGGTCCACGACAGCCTCGACCCGCAGGCCAAGATCCCGGAATACAAGTGCGTCGCGGTGCGTATCGAGGTGGCGGGTTAAGCCCCCCCGGCACGGGGGTTACAGGCGTGGCTGCCCGCCGGGCCGCCGCAGGTAGACCGCCCAGTACACCAGGGCGACGAAGCCGGCGCCGCCGACGACGTTGCCGAAGGTAACGGGCAACAGGTTGCCAAAAAAGCCGCCGGGGGTGACCCCTTCCGCCCCGGCCAGCATACCGATGGGAATCAGGTACATGTTGGCCACGGAGTGTTCGAAGCCAAGCGCCACGAACGCGGAGATGGGCAACAGGATCGCCACGAACTTGCCCACCACCGTGCGCGCGGCGTAGCAAAGCCAGACCGCCAGGCAGACCAGGGTGTTACATAGCACCCCACGGAAAAACGCCTCGATAAAGGTCAGGTTCACTTTTCCGATTGCGATGTTTCGGGCGGTTTCCGCCACCGCGCCTCCTCCCATGTTGAGGGCCCCGGACCAGTGCATCATGAAGGCGCACCCCACGGCCCCGGCGAAGTTGGCGGCAAAAACCAGCCCCCAGTTCCGGAATACCCGGGTGCAGGAAATGTGGCCACTGCTCCACGCCATGACGATCAGGTTGTTACCGGTAAACAGTTCCGCCCCGGCGATCACCACAAGCACCAGCCCCAGGGAAAAGGCCAGCCCCCCCAGCATCCGTCCCGGTCCCAGCCCCAGGCCGGAGCCGGTCATCACCAGGGTGAAATACATGGCGCCGAATGCGATGAACGCCCCTGCCAGCACCCCCAGGGTCAGGGTCTGCACAACAGGCATCCGCGCCTTTTCCACCCCGGAGCTTTCCACCAGCGCCGCGATCTGCGCCGGCTTGTACACATCAAACGGGCCCGGCCCCAGTTCACTTCGATTTGTCCGTCGTCAGCACTCATGGGACAAACGAGGCGGGTTGAATAAGGGAGTGAT
>JBHHVE010000031.1:0-33391 GCA_046754085.1 Leptospirillia bacterium
CGCAGCACCCGGTGAGCCACGGTGCCCACCGCCGCCGCCTCCTCCCCGGCCCAGGTGAACGACGGCGTGTAGGCGTCGCTGCTTACCGCCTGCGCCACGATCCCCACCGCCGCTGCCGGAGCCGGCAGCGTGAAGTCCGCGGTCAGACGCACGATGGCGGGCGGGTCCACCCCGGAAAGGGCCACCTCATCCACCTCAGGCAGCGCATTGAAATCGTCCGACACCACGTCCCACAGATGGGCCAAAAGGGACCCGGCCGCGGGCTTCGGGCCTTTTGATCCCACCGTGGCGTGCCCCATCAGGTGCAGCCGGGTGCGGGCGCGGGTGGCGGCCACGTAGAGCAGGCGTCCCACCTCGTGGGACGCCCGTTTTTTCTGCGCGCCCTTGATCAGCTCGTACAGGGGATCCTTGTCCCCGCCCCGGGCCTCCACGGGAGATAACAGGAGATCGCTGGCGTCCCCGCTTTCCGGCAGGGTGCGCTCCAGCCACATGAGCAGCGGTTTGTCGTCGCCACGGGGTTTTCGGCCCAGACCCGGAAGTATCACCGTGTCCCACTCCAGCCCCTTGGCCCCATAGATGGTCATCAGCTTCACACGGGCATCGGGGCGGGACTCCGCATACAGGTCGCCCGCCAGCGCGTCGATGGAGGCGGCGGTAGGCGGCATGCCCACATCGTCCATGGCGGCAAGCAGGGCCAGAAAGCGGTCGGCGTGGCCGATGCCCTCCTCCCCTGCGCAGGCCGGTCCGCCGAGCCGCACCCAGACGGTCTCCACCCGTTCCGCCAGCCGCCCGCTGCCGCGTTTTTGCAAGCCCGCAGTCAGCACCGGAGCCACCCGCTCAAGCCGCGCGCGCCCGTCCGCCGAGCATTTTTGTAACGCGGCGGGGTCGGCCAGCGCCGCCGTGATCAGGTCGGGCAGCGTGCGTTTTTTATCACCACCGCACAGCACGTGCAGGTCGGAAAGGAGCATGCCGCACCACGGCGCGCGCAGCACGGCAGTCCACGCCACCCGGTCCGCCGGATTTGTGAGGGCGCGGGCCAGAGCGGTCAGGTCGCGCACCGCCGCCGTGTCCTTGAGCGGGTCGATGTCCACCGCCTGATAGGCAATGCCCGCCGCTGCCAGGGCGGGCACGATGGCCGCGAGATGGGAGCGTGCGCGCACCAGAATGGCGACCTCGTGTTTCCGGTCGGACTCCAGCGCCGCGTTGACCGCTGAGACCACCTGCGCCGCCTCATCGGCGTCGTCGTGAGTGTTTTTCCAGTGCAGGCTCACCCCGGCACCCGGATCGCCTGCCCGTGCCGCCTCCGCCCGGGCGTAGGGCACCGCGCCGCTGGGGATGTCCTCACGGGTCGGCAGCACCTTCGGAAAGACGTCGTTGATCCACCCCACCACCTCGGGGCGGGAGCGGAAGTTGGTGGACAGTTGCAAAAACTCGGGCGTCACCCCGCCGATGCCGTATTCCCGCGCCCGCAGATACAGCCCCACGTCCGCCTCCCTGAACAGGTAGATGGACTGCATGGGATCACCCACCAGAAACAGGCTGCGGCCGTCTCCTTCCTCCCACCCGGCCACCAGCCGTTGCAACAGATCGAACTGGCCGCTGGAGGTATCCTGAAACTCGTCCACCAGAATGTGGCGAATACGCATGTCCAGGGCCAGCCCCAGATCGGTGGGAGCATGCTCTTCCCCCAGGGCGCGGCAGGCGCGGGACGCCACCTCGATGAAGTCGGCCTGACGCCGCTCGGCAAAACGGACGTCCAGACATCCGGCGGCCAGGCACAAGGCGTGGCGCAGACGGCACAGCACCTCCCGGTTCTCCGCCACGTAGTCCGCACCGGGCAGACTGCTCAAGGGGGCGAGCGTCTCCAGCAGCGCCGGATGGTTCGACATCTCGCCCAACAGGTCGAGCATGTCCTGCTTGGCGGTCTGCGCCTGCTGTTTTTCCAGCGGATTTCTGAAGTCCGACTGGGCGGGAAAACCGTTGTTGCGGGTTACCGACTTGCGGAACTTGCCATCGTTGGTCAGCAACAGCCCACTCAGGGCCTGCCAAAACGGCAGGTGTTCCGCCTCCGGCCGGGGCCGGCCACCCAATCCGGCCAACTCCCACAGCGGGTCCGACTCATCCCTATTCGAGGCGGCGTAACACACCAGCGGCGAGAGTTCATCCCACCAAGGCGCAAGGACGCTGTCCGCCGTCTCCAGGGTGTCTTCCACCAACCGCGCCACCGCCACCGTCAGGTCGGCAATAAAGCGGTCGTCATCACCCGCCCGCACCAGGCGGGGCAGCCACTGGTCGCGCTTGCCCAGCATGGCGACAATCTGCTGGGCGGCATTTTTGTGGTTGTTGTCCCGATGGGTTAACAGAGACTCGACCGCATCGCTCCGGTCCCCCCCCTCCTCCAGCATGGACAGCAGGTCGGCGGCGGCGGCTTCATACAGCGGCAGGGCGGGGTCGGCGATCTGCGGCGCACCTCCCAATCCCGACAGAAACGGCAGACGCCGGGCCAGATACATGGCGAACGCATCAAAGTTCTGCACCCCGAGCCGGGACGGGTTATCCCGCAGGTGCCAGCCCCGCTCCCGGTCCCGTTCCAATACCGCCCGCGCCAGTTTCCAGGTTATTTTTTCGTGGTCTTCGGACGGCTCCGGCCCGGTGGCGCCGGCGAGCGCCGTTATCAGCCGCTCGGTCATCTCGCCGGCGGCCTTTTTGGTAAAGGTGATGGCGACGATCTCTTCCGGCTCGTCCACGCCGGCCAACAGCACCAGCATGCGCTGGATTAACAGGCTGGTCTTGCCGGAGCCCGCAGGGGCCTGCACGATAAACGATGCCGTGGGGTCCAGCGCCCGTACCCGCGCAGCGGCATCGGCCAATGGCGTTGAGCGGGACTCAGCCATCCTTCGGCGTCTCCCCACCCCGTTCATTGATGCGGCACAGCAGGGTCAGGTCGCAGTACTGACAGGGGTCACCCTTCGGCCTCGGGTCCACCGCCGCCTCGCCTCGGGAAAACCCCTCGGCAAGGGCCGTGAGCGTCCGTCGCCAGCCCGCCACCGTATCCCGCCAGCCCTCCTCCCCCAACACCGTGTCCCGGGCCCTTGGCAAGGCCCCTTCCTGCTCGGCCAGTCCCACATAACGGGTATTGCCGCGCTTCAGGGAGGCAAAGGCAATCGCGCCGGGTACCCCCTTCTCCCGGATCATGAGGTAGAGGGGAAGCTGGGGGGCCTTGGGGCGGTCGTCCTTCCAGTCGGAGCGGGAAACCTCGCCGGTTTTGTAATCGATCAACACCTCGCGGCCGTTTTCCAGGGTGTCGATCCGGTCCACCTTCATGGAGACCCGCACGCCGCCGATCTTGGCCTCGGTTTTCTGTTCCACGCACGTTACGGCAAACGGCTCCTCCCGCGAGGCATCCAAAGACAGCCAGTCCAGCACCAGTTTGGTAAGACGCCGCTGTTCGATGGCGTGAAAACGCGCTCCCAGATTGCGGCTTTTCAGAAACTTCGGCAACGCGGACGCCACCGCGCCGGCCACGATATCGTCCAGTTCATCCTGCGGTATCGCCTTCAGGGTGGCCTGATCCCCCAAATGCGCCCACACCAGTTCCAGCACCTTGTGGACCACCTCTCCCTGTTCTCTCGGATCCAGCCCCAGTTCCGGCTCCTCCAGCCCGCGTATCCCGAGCCGGTGGTGGGCAAAGGCCTTAAACGGGCAGTCGGACTGGTCGGTGAACACCGAAACGCCGCCACTGGATCCCGCACCCGTCAGGGGCGGTCCCTTCCAATCGTCCACGGCTTCGACCCGTCCCGCCTGGCGCACCGACTCGGCATAACGCACGTTGGGTGCGGGGGCGACCGTGCCGGCATCGGCTTCGGCAATGGCGGTGATCAGCGGACTTGGCCCGACCTCCCGACCCTCCACCTGCTTCGGGTGACTCAGCACCACATCGGAGGCGGCGGCCAACAGGCGTTCGGTAACGGTTCGGGCGTATTCCAGTTCCACATCCGCGGAGCCGTGGGGCAGTTTTAACTCCCGTTGCACACCGTACGGGATAAACGGGTTGGGGGACGGCGGTGCGGGCCACACATGATCCGACAGCCCCATCACCCACAGGTGGGAGAACACCATACCCGAAGCTTCCAGGGTGCCCACCACCTGAACCGGAGCCGACACCCCCTGGGGCTGAAAGGTCTCCCCGTAACACATGCGTTGCAGCCGGTAGAGGGCGTTTTGCCGGTCGATGGAGGAAACCACTGCGTCCAGGGCGGCGAAGCTTCCCAAAAGCTCATCCCATTTTTTTACCGCCTGATAGGCGGCGCTGTCCAGACTCCCCTGCCCCGGCCATCCGATGGACTCAAGCTGGGCTTGAAATACCCGCGCCCAACTGCTGGGGGTGCGCCGCCCGTCCTGCCGACCGATGGCGCCGCCCCATGCCGAAAGCACCCGCTCAAGCTCCGGGCAGGGCACCGCAAGCCCGTCGGGCAACCATTCGATCAGCCCCGCCAGCGACACCGCACGCGGCCCCTTGTCGATCAGCCGGTCCGCCGCCAGCGCCCGCACGGACGCCTCCTGTTCGGAGGCGGCCAGAAACGGTGAGCGGAACAAGCCGGACCAGCGGGCCGCCTCAACAGGGCGCCGGTCGACGCTAAGAAACGCCAGCGCCGCAGCCACCACGGGCACCTGGGACAGGGGTTCACCCAAGGAAAAATTGACCGGCGAGCGCCCGTTCCAGTCGGCCACCGCCCCCGGTGACAGCCGGTCCCTGAGCGCTCGCGCGAGCGCAAAGCGCACCGCACCCACATCCGTGGAGACAATGCCGATGGGACCCGCCTCGCCCGCTTCCAGAAGCCGCCTTGCCCAGCGCGCCGCAAGCACGGCTTCGTGGACCGGGTCGTCCGCCGTGACCCGCACAATGTTTCCGCCAGCAGCGGCAGGCGTATCTACAGTGACTTCGCTGCCCGCCTCTTTCAGCACCGTCAGCAGCCGCTCCACATCCGGCGGCACCGTATCGAACCCCACCAGTCGCACCGACGACGGCACCGCCCGCGCGCCCAGCCGGTACAGCTCGGTCAGGCGCGCAAGCACCCCCCGCCTGTCGATCCAGCGGCGCGCATCGCAACGGGACTTGAATGCGGTGCTCCAGCGGGCAAACACCTCGGTCTCCGGCGACAGGCCGCTCCACCGCGCAGGGTCGATGCCCCAGCTACGGCACAGTTCCCATGCCTCCGCGGCGGTCTCCGCCAGCCGCCGACGGTCCAGAACATCCGGGGTGGCCGTATCGTGTTCGACAATGTTTTCCCACACCGCCATCAGTTGCGGGCCGGACAACAGGGTGTGCGGTTCGAGTTCCTCCTCCCACTCCCGCTGCACCCACGTCAGCAGTGGCAACACCGGGGGCCGCGCCCATGCGGTCTTCCCCTGGAGCCGTTGGGCGTCATCCGCTTGCGCTTCCAGGTAGCGTGCCAGGCGCTGGTTGGCGGTCAGCACCACCGTGCCCTGTCCGGTGACCTGAAAAACCGGCGAGGGTCCGGTACTCCCCGTCACGATGCAGGCGCCTCGGTGTCGCTTTCCTGGAGGATCGGCAGGGTGACGGTGAACCGGGTCCTGCCCGGTTCACTTTCCACCTGGATGGTGCCGCCGTGGCGCTTGATGATGCCATAGGTGATGGACAACCCGAGTCCAACCCCCTTGACCTCGGACTTGGTGGAAACAAACGGCTCGAAAATGCTGGACACGCTTTTTGGATCAATGCCGGTGCCGGTATCGGTAAACACCAGGCAGACCTGACCCTTCTCCTGGTACGCGCTCACATCCAGCGTGCCGCCCCCCGGCATGGCCTCCACCGCGTTGGTGAGCAGATTCACAAACACCATCTGCAACTGGTCCCGTGTGCCGGACACCTTCGGCAAGGTGGCGGGCAGAGTGGACCGGAGTTTCACGTTTGCCTGCTGCATGTACTTGTTGTTGAGGTAGAACACATCGTCCAGCAGATTCAGCAGGTCCACCGGCGCCATGGTCTGGTCCGACGGCCGGTGATAATCGCGCATCCCGGCCACCAGCCGCGCGATGCGTTGCGACTCACGCAAGGCCAGCCCCACCAGACGCCGGTCCGAATCGTCCTCCGGCAGCCGTTTCTGGACCCGCTCCAGGCAGCCCTGAATACCAAACAGGGGGTTGTTGATTTCGTGGGCAATGGAGGCGGACAGGAGCCCGGTGGCGTTCATCTTCTCACTCTGCACCAGATTCCGCTGGGCCGAACGCAGGTTCTCGACCATGCTGTTGAAGGCATCCGCAAGGCGCGCGAACTCGTCCTGGGTGTCCATTTCAATGGTGGCGCACTCACCCCGTTCGCCCAACTCCTCGGCGGCCTTCACCAGGGTATCCAGCCGCCCGGTAATGCGCCGGGTGAGTCGCACCGCAAGCCACACCGCCACCCCCATCACCAGCGCCAGAAGGGTCAACAGAGTCCCCATGGTCTTGTTCTCCCACTCCGCCACCCGGGCCTGAGAAGCCATCAGGGAGTTTCTGATAGCAAATCCGTAGCGGTCCACCACCAACTGGAGGTCGCTAACCACCCGGTTCAGGAGGTTCCTGTCTTCAAGCACCTGCACGTCGTTCAATGCGATCCGCTTGAAGTAGATCAGGTAGGTTTGCAGGTAGGTGCGAATGCGGCCACGCTCCCGATGGCTGAACTGGTCGGGATCGAGACGGGCCTCCACCTTATCCACCTGACTGCGGACCGATGCAATGAACACCAGGTCATCGCGCAGGAAGTAGTCTTTCTCCCACCTGCGGATCATCAGGAGATCCGATTTAAGTTTCCGGATGCTGTTAAGGCGGTCTTTTGCAGTCACCGGGGTGGTGTTTTCGAGATGCTCCAGATAGCGTTCGAGACCCTCCACCATGCGGCGCATCTCCCAGACCAGCCCGGAGGACATGTCCCCCTTGAGCTCGGCCAGCGTCACCACCCGCCGGAGTTCGAGCTTGAAGCGCTCCAGCAGAACCCCGATCTCTTTCTCGAAGTTTTCACCGCCCTCCGGGCGCAGGGCAGCGTAATCTTTGACGATGCTCTCCATCGCCTCACCGGTACGGTCGATCGCCTTCAAGGCCTTTGTGGCATGAGCCCGGCTCATTTCCAGACCATCGATGGAGTAACGCAGCAGGAAGGCCTTCTCCTCGTTCTGCGCCTCCAGAACGCTGGTCTCCACCTCGGCCAGCCTGAGCAACACCTCCATCTGGCTCTCCAGATGCTTGAAGGCCCTGTTATGGATAACGTCGTGGGCCCAGTTGGCGGCAAGCCCCAGGGACATGCCGATCCCGATCAGGACGATCAAGGTCAGCTTCAGATGGCGGGAAATGGTCACGCCGATGCGGGTCCCTTCTGCTCGGTAACGTTTCCGCGCGCCGTTAACGGCGGCCCCGTTACCGCCCGCGCCCGGATGGACACACGGCACCCTATATGGCGGCACACCTGCCCGCCACCGCTCTCAAAACAGGGGAGGGTCCGGTGCTCCAATCCTAGGGAATGCCTCTGTTATTTTCAAGCGGCGGAGTGGCCGGGAAGGGCCCCGCTACACCCGGCAGGATTCAAACGCGAAGGGGTCGGGGGTGACCACGGAGAAGCACCTGCCGTCCGACTGATCCTCATCCGCCGGATTCCAGTAGCGAACCTCGACCCGGACATCCGGTTCCACGTCGGCGTAACGGGAGGTAATCCGGGCCGCCAGCATCAGGTCGTCCTCGTGCGCTCCGGCCACCATCGTCATCGGCCCCTTGACGCCTTCGGTCACCATCAGGCGCCCTTCCGGCACCGCGCGCCGGGTCACCAGATCCACGATCATGCCGTTCTCGGCCTGGTTGCGACCGACCACCACCTTGGCGCCATTCGGCAAGCGGAAGTGCCGACCCACCGTGAGCAGCATGATCTGGTCGTGATCGAGTTGGGTATCCGGCGCGTGGGCGAACAGATCCCGGAATTTGCGGGCAAAGCTTTCGTCGGTCAGAAAGCAGCAGCCGCCCGCGGGCTGCAGAAACTCCTCGACGTCCAGCTCCTGCGCCAGCGCCAACTGCGGCTTTCGGGTCCGGCCGGAAAAGGACTTGAGCCGGTCGCGATCGATCAGCCCCTCCCGCTCGGGTACGGTGGTGGGCAGGTTTTTGGCGGACAGGGGGCGCACCAGACGTCCGCCCAGGTCGGCTTCGCCCTCGATAATGTCCATGGCCCGGCGGTTCTGGCTCATGGGACGCTGCCCCAGCACTTCGCCGGTGATAACGAAATCGGCCCCCTGTTCCTGCATGATCTCGCCGGCGCGCTTGATCATCATGGCGCGACAGTCCACGCACGGGTTCACGTTGGCGCCATAGCCGTGCTTGGGGTGGGTGACGATCTCCAGGTACTCCTTGGAGATATCCACGATCTCCACGGGGATCCCCAGGTCGGAACCCGCCTTGAGTCCGTCGTTCGGCTTGTTTTTGGCTTTAGGGTTGCCCACCCGCCGCTGCTGCTCGGTGATGCAGAAACCGGTGTAAAAGTGGACCCCGGACACCTCCACCCCCTGCTCCTGCATGAGGCGCACCGCGAGAGTGCTGTCGAGTCCGCCGGACACCAGCGCAATCGCCTTGGGGGTTTTGTGTCCGTTTTCTTTTTTGTTCGACACGGTGTCCATCGGCGATTCAGGTTCCCTTGTTCAATACGCGGGGCTACCTCGGCCACGCACAAAATTTCCCGGAAACGCCGGGTCGGGCATCGGTTTTTAACACGCCTTTCAGTTTATGGGGTCCCCGGTCGGCGCGCAACGGCCAGGGCGGCGCTCCCGGCGGAGCGCGGTTTCCCTCATGATTGCTAAAATGTACCCATGTCCGTGCTTCCAGTGATTCCCGTGCGGTGGGACGTAACCCCCGCCGAGGCCAGGTCCGCCCAGGCGGAACTGGTCCCGGCGGTACGATTATGCCCCCTCGCACACCCGCCGCGTCTGGTCGCGGGGGCGGACACGTCTTACGACCGGGGCAGCAACCGGGTAACCGGTGCGGTGGTGGTATGGGACACCCGCACGGAACAACTGGTGGAACGCCGCACCGCCGTGGTGGAAACCCCCTTCCCCTACGTGCCGGGGCTGCTTGCCTATCGGGAGGCGCCGGCGCTGATGCCGGCGTTCGCGGCGCTTTCCGTGCAGCCGGACGTGATCGCCCTGAACGGTCACGGTATCGCCCATCCGCGCCGGATCGGACTTGCCACTCACCTCGGTCTGGTGTTCGGCCTGCCCGCCATCGGCATCGCCCAGAACCTCCTGTGCGGCAACCACGGGCCGGTCGGCCCCGAACCGGGCGATACCGCCGAACTGACACTGAACGGCGCACAGGTTGGGTACGCGGTACGCACCCGCGCACGCAGCAACCCGATCTATGTCAGCCCCGGCCACCGGATCACCGTAGCCGACGCCCTGGGCCTTATCCTCGCCACCACACGAGGTTACAAACTACCTGTTATGATCCGGGAAGCACATTTACTTAGCAATCAGGTACGGCGGCAAGCCGCCGCGTCCCATATCGCATAGAGGAACCTGTGAAGAGAATCCGAAACCTCGTGACCGGTCTGACCGTTGCCGCACTGTTTTGGGCGGTCCTCCCTCCGGCCCCGGCAGAAGCGCGTGAACCCAAGGGGATCGAACTGCTCGAATCGATCCAGAACGTATTCGTCGATATCGCCGATCTGGTACAGCGCGGCGTGGTCAGCGTATCCCCCACCGAGGCGTACAGCCGATTCACCTATGAAATACCGCTCCCGGACGGCGGCATGCCGCCGGACCACCCAAACCCCCACATGCCCCACGGACCGGCCAGTCCGCCCGACATGGACCAGATACCGGGCAACGGCTCCGGCATCATCATCGACCCGAACGGTCACGTGGTAACCAATGCCCACGTGGTGGGAGGCGCCGAAGAAATGACCGTTCGGCTGCGGGACGGACGCAAGTTCCTGGCCAAGGTAGTGGGCAAGGACGTGGAAACCGACCTTGCGGTGCTCAGGCTCAACCTCGGCGAGGGCGACAGCGACACCCTGCCGACCCTTCCCCTCGGGGATTCCGACACGGTCCGTCAGGGACAGTGGACCATTGCCGTGGGGGATCCGTTCGGCCTGGAACGCACGGTCACCGTCGGCATCGTCAGCGCGGTCGGTCGCGAGGGCGTCAACCTCACCCGCTACGAGAACTTTATCCAGACCGACGCGCCGATCAACCCGGGGAACTCCGGCGGCCCACTGTTCAACATCCACGGCGAAGTGGTCGGTGTCGCCACCGCCATCATGAGTTACGCCCAGGGCATCGGCTTTGCGATCCCCTCCAACATGGTGAAGCGTATCGTCGACCAGTTGATCGAGAACGGCCATGTGGAGCGCGGCTGGCTGGGCATCGGCATTCAGGAGATCAGCGAGGACCTGGCCGAATCGTTCCAGGTATCGGAGCGCGGCGGGGTGCTGGTCAATGACGTGTTTCCGGGACAGCCCGCCGAGCGTACCGGCATCCGGCCCGGCGACATCATCCTGACCGTTAACGACCACCCGGTAAGCACCCCCAACACCCTGGCGCGCCTGGTGGCCGGCCTCGGACCCGACGGTTTGGCCCGGCTCACCTACCTCCGGGACGGCAGCGAACGGCAGGTGGATGTGGTCCTGGCGCGCCGCGAGCGGGAAGCCCCGGCGCCCGTGGTGCCGGAACCGCCCCCGGTCGCCAAGATGCTCGGCATCGACTTGCAAACCCTGACGCCGGAACTGGCCCAGGAACTGGGCACCGACGGCGACGGCGTGGTGGTATCCCGGGTGGATACGACAGGCACCGCTTACGCCAGTGGCATTCGCGAGGGCGACGTGGTGCGCGAGGCCAACAGAAAACCGGTGGCGTCGGTGGAGGCGTTCAACAAAGTGGTCGAGTCGCAAGGCGCCGAAGACAAGGTGCTGCTCAGGATCACCAACGCCCGGGGCGGGCGCTACATCGTCATCCCCCCCGCCCGCTGAAAACCGCCGGGAGCGGGCCGGGAGCGTTTACGGCGTTGCCGTGTCCACCGGGCTGGCGCTGACATCGACTCCGCCATCGCTCGCGATGGCCTTGCCCTGCACCAGGCCGGTCAGCCGCATGAGCACCGAACCGATGCTGATCTTGACCCGCACCTGCACCGGCACATGCCGCTCATCGTCGGTCAGCCACAGGTGGACGTCTCCCCGGTCGTAGAACACGCCGTTAAAGCGCACCTCGGCACGAATCTTCAGGGTGTCGAATTTGCCTGCGGGCACCTTGATTTGCTCGCGCTCCTCCACGTGAATCACCAGCCGCCAGTTCTTTTTGCCCTCGTGCACGTCGATCACGCGGGTCTGCCCCGGCCCCAGGTTCCGCATGGCGCGGAAGTAGTAAAGCACCGAAAGGATGTCGTACACCCGGGGGGGGGTCTGCACCCGCACCGGCTCCCGGCCGCTCTGGAAAGTGGTGGCCCACCCCTCTTCCTGATCGAACACCACCTTACGAATGCGCTGCCTGCGGCCGTGCCGCTGGTCGATATCGATGCTCATCGGCACCCCGGTGGCGGGGTCAACCTGGCTGACGATCCGGTCTCTCACCGGGTAAAACAGCGACACCCCCTTGCTCGACCGGGTGGTGGTGGTCAGCAGGATGATGTCCCTGCCCTCCTCATTCTTCCCCAGGCTCACCCCCATGGTGGACTTTCCGGCGCGGATGGCTCCCCATGAAATGCGATAGCTCAGGTGCTCCCCGGGATAGTAGCCCGATGTCTCAAGGGGGACGTTGAGCAGTTCGCCCTCCGGAGGAAGTTCCACATCCAGTTGCTGGGTTGCCGCCATGGCCAACGGCAGCACGATGACGAGTGCCGTAAACAGGGGGGCGGCATACAGCCCGAAACGGGCGGCCCCGCGGACGGTGGAGGTGAATGACGAAAAACCACTCATGGCGCCTATGTTCACATATCCCGACGGGAACACGTCAAGCACCGTCTTCAGGACACACCCCACGCGCAAAATATGCTACATTTTGCACGTTTCAACGGCAGCCTCACTGTCATCCGTTCTCGCGCATACCCAGCCAACACCATGGCCAAATCATCCAAGACACCGTCCCTCGTCATCACACCCCTGGGAGGATTGGGCGAAGTCGGCATGAACCTCATGCTGTACGAATCCCGGGACAAACTCGCCATGGTGGATTGCGGCATCCTGTTTCCGGACGCGGACATGCCGGGGGTCGACCTGGTGTTTCCGGACCTGACCTATCTGAAGGCCAACAAAAAGCGGCTGTGCGCCATTTTCATCACCCACGGCCACGAAGACCACATCGGCGCCCTTCCCTTCGTGTTGAAAGAATTTGACGTACCGGTTTACGCCACCCCCCTGACCCTGATCCTGATCCGGGAAAAGCTCAAAGAGCACGGCCTCGACAAAACGGCCAGGCTGATTCCGGTCAAGGCGGGTGAAACCGCAAAACACGGACCGTTTTCGGTCGAATACATCCGCGTCACCCACAGCATCATCGACGCCGCCGCGCTGGCCATCACCACCGACGCCGGCACCGTAATTCACACCGGCGACTTCAAGATCGACCCGACCCCGGTGGACGGTGAAAAATTTGATGCGGAGCGGCTGCGGCAGTACGGCGAGCGCGGCGTCCTGGCGCTGCTGTCCGACAGCACCAACTCGGAGAACCCGGGCCACACCAACAGCGAAGCGGAGGTGGGCAAGACCCTGCAGCGGCTGTTCCGGGAGATTCCGGGGCGGATTATCCTGGCCACCTTCTCCTCCAACATCCACCGGGTGCAGCAGGTGATCGACGCCGCCCACGCCAACGGCAAGGCGGTGGCCATTGTCGGCCGCAGCATGGAGCAGAACACCCGCATCACCCGCGAACACGGCTACCTCAAGGTACCCAAGCGCACTGTGGTGCCGGTGGATGATCTACCCGACTCCCCGGACACCCCGGCGGTCATCATCACCACGGGCAGCCAGGGGGAACCCATGAGCGCCCTGTATCGCATGGCCCTGGGGGAGCACCGCAGCATCCACGTCCAGAAGGGTGACACGGTGATGCTGTCGTCCCGCACCATCCCCGGCAACGAGGTCTCCATCGGCCGTGTGATCAACCACCTCTACCGCCTGGGCGCCGAGGTGATCCACGCCCGGCTCTCCGAAATCCATGTATCCGGCCACGCCGGACAACAGGAGCAGGAGCGCATGCTGGCGCTGACAAAACCAAGGCATTTCATCCCGATCCACGGCGAGTGGCGGCACCTTGCGGCCCATGCCCACACCGCCGAACGCATGGGGGTGGCGCCGGAGCGCATCGTCATCATGGAGGACGGCGACCGGGTTCGGCTGGGCAAAAACGGTATCGAACGGCTCGACCCGATCGCCTCCGGACGCACCTTCGTGGACGGCAATGCCCTGCACGACGCCGGGGAGGTGGTGCTGAGGGATCGGCAAACCCTGAGCGAAGGGGGTATGCTGGTGGTCGTGGTGGGGATCGAGCTCAAGACCGGCAAGGTGATGCTCGGCCCCGAAATCCTGTCCCGCGGGTTCGTGGTCGAGGATGACTCGGAGGAATTTCTCGACGATCTGAAGGAGGTGGCCGTGGGGGCCATCGCCTCCCTCGACCGCGAGGCCCTGGACGACCCGGACGCGGTGCGGGTGAGAATCCGCAACCGCTTGCGTAAACACATCGAAAAAACCATGCGTCGGCGCCCCATCGTGCTGCCCATGGTGTTCGAAATGTAGGACACCCACCTTGCGTTTCTTTCCCGCCCGAAACAAAAAGACCACCAAGGAGAAGCCGCGCCAGGCCACTCCCGGCGAGCGCCTGCTGCTCAAGGAAGTCGGCGGCATCCTGGTGCTGGCGCTGACCACCCTGATGGTGGTCAGCCTGCTGAGTTACCGTACCGATGATCCCTCCTGGGCCTCCAGCGGGGTTCAGCATGCCACCTCCTCGGCGGACGCGCCGCTCTCCACGCCACAGGTCCGGAACCTGGCGGGCACCGCGGGCGCCCATCTGGCCGACGGCCTGCTGCAACTGTTCGGCGGCTGCGCCTATCTGATGCCGCCGTTCTTACTGATGCTTGGCGCCGCCGCCCTGCAGGGCGGGTCCCTGCGCGCCGGGTGGATGCGGGTCACCGGATGGATCCTGTTTTTCCTGGCCACCCCCGCGCTTCTGGACCTGTGGACCGATTCGGTCTGGACCGTGGCCGACGGGCGCATTCTGTTCGGTCAGGCCGGTGGACTGGTGGGCGAAGGCATCACCTCCGCCCTGTTGCCGTATTTTGCCCAGGTGGGCACGGTCATTCTGCTGGTCACCCTGTTTTTGCTGGCCATTGTCATGGGGCCCGCCGTCACCCTGCGTAGCGCCGTACGCGCCACCAGCGCCATCTGGACGGTGCTTCAGGCCCACCTGGAGGCCCGCCGCGACCGCCGCCTTGCCGCCCCTCAGGAAAACCGCAGAAAGGCACCGCCGGTGGTCCGGCGGGAAGCGTCCGCGGAACCGATGATTGTAGAACCCCAGGAGATGCCGCCGCCCCCCGCCCAGGAGGCGCTCTCCTTCATGCGCGATACCGGCAACTACCAATTGCCCCAGGTCAGCCTGCTGGACGACCCGCCCCCCACCGCCGGGCGTGCCGGGCGCGACGAGCTTCTGGCCAGCTCCCGGGTACTGGAGAAAAAACTGGCCGACTACGGAGTCGAGGGCAAGGTGTCCCAGGTGCACCCCGGACCCGTGGTCACCATGTACGAGTTCGCCCCGGCGCCGGGGATCAAGGTCAGCAAAATCTCCGCCCTCGCCGACGACCTGGCCCTGGCCATGAGTGCCACCCGGGTCCGCATCGTGGCGCCGATTCCCGGCAAGAGCGTGGTCGGCATCGAGATTCCCAACCGCAACCGGGAGACCATCGCCCTCAAGGAGCTCTTGCTGTCCAGCCAGTTCACCGGCGGCGACATGCACATTCCCATCGCCCTCGGCAAAGACATCTTCGGCGCCCCGGTGATGGCGGATCTGGTAGACATGCCGCACCTGCTGGTGGCCGGTTCCACCGGTTCCGGCAAGAGCGTGGGGCTCAACTCCATGATCCTGTCGATCGCGTTTTCGTCCACCCCCGCCGACGTGCGGCTGGCCATGGTCGACCCCAAGATGCTGGAGCTTTCGGTGTATGACGGCATCCCCCACCTGATGCACCCGGTCATCACCCGCCCCAAGGACGCGGTCAAGCTGTTCCGCCGCATGGTGCTGGAGATGATGCGGCGCTACCAACTCCTGCAGCAGGCGGGGGTGCGCAACATCATCGGCTACAACGACGTGGTGGAGACCGCCGCCTTCCGGAAAAAGGCGGAGCAGTGGCGGGAGGAGGCCATCGACAAAGGTGAAACCCCGGCCGAACACGGCAAGCTGCCCTACGTGGTGGTGATCGTGGACGAACTGGCCGACCTGATGGCGGTGGCCGCCAAGGAGATCGAGGAACCCATCACCCGTCTGGCGCAGATGGCCCGGGCCGCCGGCATCCACCTTATCCTCGCGACCCAACGTCCTTCGGTGGACGTGATCACCGGCCTGATCAAGGCCAATTTCCCATCCCGCATCGCGTTCCAGGTCTCTTCAAAGACCGACTCCCGCACCATTCTGGATTCCAACGGCGCCGAGCAGTTGCTGGGGCGCGGCGACATGCTGTTTATGGGGGCGGGATCCGCCATGATGCGGCGCATCCACGGCGCCTTCGTGTCCGACACCGAGGTCCACAAGGTGGTGGAGTTCATCAAGTCCGAACAGCCTCCCGAGTACGACCCGGACCTGCTCAAGGTGGACGAGTCGGCCGCCGCCGAAGCCGGTGTGCCCGGCTTCGGCGGCGGGGGCGGCGGCGCCGATGGAGAACGCGACGAAGCCTACGACCAGGCCATCGCCATCGTGGCCGAAACCAGAAAGGCGTCCGCGTCGTTTTTGCAACGGCGCATGCGGGTCGGTTACCCGAGAGCCGCCCGTTTCATGGAACTGATGGAAGAGGACGGCATCGTCGGTCCCGCCGAGGGCAGCCGCCCCCGCGAGGTGCTGGTACCCCGGAGCCCCGGGAGCGAGCCGACGCTGCAATGACGCCGTTCCGCCTTCGGGGGCCGCTTCTGGCGATGCTCCTCATGTTCCTGCCGACGCCCGCGCTCGCGGAGTCCAACACGCCTTTGCTGGATCGTCTGCTGACCGCCTACGAGGGGGTTTCGTCCCTCTCCGCCGGGTTCACCCAGGAAACCGGCTTTGCCGGGTTTTCCACCCGCAAGCGTTACGGCGGCACCGTCGATCTGGTGCGCCCCGACCGCATGCGCTGGGACTACAGCGACGGCAGCAACCAGCAGATTTACGTGGTCGCCCAGGAGGTCACACTGTATGCGCCGGACAGCAAACAGGCCATCGTCAGTACCCTGTCCCCGACCTCCGACCGGCAGATTCCCCTGCATCTTCTGGCCGACGTCACCGGCATCGCCGACACCTACGACGTCAAGGTCGAGGCGGCCGGGGTCCTCACCCTTACCCCGAAAACCCCTCACCCCCAGGCCCCGGAGCGGATAGAGCTTGGGGTGCATCCGGAGAGCGGGCTGATTTCCCGCGTGACCCTGCACCTGCACGGCGGCAACACCTCCAACATCACCTTTCATGAGGTCCGCACCAACCTCGACATTGCCGATGCGCGCTTCCTGTTCAACCCGCCGGACGGGGTGTATGTCATCCACCAGAACAGCTTTCCGAAGGGGAAGCGGTGAACGACGCCATCATCCATACGGAGGGGTTGTGCCGCACCTTCAGCGAGGGACGGCGCAGCATCGAGGCGGTGCGGGAGGTGGACCTTTCGGTGATGCGGGGCGAAATTTTTGGCTTTTTAGGGCCCAACGGAGCCGGCAAGAGCACCACCATCAACATGCTTTGCACCCTGCTCAAACCCACCGGCGGGCGCGCCCTGGTGGCCGGGCTGGACGTGGTGCAAAAGCCCCACGCCGTGCGCCAGAAAATCGGCCTTGTGTTTCAGGATCCGAGCCTGGACGAGCGCCTCACCGCCCACGAGAATATGGTGTTTCACGCCATGCTCTACGGCGTGCCGCGCCACATCTGGAAAACCCGCATCAACGACATGTTGCACATGGTCTCCCTGGACGAGCGCGCAAACGATCTGGTGCGGGGCTTTTCCGGCGGCATGAAGCGGCGTCTGGAAATCGCCCGCGGCCTGCTGCACCGGCCGGACCTCCTGTTTCTGGACGAGCCCACCCTGGGTCTCGATCCCCAGACCCGCAACCTGATGTGGGACTACATCCTCAAGCTCCGGGCCGAGCACGGCATCACCCTGTTCCTCACCACCCACTACATGGAGGAGGCGGAGCACTGCGACCGTATCGCGATCATGGATCAGGGCAAAATCATCGCCCTCGGCACCCCGGACGAACTCAAGGCCGGGGTCGGACTCGACCGGGTGTCGATCGGCACCCCCAACCCGGCGGAGGCGGCCCGGCACATCGGAGAAAAATATGATGTCGAGGTGGAGGTCAACGGCGGCGGCCTGTCGTTTCAGGTCCAGGACGGCGCGGCGTTTTTGCCCACCCTGCTGAGCGGCAGCGACATGAGCGTCAGCCGCGTCGAAGTGCACCGCCCAACCCTGGAGGACGTGTTTTTGTCCCTCACCGGAAAGACCATCAGAGACACCGCGCCGGATTACTTCGCCAACCTTAAGTCCAGTGCCCGGCGCGCCCGATGAATATCAATACCACACCGACTCCGGCCGATGCCCCGGAACACCGGGACGCCGCCATTGTCGGCGCCCTGCGGCGCGACCTGAACGGCATCCTGACCATCTGGCTCAGGGACGTGCGCCGCTTCATCCGCGACCGCCCCCGCATGATCGGCTCCCTGGTGCAGCCCACCCTGTTTCTGCTGGTGCTGGGCAACGGTCTTGGCCACGGCCTGTTCCGCGGCATGGGCAAAGATGGCGGTGGGGTCGATTACATGGCGTTTATCTTTCCCGGCATCGTCGCCATGACCATCCTGTTTACCTCGGCGTTTTCCGCCATCTCGGTGATCTGGGACCGGGAGGTGGGGTTTTTGAAAGAGGTCCTGGTGGCCCCGGTATCCCGCTGGGCGGTCACCTTCGGCAAGGTGCTCGGCGGCGCCACGGTGGCGGTGCTGCAAGGCTGCATCATGTTTTTGCTGGCCCCGGTCGCCGGTGTGTCTCTGCCCGTCCTGGCCATACTCTTCATGCTGCCGGTGATGTTTCTGGTGGCCCTGGCCATGACCGCCATGGGGTTGGCAGCGGCGGCGCGCATGCGTTCCATGCAGGGCTTTACCGTGATCATGAACTTCGTGGTGCTGCCGATCTTCTTCCTCTCCGGCGCCATGTTCCCGATCCAGGACCTGCCCGCCTGGCTGCACACACTGGTGCACCTGGACCCGCTTACCTACGGTGTGGATGCCTTGAGGGGCGTCACCACCGGTATCACCGACCGTGCCCAGTCGGTCAACCTGGGGGTGCTTGGTCTGTTTGGTCTGGGTATGCTGGGATTATCCGTACTGGCGTTCAGCCGCGAAGGATAACCGCCTGCGGCACCTGCGTGCGCTCGCGGAGCCCGGAGTCGCAGGACCCGTGTCCCCCTGTCGTCGCTGGAAGATCTGCACTGGGGTCGCTGCCGAATCGGACCGGACATTGACCTTCGGAAGGGCGGACTGGAACAAACCGGACCCGGATACGGTTACATCTGGAATAAGGGCGCCCCACTTGTGCGGGCCCGCCAACCCCTGTACAAGATAAGAGATGGATAAAAAGAAGGTCTTTCTACTCGCCGCCCTGGCCGTTCTGATCGGGTTGTTCTTTATCTTCGACCTGGGGCGCTTTCTCACCCTGGAGGCGCTCAAAGCCAACCGGGATGACCTGTTTGCCAGCTATGCGGCCAACCGGGCGGCCTTTATCCTGAGCTTTATCGCGGTGTATATCGTCACGACGGGGCTGTCCCTGCCGGGTGGCGCCATTCTGACCCTTGGCGGCGGCGCCGTGTTCGGGGCGCTGGTGGGTACCGGGGCGGTGCTGGTAGGAGCCACCATAGGTGCCACCGCGGCCTTTCTGCTGGCGCGTTACCTGTTCCGGGAGGCCATCGAAGCCCGCTTTGGCGCCAACCTCCAGATCTTCAACCACGGCCTCAAGGAAGGCGCCACGGGCTACCTGCTGTTTTTGCGCCTGGTGCCCCTGTTCCCGTTCTTTCTGATCAACCTGGGGGCGGGGCTGACCCAGGTTCCGCTGCGCACTTACTTCATCACCACCGCCATCGGCATCCTGCCCGGCACCTTCGTGTTCGCCAACGCCGGGGCCAACCTGGCGCGCATCAACCAGTTGTCGGACGTGGCCTCGCCGGGGGTATTGGGAGCCTTCGCACTGTTGGGCCTGTTTGCCCTGCTCCCGACCATCATCCTGAAGGTGCGGGGCAAAAAGAACGCCGCCGCCTCACCGGATACCGAGGCGCAGGCGGGCGACTAGTGCGAACCCGCACCGGTGCGGAAATGCCCGGACACCGGATATAAAAAAAGGCGGCCGGTTTTCCGGCCGCCTTTTCAGTGCCCCTTGCAGGACGCTTCCGCCACTTTAGAACATGTAGGACAGCAAGAGGCCCAGAGATGTCTCCTCCAGAGTGATCTTGGCGTTGGAGCTGGGCGGGAAGCCGGTGGCCCCCTGGAACGCCGCCGAGATGTCGCCGTTGCCCGTGAACTCCTTCTTGAAGGCCTTCATATAGGTGCCGCCGATGCCCCAGTGGTCACCCAGTTTGTAATCCAGACCCAGGGTAAGGTGCTTCTCCGTAATGGCGGGGAAAATCATGTTGTTGAACACGTCCTCCTCACCAATCGGGGATTTGGAGTAGTTGAAGCCACCCCGCAGGGTGAGCGCGTCGTTGGCCGCATACTGTACGCCCAGGGCGTACACGATCTGACTGTCCCAACCAAATTCCAACTGGGTGTCACTGACGTCTCCGACGTTGTCACCGGTGATGTCAAAGGCATTGGTCGGCCCCTTCAGATCCACCTTGTCGTGGGTGGAGGACCAGTCGATCCACTTCAGGTCCAGATCGAACAACAAGCGGTCGTTGGGACGCATGGCTACGCCGATGGCCGCCTGTTGCGGGTAGTTCAAGGCCAGCTTGTAGGTTCCGGGGGCGCCCACGGCGCCGTTGTAGTTCTGCAGATCACCCGTGGCCAGACGAAACTCGCCGTTACCGAACGCCTGCTCGGTGGTGTAGCTTGCACCGATGGTGAACGTGTCGTTCACATCGTGCAGCACGCCCACACTGGCGCCCACCCCCATCTGGGCCGTCGGGCGTCCCAGGTAAAAGTTGATGTCGCGCTCATTGGGGGCCGCCACGAACGGCAGGTTGCGGATTTTCTGGGTCATGGTGATGGACTGATAGTCCACATTCAGGCTCACCCCGATGCTGGTGTCGTCGGAGCTGTGCCACGCCACCGTGGGAGCCATCTTCCAGAACTGAATGGCGGAATGACCGCTGAAGGTGATGTCGGCCGAGGTGCCAAAGGCAGCCGCCGGTGCGAACGTGGTTTCATCGTAATCCACACCCATGCCCGAGGTGGCGAACATGCCGCCGCCAAAGTACATGTCGTCCCGGTTAAAGGCTTTGGCCACCCAACCCACCGACGGCACGCCGTAGAGTTCGGAACCGCCCGTGTTTCTTGCGCCTCCGGTGGCGGTGAAGTCCACCGCCCGCACCGGCATGAAGGCCTCCATGGAGAAATCGGCGCGCTCGCCCACCCGCGCCATGCCGGCCGGGTTGGTAATGGCGGTCATGGTATCCACGGGGGCGGCGGTCACGGCGCCCGCCATGGCCTTCGCGCCCTGACCGGTACCGATCAGCTGGTATCCGTTGGTGGCAAACGCCGGGGCCGACAGGCCCACGAGCAATGCGACAACGCCGCCACAAACAGCAAAGCGTTTCATTGTTCAGGTACTCCTAAATTTTTCTGTCTCCCGAACACAAACGCCGGGGAAATACACAACAAAAATGCCCCGAAGGGTTAGCTACAGTTTTCGATCGCGCGGGTCAGCCGCGCCTTTACCTCTGCCGCGAGGGGTTTCAAATCGTCCCGCCCGGTGACGGACAGCATGGCTTCCGGGTCGATGGCGGCCACCACGCTGCCTCCACCCTCAGTTTCATACACAACCACGTTGCAGGGCAGCAAAAGGCCCACGTCGTTCTCGTTGGTGAGCGCCTCATAGGCCAGTTTCGGGTTGCACGCCCCAAGTATCACGTAGCGCTTGAAATCCTGATCGATCTTGGCCTTCAGGGTGGCCTTCACGTCGATACTCGTCAGGACGCCAAAACCCTCGGTCTTGAGACTTTCCGTAACCTTCGACACGGCTTCGTCATAGCCGACCGAGAGCCCTTTTTCGATCCCGTAACCACTCACAGATCAATTCCCTACAAAAATAATAGAGATTATCACGTAGTCAATAGTCATAGCACACTCTCCTCACTTGTCATTTCCTTGAAATAAAACCGAAACAGGAGGGCGCCGGTGCCACCCGAAACGGTTTTTCGGCCGCGGAAACCGGCATCAACTGACCACCCTGAGCCCTTGGGCGCGCCACGCGGCCATGCCCCCCTCCAGATTGGTAATGCGGTCAAATCCGGCCAGCCGCAGGATCAGCCCCGCCAGCCGGGAGCGGTGGCCGGACATGCAGATCAGCACCACCTCCCGCTCCCTCAGGTTGGACACCCCGCCCAGGCGAAACGGCAGCACATGCAAGGGGATCAGGCGCGCACCGGCGATGTGGCCACGCTCGAATTCGATGCCGGTACGCACGTCCAGCACGGCAATATCCGGATCCGACAGGGACAGGCGCACCTGCAACAGTGAGGGGGAAATAGCCCCCATGCCGAACCAGGCCGGCGGCAGGACCATGGTCGCCCCGGCCCCCACCAGAAACACCAGCAGCACACTCTGAAAAAAGAAACGCCGCCTGCCGGTGCGGACCGATTCGGGTTCAGCCGAAGCGCTCCTTTGCAGTCCCGGATCAGTCATGGCTGATATCCTTCCTGCCCCACAGCAGCATGCCGCCCGCCATGTTGTAGACCCGGGGAAAGCCCGCACGACGCAGGCGAATCGCGGCAAACGCGGAGCGCAGCCCGGAGGCGCACACGCAGACCACGGGGGTGTCCTTCATGCCGGCAAGCAGCGGCAGCCCGTTTTTAACCTTGTCCAGGGGCAGGTGTTTGGCGCCCTTGATGTGGCCCGCGGCAAACTCCGGATCGGTACGCACGTCCAGCACCACAAGTTCAACGCCCCTGGTCAGGTGCCGCCGCAGGCCCTTCGGTGTCATGCCGCGTACCCCGAACAAAGCCGCCACCAGACCCGGACCAAACCACAGGGCGGCGACCGCGAGAAGGCCGGAAGCCAGTCCGATCAATATATCCATCAGCTACCGGATATCGAGAGCCAGCACCAGATAGGGCCTGCCGATCCGCCCCTTGTGATGCGGCTCCACCGAGTCGCCGTCGTAGTAGTACCAGCGGCGCGGGGTCATCTGTCCCAAGGGGGGCAGCACGGGCAGCCGGGTCACGTCGAGCCCGGCCCCGGTGAGGGAGTCGGCGGCAATAAAGTAGAGCACGTCCTCCGGGGTGTTTTCCGGGTGCTCGGAAAAATGCACCATGAAGCGCCCCCCTTCCGGATCCCGCAGACAGTATTCGCCGGTACGGGCGGACAGGTCGATGGTCAGGCCACGCTTCGGCGGGTGGATGATGCCGGCGACGGCTTTCAACTCCGCCAGCGGCACGCCGTCCATCTCGGCAACGATGCCGACCCGCGCCTTCAGGTCCGCCAGTTCCCGCTCCAGCCGCTTGATCTTGTCAGCGTCGCTTTCGGCCTGCGCAACCCCCGCCAGCAGGGTCAGTCCCAACGCCAACGCCACACCCACTCTTCCCCATAATCCAATCATGAGGTTCTCCTTCACCTGCCGGTTTCAACTAGCAACACCCCGGATCGCTCTTCCGGGTGTCGGGCATCCCCGCCTTACGCAGAATGGCCATCATCGGGCACCAGCGGGTAAACGCCGACTGCACCAGATTGACGCCGATAAAGGCGGAAAACCAGAGCCAGTTCTGGTTCACATAGACGGCCAGCAGCAGGCTGATCAGCAGAAATGCCCCTGCGACCAGTCTCAGACCTTCGTCAACAGTCATCGTATTTTCCCTTCGCTCAGGGTTTCAGTGCGTCGATCAAAGGCCCCAGGTGTTTTTCATAATGTTTCCAGCGTGCCACCGAGGTTTGGTAGATGGGCTGCCTGACCTGATCGTAACTTGCAGTGCCCACACTGCGCCCGCTTTCGTGAAAGTTCAGACAGGCGTCGTCCCACGGCAGGCCCACATGCTCGATCATCTTGCGGCTTATGGCCTCCTGATCGCTCACCAGACTTTCATATTGTACCTCCAGCAGCGGCACTTCGAGAACCTCGCGCCAGTGCGCCATCAGCCGCTCATATTCCCGGTAATAAAAACCGAGATGGCCCAGGTCGTGGGAAAACGACATGCCCCCGGCAAACATCTGCTGGTAGCACGACAGGCAGGTGTCGATCGGGTCCCTGCGGGTATGGATGATCGGGACGTCCGGAAACAGGGCGGCGATCAGCCCGAGGTGCCGGAAGTTGAACGGCATCTTGTCGGTGATGCGCTCGGCTCCCTCCGCCCCGTGACTTTTTAGAATGTTCACATAGACCGCCGCCAGTTGATCTCCCTCGGACCGGGTCAGATCGGAGATGCACTCAGGAAACGCCTGTTTGGAGCCGGTTTCCCGGGGCATGCGGGCCACGATATGGGAGATCGCAAAAAGTTCTCCGGCGCCATCCGCCAACGGATGGCTGGCGATGATCTGCTCGGTCAGGCTGGTGCCGGAGCGGGGCATGCCGACGATGAATACCGGCTGCCGGAAGCGGTGCGCCGGTTTGGGCAGCCGCTTGATCGCTTCCCGGCTGAAAGCGGCGATGATCCGGTCCACCATGGCGGTATGGGCGGCAGGGTCAAGCCGTTCCCCGGCCATGTCGTTGCACGCCTTGTAGTGGGCGAATGCCTTGTCGTACTCGCCGATCCGGTGGAGAAGGTCCCCCGCCATGTTATTCAACTGCCGGCAGGCCTCGACCTCCAGGTCATCCGCGTCCGCCAGCAGACGCTCGATCATCTCAAGCGCTTCGGCCTCCCGTCCCAGTTTCTTGCTCACACCACTGAAGATCAGTGCCACGGCGGGGGTGATCGCCCCCGTTTCGATCTGGGGGGCGACCAGTTCGTATGCGGCTTCAACATCCCCCAGACGCTCCAGCGCCTGGGCTTTGCCAGCCACCGCCTGGGGATTTGAGGGGTCCAGCGCATGAGCGGTGGTGAAGATGGACAGGGCGTCCCGGTACCTGCCGGACTCACCCGTTATCTTGCCGAGCAGGGTATGGGCCGCGACGTTGCCCGGCGTGATCTCCACCTGCTTGCGGGCATGGTATTCGGCCTGTTCCATCCGGTGCCGCTGCTCATACAGATGGCTCAGACGCCCATGGACCTCGGGGTGGGCCGGGTTCTGCTCCAACACACTGTCATAACAGCGCAGGGCCGACTCAATCTCCCCCATTGTCTCGTATGCGAGACCCAACTCGTACTGAATGCCGGCCTCTCCGGGCGCCGCCGAAAGCGCCCGTTGAAGCAGTGCCACGGCAGATTCCAAGCGGCTCTTCCGCCGTTCCAGAATGCCCAGGTTCACCAATGCGCCCAGATGCGCGGGCTGCAGGCGAAGCACCTTCCGTAAACGCTCCTCGGCGGCATCCAGTTGTTCCTGATTGAGCAGGGTCATGGCCAGCATGTAGTGGCAATCCACCACCTTTGGCGCACCGGCCACCGCCTTTTCAAGCAGTTCCCGGGCGGCGTCCAGTTGTCCCTGTTCGAACCGCACCGTACCCATCAGAAAAGCGAGGTGAGGGTGCTCCGGCATCTTTTCCAGCAACTGGCCGAGCAGGATGGATGCGCCCTCCAAATCACCCGCGGCGCGCTTGCGAAGCGCCGTTTCCAACTGTTGCTGCATGTCTTTTGCGCTCACGGCTTCTCTTACGCGGCCGGTTATTCCTTGCCCTCAAGCGCCTCGATCAGCGGCCCCAGGTGTTTTTCATAGCGTTTCCAGCGCGCCACGGAACTCTGATAGATGGGCTGCCGCACCTGATCATAGCTGGCCGTGGACACCACCCGCCTGTTTTCGTGAAAGTTCAGACAGGCGTCGTCCCACGGCAAGCCCACATGCTCGATGATTTTGCGGCTCATGGATTCCTGATCGGCCACCAGTTCCTCGTACCCGACCTCCAGCAACCGGATATCCAGTACCTCGCGCCAATGCGCCATCAGCCGTTCGTATTCACGGTAGTACCGCCCCAACTGGGTCAGATCGGTAGTGAACAACTGGCGGTTGCCGAACTGCTGCATGTAGCACGACAGGCAGGTGTCCATGGGGTCTCTGCGGGTGTGGATCACCGGGGCGTCCGGAAACAGCGCGGCGATCAGGCCGAGGTGAAAAAAATTGACCGGCATCTTGTCGGTAATGCGTTCAACATCCCCCGCCACGCGACTGCGAAGGATGTCCACATACATCGCCGCCAGCCGGTCCGCGTCGTTCCAGGTCAGGTCGGCAATGCAGTCCGGGTAGGCGAGTTTCGAGTGTATTTCGGAGGGCATGCGTACCGCCAACCGGGCCAGGGCATCAAGCTCTCCGGCGCCGTCCGCCCGGGGATGGGAGGCGATGATCTGCTCCGTCAGGCTGGTGCCGGAGCGCGGCATGCCGACGATGAACACCGGCTGGCGAAAATGGTGCGCGGGCTTCGGCAGCCTCTTCACCGCGTCCCGGGTAAAAACCGTAATCACGTTGTCCACCCGGGCGCGGAACGCCGCAAGATCGAAGCGCTCGGCGCACTGCCGGTTGCCCTCCCGGTAATGGGCAAACGCCTGATCGTAGTCTCCGGCCCGGTCATACAGGTTGGCCACCACATGATGCAACGCCTGACACAGTGCCGGGGTCATCCGGGTGTCTTCGACAAGGGTTCGCTCGATCCGCTCGATGGCTTCCTGCCCCCGGCCCAGTTTCTGGCTCACGACCCCGAACACCCCGGTGGCGCTGGAATTCAGGTCACCGGAGTCAAGGAGCGGCAGGATCAGATCGTAGGCTTCCTGAACGTGGCCGAGCTTTTCCTGCATCATCGCCCGCCACAGTCGAATGTCCGGGTTGGAAGGGTCGAGTTCGGCGGCTTTTTCAAAAGCCGCGTTGGCCGCCTCATAGCCCTGGGATGCCACAATGGCCCGGCCGTGTTGAAACAGGGCCTGCAGATTATTCGGGTTCAGCGCCATGCGCTTTTTGACATGGTATTCGGCTTTTTCGTGCTGGTGCCGGATCAGAGCCACCTCACACAGCCGGTCATGGGCCGTGTCATTGTCCGGCTGAATGGCCAGCACCTTCTCGTAGCAGCGTGCCGCGGCCGTGAGGTCTTCCGCATCCTCATGCACCATGCCGAGGTACAGATGGGCCTCCGGAACCTGCGGGGCGGCTTGCACCGCACGGGACAACAGCAGGATCGCCTCCTCCGTCCGACCCTGTGCGCGCACCGCAAGCCCCAGGTTCATCAGCGCCCCGACATGCTCCGGGTTCAGGCGCAACACCTCGTTGAAGCACGCCTCGGCGGCGGCAGTGTCCCCTTGCTGCAGCAGGGTCATGCCCAGCATGAAGTGGCAATCGGGCATGTTCGGCGCCGCCCGTACAGCCCGCTCAAAGAATTCCTGGCTCTCCCCCAGACGGCCCTGCTCCGAGCGCACCACGCCCAGCATAAACAGCCCCTGCGGGTGCCCGGGCGCCATGGACACGACGCGCTCAAGCAACACCCCCGCTCCGTCCCGGTCGCCACTCCCGCCTTTTCGCATGGCCTGGGCCAGCAGCGCTTCAATGTCGTTTTTTCTGTTCACGAAAGGGTGCCGTCCTGACGTTTCACGCCGTGTCCGCAAGCGCGTCGATCAGCGGCCCGAGGTGTTTTTCATAATGTTTCCAGCGCGCTACCGAGGTCTTATACATGGGCCTTTTCACCTGCTCGTAGCTTGCGGTACCGATCATGCGGACATTCTCGTGAAAGTTCAGGCACACGTCGTCCCACGGCAAACCCACATGGTCGATGATTTTGCGGCTCATGGTCTCCTGCCCGGCCACCAGTTCCTCGTAGCTCATCTCCAGCAGGGAGATATCCAGCACTTTACGCCAGTGTGCCATGAGCCGCTCGTACTGCCGGTAATAAAACCCCAGATGGGTCAGGTTGTTGGTAAATGAAAGGGCGCTGCTGGAGAACCCCTGAGTGTAACAGGACAGACAGGTATCCAGGGGCTCTCTGCGAGTGTGGATCACCAATACACCGGGAAACATCGCACCAATCAGTCCCAGGTGCTCGTAATTGGACGGCATCTTGTCGGTAATACGAATCGCATTCCCGGCGTCATCCCCGGACCCATCGGGAACACCGGCGCCGACATGCCGGTTAAGCGCCTTGACATAAAACTCCGCCATGCGGTCCAGGTCGGATTCCGTCAACGCCGTCACACATCCCGGATAGGGCCCGGCGCCAACCTGGTCCGCCACATTGGCGGTCATCTGCCCGATCTCGTTCAACTCCCCCGCACCCTTTGCCTGGGGGTGGGTGGCAATAATCTGCTCGGTCAGGCTGGTGCCGGAGCGCGGCATGCCAACGATAAACACCGGCTGCTCAAACCGCCGGGTGGGCCGGGGCAGACGCTGAACCGTGGCCTTGTCGAAGGTGGCGATCAGCGCGTCCACCTGTGCTTCGTGCGCCTCCGGGTCGAAGATGTCAGCTCCCTGTTCGTTGCCGCTTCGGTAGTGGGAAAACGCCGCGTCATATTCCCCCATCCGGTCGTACAGATCCCCGGCCTTGCGATGCAGAAGCTCAAGCTGGGATTCCGGCAGATCCGCCACATCCGCAAGCAACCGTTCAATCATGTCGATGGCTTCCGCCTCGCGCCCCAGTTTGGGACTCACATCGGCAAACACCAGGGCCACCTCCGGCGCGCGGTCGTGTGTTTCGAACAACGGCTCCAGAATGGAGTAGGCTGCCTCCGCCCTGCCCATGCGCTGCAGCGCCTCGGCCTGCCCCACCGAAGACATCCACAGACCGGGATCGCAACGGCCGGCACTCTGGTAACTGGCACGTGATTCATCGTAATGGCCGGCGGTCAGGTTAAGGCGTCCCAACGCCATATGGGCGGCCGGGTCCTCCGGCGCCTGTTCCGCCCACAGAACGGCATGGCGCAGCGCCGTGTCCGTTAAATGCCGCCGCCCCGCCAGTTTGCTCAGGCGGGCGTGGGTGTCCGGGTGCCGGGGCCGCTTCCTGGCCGCTTCCAGGTAGCAGTCAATGGCGGCGTCATCATTACCCGCAAGTTCGTGCACGATGCCCAACTGGTAATGGGGCTCCGGACCGGGCGCGGCGGCGATCGCCGCTTCGAGCAGGGCGACCGCCTCCGGCAGATTGTTCCGCTCCCGCTCCAGGGTACCCAGACACAGAAGCAGCATGCCGTCGTCCGGGCGGAGCTTTTTCACCTGGTAAAATTGCTCGGCGGCACGTTCCAGGTCGCCCTCGTTCCAGTACAGCCGTCCCAGCATGAAGCGGGGTTCGGCCATGTCGGGCGCTGCCGAGACAGCCTGTTCCAGTGCGCTTTGCGCCTTTCCCCGATCCCCCAGCTCAAGCCGTACGGTCCCCAGCAAAAACAGTATCCGGGGGTGACCCGGCGCGGCGCAAAGCGCCTCCTCGAGCAGGGCGGCTGCCCCCCCAAAGTCCTTTGCCTTGCGTTTTTCGAGTGCCCCGCCGAGCAGTTGCTCTAGCTGTTTACCTGGGTTCATCACGACTCACTATCCGTCCCATGCACACACGGTTGCCGTTCGGATTGCTTCGGCAACTTTATCATAACGGGTGGCGCGGGCCGCTTGCCGGGCGCGGCGAAAGGCGGGCGGGATCAGTCTCTGCCGAACAGCCGGCGGACCGAAAAACGCATGAGCAGGTCTTCAATTTCCTGACTGACGTTCCCGAACTCAATGGCGGTGCCGTGGCGGCTCAGACGGCTGACACTGCCGGGGATGGAAAACCGTTGCACCTGATTCCCGACCAGAAGCTCAAAGCGCAACGTCACCGGGGTTCCCTCAGCAAACAGCCTGGGGATCCGGGCCAGGGCCCCGTGGCAACTGATATCGATCAACCGGCCTTCGGCCAGCTTTTCTCCGCCGTTGCCCGACAGGCAGACCCGGGCGGGCACCGCAAACCGGGGGCTGCGGATGGCATTGCCTACAGGCGTTCCGGAGCCAGGGGCTCCGCCTGTGACCATGTGTTTGAATTTTCCGAAGGCAGATAAAATGCGCATGGGCTCCAACGTCGTCCGGTGATGCAGTCTCAACTCAGATTATCAGTGGACGGGATTGCCGTAACTCCCCATTTCGTGGGGTTTTGTGGTCTACCCTTGACGCCATCATATGCACCATTCCTGTTGCCGACCGATCGGCTGCTACCGCACCGCCGCCCGGATGAACCGCGGCGCAGGCAAAACAATGGCTGGAACCACCATGGAAATCCCTCCAAAGGCCCTCGGCTCTGAAGGGCCTCGCGTACGGATACTGGAAAAAACAGTTGCGGGTGCTAGGTTAAATATAAGGGGCCTTGGGCGGCACTCCCGGGGCTTGGGAGGTTGTCATGACAAAACAGAACAAGGAGACCATTCGCAAAGCGGTGCGAAAGACGTATGCCGCCGTCGCCCGCACCACGCCGGCGGAAGCCGAAGGTTGTGGGACCGCGGTGTCGCCGTGCTGCGGCGCCGATACCCCGCCCGGCCGCACCGCACCGATACCCGTGGCGACCGTCTCCGAGCGCCTGGGATATGGCCCGGACGATCTGGCGGCGGTGCCCGAAGGTGCGGACATGGGGCTCGGCTGCGGCAACCCCGCCGCCATCGCGGGATTGAAGATGGGCGAAACCGTACTCGACCTGGGTTCCGGCGGTGGCATCGACTGTTTCATCGCCGCCCGTAAGGTGGGAGCGGAGGGCCATGTGATCGGCGTGGACATGACCCCGGAGATGATCGGGAAAGCCCGTGCCGCGGCGGATAAGGCCGGGGCCGGCAACGTGGAGTTTCGCCTCGGGGAGATTGAGCACCTGCCGGTGGCGGACAACAGCGTGGACGTGATCCTTTCCAACTGCGTGATCAACCTGTCGCCGGACAAGGCGGCGGTTTATCAGGATGCGTTCCGGGTGCTCAAGCCGGGGGGGCGCTTATCGATCTCGGACATTGTGGCCACCGCCCCGGTACCGCCGGAGCTTGCCGACGACCTGGCCCTGGTTTCCAGTTGCGTGGGCGGGGCCGCCACGGTGGATACGATCACCGGGCTGTTGTCCGACGCCGGGTTTGTCGATATCCATGTCACGGTCAAAGGCGAGAGCCGCGAGTTCATCGCCGACTGGCAGCCGGGGCAATCCATCGAGGACTACGTGGCCTCCGCCACCATTGAGGCGGTGAAGCCGGGATGAGACACGGGGGTTGGGTGCCGAAAGGACATCTCCCCCCGCCCCGAATCTTTACCAAACCGTTACCCAATCGCCACCCGGCTGTAACAGCGCCGCGCTACCATGGTTTGCATGAAGCGCCACTCCACATCGGCATACGGCCCATATCCTTGCGGCCGCCTTTATGCTCCTGCTTGCCGTCTCCGGGCCGGCCCGGGCGGAAGCGGCGCCGGACTTTGCCGCGGATGTCTGGCTCAACAGCCCGCCGCTGACCCTGGCGTCCGAGCGCGGCAAGGTGGTGATGGTCTACTTCTGGACCTTCGGCTGCCATAACTGCAAGGCGGTACAGCCGTATGTCAAAGACTGGTACGACACGTACCGGGAACAGGGATTCGAGGTGGTGTCGGTGCACGCGCCGGAATTTTCCTTCGAGCGCAACATCGATAACGTAAAACGCTTCGTGGCCGAACACGACGTGCGCTACCCGGTGGCCATCGACAACGACTTTAAAATATGGAAGCGCTACGAAAACCGCTACTGGCCGGTCATCTATTTAATCGATCGCACGGGTCAGATGCGCTACCGAAAAATTGGTGAGGGCGGGTACCACCAAACCCGCCGTGCGATCGAACAACTACTTGCCGAAGCCGAGGTTCGGGAACCGGCGGCAGCGGCAAAGGAAATAACACGATAGAGTCATAATGATGAGACGGATCAAACAGATTTCGCTGCTTGCCGCATTCTTCCTCACGGCGGCCCTGGGCATCGCCGGCATGGACACGGGCATGGGCATGGGCTCAGCCGCGGCCGAAGAGGCGGGAAACACCGCCGTGGCCACCTTTGCCGGAGGATGCTTCTGGTGCATGGAGCCGCCGTTCGATCAGACCGAAGGGGTGATTTCCACCACCTCCGGCTACACCGGCGGCCACAAGAAAAACCCCACCTACGAGGAGGTTTCCTCCGGCGGCACCGGCCACGCCGAGTCGGTACGGGTCGTGTACGACCCCACCGTGGTGAGCTACGAGGAACTGCTCGAAGTCTACTGGGTCAACATCGACCCACTGGTGCCCAACCAGCAGTTTTGCGACGGCGGCAGCCAATACCGCAGCGCCATTTTTTACCACGACGAGGCCCAGAAGAAGGCCGCCGAGGCGTCCCTCGGCGCCCTGTCGGAATCGGGCCGCATAACGGGCCAGATTTTCACCCAGATCAACCCCGCGGGCATATTTTACCCGGCGGAGGACTACCATCAGGACTACTACCACCACAATCCGCTCCGCTACAAGGTGTACCGCTACGGATGCGGGCGCGACAAGCGGCTCAAGGAGATATGGGGCGACGCCGCGGGAGGACACCATGGATAGACGGCGCTTTATCTCCGGAGCGGTGGTTCTGGCGGCAAGCGCCATCCTTGCGCCGGGACTCATCACCTCACGGGCGGCCCATGCCCGCAGCGACAACCCGCTGGGACTGACCGATGCCGAATGGCACAAGCGGCTCACCCCGGAGCAGTTCCGGGTGCTGCGCATGGAGGCCACGGAGCCGGCCGGGTCGAGCCCGCTCAATCACGAGAAGCGCAAAGGTCAATACGCCTGTGCCGGGTGTGGTCAGGTGTTGTTCGAGTCGTCCGCCAAGTACGACAGTGGCACCGGCTGGCCCAGCTTTTTCCGGGCCATCGAAGGCGCCGTGGAGACCCGGACCGATTATCTGGCGTTCCTGCCCAGAACCGAATACCACTGCTCCCGCTGTGGCGGACACCACGGCCATGTCTTCAACGACGGCCCGCCGCCGACAGGCCTGCGCTACTGCAACAACGGGGTGGCGCTGACGTTCATCCCGGCGGAGTAGCGGATCACGAGCCGGGCGGCGGGTAACATCGCCCGGAATACGCAAAAAAGGGGCGCGGCATGCTGGCCGCGCCCCTTTTTTGTATCCTGTGGGGCGTGCCGTAACGTTTGACGGGATACAGTAAACAGCATGGGCGTCTCCCGACTGGCCAACCGAATACTGCTTTGCGTGCTGCTTGGCGCCCTCCTGTCCGCTTGCGGCGATGGTAATGGCTCGGTCCTCAATGGGGAGGGCACCCCCACCGTCACCCGGGTGTCGGAGGACCGCCTGGACAACGACGCCAACGGCGCCAGCAGCCACCCTTCCATCAGCGGCGACGGCCTGATGGTCGCGTTTCAGTCCGACGCCACCGATCTGGTCGCCTCGGACAGCAACGGCGTGACCGACGTGTTTTTGCGGAATACCCAGACCGACGCCACCACCCGCATTTCGCTCGATAACGGCAACCTGCAAACCAACGGCGCCAGCCGCGACCCGTCGGCAAGCAGCAACGGCCGCTATATCGCCTTCGAGTCCGACGCCACCGACATCGACATCAGCGACAACAACGGCCTCACCGACATCTACCTGCGCGATACCCAGAGCGGCACCACCTGGGTGTCCGTGGATGCGGGGGGATTCCAGGCCAACGGCGCCAGCCGCAACCCGTCGGTGAGCAGCAACGGCCGCTATGTCGCCTTCGAGTCCGACGCCACCGACATCAACAACAACGACAACAACGGTCTCACCGACATTTACCTGCGCGACACCCAGGCCAACACCACCGCCTGGGTCTCCGTGGATTCCGGGGGGGCCCAGGCCAACGGTGCCAGCCGCAACCCAGCGGTGAGTGGCAACGGCCTTTTTGTCGCCTTCGAGTCCGACGCCACCGACATCAACAACAACGACAACAACGGCCTCACCGACATTTACCTGCGCGACACCCAGGCCAACACCACCGCCTGGGTCTCCG
>JBHHVE010000032.1:0-28146 GCA_046754085.1 Leptospirillia bacterium
GGGGGCGCCGTATCCATAAATAGAAGGGATGCCTTTCATGATGCCATGGAGGGGGGGCGGGGCGGTAGGGGGGGAAACCTGCCTTGCCCCGGCAGAGGGGGTGAGGTGGGGCTTAACTGGCTGAAATTGCTAAAGTTGTATGCTTTTTGGGCCGTTTTTCCAGGATCGTGGCACATTGACGGGAAATCGTATTGATGATAGAAGTTTCGTTTAACTCGGAACATATTGGCTGAACAGCGCATTTGTATATGTCCGGGCTGCCCGAACGCGACGGCGCCTTCCCCCCGGGAAATCCGTATGGAAAAGGCGTAATTTTTGTCTGTGAGTGAAGGAGAATTTACGACCATGTCAAACAAGCCAGGAGAGGGAAGTTTCCACTTCACCTCGGAATCCGTAACCGAGGGGCATCCCGATAAGATCTGCGATCAGATCTCCGATGCGGTGCTCGACGCCATGCTGACCGGTGACCCCATGAGCCGCGTGGCGGTGGAGACCACGGTCACCACCGGCCTTGCCATGCTGTGCGGGGAGGTCACCACCAATACCTATGTAGAGGTCCAGGATCTGGTCCGCGACGTCATCCGGGACATTGGCTACACCCACGCCTCGTACGGCTATGACTACGAGACCTGCGCGGTGTTGTCGGCCATCCATTCCCAGAGTCCCGACATTGCCATGGGCGTGGATACCGGCGGCGCGGGCGATCAGGGCCTCATGTTCGGGTACGCCAGCAAGGAAACCCCGAACCTGATGCCGATGCCGATCACCCTGGCCCACCAGTTGTCCGCCAAGGTGGCCGAGGTTCGCAAGAAAGATGTGCTGCACTACCTGCGTCCGGATGCCAAGACCCAGGTGTCGGTGCGTTATGAGAACCATAAGCCGGTGGGAGTGGATGCGGTTGTGGTTTCCACCCAGCACGATGAAGACATCACCCTGCGCGAGATCCGCGAGGACATCATCGAAAAGGTGATCGTCCCGGTGATCCCGGCGGAGATGATCGACATGGAGAGCGTTACCATCCACGTCAACCCCACCGGGCGTTTCGTGGTGGGTGGCCCCCACGGTGATGCCGGCCTTACCGGCCGCAAGATCATCGTCGATACCTATGGCGGCATGGGTCGCCATGGTGGCGGCGCGTTCTCCGGCAAGGATCCCACAAAGGTGGATCGCTCGGCCTGCTACATGGCCCGCTACATTGCCAAGAACATTGTTGCGGCGGGTCTGGCGGAGCGAGCCGAGGTGCAGGTGGCCTACGCCATCGGCGTTTCCGAGCCCATGTCGATTTACGTGCATGACTTCGGTACCGGCGACCTGCCGCATGCGGAGATGGAAAGGCTGGTGCGCGAGAACTTCGATCTGACCCCCAAGGGCATTATCGAAACCCTCGACCTGCGCCGCCCGATCTACCGCAAGACGTCCAACTACGGCCACTTCGGCCGGGAGGATCCGGACTTCTATTGGGAGCGGACCGATGCGGCGGAGCGCCTCAGGGCGGACGCCGGGCGCCTGGGTGCGTAACAAACGCTGTGTTCACGACGTAAGTCGTTGATTAAATAAAAGATTAATCGGAGCGCGGGACTATCCGGAAGGGTGGTCCCGCGCCGCCGTTTTTACTATTTGGGTAGAAGAAGGAGACAGCCGTGTCTACCGCAACCGAAGACTATAAAGTCGCAGACATCAGCCTGGCCGAATGGGGCCGCAAGGAAATCACCATCGCCGAAGCCGAAATGCCGGGCCTGATGGCCCTGCGCGAAGAGTATGGGGACTCCAAGCCGCTGGCGGGCGCCCGCATCGCAGGTTGCCTGCACATGACCATTCAGACCGCCGTGCTGATCGAGACCCTGGACGTTCTGGGCGCCGAGATCCGCTGGTCGTCCTGCAACATCTTCAGCACTCAGGACCAGGCCGCCGCCGCCATCGCCGCCGCCGGGATTCCCGTGTTCGCCTGGAAGGGCATGAACGAGGAGGAGTTCAACTGGTGCATCGAGCAGACCATCATCGGTCCGGACGGCTGGCGTCCCAACATGATTCTGGACGATGGTGGCGACCTCACCGTGATGATGCACGAAAAGTTTCCCGAGCTGATGGCCGGTGTGAAGGGCCTGTCGGAGGAGACCACCACCGGTGTGCACCGCCTCTACGACATGCAGAAGAACGGCACGCTCAAGGTGCCGGCGTTCAACGTCAACGACTCGGTCACCAAGAGCAAGTTCGACAACCTCTACGGCTGCCGCGAGTCCCTCCTGGACGGTATCAAGCGCGCCACCGATGTCATGGTGGCCGGCAAGGTCGGCGTGGTGGTGGGCTATGGGGATGTGGGAAAGGGCTGCGCCCAGGCCTTCGCCGGTATGGGCGCTCAGGTGATCGTCACCGAGATCGACCCGATCTGCGCCCTGCAGGCCGCCATGGCGGGCTACCGGGTGATGAAGATGGAAGACGCCGCCAGGATCGGCAACATCTTCGTGACCACCACCGGCAACGAGCGGGTGATCACCCGCAGCCACATGGAGTCCATGCCGGATCAGTCCATCGTCTGCAACATCGGCCACTTCGACTCCGAGATCGAGATTGCCGAAATCCGCGACCTGAAATGGGACAACATCAAGCCCCAGGTGGACAAGGTGACCTTCCCGGACGGCAAGGAGATCATCATTCTGGCCGAGGGACGTCTGGTGAACCTGGGCTGCGCCACCGGCCACCCCAGCTTTGTGATGAGCAACTCCTTCACCAACCAGGTGATGGCCCAGATCGAGCTGTGGAACAACAGCGACAACTACGAAGTCGGCGTCTACGTGCTGCCGAAGATTCTGGACGAGAAGGTGGCCCGGCTGCATCTCGCCAAGATCGGCGTCGATCTGGATGTGCTCACCCCCGGACAGGCCAAGTACATCGACGTGCCGGTGGAAGGACCCTATAAGCCGGATCACTACCGCTACTAAAGCGGTGGAGATGCCGCCCTAAAGAGAGGCGGTTAGAAATCAGGAGGCCCCCGGAGTGTGAATCTCCGGGGGCCTTTTTTTGTGCGTGTGAGGTGCGGGTGTGGGTGCCCGCCGGTTTGCCGGTCCCGTGCGTTAGCGCTGCGAATCGCATCCGCCCGCGCTATGCTCTTGCCTATGGAGTTGACCCCGGACGAGATTGCCGTCGTGACCGACCGTGAGCGTCTGCTGGCGAAAACCGCCGCCACCGTCAAACTCAAAGGCCATCTGGAGGCGCTGCACGGTGAGCTGTTTTTGCAGGTGCAGGCGCAGCACGCGGGCTGGCGGGTGCCCGCGGGGTTTGACCCCGCCGCCAGCCAGATTGCCCGGGGCGAGAGCCTGGAGGGCACCCCTTACCAGTACATGGATTTCCCCAGGTTTTTCACCAAGGATGTGTTTTTCACCTTCCGCGCCATGCTCTGGTGGGGGCGTGGGGTCTGCTTCGCGTGGATTTTGAAGGGGGATGACACCGCCGCCTTTCGCCGTGCCCTGTATGACGGTCCGAGCGTATCCGGAGTGGGGAGGATTACGCCGGAACCGGGCATCTGGTTTGGTGGCGATCCGTGGGACTGGGAGGGGTTCGTGCCGCTCTCCAGCGTGCCGCCGGAGGCTCTGGAGTCCATGGATTTTCTGAAAGTGGGGCGGATGCTGCCCCTGACCCCCGAGCGGCTGACCCGGGACGGCTTTGTGGCCGCCGGGATGGAGACCTTCAACGCCATCGTGCCGATCCTGTCACGGGAGTAGGTGACAAAATCCGGCGGACCGCCCGGTCCGCCGGAATCATCGGACCGGGTGTTCTATTTTTTCTTGCCGCTTTTAGCAGCGGCTTCGGTGGCTTTTTTCGCCTGGGCCTGGGCCTTTTTATCGGCTTCGGTGGCTTTTTTCTCCGCCGCTTCCGCTTTTTCCAGGGCGGTATGGGCGGTTGCCTCGTCACCGGCCTTTGCCGCCGCTTTGGCCTGGTTGGCCGCGCCCTTGGCCTCGGAAGCGTCGTGCATGGCCTCGGAGGCGGCTTCGTGGGCCTTTTTTGCTGCGGCTTCGGCGGCGGCCTTGGCAGGCCCTTCGGGAACCCCGTCAGCGGCCTCACGGGCGATTTTGGCCTCGTGCCCGGCGTCCGCCGCTGCCTCCTCGGCCTGTTTCGCCTCCTCTTCGGCCTCGGCCGCTTCCGCTTCGGCGACGGGCACCTCGGCGCGGAGCGTCTCGTTCTCGGCGCGGGCCTTGGCTTGGGCGTTGATGTGGGCCAGCCGGTCCTGTTCGGCCTTGGCCCGCTCGGCCACAAGCTGCGGGTCGCAGGTCACCTCGATGTTGTCGAGCACCTGAAACTGGCAGGCCAGACGCCAGGGCGCCCCGATATTTTTGAGCCGCTTTTCTTCCGTGGCGTTTCGGGGCATGGCGCGACCGGTGACCGCTATCTGGCAGGTGCCGCACAGCCCTTCGCCCCGGCAGTTGATCAGCTTGTGAATGCCTTTGTAAACGTCGTATCCCTCACGGATGGCAATCTCGCGGAGATTTGCGCCGGGGACGCACTCGACCTTGCGGTTGATATCGATGAAATGGATGACCGGCATGCCAGGGGCCTCACAAAAAAACAGGTGATTCACGTTTAAGTGACCCCGCCGCACACCGTTGCGGAATTCCGCGAGCCTGAGACGGGGGCATCATTTTACGAAGTGCCGCCGGGGGGGTCAAACGCTATGGGTCGGCATTGAGCGCATTTTGGTGTATGGTTATGCCATGATGAGCGATGGGGAGAGGACCCTTCCGGGGTATTTGAAGGGAATGGGGAGCGGGAGTTCCGCCCGATGCCGACGATGAAACGCACCATGGCCATGATTCTCGCCGGTGGAGAGGGCAGGCGTCTCTACCCGCTCACCCGTGAGCGCGCGAAACCGGCCGTGCCGTTTGGCGGCAAGTACCGGATTATCGACTTTACCCTGTCCAACTGCATGAACTCGGGCATCCGCAGGGTGGCGGTGCTGACCCAGTACAAGTCGTTTTCCCTCGATCGCCACCTGCGGGTGGGCTGGAGCATTCTGAATCCGGAACAGGGTGAGTTCATCATCAGCGTGCCGCCCCAGCACCGCATCGGCACCGAGTGGTATCTGGGCACCGCCGATGCCATTCACCAGAACATGTACCTGGTGGATCAGGAGGGTGCCGAACAGCTCATGGTGCTGTCGGGCGATCATGTCTACAAGATGGACTACTCGCAGATGTACCGGTTCCACATGGATCTGGGGGCCGATGCCACCGTGGCCGCGATTCGCTGTCCCCTTGCGGAGGCGTCCCGCTTTGGTGTGATCCAGGTGGACGAGGTGGGGTGCATTGTCGGGTTTGAGGAAAAACCCCAGGATCCGACGCCGATTCCCGGTGATCCGAAGTTCGCCTACGTCTCCATGGGGATCTACCTGTTCAACGTGAGTGCCCTCAGGAAGTATTTGTCGGCGGACGCCGCCAAACCCACCAGCCATGATTTCGGCAAGGACGTGCTGCCCGCCATGAAGGAAGCGGGCAACGTCTATGCCTTCGATTTCGCCACCGCTTCCTCCTTCGGTCAGAAGGGGGAGGAAAACTACTGGATGGACATCGGCACCATCGACGCCTACTGGGAGGCGAACATGGATCTGGTGTCGGTGTCGCCCCGCTTCAACCTGTACGACAACTCGTGGCCGGTGCGGACCTATCAGGGGCAGAACCCTCCCGCTAAATTCGTGTTCGCTCAGGACGATAAGGAGGGGGGTCGCCGCGGTGAGGCCCACGATTCCATCGTGTCGGGCGGCTGCATTGTGTCCGGTGGCCATGTGCTGCACTCGGTGCTCTCGCCCAACGTGCGGGTGGGCAGCTACAGCGAGGTGTCCGAATCGATCCTGCTCGACGATGCCAAGGTGGGGCGTTACGCCAAGCTGCACCGCACCATCGTCGACAAACGGGTGGAGATTCCAGAGAAAATCGAGATCGGCTTCGACGCCGACAAGGACCGGGAGCGCTTTACCGTAACGCCTTCCGGTGTGGTGGTGGTCACCCAGGAAATGATCCGCCACCTGGGCTGAAAACCGTCGAGAGCGGCCCGATCGCTTCCCCTGAGCGGCGCCCGGAACCTGACGTGTGAGGCACCTTTCACCCCCTCCGCGCCTCCCGCCTCGCACTCGAACCCCTCTCGACAGTTTGTTCCGGCTTGCGCATAACCCCGTGCGGGGTGCAATGCGGGGTCAGGGCATGCTCAGCAAATCGCGGGCGATTTCCTTCTGGGTGTCGTCGAGGGCGCTGAACAGGTTATCCCGCGCGTTCTTCACGTCCCTGGCCCGTTCCAGGTACTGCTTCATCCGTTCAATGCGGTGCTCGGTGCGTTCGATGTCGCGCACCATGCGGTCTGTCGAGTCGCTCTTAAAGTGTTCCCGGGGCATGCGCGCCCGCGCCATGACGGCATCGGAGAATGTATTCCAGGCCTCCTCCTGCTTGCTGGTGATGGCAAGCTCGTCCCGCATGTAGTCCATCCACTCCGCCGCCCGCGCCGCTCGCAGGTGGTGCCTGTGGCGCCGGTCACGGGTATCCATGTCGCCATCGTAGTAACGGTCGTCGTAGCGGTCGTGCCACCGGTACCGCGGCATGAGGGCATAACCGGGCACCGGCATGCCGCCGTAGCCGGGTACCTGCATGGTGCCGTAGCCGGGTATCTGCATGCCGCCGTAGCCGGGTACCTGCATGGTGCCATACGGCATCCCATGAGGCAGGTTGGGGTCGTGGGGCTCATGAGCCAGGGCGGTGCTGGTGGCCACCAACGCACCGGCCATGACCGTGCCCAGCAATATGTTCCGTGTGATTTTCATGGGGTTTCTCCTCAGTCGAGGCCAATAAAGGTGGCCTGGGGGCGTTTCGTATCTCCGTTTCCATGAAACCACGCCCGTGTAACGGGGGTATGTCAAATTCGGGACCAATTGGTAACGACCCGTGTCCATCCGCCATTCTGTTACATTCCGTTGCAAAGTTTTTTCGGAGGCGGCGCATAAGCGCGCTATAAATCAAAGGCGGACAGGGCGCGGGAGCCGGAAGCATAAGTTGATGTGCCGGGGTTCCGGGCATCGCAAGGCGCGGCAATCGGACAGCGCGGCAGGGATATAGAGGTACCCGGAGGAATGGAACCGAATACCCACATATTGGTGGTGGACGACGACCGGGAAATTCGCGCCCTGGTGTCGGGCTATCTGGAAAAAAACGGCTTCCGGGTGACGGCGGCGGCGGACGGACGCGCCATGCGGCGCGCGCTTTCGGATCACCGTATCGATATGGTGCTGCTGGATTTGATGCTGCCGGGGGAGGACGGCCTCACCCTGTGCCGCGACCTGCGCGCCGCCGGGGGCAACGTGCCCATCATTATGCTTACTGCCCGCACCGAGGAAACCGATCGCATCGTCGGCCTGGAGATGGGCGCGGATGACTACGTGGCGAAGCCGTTCAGTCCACGGGAGTTGCTCGCCCGCATCCAGGCGGTGCTGCGGCGCAGCCGCGCTTTGCCGGAAGAGGGCGTTGATGTGGTGCAGGGCGTTCTGTGTTTTTCCGGTTGGCGTCTGGATACCACCCACCGCCGCCTGCTCGATCCGGGTGGCACCGTGGTTCCTCTGTCCGGCGGTGAATACCGGCTGCTTCTGGCGTTGCTTGAGCGGGCCGGTCGGGTATTGTCCCGGGATCAGCTTCTGGAGTTGACCCGTGGCCGTCAGGCGGCGCCGTTCGACCGGGCCATCGATGTGCAGGTGGGCAGATTGCGGCGGCGGCTGCGGCAGGACCCAACGTCCACCCCGGAACTGGGTGTGGCGGAGCCGGAGATCATCAAGACGGTGCGCGGCGAGGGCTATGTGCTGGCGGTTCCGGTAACCCGGGAGGGGTGATGCGGCTGCTCCCCGGAACTCTATCGGGACGTCTTTTGGTGGTGCTTCTGGCAGTGCTTCTGACGGCCCAGTTGATCGGCGCCTGGATTCTGCTGTCGGACCGGGCCAGCGCCCTGTACAACGCCAGCGGCCTGCATACCGCACAGCGTATCGCCAGCATTGTGCGGGTGCTCGACCATTTGCCAGAGGCCCAGCGCGGCCTGTTTTTAAACGCGGTCAACGGCTCCGGCCTGTGGGTGCGCATTTCGGATCAGGGCCCGCCCCGGGGCGCGCTTGAAGCGGGTAGCGGCGCGGGCCGGGTGCGAACGGTGCTGGCGCGACTGATCGGCAGGGATCGCCCTCTGTACGTGCGGGTGGCGCGGGGATCGTTGGCCCCGGAACAGGCGCAGGACCGCCGGCGTCTGCCGCCCCCGCAGTCGGACCTGCCGTCCTCCCCCCTGATGTCGATTCCGTTTACGTTTCCACCGCCCCCCGGCGGCTGGCCGCCGGGGTGGAACGAATCCGGCTGGCCGGGCTCGTTTCCCGCGCCCCATGCGGAACGTTGGGGCGCGGTATGGCGCAGCGGTTCCCGGGATATGCAGGTACGGGTGGCGACTCAGCTGATGGACGGCAGTTGGGTGCGCATCGCCCACCGCGCACCGCCGGAGTCCCTGGCCTTGCCGGGGCGGCTTCTGGTGGCGCTGGCGATTCTGTTGCTGTCGGCGGTGGTGGCGTCTTTATGGGCGGTGCGGCGGGTGACACGGCCGTTGAATGACTTGGCGGTGGCGGCGGACGCCCTGGGGCGGGACATCGACCGTCCCCGGCTGAAAGAGACCGGACCTGCCGAGGTGGCGCGGGCGGCGGCCGCCTTCAACACCATGCAGACGCGCATCGCCCGCTTTATCAAGGACCGGGAAGGAATGTTGGCGGCGGTCTCTCACGACTTGAAAACCCCGCTTACCCGTCTGCGTCTGCGGACCGAGTTGTTGGAGGACGATGCGCTCAAGGACAAAATACTCGCCGATCTGTCGGAGATGGAGAGCATGATCGGCGCCACCCTTGATTTGATGCGGGATGCCGCCCGCACCGAGCCGGCGGTGGCGGTGGACCTGAGGGCGCTGGTGGAAAGCCTGGCGGCGGATTTTGAGGACACCGGCGCCGCCGTTACAGTGGAGGGTGACTTCCCGGCGGCTTTTGTGGCTCGCCCGGACGCCTTGCGCCGCTGCCTGAGCAACCTGGTGGAAAATGCCATCAAGTATGGCGGTGGCGCCATCGTATCCGGGGTACGGGACAATACCGGCGTCACCTTACGGGTCACCGATCGTGGGCCGGGCATTGAACCGGATCAGATGGAGCGGGTGTTCGAGCCGTTCGTGCGGCTGGAGGATTCCAGAAACCGGGACACCGGCGGCGTGGGCTTGGGGCTGGCCATTGCGCGCGGCATCGCCCGCGCCCACGGTGGCGAACTCCATCTCAGGAACCGGGCTGGAGGCGGATTGGAGGCGGTGCTCACCCTGCCCACATGCGTTTAAGCTCGTGGGGGGGCGCCCCCCACAAAAAATGCCGGGAATGTTTCGAGTACCAGGCGGGAGGAGCGCGGGGGGGGTGAAGGCGTGGGCCTGTGCGTCGGGGTTCCGGGCACCCCAACCAACGCAGCAACCGGATGACTTCCGGCGGTATTTTTAGAGGTCGTGGGAGAGGCCGAATCCAACCCGGAAATCCGGCGCGGCGTTGTCCGGGTAAGTACCGTCATCGATACCGATGCCGAGGGTGAGGTCGGCGCGAAGCCGGTCTGAAATGGCGTATACGCCGCCGCCCATCACCTCCATGCGGTTATTGCCGGCGGGATAGCGATCTTGCTCCCAGAGCACCTCGCCGATGCCGGTGACCCGGTCCATGCCGGATTCGATCTCAAAACCCACGGCGAGGGCGAGCACATCGTCCAGGTCCACGTTGCCGTTGTCGCCGGTGAAGGTATATATCAGGTTGGCGTGGGCGGTGACCGGGCCGAAGGCCTTGCTGGCCAGCGCCGCCAGGCGCACGTCCGGGTCGTCGGTGCCGGTGACGTCGTCACCGGTGGGGAACTTGACCCCGACCAGTCCGGACACGGACAGGGGGTTGGCGGCCCGCTCCTTGATGAAGTTCACTTTGGCCTTGGTCCAGATGTCGCCGATGCCGTCGCCGAAGGTGTTGGCGCCACCGACGATGGCGAAGGGCACCTCCACCTCCAGGTCCAGGTTGGCGTACAGGCTATAGCTGATCTCCACGTCGATGGCGTAGGCATGAACATTGTCCCATTTCGAGTGGCTCATGCCGGCCTCCAGGCGCATGCCGCCCGGCGGCAGGGCGACGGCGCTTTCGGCAGCGACAAACGGCCGGGTGGCTTCGGCGGGGGAGGTCCACAGCAGCAGAGCGGCAAAGGGGATCAGAAAGGTGTTGCGTAACCGTTTCGGATTCATCGTTATAACTTCCTAACCATCTGAAAAAATGCTGAAACTATGGATTGAGACCGCTCAGCCCCACCCCTGGGGGCCGAATTTCGCGCATGGTACGCACGGGGCTTGGGTCCCGTCAAGGTGAGGCGCCTGCGGGGGAGGGGGCCCGGAGCGGGTGGGCACGGTAAGCCCTGTTTGGCATATAATCGGTTCTATTCACGGCAGTGTTTTTTCATGGTCAAGACCCGTATTTCATCTTCCGCGACCGCCATGCTGGCCATGGTCATCGCCGTTTTCGTCGCCGCCGTGGGCGTTGGCTGGCTGGTGATGGGCGTGCCGGGGCCGGATGGTGTGGTGTCCACATCCGTGCTGCCGAAAAGTCCTTCCGAACAGGCGCAGGACACTCAGGCCGCCGCCATGGCGGGGGAGGTGGCGGCGCATCTGGAAAACGCCGAGGATCCTCACTTTGCGGCACTCTCCGCGGCCCTGTCGAAAAACCCGGGAGACGTCGAGGCGCTGCTCTCCATGGGGTATCTGTTCGTCCAGCGCCGGGAGTACAGCAAGGCGCGGGGCTACTACCTGCGAGCCAGTCAGGTGGCCCCCGGCAATCTGGAGGCGCGTGCCCATCTGGGTACGGTGGCCTACTTTCTCGGCAACGTGAAAGAGGCGTTGCATCATTACGATCAAGTGCTGGCGGTGGATCCGAACTATACCGTCGCCCTGTTTGAGGTGGGTGCCGTGCTGCGCTATGGCGCCCGCGACCTGCCCCGCGCCGTGGAGGCGTGGGAGAAGTTTCTGGCGCTGGACCCCACGGCCGCCGAGGCGGAGAAAATCCGCGAACTGGTGGCCGAGGCCAAGGGGATGATCGCCGACGGCACCGCCCCGGAGCCGGTGGTGTTCGAGGACCATCCCACCCCGGATGCCGCCCCCGATACCGCACCATGGCCGGGAGAGTCGGTCGCCCCCGCTCCGGAAGCGGATCGGGACGCCGGGTGACGGAGCCTGTCCGCTATCCTGAGCGTGCCAGGGGCGCTGCCGAATCGTTCCTCAAACTGGTGGAACTGGTGGCGGTGCTGCGCGGACCGGACGGCTGCCCGTGGGACCGGGCTCAAAGCCGCGAATCGGTGTCCCCCTATCTGATTGAAGAGGCCTACGAGGTGCTGGATGCCATTCGCTCGGGCGATCCGGCGCAACTCAGGGAGGAACTGGGCGACCTGCTGTTCCAGGTACTGTTCCACGCCGACATGTCCGCCGAGGCCGGAGATTTTTCCGTGGCACAGGTGTGTGACGACCTGCGCCACAAGATGGTGCATCGTCACCCTCACGTGTTCGGCGACGGTACCGCCAGCACCCCGGAAGAGGTGCTGGCGGACTGGGAAAAGGTGAAATCGAAGGAAAAGGGAAAAGCGGGCCGGACGTCGATTCTGGACGGCGTGCCGAAAAGCGCCCCGCCGCTGTTGCGCGCCGCCGACGTATCGAAACGCGCCGCCCGGGCCGGTTTCGACTGGGAGCAGGCCGACCATGTGTGGGCCAAGGTGCATGAAGAAATGGATGAACTCAAGGAGGCGACGGCGGCGGGCGATATGGCCGCGGCCCAGGACGAACTGGGGGACCTGTTTTTTGCCCTGGTGAACCTGGCTCGAAAACTCGATCTCTCCGCCGAGGAAGCGATCACCTCCACTGTTGAGCGCTTCGTCCGCCGTTTCCGCCATATGGAGCAGGGCGCGCCCAAAGCGCTCAACGACCTCACGGCGGAAGAATGGCAGGGGTTGTGGCAACAGGCGAAGCAGGCGGAGCGCGATGCATGACCCGTCTGGTGCTCCGTTCACAGCCGATTGTTCCGCTCCTTCTGCTGCTGGCTCTTTTTCTCCCCGTCTCCGCCCACGCCAACCACGAGGGCAAGCCGCATCCCCTTTGGGAACTGGGGGTTGCCGGGGGGTGGGCGGGGTATGACGCCTATGCCGGGTCATCCAACCGCAAGGCGGTCGCCGCCGGGACGCCATACCTGATCTACCGGGGCAAGTACCTGCGGGCCTCCGGCAAGAGCGCCCGCATTGTGCTGTATGAGCGGCCCCGTTTCTGGATCGACATATCCGGCTCCGGCTGGCCGCCGGTCAATACGGAGGATGCCCCGGCACGCTCCGGCATGCCCAAGCTGGACCTGATGGTGGAGGGTGGGCCGCGCATCAACTGGGTGGCGTTCAGGACCGATACCCTGCGCCTGCGTCTGCGTTTTCCGGTGCGGGCGGCAGTCAGCTTTGACACGCCGATAGACGCCTCCCGGGAGGGCTATACCATCGAGCCTTCGGCCAGGTTGCGCTGGCGCCCCGGCGGTGAGGAAGGCCGGGTTGGCTTCACCCTGACCCTGTCGGCGTTCTGGGGCTCCGCCGCCTACAACGCGTACTACTACGACGTGGACCCGGCGTTCGCCACCGGCACCCGCCCGGCCCACCACGCCGGGCCCGGCCTGGATTGGCTCTCGGCCCGGCTTTCGGTAGGATGGCGCATCACCCCGGACGTCGTGGTGGGGGCTTTTGTCGACCCCAAGTGGCTGGGTCCCGGCTCCGTGGACGACTCCCCCCTGGTGGAGAAAGACCGCGCCCTCAACCTGGGCGCCGGCATCAACTGGGTGGTGTGGCGCTCGGGCGAGCGGGTGAGCGGTCGCGAGGTCAATGACGAGGCGGTGCATTAGCCTCCATGTGGTTTTTCCATCCACTGTTTCCCGGACTGGGCAAACAGTGGCATGGTGTTTGCTAAATCCCGCAGGGTCTATGCATGTTTCCGACGACATACGCACCCATGAGATGGCACTCGCCGAACGGGCATCAGGCGGTGACGCCGAGGCCTTCGAAAGTCTGATCGCGCCTTATCTGAAGCGGGCTTATGGCTATGCCATGCGCCTGTGTGGCGACCCCCATCTGTCCGAGGATTTGTGTCAGGACGCCTTCATCAAGGCGTTTCGGAAGGTCGACAGTTTTGCCGGAAACTCGGCATTTTCTACCTGGCTGTTCCGCATTCTTCACACCACATTTTTGGATCACGTCAAGCGCCGTCGGGTTGCGGAGGCACCCCTGGGCGATGATGGTGAGCCGCCGGAGGCCGCTGTCGACGCGGTGGCGCGTTTCCAGGAACAGACCCGAAAAACCGAGCGCGAGGAGTGGCTGGCGGAGGGCATCGCCCGGTTGCCACCGGAGTTTGCCACCATGGTGGTGCTGCGGGATATTCAGGGGTTTTCCTACCGGGAGATCGCCGACATTACCGGTGAGCCGGTGGGCACCGTCAAAAGCCGTCTGGCACGTGGGCGCGAACGCTTGCGGCAGATTCTGGTCACCTCCATGGACCAGTCCCTGAAGGCCGTGGGCCATAGCGGATAAGTGTTCCCCGCAACGGGGGGCATGCGCAGGCTGGCAACCCACCCTGCCCGAATAAACAACCTTCACGGAACCTACAACCAGGAAATGTGTAGAATTATTTTGCCGAACCGGGAACTTTTCGCCCGTTACACACGTCTAACCAGCAAAGAGGAGTCTTGATGAACGCAGATTGTCAGAATATACGCGACCGTTTTGGGGATTACCTGGAATGTTCGCTACCGATTCTGGCCCGGGAACGGGTGGCGGGGCATCTTGCCGGCTGTTCCGACTGCGCGCATGCCCTTGAAATGACCCGGATCATGCTGGATACCCTGCACGAAGAGGCTGAACCGCAGCTTCCGAACGGGTTTTCCCAGCGGCTCTCGGCCCGCCTCCATCAGGCTGCGGATCAGGTGCGTTCGGCCCAGGCCGAGGTTCGTCCGGCTCCGGTCAAAGGCTGGTTCGACCGGCTGTTTTCCGCTTCCGTTTTGCGCCCTATGGGTGGCGTGGCGGCGGCAGTCCTGGTGCTGGTGGGTGCATTTTTGTTCACGGAACGGTCCCTGCTCGGGAACGTTCCGTCGGTGTCCGCCCCCGCAGCCACCCTGGTGGCCATGGGATCCGGCGCGACAGCGGTTCCGGTGGCCTACGGCAGCGATGCCGTGGTGCGTATCCGGTTCGATGCCGCCCAGGCGGTTGAGGGTGTGCGGTTTTCTCTGGAACTGCCTCCCGGTGTTCGCATGGTTGCGGACGGTCGGGTAGTGGATAGTTCCATGCTGAGATGGCAGGGCAACCTTGCGCAGGGGATCAACGTGATTCCGCTTCATGTGCGTGGGGTGGCCCAGGGTGAGTGGACGGTAACCGCCACCATCGAAAAAGCCGGCGCCCGCAAGGAACGTTCCGTCGGGCTCCTGGTCAGTGGTGTGTAAAGGAAATACAAAGGAAATACACCTGTTACTAGGCACACGATTGCTTTTACACCGCGTACGCATGTACGACGGCTTATCGAAAAGGAAGTCAAAAAAACCATGAAGTCTCTGAGTAAAACCCTGATGCTGGGCGTGGCTATTTCCCTCGCTGCCGCTTCTCCCGTATTGGCGGACAACAGCCCCGACCCCACCGGCCATGTGCCCGACGATGTGACGTTGCCGGTTGAGATCGACATCGACGTGATCCATGACTTTGATGACGTTGACGATGACGGCATTGAGATTCGCATCGAGAACCCGGGCCACCCGGATGACGACGCCAAGGTGGTGACCATCACCATCCCCCATGACGACGATGAAGGCGACGACCATTCGGATAATGCCAACGAGCATGCCGACAACGCTTCGGATCACGCCAGCGAGCACGCCGATGACGCTTCGGATGATGCGGACGAGCACGCCGACGACGCTTCGGATGATGCCGACGAGCATGCCGACGACGCTTCGGATGACGCCGATGATGCCGCCGACGATGCTTCGGACCACGCCGATGATGCCGCCGACGATGCTTCGGATGACGCCGATGATGCCGCCGACGATGCTTCGGATGCCGCCGATGATGCCGCCGACGATGCTTCGGACCACGCCGATGATGCCGCCGACGATGCTTCGGACCACGCCGATGATGCCGCTGGCGATCATATGCCGGTCTAAGAAGGCGGTCACCGTCCTGACATGACAGCGGAAAGGGGGGTGAAGGGTAACCTTCACCCCCCTTTTTTTGTTTGGGAAGCGCTCCGGTAAGCAGGTAATCTGGCTCAATGATTCGTAACACATGCAGCGTGTGGGCGACCGTGCTGGCCGCATTTTTTTTCCTCTCCACCCCCGTGTGGGCCGAGCCGGATACGGCGGCTCGGGCCGAGTCCCTGATTGATAACGGTGCGTACGCCGAAGCCGCGGCGCTTATCGAACCCGCAATTGCCGTACACCCGGACGACGCCGCGCTCTGGTTTTTGCTTGGGCTGGCATACCACAACAGCGGTGAGGCGGACCTGGCCAGGCGGGCATTTGAAAAGGTCGTGTCCCTCGACCCGAACCACACCAGGGCCTGGTACAACCTGGGCGCCATCCATTACAAGGCGCGCCGTTGGGGTCTGGCGGAGGAGGCCTTTGTCCATGCCGCCCGCTCTCCGGAACTGGCCGCCACCGGGTATCTGAACGCCGGTCTTTCCCGTTACAAGGGGGGTGACCCGGAAGGCGCAAGGCCGTTGTTCGATGAGGCCTCCCGGCAGGATCCGTCCGGCCGTTACGGGGAAGCGGCGCGGCGCATGCTGGCCCATATGGAGGATCCGGAAGGGGCGGCGATCGCCGGCGAGCGCGAGACCCGTTCGGCGGGCCGTCCGGAAAAATCCGCCGGGGCGTGGCGCATTCGCTTTGAAGCGGGGCGCGAATACGACACCAACGTGTTTCTCTCACCGGACGACCAGACCACCAGCAACTCCGGCGACTGGCGCACCGAAGCCCGCGCCCGCATCGAACGGCAGCTGCCGGTGCTGGGCCATTATCGCCTGACCACCCGCTACGATTTTTCCGGTCGCTGGTACAACTCAAAAAACCAGTCCAACCTGACCACCCACCGTCTGCGTCTGCGGCTGGATGAGCGCAGGCAGCCGCTCCGTCTGCGGCTGGAGTACGTCGCGGGTTATTCGGAACTGCGCGGTAACGCCTACCAGAACAGCCACCGTTTTGCCGTCCGCGCGCGGCTGTTGGCGAAGTCCGGTCGCTACCTGTGGGCCGGCGCCGAACTGGAGATGATCGAGGCGCCGGGAAGTCGTTACGACTACCTGTCCGGTACTGGCCTGAAGGCTACGCTGTCCACCTTCGGACCATTTTTAAAGGGGGGGCAGTATTACGGCGCGCTCTCCGTCCACCATCTGGACCGGGGGACCCTGACCAGCACCTCGGGGGCGCTCACCACCGTGCTGGATTATTCCTACATCGAGACCGGCCCGTACCTGCGTCTGAGCATGCCCACCGGCTGGCATCAACTGGAGGTGGCGGGTACCTTCCGTTACCAGTACCGTTCCTATCTGAATGAGGATGTCTGGTCCGGTGGCCCCGCGGGCAGCAAGACCCGCAAGGATCATCGTGTCGGCGTGGGGCTCGAGGTCTCCCGGGAGGTGTTCAAGGATGTGGAGGTGTCGTTTGAGTGGGAGGGGGAGGTGCGCCGTTCCAACATCGGGGACGATGCAAACGATTACCGGGACCGGGACTACAACCGAAATGTGTTCGGGGTGTTCGCCACCGCCCGGTTCTGAAGGATATGCCTCGGTGGCTCTGCTCCGTCCGCCTTGCGCCCGGAGCGCGCAAAAGGGTGTGGGCGGGCTAGCTGAAGAAGCGGCGGACGTGCTCCGGAAAATTCTGGCTGCGGCCACGGATGGCGGGCAGGATCAGACGATGCACCAGTTGCTCCGGGGTTTCCGCCGAAAGCCCCAGAAGCGCCGCATACTCCGGCATGAAGGCCGCATTCAGTTTGTCCTCGGGAACCCCTTCCACCATGTCGCACGCCAGATGCGAAAGGTACAGGGCCGCCACGTCCCTGCGGCAGGATTCAGGCAGCGCCTCCGGCGGCATGAAATGGGGGTGGTTCTGGTACACCACGGTTTCGCAGATGCGCTCGGGAATCTGCCACTTGGCCAGCAGCATACCGCCCAGCTTGGCCCCGTCCAGCATGTCGATAAACGCCGCAAGATGGGCGAATTTTTCCTTGAGCAACAGCACCACGCTGTCGCCGATGTCATGTAGCAGACCGACGGTGGCGAGGGTCGCGGGCTTTTCAAAGTCGCACAGCCGGGCGGTTTCCATGGCGCTAAACGACACCACGTTCATATGCAGTTGCAGTTCGCGGAACGCCGGGGTATCCGGCATGGTGCCGGAAAGCCCGCTGGCCATCACCAACTGGTAGACCTGCTCGAAACCCAGCAGCACCACCGCGTGTTGCAGATCGGTGATCTTGTTGGAGAGGTTGTAGTAGGGGCTGTTGATGGTCTTGATCACCTCCGTCGCCAGGGAGGTGTCGAGCTTGGCCAGTTCGACGATTTCACTGGTGTTGGTGGTGGTGTCCTGCAGCATGCTGGCGATCTGGGTGGCGAACACCGGCAGTCGCGGCACTCCGTCGACAATCTTTTGCACCATCTCGGAGTTGGCGCATACCGCCTGACGCTGGGTTACCAGGGCCTGTACCTGATCCGCCAGCCGGCGCTCACGGGCGGCAAGCTCCGCCTGACGGCTGGCCATGGCCGCGCCCCGGCGGCTTTCGGCCCCATGCAGGGCCTGATAAAAGGCGACCTGGCCCTCTTCGGAGAGGGCGGAAATCAGTTCCGGGCCAACCTGAAGGGCGCGCCCCGGCGAAAGCCCCACCGCCGCCGCCGGATGGGTGGCGTCCGGCGGGTGGGTCACGCCGCCCACCGCGTCACCGGCGGACATGAGCGCCACCCGGCGATGCACCGGTCCGCTCCGGTCCACCAGTTCCAGCTTGCCGGAGAGGATGAGTAGGGTATCCGCCGCGGGATCACCCATCTCCGCCAGGGGGTGCTCCTGATCAAAGCGCCGGGTGGTCGCACCCGCCACGATGGCGGCGCGATCGGCGCTGGGCAGGGCGTCGAGCACCGGGTGGGTATCATTCGGCGGGGTTCCGCCGCTTGAAGGAGGCGGGGTGGATTCCTTGCGCTTGAGCAGCCAGGCCATGGGGGCTCCAAAGTAAAGTGATATGACGGGCCGCTACACAGCGGTCCCTATCCTTTACCTATCGGTGTTTTTCCCCATCTGAATGAGACCCTGGTCAGAACATGTGGACCGTCACCCGTGTGCCCGTCTCCACCGGACCTTCCAGCGACTCCGGCAGGTCGATCAGGCCGTTTGCCAGCACCATGGACGTGAGGATGCCCGAGCCCTGGGAGCCGGTGGTGCGGCAGCTGTAACCGTCTCCGTCCGGGGTGACCACCGCGCGCAGGAAGAAACGCCGCCCGGCGCGTTTTCTGACGGTTTCCGTGAGCCGGGCCGAAACCACCGGACGATGGGGGACGGGGTGGCCCATGGCGGTTTTCAGGTAGGGTCTGACGAACAGTTCGAACGACACCATGGATGACACCGGGTTGCCCGGCAGGCCGAACGCCGGAGTGCCGCCGATCATGCCGAATGCCAGCGGTCTCGCCGGTTTGATCCGCACCTTCCAGAAGTCGAGACCGCCACCCAGTTCATCGAGTATCTCTTTCACATAATCGAAGTCCCCCATGGAGACGCCGCCCGAGATAAGCAGCACGTCGGTTTGTAACCCTTCTGAAATGGCCGCCTTGATGGTGTCCCGGTCGTCTTTGGCGATACCCAGAATCACCGGTACCGCTCCGGCCTCCTCCACCTGGGCGGCGAGGGCGTAGCTGTTGACGTTGAGGATTTTGTTGTCGGTCAGCGGCTCGTCAAGGTCGGCAATCTCGTCACCGGTGGAGAGGATGCCCACCGTGGGTCTTCGGGTAACCGTCAACTGGGAACGCCCCACCGAGGCCAGCATGCCGATGTCCGCGGGGGACAGGGCCGATCCGGCTTTGACCACCACATCCCCCGGCCGCACGTCCTCCCCCATGGGCCGGATGTTTTCCGTGGCCTCGGTGGGGCGGAGAATACCGACACTGTCGGATGTGGGGGTGCCCCTGGTGTCCTCCACCATCACCACCGAGTCGGCTCCGTCCGGCATGGGCGCGCCGGTCATAATGCGGCTGGCCTCTCCCGCGCCCACGGTCCGTTCCGGCATGGCGCCGGCGGGAATGGTTTCGATGACGTTTAACGTCACCGGGTTTTCCGGGGAGGCCCCCGCGGTATCCACCGACCGCACCGCGTAGCCGTCCACCGCGGTGTTGTCCCACGGCGGGTGCGCGCGGCGCGCCACCACGTCCTCGGTCAGTACCCGCCCGAGGGCGGACAGCAGGGCTACCCGCTCGTGCCGTACCGTCGGTACGGTGTCCATAATCTGTTTCAGGGCGTCTTCAAACGGGATCATGCGAACGCTCCTTCCCGGGCGTTTTCACGGGTTCATCCAGCGCTGCGCGAGCGGCTTCAAATTCCTCGGGGGTGTTGAGATTAACCAGTCCGGCAAGGGACGGGTCCCACACCGTAAGGTCGGCCTCTTCCACGATACGGGCGTGGTTTTTGGCCAGTTCCCCCACCTTCAGGCGGCCCGCCTCGATGCGTTTTTGAATCTCCGGGGCCAGGTCCCGATGATACACGGCGCACAGGGGGTGGAGCATCCCTCCGGCACGGGGCACCACCAGCGGAGCCGATTCCGCCATGGCCGTCCGGCACAGTCCCCGGATCAGCGCCGCTGAGGGGAATGGCATGTCGCAGGCCAGCACCATCACCCACGGGTAACGGGCGGCGGCAAGTGCCCCCAGTATTCCGGTCAGGGCGCAGGCGGGCAGACACTCGGGATCGGCGACGGCGCGCACCCCGGCAGGCCACGGTGGCCGTTTGTGGGCGCCGGGATCCCGTACCGGCCGATCTACCGCCAATATATCGTCAAACAGGGTGGAGAGCACCGCCAGCCCGCGTTCCGCCAGTGCGACCCCTCCCAGGTTGAGCACGGCCTTGTCCGTCCCCATGCGGCGGCTTTGGCCCCCTGCCAGCAGAGCGCCGCTGACCCCGGATATGGGCATGGTGGTCATGAGGGTGCCCCGGCTTTGGACAGAGCGGCAAAAAATTGGCACCTGGGTGTCACGGATGTTTCCCATTTTCCGGCAAAGGGGTTCCAATCGGTACACATTTGAAGCCGCTCAGAGGGGAGTGTATGGGATATAATTGATTCAATTACAAGTAGTTAGGAAAATCCATTGGATCGTGGCAATGGTCTTGCAAACGGAGAGGGGGAGTTTTTATCTTTCCCTCGTCGAGGTTGAACAAGAGGTTGCGGATATGGATCACCCCGTTAATTGCCCCAAATGCCGTGGTTACATGTACTCCGAGCGCTTTGCCGATTTTGCGCTGACTTTCTTTGCCTGGAAGTGCATCAACTGCGGCACGGTTGTCGATACGGGCATCATCGAGAACAAGAACGGCCAGCACGTCAATCAAATGAATCTGGTGGAAGCCGGCTAGGCACTCTCCATACGGGCGTAATACGCAGGCTGGTCATCCCCGACAGCCCCGTTCCCCCGCCACATACAGTTTCTCAGAAAGGCCATGGGTTTTCCCGGAACCCGTGGCCTTTTTTTGTTTTCGCGCCGGGCGTGTTATCCCTTGCCGGCCACTGTGATGCCTTCGAGACGCACCGCGCAGGGACCTTCGTAGGTCGCGCGCACGCAGGTTCGGTCTGACAAACGGGCGTTGGCGAAGGCGCTCCAGACATTGCCCGAGACACTGCCGCCGGATATCGGCGTGATGCTGCCGTCGGGCTGGTGCAGGTAGGCGGTACGCAGTTCGCCGGAAAAGGCGCCGGTGACCGGGTTGGGGTGGAATGTGGAAAAGCGCAGGGCGTGCAGCACCGGGCCGTCGTCAAACATCGTATCCATTGACGTGGTTCCGGCGCCGACCACCAGGGAGCCGTGGGTGCCGGTGGCGGTGAGTCCCAGGTAGTCCGCATGGCGCTTGGCGGCGGAGCGTTCGCTCACCCGACCTTCGGTGACCAGCCGTACCGGGCGGGTGACCAGCCCCTCGCTGTCGAACGGACGACTGGTGAGCCGCCACGGCAGATGGGGGTCGAGCATGATGGACACAGGCTCCCCGATACAATCCTTGATGATCGGCCCCCCCTTGTCCAGGCGCGACCAGCCCTCGTAGCAGGCCTTGGCCCCGGTGTGGGCGGCGAAGGTATCAAACAGGGAATCGAGAGAGTCTCCTCCGAACACGACCGGCATGACCCCGGTGGGTGGCAACACAGCCTTCAGCCGGTCCGCCGCCCAGCGGGCGTGATGCGCTACCGCCTCGCCCGCGGCCAGTTCCAGCAGGCGGCGTGCCCGGCGGATGCCCTGGACCTCCACCGAATTCATGCCGTTCTCGGCCAGCAGCACGAACTCAAGGAACAACTCGGTGGCGTTGTAGCGTCCGGTGAAGCCTTCACTGTTCATGACCGTAACGGCCTTCCGGTCGCAGAAAATTTCGGCGTGGCACAGGGGCGTATCGGCGCCCGCGGCGGCATCGATCTCGGCCTCCACGTCGGAGATCAGCCCCCACGGATCTTCTGTCGCCTGTGGATCCGCCAGCCGTAGCTCCGGGGAAACGGCGGGTCCGGGCAGGGTGTAGGGCGGATTGGCGACCAGTGTGGCCCGTTTCGCCGCCCGCTTGATTGATGCATGGGGGGACGCCAGGGTGTCGCCGGTCAGGGTGAAGGAGGCTTCGCCCATGACCGCCTTGCCGTCCTTTGTGCCCTCCGTGAATACGGTGCAGTTTACGGTGCGAAATTCGGCGGTACGTTCGGCATCGACGCGCCTGAAGGTGCGGTAGCGCTGATGGCTCTTGCCGTGCTGCTGCACGACGCTCCAGGCGGCCACCTGCGGGGAGTCGTCGAGGGCTTCCCGAACCCGGTCGAGGCTCATGGGCACCTCATGCGAGCCGGGCCTTGAGGCGCAGATGGGGACCGCCGTCGGTGACCTTGACCCACTCCTTGTAGCCCTTGCCGCACATGCCGAGGCCGGTGATCTCGGCGCGCTTTCCGACCATGGTGATGGATTTCAGCAGTTCCGGCACGTAGCCGGTGACGATCACCGGGCTGAACACGGTGCCGGTGAGCTTGCCGTTCACGATCTCCCAGGCCATGTAACCTTCCAGCTGGATGCCCCAGCTCTTGGGGTCTTCCATGCCGTTGGAGGGGCGGGTCAGGTAGAAGCCGTGGGAGATGTCGGCGAGCATCTCGTCAAAATCGTTGTCGCCTTCGCCGAAGTAAGTGTTGCTCATGCGGGTGTAGGCCTTTTTCGCGAACGATTCGCGGCGGCCGTTGGCGGTGCGCCCAATCCCCAGGGTGTGGGCCGTGTGCATGTCGGTAATGGGCCGCACCAGCACGCCCTTTTCGATGATCTGGGTGCGGACCGCGCTCTGCCCTTCGTGGTCGAAATGGTAGCTGGCGGCGGCGTCCGGCAGGTCCGGGTTGTCGTACATGTTGACCCCCTCGGTGGCCACCGGCTTGCCGATGAAGTCCTGGCCGCGGGAGCGCTGTTTTTCGAACATGTCGGCCTCGGTGCCGTGGCCGAACGCTTCGTGGGCGAAGATGCCGGAAAACTCCGGGGAGAAGATGCAATCGTAGTAGCCTGCGGCAAGGCGTGGCGCGCCCAGGATGCGGCAGCAGTCGGAAACCAGCTTGTCCACCAGGCCGTCCGGCAGTTCGGTGGCTTCCCAGCCGCCCTGGTGGCCGCGTCCGTCCACCAGGGCGGCCTGATGGGCGCCGTCGCTGGCGGTTACGCCCACCACCGCCTGGGTGCGCACCAGGTTCTGAAACAACTGGCGGGAGCGGTTGACGAAGACCTCCCGGGTGCGGGTGTGGGACACCATGCCGAAGGTGTTGACCACGCGCTCGTCCGCGGCATGGGCCCGATCCCGCAGGGCGCGGGCATGGTCAACACGGGTGGCGAGGGGAATGCTGTCCAGGGGTGTGGCCTCGTGGGTGACGTAGTCGGCAATCAGTTCCGGGCCGGGGTTGGGGGCGGCGGCATCCGTATCGATGCCGGTTTCGAGGGCCCGCGCCACCGCGTCCATGGCAGCGGCTTGCAGGGCGTCCGGGGTGAGTTCGTCGGTGGCGGCTTCCACCAGGGCGCGCCCGGTGTGGACCGTAAACACGGCGCCGCGCGCGGGGGCGACCGGCGCCACTTTTTCCTCGGTGGTGCCCATGCGCAGTATCTCGCCGTCCACGTCGGTGACCAGCACGGCGGCATAGGGCACCCGCTCTTCCATCCGGGCCACAAGGGCGGACAGTTGCGGGATGAGGGTTTCAATCCCGCTTTCGGTCTGCTGCGTCATCACTCCCCCCGGGGTGGAGGTCTCTCCGGAAAATGCCGGTTTCGCCAAGAATAACAGCGACTTGGCCTTTCGGTCCAGCGGGGGCGGATGGGGGATGCCCGAGCCCCGGCCATGGGCCGTGGGGGAAAACCGTCGGCTCGGGTGGGAAATAATCTGCAACACTGCCGGAAAACGCCGGGGCTCACCGTTCGCCTGACCTGGGGAAAATCACGCGATCTCTTATTTATCAATATATTACAAATGACCTGTTTGAGGGGGATGCCGTGGCACGTCAGTTGCTGAATTAACGGGTTGCTAACGAACGAAGCGTTTTTACAGTGTTTGATTGGCCCGCCGATCCCGTTCCGGTGGGCAATGCATGGGGGCATGCCGATGAGTCGACCGTTTCCGTCACAACTTCGTGTGTGCGTGCTGGCGCTGATGCTGCCGCTGCTCGCCGCCTGTTCCGGCGGCGGTGACGCACCGGTGGATGGCGGCGGTCACGCACTGCTGCTGGACGGCCCTCCCATCGGCCTGACCGCCCCGGAGCGGATCAACGAGCCGTCCGGACAGCCGCTTTTCAACCCCACTGACATGCAGACGGCGTTTGATGCTGCCGGCAATGGCATGGCGATATGGGAGGTTTACGGCCAATTCGGAATTCGCGTGGTGTATGCCCTCTACGATGCGGCATCCACCACCTGGGGAGAGGTTATGCCCCTCTTTACCCCCTCTTCCTACACCTACTACAGTGACCACCCGGTCATTTCACAGGTCAATCTGGTGGCCGGAACCGACGGGTTTGCCGTTGCCTGGGAGGATGAATCCGGTGTCCAGATATCGGTGTTTCGCAGCGGCGGGCAGAAAGGTTCGTGGACCTTTGAAGGCAACCAAGGGTTATTCATAGACTTTGCCACTCAGGGGCAATCCGACGAACCGAGGCCGGGGCTGTATCCCCTGAATGACGGCTATGCCCTGGTCTGGGGCAAGCCGGTTCTGCCGCCGGAGGGCGGGATGGCGGTGTTCAATACCGCCATCTACCAGAACGGCGGGTGGACCACGGTGGCGGATGCGGGCCTTGCCGTGCCCGCCATTTCTTTGAGGAACGACCGCCCCTTCAACGATCCTCAATTGGCATTAACGTCCAACGGTAACCGTCTGCTGCAAGTCTATATGCCCGGCAGCGCCGCTAAAGGGAGCGGTTTTTCCGTCTATACCCGGGTATTGGAAGGTGGGGCGTGGGGGCCGTGGGTTGAGGTGGGCACGGTCTTTGACCGTAACACACAGATGATTGATGCGGCCCCTTCCGGCAGCGGGTTCGTGGCCGCATGGCAGTCATCCTACGTGACCGTAAGCACCAGCCGGTTTATCGGAAATGCCTGGGAAATCCCGCTTGAATTAGAGAGAACCTCTTTTTTTAACATGTTTAACATCGTGGGTGGTGCGTCCTTTGGCGGCTATTTGGTGCAAGATCGCCACGCGCTGTTTGTGGTGACCGGGGCGGGGGAGGCAATTGCCCCCATCGGGCTGTCTCCGAATCCCTGGATTGAATACGGGAATCCGGTTATTCAAACAAACGCCCAGGGGTTCCGGGTGACCTGGGCATCCAAAGATGCAGAGCGGGTCGAACTCAACCGCCAGGTGTTCCGGAACGGGGTGTGGGAAGCGTCGGAAACCCTGTTCGGGATGGAGGGGTCATTGAACCATTACAACCACGTGTCGTGGGCTGTCGCCGAGGATGGCGGGGCCGCCATGATATGGGAGATGGACGGGGTCATTTATGCCCGGCAATCCACCGATACTGCCGACCAGGTGATGGGCAGCGGTCCCCGGTATAACCTTCCCCTTCATGCCGGGGCGTCCGGAGATGAGATTCACCTGTTCTGGAGAGGTACCGGTGAGGGTGGCTGTCGGGCCTGCACGGTGGCCGACCGGGGTGGCCAGTGGGGTGTGGTGGATGCGTTGACGTCCTCCGGGGCCGAAGGCGGTGGCTCTAACCCGCATATTTCCGTCAACGAGGCAGGGGATGCGGTGGCCGTGTGGTGGACCCATGACGGGATCACCGGGCGCATTCGTCGCGGTGGTGTCTGGGGTGCCCAGACATTGTTGTTTTCCCATCATGCGTATCAGGCCCACACGTGGAAAGCCATTAGCGATGGCAGCCGGTTTCTGGTGGTTATTTCGACTGCTACGGAACTGCTGACCTGGGTGGTGGAGGGCGACACGTGGCCGACTCCGGAGCAACATGTCACGAACCTGCCACCGGATGGCGAGGTTCGTGCGGTACAAGTGGCGGCATCCCCCTTGGGGTTTGCCATCTCTTGGGGAGAATATGATGCTTACGGCACGCGGATATGGAAACAAAAAACATCGGTATTTCGCGATGGGGAGTGGGACAGGTCGCTTGATCTGGGTGATCAGCGGGTGGAAGCCCTGCACGGTTTTTCGGGAGGCTTTGTTCTGATCGCCCGGGGTGTGACCGCATACCACTACGGCGTGGATGGCTGGGGGGAGGGTGTGCCGCTTTCCGGACCGGGGGGCGGTTTTAATGTGCAGATCGATAGTCACCCCGACGACGGCGGCGTGGTTGTGCTGTGGCAGGAGCAACTGGATGGGGGGCTTGGCAGGCTGGTGACCCGGCGTTATTTCGATGGGCAATGGAGCCTCCCGAGCATCGTGTCCGAGTCTCCACGAGGGGTGATACTCGGCTACGGTGATGGGTTTTCGGGGGGGCGTCTTGCCGCCGGCCCCGATGGGCATGCCGTCATCTGGGCCTGGCGTGACCCAGACGGAGTGGAGCACCGTCTTTATGGGCGGGTACTCCGGGACGGTGTGTGGTCTGCCCCCGATCTTATTGAAAACATGGGGTGGTCTATCCCCGCCCTTATTCATCCGAGGGCTGCCGCCGACGGATATGCGGTGGTGTGGGGCAGGGTGAAAGGTGAACAAGGCGTTTTCCTGAGCGCCGAGGAGGGGAATGGCTGGTCTGCCCCCGCCGAATTGAGGAACGGTGATGGCAAGGGGTGGGCTCCCCAACTTGAGAGTGACGGGCGATCCTACCTGGTCTCCTGGTCTGAGAGAGCCGGCGACCACACCCGGCTATTTGCCCGCAAATACGTCCCATTCGAGGGCATGGGCCCGGTGCGGCGCATCGATCATGGCACCGGTGATGCGCGCGGGGGGCTTCCCGGCATTACGGTGAGTCCTGCCGGCTTCACCGCTTTCTGGACCCAGGCGGATGATGCCGGGGATCCCATCATCGGGCAGATCTGGTCGCGGGAGATCCAGTGAGCGGCCTCAACTCCCGGAGCGTTTCACGCCACTGACACTGTCGCCAACTGCATCCGGATACAGGAATTTCGACCTGTTCCAATTTGAACAAATTTTCCTGATACTTCTGATACTTGGGGGACTTTACCACCCCCGGTAACGGCTATTTATGCCCTCTGTGTAAACATTTTCTCTCTCAAGCTTCCAAGCGATTGCACCGAAAAAAATGGCGAAACAATTCGCATTTATTCGGCAATAGGGAAATTCATGGCTGGAAAGTTACGGGCCTTTTTGTGGGCCTCCATAGCCGCCTTCGGGCTGGTAGCGCTCACTGCGTGCGGTGGTGCGGAGTTTGGCGGCGGTGGCGTGAACAAGGCCAGCCCCCCGGGGCTGTTCACCGATGCGACGCTGGTGGATTACCTGCAAACCGGTTTCGAGGAGGTCAAGGCCTGTGGCGATTTCGCCGCCGGCGACTACGAGGCCCTCACCGTGGTGATCATGGAACCCCAGTTTCCGTGCCAGTGGTACAACTCCGGCTGTAGCGGCGAGTTTGTCACCCCCAACACGATCAAGCTCGGCTCCCCCTACGTGTGGAAGCACGAGGTGATTCACTACCTGCTTTATGTCAACGGCGGCAACGCCGATTCGAACCACGCCAGCCGACTGTTCTGGGACTGCGTCTAGCGGGAGGCGCACCGCACAGCGATCGTGTCCCGGACCGCTCCGGAATACCTCGACGAAAAAAACGGCCCCGGTCCCCTTTTACAGGGACCGGGGCCGTTTTTTTATGGACGCTTCCGGGTTGAAACCGTTCCGTGAACGGACGGCTTCAACCTCCCGCTACAACGTGGCGCCGCTTTCGGTCAGCTTCTTCTGAACCTCGGAGTTGGTGGCGTAGGACAGGGCGGTCCTGCCGAAGTTGTCGACCTGATTGATCAGGGTGACGTTCTTCAGCAGGATTTCCACGATGCCCTTGTTGTTCGCCGCCGCTGCCAGGTGCAGCGGCGACTTGCCGTCCACGCCCTTGGCGTCCGCATCGGCACCCCCTTCGATCAGCTTCTCCACCGCCCCCTGGTTACCCGCGATGACCGCGTCGTGCAGGGGGGTGTTGGTGGCCGCCAACTGAGCGTCGGAGCAGCCGTCGGCATTCACCACGGCGCCTGCTGCGGTGCCGGGGCAGAGGTCGACGGAATTGCCCACCCCGTCGCCGTCATCGTCGAGCAGCGTATGGGTGCAGAGGCCCAGCCCCGGATCGTAGGTATCCACCGTGTCCGGATTGCCGTCATCACAGAAGCCGGGAATCGGCGTGAACACGCAGGTTGCGGTGGTCACGTCGTAGCTGTCGGCGGTGCTCG
>JBHHVE010000033.1:0-26398 GCA_046754085.1 Leptospirillia bacterium
ACATCAGTTGCCTGTTGCCCCTGACAAACGCTGTTGGTAGCTACAAATGCGCTAACGGCACTGGGTTCCTTGTCAACGTAGTCAAGGAATTTGGCGAACCACCCTGTGACGAAATCCGTCGTTTTGGCGAGCTTGGGGTGTTTCTGCCATGCATGAGCCAAGTCCTCTTTCTGCTCAGCGGTCTGCCACTTGCTGCCCTTGTACGGTGGATTGCCACAAATGTACGTCTCTCCACCTTCGTTCTTAAAGTCGATTTCTGTCTGGTCCAATGGCGTGTTAAACAAATCGTCACCAGCCACTTTTACACCTGTGGCCGTAGGTGGGCAGATGCTCAACCAATTCAGCCGCAACGCATTGCCACAAACAATCCAGTTTTGTGCATCTAGCGGCAGAAACTCCGCTAGCGCATCCTTTTGCCCGCGATACAATACGTCGCACTGGAACTCGGCAATGATGAGGGCCAAGCGTGCGATCTCCGCCGAAAAATCACGCAACTCGATGCCCCGGAAGTTGGTCAGCGGTATTTTGCTGCCCAGGCCCGATTCACCTCGGCGATGGTTGATCTCCGCCTCGATCTCGCGCATCTGTTTGTAGGCGATAACCAGGAAGTTTCCGGAGCCACAAGCCGGGTCGAACACACGGATGCGCACCATGCGTTTACGCAGGTTCAACAGTTTGATTTTGTTATCGCCCGCCTCCGCCAACTTTGCGCGCAGGTCATCTAGGAACAAGGGATTCAACACCTTCAGGATATTGGGCACGCTGGTGTAGTGCATGCCCAATGCGCCGCGCTCTTCGTCATCAGCTACGGCCTGAATCATGCTGCCGAAGATGTCGGGGTTGATCTGTTTCCAGTTCAGGTTTCCGGCATGGATCAAGTAGGTGCGCGCCATGCGCGTAAAACGCGGCACGCAGGTAGCGCCGGAAAACAAGCCGCCATTCACGTAGGGGAAGTCTTTGGCCCAACGCGGCAAGCCAGGGTCGGCACCGTCGAGGTTCATGGCGCGGAAGATGGTTTCCACTACTTCATGGGTATTGGAGCCATCGCGCTCGCTCATCTGCTCCACGGTTCGGGTGAAAAGGCCCTCACTGTGGAAGATGTCGGTATCTTCGGCAAAAAAACAGAACACCAGCCGGGCCATGAAGTGATTCATGTCGGCGCGTCGCTCGTCCGTTGCCCAGTCCGGGTTCTCGCGCAGCAATTCGACGTACAGCTTGTTCAGCCGCCCGGTGGCGCGCACGTCGACGGGGTTGTCCTTGATCTCCTTGATGGTGGAGATGCCCGCCAGCGGCAGGAAAAAACCAAAATGGTCGGGGAAGTCCAGGTAGGAAGACACAATGGTTTCACCACTGGTGAGGTCTTCTGCCTCAAGGGTCTGCCCGTCAGTGGCGAGGATAAACTTTGCCTTGGCTTTGGTTGTGGCCGGGCTGGCACGCAACGCCTTGAGGGTTTCGCCCACTTCCCCAGCGTCGCATACAGCAATATGGATGTTGCTGCGCTGAAGTACACCACCCGGCACATCCGAAGCATTACTGTTGCCGGTACGCAGGCGCTTGATCGTCGTCTTCTTATTGCCAAAAGCGGTCAGGAATGCAAACGGGAACTCCGCCGCGTCGAAGGGCTGGAGTGCCAGGTCTGATATTGCTTCTTCGATCTCTACTGCATTCATGGGGCACTATCCGCCAGTGTGGCCTTTTCTGCTCGCGTCCGGTCCAGGTTCAGTCACTGAAGGTACCGAAAAGCGGCGGAAAAGGCGACAGGTGGCCGATTGGATCCGGCCTGAAACAAGCTACCGCCCCACCACCCTCACCACTATCGATCGCCTCAATACCCGGGCCGTGTTGGTGGTGATGGTGTTGGCGACCTCGTAGGTCTGGCCAGCGGTGCCGCCGCTGAGCCAGAGTTCGGCCATGGTGGGGGCACCAAGGGGCGAGATGGTGCTGATTCCGGCCGTCAACCCGGACTCGACCGTCCAGACCGACGACTGGATCTCCCAGGGCCGTTGACTGCATCACAAAAACAAACAAATGTTTACTTTTTAAAGCCCCGGTGATACCGTGCAAGGGTACGGTCACCCGGAGGTTTTATGGTTTTGCAATCCCCTTGTTTGTCACGGGTTGTCCCCCCGCCTTGCTCTATTGGGCGTGGGGCGCGCCGGTTCATCGGTGTGGGGACTGCACGGAGTGGTAGTGCCCGGCCATGATTCCGGAGTCCCTTCAGGGACGCGCCGACCTGTGGCAAGGTCATGGCGCGGCGATGCCTGTTGCGCCGGGAATCCCGACCGGCATCCGGGAACTGGATGACCGGCTTCCATGGGGCGGCTGGCCCCACAGCCTGACTGAAATTCTGCCGGAAGGAGAGGGAATCGGCGAACTGCGCCTGTTGCTCCCCGCCCTTTCGGCCCTGACCAGGCAGGGTCAATGGCTGGCGTGGATCAACCCACCGTACGTGCCCTACGCCCCGGCGCTGTCGGCGGGTGACGTGGACCTGTCGCGAATGATGCTGGTGCAGCCGGACGATCCGTTGGAAGCCCTGTGGGCAGCGGAAGAGGCCTTGCGTTCCCCCGTGTGCGGTGCGGTGTTGTTCTGGCCCGGCCAGATAGATGACAAACGGCTTCGGCGTCTGCAGCGGGCGGCGGAGGCGGGAAATACCTGGGCCGTGCTGTTCCGGGAATCGGAGGTGGCCACAACCCCATCCCCGGCACGGTTGCGCCTACGCCTGTCTGCCACGGCGGATGGGCTGAACGTGCAACTGCTCAAGTGCCCGGGCACCCCTCCCTGCACCCTGCGCCTGACGTTCCCCGACGCCGCCTGAAGCCGGATGGGACGTGCATTGGTTGGCGTTACATCTGCCGCTGTTGCCGTTGGAGCGGCACGCTATCGGTAATCCAAAGCCCAGACCTGCTGTCCTGGTCGATGGCGGCCACCGTCCACGGGTTGTGTTGGCGTCCCCGAGTGCCACCCGCTTAGGGATCCGTTCCGGCATGGCTCTGTCCGCCGCCCGAGCCTTGGTGCCGGAGCTAACTCTCCATCATGCGGATCCGTCGGCGGACCGGGCCACCCTGGAGCGGTTGGCGTGCTGGTCCGGGCAGTTCACCCCCGCCGTCAGCCTGTTGGAGAAAGGATTGCTGCTGGATATTGCCGGTAGCCTGAACCTGTTCGGGGGAGTGGCACCGCTACTCACCCAGCTGCGGCGTGGTGTGCGGCGATTGGGGTATCGCTTCTGCAACACCGCCATGGCCCCCACACCTCAAGGGGCTTGGCTGCTGGCCCGCGCCGGCGACCGTAGGCCGGTGTTGGATACGGACGCCCTGCGGGAGCGAATCGACGCCCTGCCGGTGGAGGTTCTGGACGTCTCAGCGAATACGGTCACGCGCCTGGTCGATGTGGGCGTGCGTACCCTCGGGGACTTGCTGACCCTGCCCCGTGGTGGCGCCATCAAGCGATTTGGGACGGATGTTCTGGGGCAACTGGACCGTGCCCTGGGTATTGCGCCCGACCCACGTCCCCTGTTTATCCCGCCGGAGACGTTCTCCGCCCGTTTGCCCTTGCCGGCGGAGGTGAGGGAGGTGGAACCGGTCCTGTTCGGCCTGCGCCGTCTGCTGGCGGAGTTGCACGGCTTCCTGATGGCCAAGGGGCAGGGAATCGACACGGCCACCCTGCACCTCCTTCACCCGGAGGGTGGTGAAACGCCGGTAACCCTGACACGCCTGTCCCTCACCCGTGACGACCAGCACCTATTCGGCCTGTTCCGGGAGCGACTGGGACGGCAAAAGCTGGAGCGAGCAGTGGACGCATTGCTGTTGACTACAGGCGACACAAGCTCCCTGGCGGCACGTGCCCACGGGCTGTTCGGTGAGGTACCGGAGGACGAGGACGGGCAGCTTTTGGAGCGCATCCGCGCCCGACTGGGGGATTCGGCGGTGACGGGCATCCACGGCGTGGCGGAGCACCGGCCGGAACGGGCGTGGAAGCGCTGTGCCCCCGGCCTGCGCCGGCTGGCCGTTGCCGATGACGCCCGGCCGCTGTGGCTGCTGGCCAATCCTCAGCCGATGCCGGTGGCTGCCGGTCTGCCGTGCCGGGGCGGGCCGCTGGCCCTAACGGCCGGACCGGAGCGAATCGAAAGCGGCTGGTGGGACGGGGCCGACGTGACGCGCGACTATTACCTGGCCCGTCACGGCCGGGGGGGCGGTTATTGGGTATTCCGCGATCGAGACGGCGCGTGGTTTCTCCACGGGGTGTTTGCATGACCGCCCCGGACTACGCGGAACTGCATGCGGTCAGCAACTTCACCTTCCTGCGCGGAGCCTCCCACGGGGAGGAACTGGCGGAAACCGCCGCGAACCTGGGTTATTCGGCCTTGGCCATCACCGACGAGTGCTCCCTGGCGGGAGTGGTACGCGCCCACGTGGCGGCGAAGGAGCACGGCATTCCACTCATTGTGGGCAGCGAGATCAGCTTGGCGGATGGTCCCAAGGTGGTTTTGCTGGCCACGGACCGAGCTGGTTACGGCCGCCTGTCCCAACTCATCACCCTGGGCCGGCGGCGAGGTGACAAGGGGCAATACCATCTGACCTGTAGGGATCTGGAGGGGAACCTGTCTGGCTGTCTGGCCCTACTGGTCCCCGACACCAAACCGAACCCGAAGGCGGCCCGTTGGCTGGCGGAGATATTCCCCGAACAAAGCTGGCTGGCGGTGGAACTGCACAACGGCCCAAACGACCGGGCGCGGCTGGAATCGCTACGGGAACTGGGCCGTGCCTCCGGCCTGCCCCTGGTGGCCGCCGGGGACGTGCATATGCACCGCCGCGCCCGCCGGGCGTTGCAGGATACCCTCACCGCCATTCGCCTGCGGGTGCCCATACACCAGGCGGGGACATCCCTGTTCCCCAACGGCGAGCGGCACCTGCGGCCGCGAGATGTGCTGGCCCGCGTTTACCCTCTGGATCTGTTGGCCGCGTCCGTTGCCATTGCCCGCCGTTGTGTCTTCTCCCTGGACGAACTGCGCTACGAATACCCGGAGGAACTGGTGCCTGAGGGCGAAACCGCCACCGGTTGGCTACGGACCCTTACGGAGCGTGGAATCAAAACCCGCTGGCCGGAGGGCGCGCCCCTCAAGGTGAGGAAGCTGATCGAACATGAATTAAAGCTAATCGCCGAGCTGGCCTACGAGCCGTATTTCCTCACCGTGCATGACATCGTGTCGTTTGCCCGCAGCCGGAACATCCTCTGTCAGGGCCGGGGCAGCGCCGCCAACTCCGCCGTATGTTTCGCCCTGGGCATTACCGAGGTGGACCCGGCCCGCATGTCCGTGCTGTTCGAACGCTTCATCTCCAAGGAGCGTGGGGAGCCACCGGACATTGACGTAGATTTCGAGCACGAGCGCCGGGAGGAAGTGATCCAGTATATCTACCAGAAGTACGGCCGCGAGCGGGCGGGGCTGGCGGCCACTGTTATCACCTATCGCCCGCGCAGCGCCATCCGTGACGTGGGCAAGGCCCTGGGGCTATCGACAGAGCAGGTGGACGTGCTGGCCAAGAACCTGGCCTGGTGGGACGGCCGGCAAAACCTGCCGGAGCGCATGCGCGAGTCGGGGTTCGACCCGGACAGCCCCATCATGCGCCGCCTGCTGGTGCTTGTGGGGGAGCTAATCGGCTTTCCGCGCCACCTGTCCCAGCACGTGGGGGGATTCGTCATCGCACGCGGCAGGCTGGACGACCTGGTGCCCATCGAGAACGCCGCCATGGCCGAGCGCACGGTCATCCAGTGGGACAAGGACGATCTGGACGCCCTGGGGCTGCTCAAGGTGGACGTGTTGGCTCTGGGGATGCTGACCGCCATCCGCAAGGCGCTGGCCCTGGTATCCGCCCGTCTGGGTCGCCCCTTTTCCATGGCCGACGTACCGGCGGAGGATCCCAAGACCTACGAGATGATCTCCCATGCGGCCACGGTGGGCGTGTTCCAAATTGAATCCCGCGCCCAGATGTCCATGCTGCCGCGACTTCGGCCTCGGGTCTTTTATGACCTGGTAATCCAGGTGGCAATCGTACGGCCCGGTCCCATCCAGGGTGACATGGTGCATCCCTACCTGCGCCGCCGCCGGGGGGAGGAACAAGTGGACTACCCCGGCCCGGAGGTTAGGCCCGTGCTGGAACGCACTCTGGGGGTGCCCATCTTCCAGGAGCAGGTGATCCAGCTCGCCATGGTGGCGGCGGGGTTCTCCGGCGGCGAGGCGGACGGGTTGCGTCGCGCCATGGCCGCCTGGAAGCGTAAAGGCGGGCTGGAACCGTTTGAGACAAAACTCATCGACGGTATGGCCGCACAGGGCTACCCGGAGGACTATGCCCGGCGCATTTTTGGGCAGATCAAGGGGTTCGGCGAGTACGGCTTTCCGGAATCCCACGCGGCCAGTTTCGCCCTTTTGGCCTATGTATCCGCCTGGCTTAAGTGCCACCACCCTGCGGCCTTTGTCTGTGCGCTGTTGAACAGCCAGCCCATGGGCTTCTACGCCCCCGCCCAGCTTGTCCAGGACGCCCGACGCCACGGCGTGACCGTGCGCCCTGTGGATGTAACAGCGAGCGCTTGGGACTGTACCCTGGAACCGGATAAAGAAGGCCAGGCGTTGCGTCTGGGCTTACGTCAGATAAAGGGACTTCATCAACCTGCCGCTGCTCGCTTGTTGACCGCCCGATCGGAACGACCATTTACGGACACGGATGATCTGGTTGATCGCGCCGGTCTGTCCAAGCGGGACATGACCACCCTGGCGGATGCGGGGGCACTGGAAGGATTGGCGGGTCACCGCCGAAAGGCCCGTTGGCAGGTATTCGGGGCAGAGCCTCCGCTGCCTCTATGCCCGTCAGGGGCGGAACCGGAACCCATTATTTCCCCGCCGAGTGAAGCGGATGAGATCGTGGCGGATTACGCCCACATGGGCCTCACCCTGCGCCGGCATCCTTTGGCCCTGCTGCGTCCAAAGCTCGCTCGCATGGGATTGCGAACCACCGCCGACCTGCTCACCATTCCCCACGACACCATGGCCAAAACCTGTGGCCTGGTCATCTGTCGCCAGCGCCCATCATCCGCATCCGGCGTGGTGTTCCTGACTCTGGAGGATGAAACCGGCCAGGCCAATGTCATTGTGTGGCGTGACTTGGCGGAGCGTAGCCGCCGCACCTTGCTGACGGCCCGCTTGCTCGCCGTTACCGGAAAGGTACAGCGGGACGGGGATGTGCTACACCTGATCGCCAGGCGGCTGGAGGCGCGTGATGGACTGTTGGGCGGGGTGGTGACAACCTCGCGGAATTTTCATTGATGATTTTAGCTACCCGCGGTGCCTCTGAGGCAGAGTCACCGTTTCCGCCGAATGCAGGCCGAACATAACCCCAACCCACTGTTTTGTAGGAAAAATTATGGGTAACTGTTTTCCCTTAGATATTTTGATCTCAAGGGTGGCCGTTTTTCCTGTTTTCGAGGGGTAAGTGGATCCAACAAGCTGTTATCAAAGGATAAAATGTGGGCGTCAATTTTTCGCTCCGCGCCTTCCTCTGGCACGTACCCAACGTGGGCCGGCACAACGGCAAGGCCAACAAGAAACGCCGATGACCTCGGCACTCCCTTCTTCTGAAACCAAACCCTGACTCAAAAAGGAACCCCGTCCATGCCCCGCTCATTCCGTGCCAACGACTGCAGCCATATCTGGGCCGAATCCGACTACATCGAACTCAATGCGGCCATCGACTACTGGTGCGAAGGGGATCCGCGCTGCCGGCTGGCAAAAGAGCAGGCCATCCTTTCATCGTGCGAAAAGAAAATGATTCGCTGGGCGCGCGCCGATGGGAAGGACTTTGCCGATCCGGTCCGGGAACTCGCGACACGCAACTTGGTGCTGATCGAACGAAAATCGTTTGAAACCTGGGCGGCTGCCCTGGATGAAAAAATCCAACTGCCACAATCCATGAGCACCCGTGAGGCGAACGGCCTGCGCTCGCAGGTAGCCGCCCTGGCTATGCTGCTGGCCAAGCAAAACAGACGGTACATGAAGGAGGACGGCAACCCGTCGGCCAATGCTATCGCCACCGATCTCCTGGAGATGCTGGACGAGTCGGACCAGATACGCGGCAAGGAGGGCGAGCGCCCGGCCAACCGGGCCGGCGTGTCGTTGACCTCGGTGCGGGTGGCCATCTCCGAAGGGGCACGGCAGCTTTTCGAGTGACACCCTGTCAGGTGACAAAACCCGTTGTCACCTGACAGGACCCCACAGTCGGATTCCTATTGAATGGTGAGCGTACCCCAGCGAGGAGGCGCTCACCATGCACCAAACCACCACCCCCGGAATCGGCCGGGCATACCCGCAACACCGTAACAACCATATTGAAGCGGTGGCCCCGTGACCATGGGCCCACTCGACTTCAACAACGCCCCGGACGCCACCCCGGCGCTCGACCGTGACGCCGCCCGGCGGATCCTGCTGGAGAACCTGCCGCAGGCACTGACCTGGCTGTTCCCGGCGGGTGTCGAGGTCGGCCATACCTTCCAGGTAGGCAGCATCCGGGGCGAGCAGGGCCGCAGCCTGGAGGTGGAGCTGACTGGAGAACGCGCCGGCCTCTGGATCGACCGGGCCACCGGTGACGGAGGCGACATCTTCGATCTGTGGGCGGCCGCCCGAAGTTTCTCCACCCGCACCGGGTTTGGGGAGGTACTAGCGGACATCGCTGGCTGGCACAGGGCAGGAACGCTCCCCAACCGTCCATCCCTGCCCAAGGCCAACAGGCCCAAGGGTCCGGCCATGGACGATCTGGGCGGCCATACGGCCAAGTGGGATTACACCACGGCGGACGGCAAACTCATTTGCTGCGTCTACCGCTACGACCCACCCGGCGGCAAGAAGACCTTCCGGCCTTGGGACGCGACCCGCCAGAAGTTTGGAGACCCGACCCCGTGGCCCCTCTACAACCAGCCTGGTATCGCCCAGGCGGACACCGTGGTGTTGGTGGAGGGTGAGAAGTGCGCCGACGCACTCATCCAGGCCGGTATCTGCGCCACCACTACGCTGCACGGTGCCGGTGGAGCTTCCAAGACCACCAAGACCGATTGGCAGCCACTCGCCGGAAAGGAAGTGCTGGTTTGGCCGGACCAGGACGAGGCTGGCCGGAAATTTGCCGAAGCTGTGGCACAGGCCGCTGCCGTGGTAGCGAGCTCCGTGTCCATCCTGATCCCTCCGGCGGACAAGCCAGAAAAATGGGATGCGGCGGACGCGGTGGCCGAGGGATTCAACATCAATCACTTTCTCAATCACGGCGAGCGTGTGCCGGTACAGGCTCCCGCTGCAGGTCCGCAAGAAACACAACAACAGGACGACCAGGAAGACACACGCACCCGCTGGGTCGGCGAGGATGCTATTGCCCTCACCTTCAGCGCCCGCCACGGGCGGGACTGGCGTTATGTGGCCCAGTGGGGGCGGTGGATGTTCTGGAGCGGCAAGCGCTGGCGCAAGGACGAAACCCTCCACGCCAACAACCTGATCCGCCGTATCTGCCGGGAAGCGGCGAATGCCATGCAAAGCCCCAAGGTCGGCCCCCGGCTCGCCACCAACGGCACCGCCTCCGGTGTGGAGCGGCTCGCCCGAAATGATCGCCGCCACGCCACCACCACGGATCAGTGGGACGCGGATACGTGGCTCCTCAACACACCCGGCGGCACGGTGGACCTGCGTACTGGTGAATTGCGGTCCCACTCCCGGACCGACTACATCACCAAGATCACCACCGCCACCCCACAAGGCTCCTGCCCCACCTGGCTGCGGTTTTTAGAGGAAGTGACTGGGGGTGATAAAGCCCTCATAGCCTACCTGGCCCGTGTCATCGGCTACGCCCTGACCGGCTCAACCAGGGAGCACGCGCTGTTCTTCTTCTACGGTACCGGCGCCAACGGCAAGTCGGTGCTGCTCAATGTCGTGATGATCATCCTGGGGGACTACGCCACCAACGCCCCCATGGAAACTTTTATGGAGACCCGCTCCGACCGTCACCCCACCGACATGGCCGGGCTGATGGGGGCGCGGCTGGTGACTTCCATCGAAACCGAGCAGGGCAAGCGGTGGGCGGAATCCAAGCTCAAGGCCCTCACCGGTGGAGATCCCATCTCCGCCCGTTTCATGCGCCAAGACTTCTTCGAGTTCACGCCCCAGTTCAAGCTGCTGGTCGCCGGCAACCACCGGCCAGCCATCCGCAACATCGACGAGGCCATGCGCCGCCGGCTGCACCTGGTGCCTTTCACGGTCACCATCCCGCCCTACAAGCGGGACCATGGGCTGCAGGAGAAGCTACTGGCCGAGCGGGACGGCATCCTGGCCTGGGCGGTGCAGGGCTGCCTGGAGTGGCAGCAACATGGCCTCAACCCGCCCGATGCGGTGCTCTCGGCCACCGAGGCGTACTTCGACGCCGAGGACGCGGTGGGCCGCTGGATCACCGAGCGGTGCGAGGAGAATCAAGCCGTCCGCACGCCGACCGCCAGGCTCTACGCCGATTGGAAGCGCTGGGCCGAGAACGTAGGCGAGTACGCGGGGTCCGTGAAGTGGTTTTCGGAGCAACTCTCATCCCGGCGCTTCACCCCATGGCGCAACCGCGTTGAACGGGGCTATCAGGGCATCGCCCTGCGGTACAGCAACCATGACTACAACGATGCGTTTTAACCCGGTGACGGATGTGACGGGTTTCGTCGAAACCCCGCCCGCGCACGCGCGTGAGGGCGTCATCGACAAGAACCGTCACATCCGTCACACCCCCGATTTCCCCCGCCGGACCGATGGTCGGTTCCGGCATCCACCCCTCATCCAAATAAAGGAGGAGAACATGAACAACAAGACCCGTAACCCGCTGGAGGACTACCAGACCGCACTGAAGGAGTTCGAGGAATCCGTGGATCACGGCGAAAAGCTGTATGCGCGCATGGACGAACTGAAAGACGAGTCGGCCCGGGCCAAGCAGCAGTTGACGGCCCTAGAACCCCGTCGAAAGAAGGCGTTGGCGGAGTTCACCAAGACTGGAAACAGTAAGAACCTGGACCAGGTGAAGGGCGAGATCAGCCAGATCGAACAACGGATCACCAACCTTGGTAACGCGGTCGAGTGTGCCAAGGGCTTTCTGGACGATCTCAAGCCCGACCTTGAGAAGGCTGAAGCGGCCTTGCGCAGCGCGGCGATTGGCTACTGGGCGGATGTGGAACGGCAGGCGCTCAACGAGATCACCAATCTTACCCCGGTTTTCGCCCGCGCCCACCACGCGTGGCAGTCCACCGGTCGCCACCTGTCTTTCCACGACTACTGGGAACGGCGGGTTCCGGCCGAGACCAAGCTGTTCGTTGCCGTCCAGGAAACCAACGTCGCCGAGACGGAGGTGCCGGTGCGGCCGCCCGAGGCGCCCTACCACCTGCTGACCGGGCAGGAGCGGACCAACCTCAAGCGCCACGGGAGCATCCACCCCAAGTCGCCGGTGAAGGGTCCGCAGTTGCCGACCATCACCGATGAGTTCGGTCGGCCGTCGCAGGGAGTGCCCCGCGGCCCGGTTCTCAAACGGGATCGCGACGGTAACCCGGTACCGGCCTGACGATGGGAAGCGCCGGGGATTTTCATTGCGTCCCCGGCGCACGGGGCACCCGATTACGATCAGCGGGTGCGGCGCGCCTCCCGATGCCTGATACCTCCCAGGTGACACGGCGCGACTTTTAACAGACAAAGTGCCGCGAAGTGGTGACTCGCGGCACACGGGGTACCTGATGATGAGCAGGTACGATGCGCCTCCCGACGCCCCATGCCTCCGGGGTGGCACGGCGCAACCTTTGACAGACAAAGTGCCGCAACCTGTTCAATCGCGGCATACGGGGCACCTGATGATGAGCAGGTGCGGCGCGCCTCCCGATGCCTTGTTCTCCTTTCCAGGGTGATACGGCGCAACCCAAAAAAAAGGTACTTCCGGGGCGTTCTTCCCCTCGGAGCACGTTGCCGCGAAGTTTCGCTAGCGACAGACCCGAAAAACCGACTTCGTTTCGTTTTTTGGGTGACGGCCAATCTTCGGAAAGGTGCATAGGTAAAGGCCGTAACGTCGTTTTTAGCCTGCCGGAAACGCGTCAAAAAAACGAAATGCCCCACCTTGATGTTTCGCTGCCACCGCTGGTAGGTGTGTGGGGAAGGATGAAACGATGATCGCCAAGACCACCACACAGCCTACACCCGCCAAGACCAAGCACCCGCGCATCGCCTTCTACATCCGCATCTCCACCGACGAGGACCATCAGAAATACTCCCTGCCCGCCCAGACCGAGCGGCTGGAGGCTTACTGCAAAGCCCACTACGGAGATGCCTGGGAGAAGGGCAAAACCTACCGGGACACGGAATCCGGCACCCACATGAACCGGCCGGGCCTGGAGGCGATGCTGTTCGACGCCGAGGCCAGCCGCTTCGACGCCCTGCTGGTGTTCCGGGTGGACCGCCTGTCGAGGAAGGTCCACGAACTGGCGCGGATGGTGGAGGAACTCACCCGCCACGGGGTGGTCTTGAAGAGCATCACGGAGCCGTTCGACACGGAGAACGCCGCCGGCAAGATGATGTTGCAGATGCTGGGCGTGTTCGCCGAGTTCGAGCACGCCACCATCGTGGAGCGCACCAAGGTGGGGATGGCCAAGAAGGCCATGGACGGCAAGTTCGTCGGCCACACCGTGCCCTACGGTTACCGGCTCGACGACAGCAAGCAGCTCGTCATCCACGAGGATGAGGCGGTGATCATCCGCAAAATCTTCAAGCTGTACACGATGGGCCGGCAGGGCGCCTATTCCGTCGGCCGTACCCTCAACGAGGCGGGCCACCGCACCCGCGCCGGGCGCAAATGGAACAAGCAGGTGGTGCTGAACGCCCTTCAAAATCCCATCTACATGGGCAAGCTCCGCTGGAAACAGCAGGTCCATGATGGCAGCCACGAGCCCATCGTGCCGGAGGAGACCTTCGAGAAGGTCCAGCAAATCCTCGAGGAGCGGGCCGGTGAGAGCAAGGGGCGGCAGTTCAGCAACGGCGACGACCGGCTGTTCACCGGGGTGGTCCGGTGCGGCCGCTGCAACGCGCCGATGTACGGCGGCGGAGGCAAGGACCGGAATGGCGTCTACATCCCTTATTACGTCTGCTCGAAGCGGATGCGCGGGCTGGACTGCAAGCAGGAGTACGTGCGGGCGGAGCCGCTGGAGGAGGCGCTGATCCAGGACGTGAAAACGATCCTCCACGATGAGGACCTGCTGGCCCGGGTGTGGGAAAAGGCCAACAGCCAACTCTCCGTCGAGAAGCCGGACCTGGACGCGGAGGTGCGGAAGGTGGAGGCGGAGATCGCCGACACGCGCAAGCGCATCGACCGCTACTTCGCCGCCTTCGAGGAGGGGCGGATGAAGCCGGAGACGGCGGAGGGCAAGATCGAGGAACTCAAAACGCGGCTGGACGACCTGGAGGTGGAGCGCCAGGCCATCGAGGACCAGCGAGAGCGGCTGGAGCTGCCGCCGCTCGGCAAGGAGTTCCTGCGCGAGCTGATGGGCCGCTTCGACAAGGTGATCGACGCCGGCACCGCCGCACAAAAAAAGCACCTCCTCCACCTGCTGGTGCAGAAGGTGCTTCTTCAGGGCCGGGAGACCGTCGAGGTTTGGTATCGATTACCGAACCCCGAGCGGTTCTACACCTGGCAAGAGTGGCTCCCCTTAATGGGCGGTGTACGAACCGGAAGGCCGGGATGCCAAAGACCTCGTTCCGGAAAACAGGTGACGCGATCGCAATTGCCACTTAGGGCATACAGTTTTCCGGGGGAATCTCAGTTTACCGATTCACGAAAATTAGCCATTCTTAGGGGACACGGTCGGAAGTGGCCCGGCCGCGACGGACCGGTGCGCATGACGCGCCCGGTAACCCGCGAATTTAACGATAATTTAACCGTGCCCTAACCGAATCTAAATGCCTTTCCAGTATCATTTCTGGTGGATCAGTTTACCGTCCGGGGGTGTGGAGGGCGCGCCCGGCGGTGTTTTCCGCACCCTTTCCGCATCCCCGTTGGAGCCGCGACCGTTCCCGTGCCGACCGAATCCACTCCCCAATCTCCGTCCCGCGCAACGGCGCCGGTTCCGCTGGACGGCCCGGTTCCGGTGGACGACATGATCGGCGACCTGAACCACCCGGACCTGTACATCAACCGGGAACTCAGCCTGCTGGCCTTCAACGAGCGCGTGCTGGCGCAGTCGGAGGACGAGGCCAACCCGCTGCTGGAGCGGCTCAAGTTCCTGTGCATCTCCTGCACCAACCTGGACGAGTTTTTCGAGGTGCGGGTGGCGGCGGTCAAGCAGCGCGTGGCCCTGGGATCGGTGCACGCGGGGCCGGACAACCTTTCCCCCTCGGAGACGTTGGCGGTGGTGGGCCCCGCGGCCCAGGCCCTGGTGGCCCGCCAGTACGAGGTGCTCAACGAAACCATGCTGCCGGCGCTGGCGGCGGAGGGAATCCGCTTTATCCGCCGTTGGGACTGGACGCCGGAACAGGAGACATGGCTGCGCGAGTATTTCGAGCAGAACCTGCTGCCGGTGCTGACGCCCATGAGCATGGACCCGGCCCACCCGTTCCCGCGCATCCTCAACAAGAGCCTCAACTTCATCGTTACCCTCGAGGGGCTCGACGCCTTTGGCCGCAAGGGCACCATGGCGGTGGTGCAGGCGCCCCGCTCGCTGCCGCGCATCATCCAGCTGCCGCAGGACGAGACCGGCTCCGGCCCGTACGCCTTCGTGTTCCTCTCCAGCGTCATCCACGCCTTCGTGGTCGACCTGTTCCCCGGTGTGGCGGTGACCGGCTGTTACCAGTTCCGCATCACCCGCAACAGCGACCTGTTCCTCGACCAGGAGGAGGTGGACGACCTGCTGCGGGCGGTGGAGGGCGAGCTGCCCGGCCGCCGCTACGGCGAGGGGGTGCGCCTGGAGGTGGTCGACAACTGCCCGGAGGCCACCTCCCACTTCCTGCTCAGCCAGTTCAAGCTGGGGCCGGACGATCTGTACCGCGTCAACGGGCCTGTCAACCTCAATCGCCTGATCGAGGTGATCGAGCTGGTCGACCGCCCGGACCTCAAGTTTCCCGCGTTCACGCCGGGCATCCCCAAGGCCCTAGCGGGCCGCAGCGGCCTGTTCTCGGTGCTGCGCAAGCAGGACGTGCTGCTGCACCACCCGTTCGAGTCGTTCAAGCCGGTCATCGACTTCTTGCGCCTGGCGGCCGTCGATCCGCAGGTGCTGGCCATCAAGCAGACCCTCTACCGCACCGGCCCCCAGTCGGCGGTGGTCGACGCCCTCGTCAAGGCGGCCAAAAACGGCAAGGAGGTCACGGTGGTCATCGAGCTGATGGCCCGTTTTGACGAGGAGACCAACATCCGCCTGGCCACCCGGCTGCAGGAGGCGGGCGCCCATGTGGTGTACGGCGTGTTCGGCTACAAGTGCCACGCCAAGATGTGCCTGGTGGTGCGCCGCGAGGGCAAAAAGCTGCGCAACTACATGCACCTGGGCACCGGCAACTACCACGCCCGCACCGCCCGGCTTTATACCGACTACGGCCTGCTGACCGCCGACAAGCAGCTTGGCCAGGATGTGAACGCGGTGTTCCTGCTGCTCACCAGCGCCAGCAAGGTGCGCCCGCTGCGCAAGGCGCTGCACGCCCCCTTCGACCTGCACCGCGCGCTGATCGAGCAGATCGAAAACGAGGTGGAAAACGCCCGCAAGGGCCAACCGGCGCGGGTGATCGCCAAGGTCAACTCGCTGGTGGAGCCAAGCATCATCCGCGCCTGTTACGAGGCCTCGCAGCATGGCGTGAAGATCGACCTGATCGTGCGCGGCATGTGCCGCCTGCGCCCCGGCGTACCGGGCGTGTCCGACAACATCCGGGTGCGCTCCATCGTCGGTCGCTTTCTGGAGCACACCCGCGTGTTCTACTTCCTGAACGGGGATGATCCGCTGGCCTACTGCTCCAGCGCCGACTGGATGGACCGCAACTTCTTCCGGCGCGTGGAAACCGCCTTCCCCATCGAGGATCCGGCCATCCGCGAGCGGGTGATCGACGAGCTGGAAACCTACCTGAAGGACGATGCCCAGGCGTGGGAACTGGGGGCGGACGGCGAATACCGCCGGGTGAAGCCCAACGGCGGCATCGGCGCCGCTCAGCAGGTGTTGATGGAGCGCCTGGGCGGCACCGCCTAGGGCGCGGGCCTGGGGCGCGGCCCCTAACGCACGGTCAGGGTAAAGTCCGGCGCCAGCAGTTCCGCCTCGGCGGCCAGGTCGTCGCGGGTGAGCGGGTGGTCGTTCAACCACCCTTCCGCAAATTGCAGGGTCAGCCCGTTTTTGGACGGGGTAAGCGCCATGCTCGGCGCGTGGGCCATGGTGCGCCCGCGGTGCAAGATCACCGCCAGCCGCAACAGCACCGCCAGCCGTACCGCCGTCTCCCCCCATTTGTCCGGCAGGTCGTTGCGCATCTGGGCGGCGCGGAACTTGCGCCGGTGGGTGCGCACCAGGGCGGAAAGAATCTCCTGGTCCTGGCGGGAAAAGCCGGGCAGGTCGGCGTTGGCCAGCACGTAGGCGCCGTGCTTGTGGTAACCGCTCTGCGCCACGTCCCGGCCGATTTCGTGCAGGCGGGCCGCCCACTTGAGGAACCGCGCCGGGTCGTCGCCGGTCACCTTCCACGGCTTGGCCACTTCGGCAAGCAGCGTCAGGGCGGTGTCCGCCACCGCCGCGCCCTGGGTGTCGTCCACGTGATAGCGGCTGCACAGGGCGTCGACGGTGCGGGCGCGGATGTTGTCGTGGCTCACCCGGCCCAGCAGGTCGTACAGCACCCCCTCGCGCATGGCGCCCTGGGCACCGCTGATGCGTTCCAGTCCCAGGCCGTCCATCAGCGCCTTGGCCACCGCCCAGCCGCCGGCGATCACCGGGGTCCGCTGGGCGCTCAGGCCGTCGATCTCGATGGCGTCGATTCGCCCGGCGGCCACCAGCCGCTCGGCGACCTTTTCCATGGCCTCGACGGTGATGCCCGCCTCCGCCCAGCCGTTGCAAAGGACGATGCGCTCCAGCGCCTTGAAGGTGCCGGAGGCACCGATGGCCTGCTGCCACCCGACCCCCTTGAGCAGCCCCACCGCCGGGCGCAGGATGCGGCGGGCGTCGAGCCGCGCCCCCTCCAGCCGCGCCAGGTCCAGCTTGCCGTCGGCGAAGTGGCGGGTGGTGAGCGCCACGCACCCCATGGGCAGGCTTTCCAGGTAGAGGGGGGTCAGCCCCTCGCCGACGATCAGTTCGGTGCTGCCGCCGCCGATGTCCATCACCAGGCGGTGGCCATCGGTAACCTCCAGGTCGGCGGCCACGCCGGAGTAGATCAGGCGGGCTTCCTCGATGCCGGAAATCACCTGAATCGGCCACCCCAGCACCGCCTCCGCCCGCGCCACGAACGGGGAGCGCTCGCCAAGCTGGCGGATGGTGTTGGTGCCCACCACGCGCACCGCCTCCGGCGGCAGGTCGCTCAGCCGCTGGCTGAAACGCTCCAGGCAGGCGAGGGCCCGCTCCTCCACCTCCGGGGCGAGGGTGCCGTCCTTCTGGATGCCGCCGCCCAGGCGCACCATTTCGGATACCTTGTCAGCGATGTTCAGGTGGCCGTCCTTCACCTGGGCGACCAGCATGTGAAAGCTGTTGGACCCCAGGTCGACGGCGGCCACCCAGTCTGGCCAGGACCGCGGCCCGCCCCGGAACAGGGATTTTAAAAAGGCGCCGGGGGCGATGGCGGACACGCGGCTCAAGTGAGCGGCCCTTCCGCCCCGGCACCCAGCTGGCGCAGTTCCTTGGGCGTCATGTACCACGCCAGGCGGCCCTTGCCCGGGGCCACTTCACCGTAAAAGGAAAGGGCGCAGGCGCCGCCTTTCTTGAGGGGCACCGCTTTGTCGCCACGGCCGTGCAGGGCGAGGCCGATCAGGTTGCCCAGGTGTGGCTCGTGGCCCACCACCGCCAGGGTGCCGGCGGCCAGGTGGGCGCGCATCCAGGTGAGCAGTTCGCCCGGCGCGTGGGTGGGGATCAGGGCCGAGGTTTCGCAGACCTCCAGCCCGCCGTAGGTGGTGGCGATGATGTCGGCGGTCTGCCGGGCGCGGGTCCACGGGCTGCTGGTGAGGGTGGCGATGTCCGGCGCCAGGCGGCGGATGCCGGCGGCCGCCTCGACCATGCGCAAAAAACCCTTTTCGGTCAGCGGGCGCTGGGAATCCGGGCGCCGGGTCTTCACGAATATCCGTCGCTCCTCGGCGATGGCGTGGCGGATGACGATTACGGTTTGCATCGCTGGGTCGCGGCGGATGACGGGGACCACATGCACCTATTTTGCACACCGGCCGCCATGCCGTCCAATGCCGTCCCGCGGGCGTGCGCCCTGCGGGGGCCGGGCGGGAGGCGGCCCCGTGGAACCGGGGCTAGAGCCGGTCGGCGGATGACGGGTCCTCATCGAACCCCTTGAGCAGACCTTCCAGCGCCTGATGATCGACGTGGCGCACGTCGTGGCCCCGCTCCATGTAGATCACCATTTCGCACACGTTGGTGGCGTGGTCACCGATGCGTTCCAGGTTTTTGATGACGTTACCCAGGGTGATGTAGGCACTGATTTGTTGGGGGCTCTCCAGCATATGGGTGAGCATTTCCCGATAGGCGGTGCGGTACATTTCGTCGATGGCCACGTCCTGCTCGATCACCCGCATGGCGAGCGCCACATCCCCTCGTGATAATGCGTCCAGGGATGCGGATACCTGAGACTGCACCAGTTGCGACATGGCCGCCAGGCTGATTCGCGGCTGCACCGGCAGCTCATCCAGAAACAGGGTGCCCTCGCAAATCCCCACCGCCAGATCGCCCATCCGCTCCAGGTCGGTAACCACCTTGATGGCGGTCATGATAAAGCGCAGGTCGCTGGCGGCGGGCTGGCGCAGGGCAATGATCCGGCTGGTCAACAGGTCGCACTTAACCTCCAGGGCATTGATGGCACGGTCGTTATCGATGGTGCTGTGGGCCAGGGACGTATCGTGGCTTTGCAGTGCGCGGATGGAATCGGCGATGGCCTTTTCCACCAATCCGCCGAGGGAGAGCACCATAGATTTGAGCTCGTTGAGTTCCTCGTCAAACTGCTTGACCGTGTGTTGTTGCGGGGACATGAATGATCTTCCAGTTCCGATGTGAAATAAGGTGGCCGGAGATGAAAATCTCCGGGTCCTGAAGGTGAACGATTAGCCGAACCGCCCGGTGATGTAGTCCTCGGTGAGTTGGTGCCGGGGATTGGTGAAGATGTCTTCGGTCTTGCCCATTTCAATGAGGTTGCCCAGGTGGAAATACGCGGTGCGTTGGGAGACCCGAGCCGCCTGCTGCATGGAGTGGGTGACGATGCAGATCAAGTATTGCTCCCGAAGCTCCGCGATCAGGTTTTCGATTTTCGCGGTGGCGATCGGGTCCAGTGCCGAACACGGTTCGTCCATCAAAATCACCTCCGGTTCCACCGCAATGGTGCGGGCGATACAGAGTCGCTGTTGTTGGCCGCCGGACAGGCCGGTGCCGGGTTTGTCCAGTCGGTCTTTCACCTCGTCCCACAGGCCCGCCTTATGGAGGCTGGTGGCGACAATTTCATCTAAATCCGCACGGTTGGTGGCCAGGCCGTGGATGCGCGGGCCAAAGGCCACGTTCTCCCAAATGGACTTGGGAAACGGGTTCGGCTTCTGGAACACCATTCCCACCTGGGCCCTTAACGGCACCACGTCCACGTCGCGGCCGTTGATGTCACGGCCGTCCAGCAGAACTTCACCGCTGACCCGGCAGTTGGGGATGGTGTCGTTCATACGGTTCAGGGTGCGCAGGAAGGTGGACTTGCCGCAGCCGGAAGGGCCGATCATGGCGAGGACTTCGTTGCGACCCACCTCCAGGTTGATGCCCTTGATGGCGTGGGTGTCACCGTAGTGAACATGAACGTCACGGCACCGGATGCGTGGGTTGTCCACCGCCACCTCGCCGACGGTGACGTGCGTCTCCTCAACGGCGCATTCCGTATTCGCGGTCACGATTTTTGTTTTGGCATTGGTGTCGGGAACCAGCGGTGACAAGTCTGTCATATTGATGTTTTCCATGGGATTGCCTAGAGATAGAATGCGCTACCAGCGCCGCTCGAACCGCTTACGCAGCCAGACCGCCGCGGCGGTCATCGCAATTAAAAATGCGAGCAGCACCATGATTGCAGCGGAGGTGCGCTCTACAAATGCCCGTTCCGGGGCGTCTGCCCACAGGAAGATCTGCACCGGCAGGACGGTGGCCGGATCAAAGACCCCGCCGGGGATATCCACAATAAAGGCCACCATGCCGATCATCAGCAGCGGGGCGCTCTCTCCCAGCGCCTGCGCCATGCCGATGATTGTGCCGGTCAGCATGCCCGGCATGGCCAGCGGCAGCACGTGGAAGAACACCACCTGCATGGGGGAGGCGCCAATTCCAAAGGCCGCCTCACGAATGGAGGGGGGCACGGATTTCAAGGCCGCGCGGCTGGCGATGATAATGGTGGGCAGGGTCATCAACGTCAGCACCAGGCCGCCCACCAACGGCGCCGAGCGGGGCAGGTGGAAAAAGTTAAGGAATACCGCCAACCCCAACAGGCCAAACACGATGGAAGGGACCGCCGCCAGGTTGTTGATGTTGACTTCAATCAGGTCGGTCCAACGGTTCTTGGGGGCGAACTCCTCCAGATAAAGGGCCGCCGCCACACCGATGGGAAACGACAACAACAGGGTCACCGCCAGAGTAAAGAACGACCCGGTGGCAGCCCCCCAGATACCGGCCAGTTCCGGGTTGCGGGAATCACCGGCGGTAAAAAAGGTGGTGTTGAATCGCTTTTCCAACCGGTGCTGCGCCAACAGTTGCTCCACCCAGGCGATCTGATTGTCCTTTATGCGCCGGTCGTCCTCCGGCAGGGCCGCATCAATGTGTCCCTTAAGGAGCATGTCCACGTCGGCGGAGGCGGGCACCCACAGGGACACCGTGGTGCCGACCAAAGCCGGGTCCGCCATCACCATCTCGCGCAGTTGAAAACCGGCCCCGGCGCTGGCCAGGGCGTACAGGGCGCGCTTGTCACCGCGCTTCGTCACCTTGGGAAACATTTCCCTTAACGAGGCTTTGACCAAGCCGCCGTAATCCCCTGCGGAAATGCCTTCCATTCCCTCTTCGTAGGGATCGATATATTCCACGTCCAGGAATACATCCAATTGCAGATAGGTTTGCTGGAAGGCCGTGTACCCCTTGCCGATGATGCTGAAGAACAGCAGCGACAGAAAGAGCAGTCCTAGGCCGATGGCACCCTGGCAATACAGCCGGAAGCGGCGCTCGGCGGCACGGCGACGGGCCAGCCCGGCCTGCACCCGACGGACCACGCGGCGGTCATTATTCTGGGGGGGGATGTCAGTCATACTGCTCCCGGTATTTGCGCACCACTTTCAGTGCGATCACGTTTAAGATCAGGGTCACCACAAACAGCATCAGCCCAAGGGCGAACGCGGCTAGGGTTTTGGGGCTGTCAAATTCCTGGTCTCCGGTTAACAGGGTCACGATCTGAACCGTTACCGTGGTTACCGCCTCCAGGGGGTTGGCGGTCAGGTTGGCGGCCAGGCCCGCCGCCATGACCACAATCATGGTTTCACCGATGGCGCGGGACACCGCCAGCAGGATGCCGCCGACAATGCCGGGCAACGCCGCCGGAAACACCACCTTGCAGACGGTTTCCGATTGGGTGGCCCCGAGTCCCAGGGCACCATCCTTGAGGGACTGGGGAACCGCGTTAATCACGTCGTCGGACAGGGAGGAGACCAGCGGGATAATCATGATTCCCATTACCAGACCGGCGGCCAGGGCGCTTTCCGAGGCAACTTTTAGCCCCATACCGCCACCCATATCGCGGATCATGGGGGCCACGGTAAGGGCGGCGAAAAAGCCGTAAACCACCGTGGGAATACCGGCCAAGATTTCCAGCAGGGGCTTGGCCATGGCCCGTACCCGCCGGGAGGCGTATTCCGCCAGGTAAATGGCGGACATAAGCCCCACAGGCACCGCCACACACATGGCGATAAACGAAATCAGCAGGGTTCCGGCAAACAGCGGCACCGCGCCAAAGGCTCCGGAAGAACCGACCTGATCCTCGCGGATGGCCATTTGCGGGCTCCAGGTCAGGCCAAAAAGAAAATCGCTTACGGGAACCGAGTGGAAAAACCGGAGCGATTCAAACAGTACCGACAGGACAATGCCAAGGGTGGTGAAAATGGCCACACTGGCACAGGCGATCAAGCCAATCTTAATGACCCCTTCCACCCGGTTGCGGGCGCGGTGTTTAAGCTGGATTCGGCGCAGGGAAAAGGCCGAGGCCGCCACCGCAAGGACCAGCCCCACGACCGTCATGGCCATATGACTGATGCGTTGTAACGCCAGATAATGGGTTGCGGCGGCACGGGTTTCCGGCGTTGCGGACGCCATAGCGAAGTTGCCCGCCACCAGGTTTCGGATGTCGTTGAGCAGCAGGTTGATGCGGCCCGGTTCCATTTGGCGCAGTTCCGGTGGCAGCTCAGCCACCACCAGATGGGCGACCACCGCGTCCTCGCACAACACCCAAAATCCGACCACCAGCAGTGCTGGCAAGGCACACCACAATGCAGCGTACAGGCCGTAGTACACCGGTAAGGAGTGAAGCTTGCGCAGCTGTCCATCGGCAAGGAACAGGGCCTTGCGACGACCCAGGAAAAACACCAGGGTGGCGGAGGCCAGCAGGACAATGAGGACGATGAGCGGCATGGTTAGGTTGAAATCAGACGCATAAAAAAATCAGAAGGGCGGGACGGCGCATGAATCGCCGTCCCGCCCTCACCAGAGAGTGAAAGGCTCAGGTATGCCAGTGGTGCGGGCCACCGGCATACCCCCCCCCCCACGCCTTTCTACTTGTCCATCGGACGGAGCTTGCGGGCGTTTTTACCGAACTGCTTACGCTCCTTTTTGGGCATGGCGATCAAGCCACGATCCGACAGGTAGCCCTCCGGCCCCCAGGCTTTCTCGCTGGTGAACTCCTTCAGATAGGCCTTCATGCCCGGGATCACCCCCACGTGGGCCTTCTTCACATAGAAGAACAGCGGGCGGGAAACCGGGTAGGAGCCATCGGCGATGGTGTCCATGCTGGGCTTGACGCCGTTAATGGCGGCACCCTGAACCTTGTCGCGGTTCTGGTCCAGGAAGGAGAAGCCAAAGACACCGAAGGCATCGGGGTTGGACACCAACTTCTGAACGATCAGGTTGTCGTTCTCACCGGCTTCCACGTACGGACCATCCTCACGGATGGAGCGGCAGATCTTCTTGTACTTCTTTTTGTCCTGCTTCTTGATCGCCTTCAGCCACGGGTAGGTTTTGCAACCGCCCTCGATGGCCAGTTCGTTAAAGGCGTCACGGGTACCGGAGGTCGGGGGCGGCCCGAGCACTTCGATGGCCACGTTCGGCAGGCTTTTGTTGATCTGGTTCCAGGTCTTGTACGGGTTCGCGACCAGGGTTTCGCTGCCGTTGGGGTTGGGCACGTCCTTGGCGAGCGCCAGGAAGATGTCACGCTTGCTCAACTCGACGGACGGGGCGGACTTGGAGTTGGCAACGGTGATGCCGTCGTAGCCGATTTTGATCTCGACGATCTCCTTGATGCCGTTTTTCGCACACTTCTCGATTTCCTTTCCCTTGATGGCGCGGGAAGCGTTGGTGATGTCCGGGTGCTGCACGCCGACACCGGCGCAGAACAGCTTCAGACCGCCACCGGAACCGGTGGATTCGATCTTCGGGGTCTTGAAGTTCGTGGTCTTACCAAACTGTTCCGCCACCACGGTGGCAAACGGATAAACGGTGGAGGAGCCGACGATGCTGATGTAGTCGCGGGCGGACTCGGCACTGGCGGCACCGGCGGACAGTACGGATACTGCGGCGGCGATGAGGACGGTTTTTTTAAACATCTCTTACTTTGCTTTCGTTTGACTTACGTCTAGAGGTTTCCTGCCGGGAGGACCGGGGTGGTGGGCACCACCCCGGTCCAGGGACTACGCTTAACGGAGGACAGGGATGAAGTTCCGTTTTGGTAGTCCTAGCAGGTGTCTTTAAAGGAGGTTCCTTAAAAGACGAACTGGGCCTGAAGGAAGGTTTCGTTTTCGTCGTTGCCGATGACACCCTTCAGGTTTTCGCCCATGCGGTAGGTGAGCTGGAACTTGATGTCGTGCTTGGCGACGAAGTAGTTAGCGCCCACGCTGGTGCGGTTCCAGGAATCGGCGTAACCGTCCGCGTCCTGGGATTCGTAACCGGCCACCACTTCCAGGGTGTTGGGGATGGCCATGTAACCGGCCTCGATGGCGTAGTTCTCCAGGGTGGTGGAACCGTTTTTGTAGATGCCGCCGGTGAAGGTGGTATCGACGGTGTCCGCCTCGAAGGTGTTGTACTGTGCATCGATGGAGAAGCCGGCGTTACGGTAGCCTGCGGAAACCTCCATGCCGGTCACGCTGTCCACATCCGCCTTGGAGGTGGAGGTGGCAGCACCGGCGGCGTCGGTGTGGGTGTTGTTGTCGTCGTCGTTGCTCCAGGAGAAGGCGCCGAGACCGACGGTGGCCTTCTGCTCACCCTTGAAGTCGCCCTGGGATTTTTTCAGCTTGCCGAACGGGTGGAAGTCGACGCGGGCGCCGTAGACGAAGCCCTCGTTGAAGTCGCCGTTGCGGTTGGCCAGGGAGTCGAAGTCGAGCTTCTTGGCATCCGGGTCGATGGCGGCCTGGGCGAGCTGGGCGGACCATTCGATGTTCTTGTCGCCGTTGTGGCCAGCAACGTGAACACCGGTGGTACGGTCCAGGGAGCCGTAGTTGTGGTCACCGACGAAGGTGCGCTCGACGAGCTGCTGCTTCTTCGAGGAGGTGAGGGCCTCGCGGGAGAAGGTGGACTTGGCGTTACCGATGGTCACCTTCATGTTGTCGAAGCCTTTGTACTGCATGTAGGCATCCTTGACGGCCACCTCGTTGCTGTCACCGGCCTTGCCCAGGTCAAACTGGAACTTGCCTTTCCAGCCCGCGTGGGTGGAACCCTCGATGTAGGGGCGGAAGCGGCGGAAGAACATGCTGTCGGAATTGGTACCACCCTTGGGGTCGACACTGTGGTACTGCAACTGGATGCGGCCACCCAGCTTGACGTAGTCGCCGTCCGCGTTTTTGTACTTCACGCCGCCTGCGAAGGCGGTGCCGGTCAGGGCCAGGGAGGCGGCCACGGCGGCCATGATGACGTTGCGTTTCAAACTCATTTCCATTTCCTTTTCTGTTAGATGGAAAAACCCAATCAATCAAACAAATGCCCAATACATCCCGGCGGCTGTGTTTACGGCCTGGAATGCGCCCCCCCCCCGTCGGGAGTGACATCACAAATTAATGATGGGAGGTAGCTTAGAGAGCCTTTGTTAAGGGCGGGTTAGCGTGCAATGAAATCTCCGTTAATATTCCAGGGGCCTCAAGAAAACACTCCAAGGCACTGAAAAATAACGAGAAAAAATCGCCGTCAACCTTGGAAGCGATAGCCGACGCCGCGCACTGTTTCGATCAGTTGGCCGGACCCACCGAGCTTGCGACGCAGGGCGACGACCTGAACGTCCACGCTCCGTTCCGACACCATGTCCGCACGGCCTTGAATGGCGGCGACGATCTGCCGTCGAGGGAAAACCCAGCCGGGCCTGCTGGCCAACAGATTAAGAATGGAAAACTCGGTCAGGGTCAGGTCGAGGGGGGTGCCGTTTAAGGTCACCTCGTGACGACCGGTGTGGATGGTGAGCCCTTTTATGGATAAGGGCGTCTCCTCGTCCTGGGTGGCGCTCCCGGTGCGGCGCAATAAGGCGGCCACCCGCGCCACCAGAATGGGCGTGGAGAACGGTTTGGCGAGATAGTCATCCGCGCCGATGGCCAGCCCCCTGACCACATCGCTCTCGGCACTTTTTGCGGTGACCATCATCACCGGGATGCCCTGAAATTCAGGGTCCGATTTGATGCGCAGGCAGACTTCGGCCCCATCCATGTTGGGTAACATCAGATCCAACAAAACCAGATCCGGGCGGTGTGCCTTCACCATCCGTAGCCCCTCGTCGCCGGTACAGGCGCTTAAGGTGTTGTAACCGTTCTTTTGCAGGTTGAAACGGGTCAGTTCCAGGATATCGTTTTCATCCTCCACAATGAGGATGGTGGCGGGGTTGTTTTCGGGGGCTGGGTACATGACAAACTTATGGGCACATCTTTTAACCGCCTTTGACGTCGGGTCAGGAGCCGGAAGGCGGTTG
>JBHHVE010000034.1:0-24495 GCA_046754085.1 Leptospirillia bacterium
GCCACATCGCGGCCGTGGTAGCGGGGGGTTTCCTCCTGCTTGTAAGCGCCGTCGTGCTCCTCGTCCACCACCACCAGGCCCAACCGTTCGAGAGGCGCGAACACGGCGGAACGGGTACCGATCACCAGCACCACTTCGGGATCGTCCCGGATGCGCCGCCACTCGTCGTGACGCTCGCCGTCGGAAAGCCTCGAGTGCAACACCGCCACGCCATCCCCGAAACGAGCGCGGGCCGCCACCGTGAGGTGCGACGCCAGGGCAATCTCCGGGGTCAGAAGCAGGGTCTGCCTCCCGCTTTCGGCCAGGCGTTCGGCGGCCTGCAAATAGACCTCGGTCTTGCCGCTGCCAGTCACCCCATGCAACAGCTGGACGGAAAATCCGCCGAAGGTGCCGGTCACCTGGTTCAGGGCATGGCTCTGGGCGTCGGTCAGGGTCTCCGGGCGGGGCGCGGAGACTGCGGCGGCATTAAGAGGCACCCGGCGGTGCTCCTGTTCGGACACAATTACAAAGCCCCGCCCGGACAGGCGGGCCACCGCATCCCGACTCAATTTGGACACCGGCAGCGGCCCCTCTGCGGCCAGCCGGATCAGCACATCCGCCTGACGCGGGGCGCGCTCCTGCAGGCGCATCGCCTCCTCGGCGGCTTTCTCCGGCACCACCAGCAGACTGGCGGTACGCAACGAGCGCGGCGGCGGTGGCTTTGCACCGGGCAGGGGCGGCATGGCGGCCCCCAACACGGTGCCCCACGGGGTCATGTAATAGGCTGCGACTTTCCGGGTGAGGGAGAGGAGGGCGGCCGGAATCACCGGCTCCGCATCCAGCACCGTGGCGGTGCGTAACGTTTTAACCCCTTCCGGGGCCGCCTCGGGGCGGCCCACCACCACGCCGGTGGCGTGACGGCGACCCAACGGCACCCGCACCCGGGAGCCGGGGGGCACCGGGGTTTTGACCCGGTAGGTGAGGGTCTGTGCCAGCCCGCGCACCAGCGCCACCTCCACCAGCCCGGCGCCGTCCGCAGCCGTACCGGAACTTGCGGGATCCTCGCTTATGGCGACTTCTGTCCCCACCCCTACATGATGTCGTTGTCGGGCTGGGCAATTTCCAGAAATGCCTCCACGGACTGGATTTGCCAGTACGGGTTGTCACGCTTCTGGTCGCCCACCGTGGTGGTGGGCGTCGGGCCGTAGTCGTGGCCCGGATAGATGGTGAGATGTTCCGGCAGCGCCCGCAAACGCTCAATGGAATGGTACATCTCCCTGGGCTCGGAGCCGGGAAAATCGGTGCGGCCGATGCTGTTTACGAACACCGTGTCGCCCACGAACAGGGCGTCACCCACCCACAGGCACGAACTGCCGGGGGAGTGACCGGGGGTGTGCAGCCAGCGCACCGTGAGCGCCCCCACCCCCACCTCGCCGTCATCCTCCATGGCCACGTCCCCCTCCGGCGGAAAAAAATGCTTCAGGTAGGGAAACTCCGCCTGGTGGATGTAGATCTTCGCGCCGGTGGCCTCCCGGATGGCGCCGTTGGCCTCCACGTGGTCGGCGTGGCAGTGGGTGTTGAGAATATGGGTGATGGAGAGCCCAAGGTCTTTGGCCGCCGTCAGCAGTTTATCCGGCTCCCAGGCCGGGTCCACGATAGCGGCGTGGCCGCTTTTCGGGTCGCCGATCAGGTAGTTGAAGTTGCCGATATCACCCACCGGTATCTGCCGGATAATGCACTCCGCCGCCACCTGATCTCTCCCTGTTCAGATTTCCCGCGGGGCGCCCCCGCACGGGTGCCTGCATTTTACCCCGTGACGGCCGTGATGGGGTGGGGATTTTTGTGGTGATCACCCCCTGTGAAAGACGACCGCCCCCGGGTGACTGTTTTCCTCGCCCGCGCCCTACGCGCCCGGGTCCTGCGGCGCCGGGTCGCTTGCCAACGCGTCGAGGGCGGCCTCCACCGGCGCCGCCAACTCCGCCCGCGCCGCGGCGCTGGAAAATGCGCCGCCGGGGGCGTAGCGCGCCTGATGCAGGCGCTCCAGCGCGCCACTCACGGTGTCGCGCACCTCGTCCGGGAACCCGGAGAGCTCCTGAGCCACGCGGAGGGCCTCAGCGCGGGCTTCCGGAATGCCGAGACGTACCGCCAGATAGCTGCGGAAGCTGCGGTCCACTTCAGCCAGGTAGCTGTCATCGTCCATGGACAGATTTGCCGCCAGCGCCCGCTTCACCGCCTCTGCGGCTTCCGCCTCACTCACCGTTTGATCCGGCTGCCGCGCCCGTGCCCGGGCGCGGGTCACCACCCGCACCGCCAGCAGGGCGATACCGATTGCGAACAACCCCCACGCCCACGGCAATGTATCCCGCCGGCCGGGTACCTGTGCGTCTGTGGCGGTCATCTCCGTCCCACCGGTGGCGGCCTCCGGTGACACGGCATTCGCCGGCGTGACCGTCACGGTAAACGGACCGGCGGTCGCCACCCGGTACTTTTCCGCCTGCGGGTCGAAGGTGACCAGCCGCACGGCGCCAACCTGATAGGTGCCGGGGGAGTAGGGCACCAGGGGGTAACGGAAGGTGCGCGAGCCGGTCACACCTTTTGCGCCATAGCGGGTGTCCGTGTGGGTTTCCGGGTCGTATACCTCAAAACCGTCGATGCCGGACAGGCTGACCTCCTGCACCGCCTCCAGGTTGCCGTTCCCGCTCACCTTGACGGAGAGGGTGACGGCGTTACCGGCGCGCACGGTGTCGCGGTCGAGGGCGGCGGTCAGCTTGAAATCCCCCACCGCGCCGGAAAAATCGTCCGGACGGCCCGCGATCGGCAGCGGCCGGACCCGCATCGGAATCGGCTTGGTATGCAGCCGCTGCCCCCCGGAAAACGGGTCTATGGTAAAGCCCAGGGAGGCGGACCCGATACGCCGCTCGCCGGCGGTCACCGGAAACAGCACGCTCTTCTTCACCTCGGTTACCCAGGGGCGGCCGTCCCGGACCTGTTGGGTCACAGCCTCATCCGGCGTCAGTGAGACTTCGCGATGGGTAAACCCGGTGGTGTCCGGCCTGCCGTATTCCGGGCGGCGGGCAAAATCCACCGCCCGTTCCAGACGGAAGGTCATGATCACCTGCTCACCCACGAACGGCGTCTCCCGATCCACTGACAGGTCGATGGCGACGTCACCCTCCCGCAGCCCCGGTTGCCGCCGCCGGGAAAACGGCGAAAGGCGCCCGAACGGATCGGTTCGGGCGGTGGGCTGCTGCGCCCGCGAGCGGCTGCTCGGCGGCTCCACCTGCAACGAAACCGGGTTGAGCGGAAGGCGGGAGCCGCCAACCTCGACGGTCACCCCCTCGATCCGCAGGGTGCCTTCCCGGGTCGGCACCAGGGTGTAGTGATACGTGGTCTTTCGGGAGATGCGGCCGTTTATGGAGGTAAAGGACGACGAACTGCCGCTGCTCGCAACCTCCGCACCCTCGATGCCGGACAGGTCCGGCTCCTGCACCCCGGACACATCGCCGCTGACCGTAACCGAATAGGTGGCGGCCTGCCCCACGGAAACCACCTTGGGGGAGATATTTGCCGTCACCGTAGCGGCTGCGGCAGTACCCGCCCACAGCAGAAGAAACGCCACAATAAGGATGCTTTTATGAAAAAACCGTTTCACCAATCCCGCTCCACAGTGCTTGCCGGACCCATGGTGCGGCGCAATGCCTCCCGCATCACCTCCGCCTCACCCCGGGCCATACCGGACAGGATACGCTCCATGTCCTCGGCGCGAATCTGCGCCACGCCGTTTTGCGCCGCGCCGGAGCCATCGGTCCCGTCGTCATCCTCGCCATTTCCGGCGGTCTCTCCACTCTCACCCTGATCCTGGGTGCCGTCTTTCTCCCCGGCGGCCGCCGACTGTTCGCCATCCTTGTTTCCGGATTCGGGATCGCCCCCGCTTCGGGTATCTTCGGAACCGGATTCGCCGCCCTTTTGCGGCTGTCCCTGACCACCTTCCGACGACTCACCCTGCTCGCCCTGATCACCCTGCTCGCTGGACTCCCCGGACTGCTGTTGCTGTTGCATCTGCTCAAGTTCCGCACGCCGGATGGCGGCAATCTGCAGGTTGTGGCGCGCATCCTCACTTTCCGGGTCCAGGGCGATGGCCGCACGATAGCTCTTGATGGCGGCGGTCAACGCCTGCATGGCCGCACTCGTATCTCCCCCCGGCGCCCCGCCCGGCAAAGACTCCGCGGACGGCCCGCCGGGGGGAGGCGTGGCCTGCTCCAGCAGGGTGTTGCCCAGATTGAACGCGGCGCTGGCCGCCAGTCCGGGGGCGACTCCATCGTCGCCGTCGGCCTCCCCGTCAGGCGCCTGCATGCCCTCCGCCGCCACCGCCCCCCACAGGCGCAGCGCCTCGGCATGATCGCCTCCGGCCTTCATGGCCGCCCCCAGGTTGTAGCGCAGGGCCGGATCGTCCGGACTCGCCTCGATTACCTCCCGATAGCGGGCCTCGGCGGTGGCCGGATCGCCAGTGGCCAGGGCGCGGTTGGCCTCCTCCACCTTGAGATGTTCCCCCAGACTCGCCCCGGACAGCAGCAGCCAGCCGAGCGCTCCCCAGAGCAACACGCCCGTCTTTCTCATGGCGTTTTCAGACATCATACCGTCCGCTCCCGGCCACCGGCCGGTATCAGCATTTCGGCCAGCAGCAGCAGCACGGCGAGGGCCAGCGGCCACTGGTAACGGTTCTCCGGGCGGGCAAGGCCACCGGCATCCAATTCACCTTTCGCCATTGCCTTGACGGCCTCCGCCACCCGATCGATTTCATCCCCCTCCAGACTGCTGACGTGGTAGGTACCGCCGGTTTCCAGGGCGAGGCGGGCCAGCCCTTCCCCCTCCAGACGGCTTTGCACCACCTTACCCTGGCGGTCGCGCTTGTAGCCCAGCAAACGGCCGTCGTCCTCGCGCATTGGAATCGGCGCGCCGGAGACGCCGCCCACCCCGAAGGTAAACACCCGCGCCCCCGCCTTTTTAGCATGGGTAACGGCCCGCCCCAGGTCTCCCGCCGTGGCCTCACCGTCGGAAAACACCACCACCGCGCCGCCGGCGTCTTCTTCCAGCAGTTCGGCGGCGGCATCCACGGCGGATTGCAGGGACGAGCCCGCCGCCGGCGCCATACCGGGCACCACCGCATCCAGAAACAGCCCCAGCGCCTGATGATCCAGGGTGAGGGGCACGCTTGGCACCGCATCCCCGGCAAACAGCACCAGCCCCGCACGGTGACCGGGAAGGGATTCAAGCAGCGCCGCGATACGGCGGCGGGCATGGTCCAGCCGGGACGGTTTGATATCTTCCGCCGCCATGCTCAGGGAGATGTCCAGGGCGATCACCACATCGGCGCCGCGGGGCGCGAGCCGCACGGTTTTCTCCCCGTAAAGGGGACCGGCCAGGGCAACGCCAAGGGCCAGCAGCGCCGTCATCCCGAGGCCCGCCCGCAGCACGCTGCGGGGCGGAAGCCACTGATCCGCGTTGGCGGAGGCGCCCGCATGCGCGTAGCGGCGGGCGTCACGGCGCAGCCGACGGCCACCGGCCAGCAGGCCCGCGCCCGTAAGGAGCACCATCAGAGGCAGCCAAGGCAACCATTCCGGAAGCAGGAAACTCATGGCATCAGCCTCCCTTCCGCATCATGCAGCACCTCTGGCGACCGCAGAACGCGGCAAGCGGACCGCCTTCGATGGCTTGCAGGCGCACTCATGCGGGTATCCGGCGCAAACGGGTATAGGCCAACAGCCATTCCAGCAACAACAGCCCCGTGGCCCACAGCAGCAGGGAGTGGTAACGGTCGCTCCAGTCGAGCTGCACGTCGGCGACGAACTCGCTCTTCTCCAGGGCGTCGATGCGCGCATAAATATCCGCCAGGGCCTTCTCGTCCTGGGCGCGGAAGAACCGGCCACCGGTCATCTGCGCCATATCCTGGAGCAGTTTCTCATCCACCCGTGTCTCCACCGTAATCCGGCGCTTGCCGAAGATCGGGTCGTCCTGAATCTGGGTAAAGCGCCCCTCCCGGCCCACTCCGATGGTATAGACCTTGACGCCGAGGGCGGCGGCCATCTCGGCGGCGGTGCGGGGATCCACCTCGCCCCGGTTGTTGACCCCGTCGGTGAGCAGAATCACCACCCGGCTTTCGCCGGTACCGCTCTTGATTCGGGACACCGAGGTGGCGAGGGCGGAGCCGATGGCGGTACCGTCCTCGATCAGGCCAATATCCACCTCGCCCAGCACCTTGCGCACCATGGCGTGATCCAGCGTCAGAGGGGCGCGGGTGAAGGCCTTGGCGGCAAACACCACCAGCCCGACCCGGTCTGTTCCGCGCCCCGCGATAAAGTCGTCCACCACCGCCTTGGCCACCTCCAGCCGGTTCGGGGAAAAGTCCTGCACCCCCATGCTGCTGGACAGGTCGAGGGCCACCAGAATATCCACCCCGTGGGTGGTGACCGGGTCCCCCGACACCCCTAGTTGGGGCCGTGCCAGCGCCGCCACCAGCAGGGTCAGCACCACCAGACGCAACAAAATGGGCAAACTCCGCAGCCGGACCATGCGCCCCCGGGACAGTCCCGCCGCCACCATTGACGGCAGCATCGCATGGCGCACGGGGGGGCGCCGCCGCAACAGCACAAGGACGGTCGCCAAAAGCGCCGGAATCAGGAACAGCAACAGCCACGGATCGGCCAGCCTCATGCCATCACCTCCCCGTCGTCGGAGGGATCCGGGCCGGAAGGTTCCGGTTCCGGCACCGTCCGCTCCACCCAGCCACGCACGGCGGAAAGCGCCTGCCGGGCGCTGCCGTCAGCGGGCTGCATCCGGGCAAACTTGATCAGATCCCACTCCGGCAGCCAGGTATCCAGGGGCGACAAAACCGCCGGATCCCACGCCCGTTCCGGCGCCGCCGCCAGAATCTCACGGGTGGTCAGGCTCAGTGCGGGAATCCCGAAACGGCCGTCCAGATAACTCCGGGTCACTTCGGAAAGGGCGGAGAAAAACTGTTCCGGCGGCATGCGCTCCGGGTCCAGCCGGTCGAGGGCCGCCAAAGCCGCGATGTGGGCCGGTACCGGCGGCGGCGCGGCAACGACCGGCGCTTTGGCCTCCATCTGCCGCCCGCGCCAGCGCCGCCAGCCCCACAGCGCGAGTAGCGTGAGCAGCGCGCCGAGGGCCAGATACGGCCCCCAGGAGATCGGCAGGGAAACCGAGGGCCGGTCCGGCAAAGGCGCGGGCGGCGTCCGGGCCGGATCAAACACGCCCTCCACGGAAAAAGCATAAGCCGCAACCCGCACCGTGCCGGAGGTACCATCCGGCAGCGTATAAGGCAGCGCCACCCGCGGCAGTCCGAACGCCCCCGGCAAATCCGCATACAGGGTGTACACGGCGGCGCCACCGTCATTGCTTATGACGGGTTCACCGTCCAGTTCAAGGTTGGCAAAATCCGGCTTGATCGCGTCCCAGTCCGGTACCACGCCCGCCGGATGGGTGACGCCAAGCTGCGCCAGCAGACGGTCCCCCACCCGGGGTGAGTCCGGGGTCAGGGACCAGCTAGCAACCACCTCCTCCGCCCGCACCGGGGCCGCAAGAAGCAGCACGAGGCAGCCCATTGCCCACAGGGCGCGCATCATCTGAGCCTCCGCGCCCGCGCCCGGAAAAACCGCATGAGCGGCTCCATGTAGGACACCCCGGTGCGGATTGGGACATGGTCCACGCCGTAGCGAGCGAACATCCGTTCATAGGCCTCGCGCGCCTCACGGGCGCTTGACTCGAATTGTTCACGGAAGCGCCTGTCCAGGGTATCGACCACCACCGTCTCGCCGGTTTCCGGGTCCTCGGCTTCGAGCAGCCCCACCGGCGGCAGGGCATCTTCTCTGGGGTCGCCGATGCTCACGGCGATGGCATCGTGACGCAGGGCGGCTTTACTGACCGCGCTTTCAAGGGAGCGGGCGCCGCCCGGCAGTAAAAAATCGGAAACGACAAACAGGGTGCTGTGGCGCGGCGCTATGCGGGCGCCGAACTCCACGGCGGCGGCAAGGTCGGTGCCGCGCCCTTCGGGCTCATGGTAGAACAGCTCGCGGATCACCCGGTAGAGGTGTTTTCTGCCTTTACCGGGCTGGATGTAGCGCTCCACCCGGTCGCTCGCCAGCACCAGCCCCACCCGGTCCTGGTTGCCGAGGGCGAGGAACGCCAGCAGGGTGCACAGCTCGGTGGTGAGGGCCCGCTTGGTGCGCTCGCCGCTGCCGAAGTCGAGGCTGGCGGAGACGTCCACCACCAGCACCACCGCCATTTCGCGCTCGGTGACGAAGCGTTTGATATAGGGATGGCCGGTGCGGGCGGTGACGTTCCAGTCGATGGCCCGCACGTCGTCGCCCGGCTGGTACTCGCGCACCTCGTCAAACTCCATCCCCTGCCCGCGAAAGGTGGAGAGATAGCCACCTGAAAAGCGTGAAGTCACCTTGCGGCGGGTGGCCAGCTCAATCTGCCGGACCCGCTTAAGCAGATCTCCGGGGATCACGTCCCGAACGCTCCCATATTCCCTACGGGGCCTCGATCCGGTCGAGCACCCGGGACAGCACCGATTCCACCTCCACCTCCTCGGCCTCCGCCTCGTAGGTCAGAAGCACCCGGTGGCGCAGCACGTCGAGGCCCGCCTCCTTGACGTCTTCCGGAGTCACGTAGCCCCGGTGACGGATAAAGGCATGGGCCTTGGCCGCCTTGATCAGGGAGATGGACGCGCGCGGACTGGCGCCGAACGCGATCAGGCCGGTCAGGTCGTCAAGGCCATAGGCCGCGGGCTCGCGGGTGGCGTACACCACGTCGGCAACGTAGTGAAACAGCTTCTCGTCCACATAGATGTCGTCCACGGTCTTCATGGCGGCGAACACCGTCGCCACCTCGGTGACCGGCTTGACCGGTTCCACCGGGGCGCCGGTCATGCGGTGCAGCACCTCCACCTCCTCGGTGCGATCCGGATAGCCCACCTTCAGCTTGAACATGAAGCGGTCCATCTGCGCCTCGGGCAGCGGATAGGTACCCTCCTGTTCGATCGGGTTCTGGGTGGCGAGCACCATGAACGGATCCGGCAGAGAATGGGTCTCCCCGCCGATGGTCACCTGACGTTCCTCCATGGCTTCCAGAAGGGCGCTCTGCACCTTGGCCGGGGCGCGGTTGATCTCATCGGCCAGCAACAGGTTGGTAAACACCGGGCCGTGCTTTACGGAAAACCCGCCGCTTTCGGCCTGGTACACCTGGGTGCCGACCACATCGGCGGGCAACAGGTCCGGGGTGAACTGAATGCGGGCGAATTCGGTGTGTATGGCCTGGGCCACCGACTTGACCGCCAGGGTCTTGGCCAGCCCCGGCACCCCCTCGATGAGCACGTGCCCCCGGGTGAGGAGCGCCATGAGGATACGCTCCAGCATGGAGCGCTGGCCCACCAGCACGCGGCCGACTTCCCCCAGAATGTCATCCACGAAGCGGCTTTCTTCGCGGACCTTTGCATTGAGCGCCTCAATATCCGAACGGGTATCCATTACTGTTGTTCCGTTTCGCAAAAAAGGGAAAACCGTTTGCCCATGGCGGAAATACCGAATAAAGCGGGATCACTCCGCCCCCGCCACAAACGCCCGGTGGTGAATCGTCACCGAATCTTACCACCATTTTTTCGGAATACACCCCCGACAGGCCATTTTTTTCATTTATTTACAATGTGTTACAAGATGTTACAAACTGCCTGACGGGGTTTTCCCGGTGCAACCCCCCAGCGGGAAAGACCTTTACAAAAATCCCTCTTCCGAAGTATTCTGGTGCGTTTTGATGCTGAGACTACAGGTTTTGGCACAGGCCTTGTGTGTAAGTTCGGGTGAACGGTGTGGTTTTCTCCACCCTGCGGATGTATGTATAGAAGTGAGAGTAGGTCGAAAGTGCGAATGATGAACCGGTTGAAACAACATAGCGGCACCCTGCTGATCGCCCTGGTGGTGGCACTGGGAACCGCCACCATCTCCCAGGTGACGTTCGACACCGTAAGCGGGCGCGACGCCGCCGCAAGCACCCCTCTGTTCGACACCCGCGCCCATCTGGCCCTGCCCGCCGATTTTTCCACCGCGTCCGTGCTGAACATGGAAGCGGGCACCGTGGTGCGCCTCAAGGATCACTTCAACCGGATCGGATACGACTGGCGGGACACTTCCGTGTCCGTGCCCCGGATCCGGCTTGCCTCCTTCCCGAGCGACCTGAGCGAGGTCCCCGAGCCGCAGGTCAGAAAACAGCTGTTCTTCCAGAGCCTGGTGCCGATTGTCCTGATGGAAAACAACCGGGTAACGCAGGAACGCACCCGGATGCAGGACCTGTTTGCCCGCATGGATGAAGGTTACCAGCCGTCCGCCATGGAGATCTCCTGGCTTCTGGGGTTGACCGAACGTTATCGCGTCAAGGACTGGCCCACCACCCGGGCGGCCAGAAAAGCGCTGGACCTGCGGGTTCAGCAGGTGCCGGTCTCCCTGACCCTGGCCATGGCCGCATTCGAGTCCGGCTGGGGCACCTCGCGCTTTGCCGACGAGGGCAACAACCTGTTCGGACAGTGGACCTACAAGCGCGGCACCGGCATCGTGCCGAACCAGCGTGACGCCGGGCGCCGTCACGAGCTTGCGGTGTTCCCCGACCTGACCAGCTCGGTGCGGGCCTACATCCAGAACCTCAACTCCCACTGGGCCTACGAAAACTTCCGCCAGGAGCGCGCCCGGCTGGACGAGACCACCTCGCAGGAGGCCGCCATCCGGCTCGCCACCACTCTCGACCGCTACAGCGAGCGGGGCATGGCATACGTCAACGAGTTGCTCGGCCTGATCCGCGCCAACCGCATGACCCGTTTCGACGGCGCCCGCCTGCACGCACCGGTGCCGCCCCTGGAGATGACCGCGACGTCTACCGCCAGCAACATCTCCTGACCCTGCCGAAAGCGCCGGCGCCCGGCCCGGCAAACACCGCCCCATTTCCCTGACGCACAGCCCTGCTCCGTTGACCCGGACAAGAGCTGACCGATATCCTTGCCTGCCAGCGCCCGTACCGGCCGCCAACGACTGGTAATCCCGCGTTTTCGCCGAACAAGACTGCATACCCTGGATGAATTACAAAGACACCCTCCACCTGCCACAGACCTCCTTCCCCATGAAGGGGAACCTGCCCCAGAACGAGCCGAAGCGGCTGGAACAGTGGGCCGGGGACAACCTGTACGCCCGCATCCGGGAAAAATCGGCGGGCCATAACCACTTCGTGCTGCACGACGGCCCGCCCTACGCCAACGGCAATATTCACATGGGCCACGCCCTGAACAAGGTACTCAAGGACATCATCGTCAAGAGCCGCACCATGAGCGGCCTCGATGCCCCCTACGTGCCCGGATGGGACTGCCACGGCCTGCCGATCGAGCACCAGGTGCTCAAAAAGCTCGGCCCCAAGCGCCACCAGATGCCGCAAATCTCGATCCGGCGAGCTTGCCGCGAGCACGCGCAAAAGTTCATCAAGGTGCAGAAGAAGGAGTTCGCCCGTCTCGGCGTGCTGGGTGACTGGGACGCCCCCTACCTGACCATGGACCCGGCCTATGAGGCCGATACCCTGCGCCAGTTGGCCCGCTTCGTGGAAACCGGCGGGGTCTACAAGGGTAAAAAGCCGGTGCACTGGTGCGCCAGTTGCGAAACCGCCCTGGCGGAGGCCGAGGTGGAGTATGCGGACGTCACCAGTTCCGCCATCTACGTGCGTTTCCGCCTAGATGATGATTTTGCCAAGAGGTGGAATGCGGGTAGACCCGTCGATATCCTCATCTGGACCACCACACCGTGGACCCTCCCTGCCAATAAGGCAATCTGTGTTAATTACGACGTTGTCTACCAAGTAGTAAAACACGAGGATGGCGACTTTATCGTTGCTGAAGATCTGGTGGACTCAGTCTGTGCGGCTGCCGGAATTGAGAGTCCAGAAAAAGGAATCAAAGCCACCGCAAGTGGCTTCCTTGTTGACGCTAGGAACAGCGAGAGAACAGTCCTTGCCCAACACCCCTTTTTAGACATCCAAGTTCCCATAATCTACGGCGACCACGTCACCACCGAGGCCGGCACCGGCTGCGTCCACACCGCCCCCGGCCACGGCCAGGACGACTACGAGGTGGGGCTGGCCCACGGCCTGGAGGTCTACGCCCCGGTGGACGCCACCGGGCGCTACACCCAACAGGTGGAACACTGGGCCGGGATGAAGGTGACCGAGGCCAATCCGAAAATCATCGAGCATTTGAATGAGAAGGGCGCGCTGCTGGCGCACCGGCCCATCAACCACAGCTACCCCCACTGCTGGCGCTGCAAAAACCCGATCCTGTTCCGTGCCACCGCCCAGTGGTTCATCTCCATGGACGAGAAGGACCTGCGGCAGCGCACCCTGGCGGCCATCGACCGGGTGGAATGGATCCCGAAATGGGGCCGGGAACGCATCCACGGCATGATGGAGAACCGCCCGGACTGGTGCATCAGCCGTCAGCGGGTATGGGGGGTGCCGATCATCGCCTGGACCTGCGGCGACTGCGGCGAGGCAACCATCGACGCCGACTGGATCAACCAGATGGCCGACCGCACCGAGGGAGAGGCCACGGGGGTCGATTTCTGGTTCGACGAAGCGGCCACCGGGCTGCTGCCGGAGGGGGCCGCCTGCGGCCATTGCCGCTCCGCCAACGTCGCCCCCGAACGGGATATCCTGGACGTATGGTTCGATTCCGGCGTCAGCCACGCCGCCGTACTGCGCCGCAGACCGGAACTCGGCTGGCCCGCCGACCTCTATCTGGAGGGCTCCGACCAGCACCGGGGCTGGTTCCACAGCTCCCTGCTGGTGGGCATCGGGGTGGATGGCCAAAGCCCTTACAAGGCGGTGCTCACCCACGGTTTCGTGGTGGACGGCAAGGGCAAAAAGATGTCCAAGAGCGTCGGCAACGTGGTGGCCCCGGAGGCACTGATCAAGCAATACGGGGCCGAGATCCTGCGCCTGTGGGTGGCGGCGGAGGACTACCGGGACGACGTGCGCATCTCCGATGAGATCATCTCGCACCTGACCGAGACCTACCGCAAAATCCGGAACACCTGCCGCTTCCTGCTGGCCAGCCTGTCCGACTACGACCCGGAAGTCCACGGCATGCCGGAAGCGGGACTGACCGGTCTCGACCGCTGGGCCCTGCACCAGTTGAACCAGACCATCGAACAGGTGCGGGAGGCTTATGACAGCTACAACTTCCACCAGGTGATTCAAATCCTGAACCGCTTCTGCGTGGTGGACCTGTCCACCTTCTACCTGGACATCACCAAAGACGCCATCTACTGCGAGGCCGCAGACGACCCGGGGCGCCGCGCCACCCAGGGGGTGATGTACCGAATGCTCATGAGCCTCACCCGGCTGATGGCACCGGTGCTGTCGTTCACTGCCGAGGAGTTGTGGGAACACATGCCGGAAGGCTGGAAACGGAAAGCCTCGGTGCACCTGGCGGGCTTCCCCAAGGCGGAACCGGCACATATCGACGCGGAATTGGCCGCCTGCTGGGAACGCTTCCGCGAGGTGCGCGGGGCGGCCACGCGAGAGATCGAAACCAAGCGCCGCGACAAGGTGATCCGTCAATCCCTGGAGGCGTCCGTGACCCTCTACGCGGACGATGAACTGGCCACCTTCCTTGAGGGCTATGGCGCACAACTGGACTACCTGCTCATCACCTCCCAAGCCGCCGTCCGGCCCCTGTCAGACGCCCCGAAGGACGCGGCCCAAACTCCGGTCCGGGGCCTCAAGGTCACCGTCGCACCCGCCTCCGGCACCAAATGCAACCGCTGCTGGATCTTCCGCGAGGATGTCGGCTCGGACCCCGCCCATCCGGAAATCTGCGCCCGCTGCGCCGGGGTGGTCGGCGGGCTGGACCGCTGACCGTGCGGCCCCGCCACCCCATCGGATTGCTCATCGGGCTGCCCGCCGGGGTGATCGTAGCGGATCAGATCAGTAAATTTCTGATTCTCGACCGGATGCAGTTGTTCGAGTCGATCCCGGTGCTGCCCGGCCTGTTTTCCATCACCTCGATCCGCAACCCCGGCGCCGCTTTCGGCCTGCTCGGCGGGGTGGACGACAACATCCGTATTCTGTTGCTCTCCGCGGTGTCGATTCTGGCGGTGGCGCTGCTGGCCATCTACTACCTTCGATCCGCCCCCCACGAGCGCCTGTCGCGCTTCGCCGCGGCGCTGGTGATTGGCGGTGCATTGGGAAATTTAATCGATCGGGTGCGATTTGGTGAGGTTATAGACTTTCTCGACGTGTACATTGGGCGTTATCATTGGCCTGCGTTCAATATTGCCGATTCTGCAATCAGCATTGGAATCGGCTTGTTTCTGTGGGGCTCATGGCAGGAACACCGCGCCGGTCAAGGCTCGGATAACGCACCCGACAAAGGTCCCGGTAGTGGTTCGAATAACCTGCCACCCACGGTAAGGAATGGGGAATCTGGTGAATCCTGACGGACAACAGGCCGTATCGCGAACCATCTCGCGAGCTCTTTCCGCCTACCGCAAGGCCAACTGGCTGCAGGCGGTCACCCTGCTCAAGGAGGTGCTGGCGGAGCGCCCCGACGCCACCGAAGCCTCCGTGCACCTGGCCCGCATCTACATGGACCGGCAGTTGTTCACCCTGGCCAAAGATGTGGTGAGCCGGGCATTCTGCGAAGCCCATGTGGACGATCCGGAAACCTTCTGCCCGCTCACCGACACCCAGCGCATCCTCTATCTCACCAAGGCAAACCTGAGGCTGTGTCAGGGGGATCCGGAGGGGGCCCTTGCGCTCTACTCCCTGTTGTTCGCCGAATGCGCCCACGACCCGGACCTTTTGTTCCACATGGGGCTGGCCTACGAAAAACTGGCCCAGCACGAACTGGCCGTCGCCTATCTGGACCGGGCCATCGAGGCGAACCCGAAATTCATCGAGGCGATGGAGATCAAGGGGCAGATCCTGTTGTGTCTGGGGCATTTGCCGGAAGCCCTCGACCTGTACCGGGAACTCTCCCTTCGTAACCCGGACGACGTCAACGCCTACGTCATGATGGGCCGCATCCACCACCGTCTGGGCCAACCCCTGCGGGCGGTGGCGGCGTGGGAACGGGCCATTACCCTGGCCCCCAACGCCGACGAGCCGCTGCACATGCTGGGGCGCACGGCCCTGAAGGCCGGCGACACCATCGGCGCCCGCGCCTACCTGATCCGGGCGGTTGCCGCCAATCCCAACAATCTGGAGATCCACCTGGATCTGGCGGAACTGCTCGCCGACCTGGGGGAGACCCGCGCCGCCCTCGGTCACTGGGATGAGGTCGCCGCCCGCATGCCGAACCACCCGCGCCTGATTAACAGCCGCGCCCGCCGGGAAGTCGCCGCCCGCGAAGCGGGCATCTGGTCGGTGCCGCACGATGCGCGCCCGGAAGACACCTCGGGCTTCGTCTCCGCCACGGAACACGGCGCGCCCCACGCCGCCCGACCGTCCCAAGAGGAGCCCGCTTCCATCTGAGCGGCCCGGTTTTGAGCGCCCCCGAACAGGACGCCCCCACAGATAACCCCGTCAAACCCATGGTGGTCGACCCCGGTACCCGGCCCGTGCGGGTGGACGCTTACCTTGCCGCCCGCGGCGTTGCCAGCCGCGCCCAGGTGCAGCGCATGCTGGTTGAGGGGCTGGCCACGGTCAACGGCATGGCGGTACGGCCCAGCCACAAGCTCAAGCCGGGGGATGTGATCGACGTACAGGTGCCCGCCCCCACCCCCCTCGACATCGAACCCGCGGCAATTCCCCTCGACATCGTCCACGAGGACGACGTGCTGGCGGTGGTCAACAAGCCCGCCGGACTGGTGGTGCACCCCGCCCCCGGCCACTGGGAGGGCACCCTGGTACACGCCCTGCTGCACCATCTGACCGGCCTGTCCGGCGTCGGCGGGCGGGAGCGGCCGGGCATCGTGCACCGGCTCGATAAAGACACCTCCGGGCTATTGGTGGTGGCCAAGACCGACCTGGCCCACACCCGGCTTTCGGCTCAGCTCAAGACCCGCGAGATGGGGCGGCGCTATCAGGCCATCACCGGCGGCGTCCCCAAACCGGGCGCGGGCAAGGTGGTGCTTGCCATCGGCCGCGACCGGCGGGACCGCAAGCGCATATCCCGCCACACCGACAAGCCCCGGGAGGCGGTCACCCACTACCGCACCCTCCAAACATTTTCCGGCCCGTTCGGCCGCGCCGCCCACGTGGAACTGAAGCTGGAGACCGGCCGCACCCACCAGATCCGCGTGCACCTCACCCACCTCGGCTGCCCGGTTCTGGGGGACCCGCTCTACGGCGGCAAGCGGACCAAACTCACTGGCATCGCCGTGCCCCGCCTGATGCTGCACGCCGCGCGCCTGACCCTGATCCACCCGGAAAGCGGGGAAAAAATGATCTTCGAAGCCGCGCTTCCAGATGATTTTTTGAAAGTGCTGGCCGACCTTGAAAAGGCCTCGGTGTGAGCACCGTGCCGGAGATTCTGCTGGCCTCGGCCTCCCCCCGCCGCCGGGAACTGTTCGGCCACCTGGGCTACCCGTTCACCTGCACGTCGGTGGACATCGACGAGACCCCGCACCCCGGGGAGGCCGCCGACACCACCGCCATGCGGCTCGCCCTGGAGAAGGCGCGTGCGGCCCGCGCCGGGCACCCGGATGCGCTGATCGTCGGTTCCGACACCCTGGTGGTGCTGGACGACACCGTGCTGGGCAAGCCGAGGGACGCGGACGAGGCAAAAGACATGCTGACACGGTTGCAGGGGCGCGACCATCGGGTGGTGACCGCCTTCGCCCTGCTGCATCCGGACGGGCGGGAGGTGGTGGAGGCGAGCGTCACGGCGGTCCGCTTCCGCCCCATGACGGCGGACGAAATCGCCGCCTACGTCGCCACCGGCGAGCCCCTGGACAAGGCCGGGGCCTACGGCATTCAGGAGCGGGGCGCGGTGTTCGTGGAAGGGGTCGAGGGGGACTACTTCACGGTGGTGGGGCTGCCGCTGTGTTTGCTAGCCCAGCGGATGGCTAAACTGATTGGGCCTCTGCCAGCGGTACGGCCCCACACGCCATAAGAAAAGCCGCGGTTGCATCAAGTGGCTCCGGATTTCTGGTGTCGTCCTTCTGGCACCCCTCTGGCACCCCTCTGGCACCCCTCTGGCACCCCTCTGGCACCCCTCTGGCACCCACACAATCGCAGCCAATCTTGAGCGAGTCAACAGCACCCGATATTTATTGAGAATGAATGTTTTTCTCTCCAAGTTAGAAACCGTATTCCACCTGCTGCCACCCACCTTGAAATCCCAAGCCTTTTTGCGAACCCCAAGTCTACGGTGGCTTAGATTGTCAGGGGGACCTCACATGAACATCCGTGCAATCGCCATTGCCCTGTGGGTGGTTCTTGCCGTTGCCATCCCGCCAAAGGTGACATTGGCGAAATCGGATCATGCCACGTTGAAACCGCGTGCACCGGATTCGGCCAGGTCCGTCATGAACCCGGTAAGCTACTCGCAAGATTCGGTTGAATTGGGATACGAACTGTGGCAAGACGCCGACTGCAGCGGCTGCCACGGCCCTGGCAACGGGCAAGGAGAAGGTGGTATGGACCCGCGACCTACGGACTTCACCAACTCAGCCTGGCAAGACACACGGACAGACGGGGAGATTTATTACACCATCACCAAGGGGTCAGACGGCACCGCGATGATCCCCCAGGACGTTATGTTCGACGACCCGGCTGACGCCTGGCACGTGGTGAATTTCATCCGGGGCCTGTTGGACCCGCAGATGGACGAAATAGTACCCAAACCACGAAAACCGCTGCGATTTCCACTTCGTGCAGAAGATTACAAGGATGTTACGGATCCGCAGACGGGCAAGGCGAGCGAAGTAATCAGGTTGCTGGATGAGATGGATGGTGGGCCTGGCTGGTTCGGCTATGATTCGCTCTGGGAGGGTAACGGTTCGCCGGACTGTGATGCCCAAGCCAAATCCCAGCTATCTTCATCACGCCCTACCTGTCAAAAGTGATTGAACTTTACCTGCCAGGGGAGGGTCTTTCTCCCTCTCTCGGCCTTCCGCGGGTCATCCCTCCCCCATGGTGGCCGCAGCCGTTCAGTCTGGCCGCATGGTACGATGAAATGCCAAGAAACGCCGCCGGTTCGTGTCCCCTTCGCCGGGAGTCCCAGTGCGACGCGGCTATACGATTCACTACCGGGGCCGGGCCATCCAGCTCATTGGTCCGTAAAACGGTCTACTCCCCCACCCGCAGCAGTCGTCCCTCCCGCTTGGCCTCCGCCAGGGTGTGGTAGAAAAACCACAGGGCCGCACTCAAATAGACTGCATTCAGGCCGTAGGCCCAGCCCAGGTGGTGCAGGGGCGCGCCACCCCCGTCCAGCACCTGGCGCATGCCCTCGAACACGTGGGCGGCGGGGATGAATTGCGAGATGTGTTGCAGGGCGGGCGGCAGTACCGACACCGGGTAAAACACCGCCGCCACCGGCTGGATCAGGAAAATCAGCCCCCACGCCAGAGACTCCGCCCCCTGTCCGAAACGCATGATCAGGCCGGAGATAAAAATCCCCATGGCCCACCCCATCAGCATCAGGCTGCCCACAAAGGTCCAGATCCACACCCCCATGATGAATGCGTTAAAGCCGTAAAACAGCCACGCAATCATGAGCGTGACGAAGGCGGCAAAGACCGTGCGCATCACCGCGATGGCGATGGAAGCGGTCAAAAACTCGCCGGTCCGCAACGGGCTGACAAACAGGTTGAGCAGGTTCCTGGACCAGACCTCCTCCAGATACGCCACCGTCACCCCCACCTGGGAACGGAACAGCATGTCCCACAGAATCAGCCCTCCGAGGAAGTAGGCCAGAAAATTGGGCAACGCCCCTTCGAACTGGCGCAGGTAGATGGTGACAAAACCCCATACGAGCAAGTCCACCACCGGCCAGTAGAGTTGTTCCAGCAGACGCGGCACGGAACTTCGGTACAGGTAGAAGTAGCGCAGGGTCAGGCCCTGAATGCGGCCCAGACCGGCGCTCACATTCCAGCCGGAAGCCGCACCGGAACGGGTGCCGGTGTGCGTGTCCATGCTCATGACAAAACCTCCGCCGCGCACTCACCCCGTGCGACGTGGATGAACACCTCCTCCAGGGTGTCCCGCCCGTAGTGGGCCAAAAGTGCCTCCGGGGTGCCCTCGAACAACCGCCTGCCCTTGTCGATAAACAGGATGCGGTCGCACAACACCTCCATCTCCGCCATGTTGTGGCTGGTAATAAGCACCGCCGTGCCGCGTTCCCGTTGTATCTGCTGAAGCACCTGCCGGGTTTTGTCAGCCATGTCCGGATCCAGGCTGGCGGTGGGCTCGTCCAGAAAAAGCACCGCAGGGTCGTTGAGCAGGGCCTTGGCCAGATACACACGGGTCTTCTGGCCGGAGGACAACTCCCCCACCCGGGTGTGCAGGGCGGACGCAATCTCGAAACGGTCCAGCATCTCCATGATCCGCTCCCGGGGCTTTTTTATGCCGTAGAGGGCGGCGAACACCCGCAGGTTTTCCCATACGGTCAGGCGCAGGGGCAGGGAGACGTAGGTGGAGGAAAAATTGACCCGGGACAGAATCGCCTCCCGTCCCTCCCGGTAGGTGCGGCCCAGAATCCGAACCTCGCCGGAGGTGGGGGTGATCAGGTCGAGCAGCATGGACAGGGTGGTGGTCTTGCCCGCGCCGTTGGCCCCCAGCAGGCCGTAAATCTCGCCGGGAACGACATCGAACGACAGCCCGTCCACCGCCAGGGTGTCGCCGAAACGCTTGGTCAGCCCGATGACCGAGACCACCGGGGTGGGTGAAGGGGAGGAAACCTGCATATGCTCTCGTGTTATGATGCCGCGCTGGTGCCGGGGGCTGCGAGTGCCTCCGGCGTAACCAATGGTAATGCATGGTGTGTCGCCGTGCAGCGGCGGCTTTGATGATCCGGACGAATTCGGGCGCGAAACGTTTCGCTCCCCCCATGACCTATGTCATACTTTTTCCAAGTTTCGATCCGCACAACCCGCGTTTGTAAATAGGTGGGACGATGATCCAACCCAACCCGCTCAAAGTGGTCAACTTCGACTACGCGCACTATCAGGACACCGTGGAGTGTCAGGCCGCCTGCCCGGTGCATACCGACGCCCGTGGCTACATTGTCGCCATCGGCGAGGGCCGCTACGAGGATGCATACCGCATCGCGCGTGAGCCGAACCCGTTTGCCTCCATCTGTGGCCGGGTGTGCGGCGCACCGTGCGAGGCCGCCTGCCGCCGTGGCAAGCTGGACGAGCCGGTGGCAATCCGCGCCCTCAAACGCTTCGTGTGCGAGCAGTTCGGACCGGAAAGCCCGGACAAGAAAAACCGGGTGCTGGAGGACGTGCTCAAGGGTACCTACGAGGCCGACTCCCGTCACGAATTCGACATCAGCAATATCAAGCGTCTGATGGGCACCACCGGCGTGCTCGACCGGGAGAGCAAGAACACCGGCCCCAAGGTGGCGGTGATCGGCTCCGGCGCCGCGGGCATGAGCACCGCCCACGACCTGAACCTGTTCGGCTATCAGGTCACCGTGTTCGAAAAGCAGCCCAAGATCGGTGCCGGCGGCATGCTCAGCCAGGGCGTGCCGGTGTTCCGCCTGGATCGCCGGGTGGTTTACAGCGAGGTGGATTCCATCGCCGACATGGGCGTGGACGTCCAGTACGGTGTCGACATCGGCAAGGACAAGACCATCCCCGGTCTGCGCGAAGAGGGCTACAAGGCCATCGTCATCGCCTCCGGCCTGCAACTGGCCCGCACGATTCCCATTCCGGGCCACGAGGGGCCGGGGATCATCGAGGGCATCGACTACCTGCGGCGCTCCAACTTCGGCGAAAAAATCCCCCACAAGGGCAGGGTCATCGTGATCGGCGGCGGCGACGTGGCCATGGACTGCGCCCGCACCGCCCTGCGCCAGGGCGCCACCAAGGTTCAGGTGGTGTGCCTGGAGCCGGCGGACGGCATGCGCGGCTCCGAGTACGAGCGCATCGAGTCACGCTACGAGGGCATCGACATCTTCAACGACCTGGGTCCTCAGCAGTACGTGCGGGACGAGGACGGCACCCTGACCGGTCTTGAATTCAAGAAGGTTTCCTCCATCTTCGACGAGCAGGGCCGTTTCGCCCCCAGCTTTATCGAGGGGAGTGAGCAGATCTTCGAGACCGACGAGGTGATCCTCGCCATCGGCCAGATGACCGACACCGGCTTTCTGTCCGGCGTCCAGGACGAGATCGTGCAGGTGGCGCCGGGGGTCATTAAAAGCGATCCGGAAACCTTCCAGACCAGCGCCCCGGACGTGTTCATCACCGGCGACGTGGCCACCGGGCCGAAGCTGTTCATCGACGCAGTCTCCCACGGCCACAAGGTGGCGCGCTCGATCCACCAGATCCTTTCCGGAAAAACCATCGAAATCCATCCGCACGGCATGATGCGGCCCATGACCCAGTACGAGACGGTGTCCCGTTACACCTCCCTGAACCGCTCCGGCGAGCCCCACATCCCCCTGGACATGCGCCAGGACAGCGGCGGCAAATTCACCAACACCCTGGTGGACTTCGCCTACCCCGAGGAGGCCGCCAAGGAGCAGGCCGATCGCTGCCTGCGGTGCAATATCAACGTGATCATGGACGGTGCTCTGTGCATCGCCTGTTCCGGCTGCGTGGACATCTGCCCGGAAAAGGTGCTCAAGCTGGTTTCCATCGACGAGGTGGACGATGCGGCCACCTTCTCCAAGGGCGCGGAGCCGATATTCGGGGTCTCCCCGGAGGCCTTCATCACCGGTCCCGGCGCGGATGCGGGCCACACCGACCTTGCCAACGACAAGGGCGCGGTGATGCTGTTCGACAGCCACCTGTGCATCCGCTGCGGACTGTGCGCCATGCGCTGCCCGACCCGCTGCATCACCATGGAGAAATTCCAGTTCGACGAGGAGCTGGTGTACGCCGGGGACACCCCGGAACAGCAGCAGGAAGGTTCCAGCCTGTCCAAATTCCTCAGCAAGCTGACCCAGATCATCCCGTCGGGCAAGACGTAACACCCGGCGAGAGCGACTCACGTCCTGAAAAGGCGCATCCCGGCAGGTTCGGGATGCGCCTTTTTCGTGCCTGGCTTTATTGAACCCCCTGGGCGCTGACCCGTAACGGGCAGACCGATATACCGTCGGCCAACAGGGCGAAGGCCCCAAGGCCATTCACCGGCGGGGTGTAGCCGTACCATCCGGCCTCCCACCCCAGCGCCGTTCCCAGATTGGGATGGAGCCGCCGCGCGACGCGCAGGCCGAAGGGCCACGCCACCCCCTCCGGCAGTTCCCCCGCGCCGTTTTTCGGCAGGCGGGTAAAGCGCGCCAGCCCCCGGATCATCCCTTGCCGGTCGGTCAGAAACACCCCGGCGGGGGCCTGGTTCGCTTTCGTATCCCACCCCCATCCGGCCACCCGCCAGGCCGGGGGCGTGCCGCCGGAGGCGCGGCTCACGGTCACCAATTCACCCAGGCACTGGTTTTGGCTCACCACCCGGTGCGTTTCCGCCAGACGTGTGCCCAGCGACTCAATAGACACCCGCCTGAAAAAGTTCAAATTCTCGTCCCGAAGAATGCGGCCTGTGCTGTAGACAATTCCCAGCTGATCCCCGTCCGCCAGGGCAGCCCCTACACGGGCGTCGTCCCGCACCTCCACCGCCAGAGCGAGGGCCGCCTCCTCCGCCCACAGGCCGGTCGTCCCGCTGGCAAGACCCCAGCGAAAATGGCTGGGAACCAGCGTAAGGGACACCGCCACGAGCACGACGCACAGAACCGGCGCCAGCCGCGCCGCCCGCTTGCCGCAGGAGGCCGCCAGGGCGGGCAACAGCCCCGCCAGAGCGGCCCAGTGCAGCACCCCCCAACTCACATACCGCTGAGCGGCGCCCACGGCGGGGCCGTAGCGCTCCACCCGGCTGTAGGCCACCAGCAGCGCCACCCCGGTGGTAAAAATCAGAACCCCGAACAGGGCCGCCACACCCCGGCCCGGCGGCGCGCTTTGCAGCAGAAGCCGGACGCTGACCCATAAGGTGAGCGCCAATACCGCCAGCCCGGCGACAAACGCCACCGTGACCATGGCCGGGGTATGCACCGGAATGACAAAGTCGAGCGCATGGGCCGCCGGCGCGCCAAGAAAATTAACGAACAATTCCAGAAAATGGTTCACCCCGGCCCGCTGCCACTCGCCGGACCCCGCCGGACGGTTGCCCGACAGATACAGCGCCACGGCCACAATACCCGTGACCGCGATCCCTCCCGCCCACCGGATCGGCAGCCGTATCACCACCGCCAGGACCAGCAGGGCGGGCCACAGCACCAGACCGCTGCCGTAACTGAACGTGGACACCACCGCCCCCGCCAGGGACACCGCAAGTCCAAGGGTAACCCCCCGCCGGTCACCCTTCCGAGCCGCGCCCCCGGCATGGGCCATTCCCATCACCGCCACCACCGCACCCAGGGCGCACAGGTAGTGGGAGACCCCAAGGGTGAGCACCAGGTGCAGGTTGCTCCCCATCCAGAAGGTGATCACAAAGACAAAGGCCTGCACCGAGCGCACCAGCGCAGGGTCGGTACTACCGCCGTCCTCCCCGGCACAGCGGGCGATCAGCCAGGCGGAGGCCCCGGCCAGCAGATTTTGAAGCACCATCAACACATGGCCGGAGGCGCCAAACCACTGCAGGTCCATCTGGGAAAACAGCGCGGCAAACGGGATCCGGTGGCTGTTTCTGGGGGTCCAGAGGGATTGCCAAAACGGCTGTTCCCAATAGGTGGCGTACATGGCCCACTGGTCCCGGAGCAGCACGTCATAGTGGAACAGTCCAACCATGATGAGGGCGCTCAGCACGAACCCCGCGGCAAGCACCCCATGAAATGTGCTGGTGAATCGGGTCAGATTCCGCCGGGTCGGATGGCCCATGAGTTCGGCTGATGAAAGGGGGACAAAAAAGCGGATCGGCCGGAGGCCAGTATAGCAAACGGTCGAAAGATCACGGTTTTTTGCCGTGCCCTTTTTTTAGGGCGCAACCTCTTGTAGAATACTCCGCTCGCGTGATTATCGTGGACGATTAGCTCAGTTGGTAGAGCACTGCCTTCACACGGCAGGGGTCACTGGTTCAAGTCCAGTATCGTCCACCATTTTCGGGGCCGCGCGGGGCCGCTGGAAGGATCGGCGGGAAAGAGATTGCGCCTGTAGCTCAGCTGGATAGAGCGTCGGATTCCGGTTCCGAAGGCCAGGGGTTCGAATCCCTTCAGGCGCGCCATTTACATAATTGTGTTTTGGGCCGTTAGCTCAGTTGGTAGAGCAGCTGACTCTTAATCAGCGGGTCGTAGGTTCGATCCCTACACGGCCCACCAAA